>JAOABX010000002.1 GCA_026418175.1 Flavobacteriales bacterium
TGGGTATAGCATCGGGGCCTAAAATGTGTTGGGTTTCGCCGTAATGATCGGCACTGTTTTTTACTTCGGGTAGAATATGACGTGGTATTTCAAACAGATCCAACAGCTCATCATCCCATTGCAGCGTATGAATATTAAACAACATGGTGCGGCTGGCATTGCTGGCATCGGTAGCATGTACTTTGCCTTGGGTAAGTTTCCAAATGATCCAGGTATCTATTGTACCAAATAATAGCTTATTTTCATTGGCTAAATGTGCTGCTTGTGGAATATTTTTTAAAATCCAACGAATTTTGGTTGCTGAAAAATAGGCATCAGGGATAAGTCCGGTTTTGGAGCGAATGAGGTTTTCCAGCCCACGGATTTTTAGTTCATCGCAATAACCAGCTGTACGACGGTCTTGCCATACAATGGCTGGAGCAATGGGGTTTCCTGTTTCTTTATCCCACATCACTGTTGTTTCCCGTTGGTTTGTAATTCCAATGGCTGCAATATTGCCAGAAGATATTCCTGCCTTTTGCAAGGCTTCTACACATACGGAGGCCTGCGTACTCCAAATTTCATTTGCATCGTGTTCTACCCAGCCTGGTGAGGGAAAATATTGGGTAAATTCTTTTTGAGCAACTGTAACAATATTTCCATTTCGGTCAAAAAGCAGGGCACGCGAACTGGTTGTACCCTGATCTATAGAAAGGATATAGTCACGCATGAAAAAATTTGATTGAAGGTTACAGGCAAGTATAAACATTTTAAATCAGTATTTTTAAAAATTCTGGTAAGCTGTGGAATATAAAGGCAACAATTTCTTTTTTAATGAGCTATATGAAATGTGGAGTGACAAAGCAAGCAGGATTTTTGTACTTTGGCAGCATCATGAAAGCAATGCAACAAGAAAAACCACCTATATTTTCATCCTGGGCCGTATGGTACTTCTTGGTGCTTATAATTTTTTTGAGTATTGTGTGTTTAATGGCTTTAATAACATATTGGATGGCATGAGTTGGATTGACTGGGTGGTATTGATGGGCACTTTACTATTTATTGTGATTTATGGATCACTCAAAACATCCCATAGTATAAATATTCGCGAATATTTTCTAGGTGATTATTCGCTTAAGTGGTGGCAAATTGGGATTTCGGTAATGGCCACACAAGCATCTGCCATTACCTTTATATCTACGCCTGGTCAAGCCTATGAAGACGGAATGCGTTTTGTGCAGTTTTATTTTGGATTGCCTTTGGCTATGATTTTTATATCGGCATTTATAATACCCATTTATTATGGTTTGAAAGTTTATACAGCTTACGAATTTTTAGAATCTCGATTTAGCATTAGGGTAAGGCAACTTACAGCATTTTTATTTTTAACGCAGCGTGGATTGGCTTCAGGAATTACAATCTATGCGCCATCAATTATATTATCTTCTATATTGGGTTGGGATTTGAATTTTACCAATGTTTTTATCGGGGTGTTGGTGATTATTTATACCGTTTCTGGTGGAAGTAAGGCAGTAAATATTACACAGCGCCAGCAAATGGCAGTAATGATGGGTGGAATGTTGGTAGCTATGATTTTGCTGATGATACAGATTGGCCGTGAAATGCCTTTGGGAGATGCCTTGCTGGCAGCCGGTGCATCCGGTAAATTTAACCTTATTGATTGGAGACTGGATTTGAATAACCGATACACTATATGGACCGGTATCATTGGTGGATTTTTTCTCTCATTGAGTTATTTTGGTACAGATCAATCGCAAGTAGGAAGATACCTGGGTGGTAAATCACTTGCTGAAGTAAGGTTGGGTTTGTTATTTAACGGGATATTTAAAATTCCTATGCAGCTTTTGATTTTGTTTACCGGGGTACTTGTTTTTGTGTTTTTTCATTTGAACCGTCCGCCCGTATTTTTTAATCAGCCGGAATACCAACGGGTAATTTCAAATTCTTCCGTAAAGCCCATATTCGATAGTTTAAATCAAGCCTATGAGGTGGTGTTTGAAAAAAAACAGGCAGTTTATCGCGAACTGGCCGGCGATTCAAAAAACAAACAGTTACGCGAAACATATAATTCGTTAGCTGAACAAGAAAAAGCTATTCGTCAAGAAGTAAAAACCCAAGTATTAAATGTGAATGCGTCAGCAACGGTTAAAGACGGGGATTATATATTTATTTTCTATGTTATTCATTACTTACCGATAGGGCTGGTAGGACTACTTTTTGCTGTGATATTTTCTGCAGCCATGTCTAGTACTTCCTCAGAGCTGAATGCATTAGCCAGTACAAGCATGGTAGATTTTTATAAACGAAGTATTAAACCAAACGCCAACGATAAGCATTACGTTCGTATGTCAAAAATTTTTACGGCAGTATGGGGAGTAGTGGCTATTATTTTTGCAACTATTTTTTCATTGTTTGATAATTTGATAGAGGCAGTAAATATTATAGGTTCGTTGTTTTATGGTAGCATTCTTGGCGTATTTCTGGTTGGTTTTTTTTTAAAACATGTAGGTGCCACCCCGGTACTTTTTGCAGCATTACTGGCACAAACCACGGTATTGGTACTTCACGGATTAACGGTATATGGATTAATTGATCTGGCGTATCTTTGGTACAATCTAATAGGTTGTTTGCTTGTAATTTTATTGTCAGTCATATTTCAACTAACTGAAAGAACTAAATTGAAGGATGATAGATTTTAAAGATAAGGTAGTTATTGTAACCGGTGGATCTTCGGGAATAGGAAAGGAAGTAGCTCGGGAATTTTTGCGAAATGGTGCCCGGATAACCATTAGTGGCCGAAATGAAATTCAATTACAACAGGCTGCTCAAGAGCTTATGATGTCAGGAGGTGAAGTGTTAGCAGTATCTGGTGATGTCAGTAACGAGCGGGATTGTATTCGGCTTATCAACGAAACACTGAATCGTTATGGACGAATTGATGTATTAGTGAACAATGCCGGTATTTCCATGCGGGCTTTATTTTCTGAAGTGAATTTGGATGTGATTCGCCAAGTCATGGATATTAATTTTTGGGGAACGGTATATTGTACCAAATACGCTCTTCCATCATTATTAAAAAATAAAGGAGTTGTGGTAGGCATATCATCCATTGCCGGAATTAAAGGATTGCCGGCACGAAGTGGATATTCGGCCAGTAAGTTTGCCATGCATGGATTTTTGGAGGCCTTACGAATTGAAAATCTATATACTGGCTTGCATGTACTCATTTGTTATCCAGGCTTTACGGCTTCAAATATTCGAAATACAGCATTGAATAAAGAAGGAAAAGCGCAGGGTGAGTCGCCTCGCAATGAAGAAAAAATGATGCAGCCCAATGAAGTAGCCCGTGAATTGGTAAAAGCTGTGGCAAAACGAAAACGAACACTGATACTTACCACTCAGGGTAAACTAACAGCATGGATAAATAAATTTTTTCCCGGATGGTTAGATCGGCAGGTATATAAGCATTTGGCTACAGAGCCAGATTCGCCATTAAAATAATTTAAGATAGTAAAAAAGAAAATAGATTAAAAGTTTGAATGATTAACCGATTGCGATATATTTATCGGAGGTTATTATTAAAATTAATACCGGCCAGAGCTTATGTATTGGAAGTGGGAGTGCCGCCGCATGAACTCATTCTGAAACTTCGAGAAATTATTCATCCGGATAAAATGTATTTTTTATTCCCAACTAAAACGGATAAACCATACTCCGGAAAATTCTCGGTGAATAAATTTGTGGCCATTAAAAACAATACTGGTAATTTTCAGCGGCCAATCAAGGTATCGGGATATTTTTATATCATACAAAATCGCATTTATGTACGTATAATCATGTCAAATCCCTTTTCTATCCTAAATATCATGGTGGTGGGTTTATTTTATTCTATACTTTTGCTTTTTAGGGTGTTTCCGTTTGAAAGTTGGTGGTTAAATGTATTGTTATGGATTACACCAATGGTATTGACATACATATTCACTAACGTTTCATTTCAACGGTTATATCGAAAAGAAAAATGGCGATTTTTTAAACTACTAAACGGTAGAAGGCTCACTGATAAAGAAATTCAAATGATAAGGATATGATTTCTAAGGTTAAAAAAATTTGTAGTTTATTTATTATAATATTTCTGTATTCATGCCAAACAGAACAGCCACCGGTTGATCAGCTTCCCAAAGGATATGAATTTTTGAATGAAGTTTGCGGTATTTGGGGCGGTCCGGTATTTAGCGGTACATCAGTGGGTGATTTTCCCGATTGGCAAACAGATTTCAGACCAATTTCCACTTCGCAGGTAACAGCTAAAAATGAGTTAAATAAACTCAATGATATTTTTATGGGTTTTTTTGTTGGTATTTACAATAACAAAAAGGTATTGTTCTTTCGAAATGGTGGGTATTTTGCCGGAATGCAGCGGGTAAGTTACCTGGTATGTGATAGTGCGTTCAATAATTCAACGGGTAAATATTTTCGATTTAGCGATTGTAAAGCAGGGCCAGGCCGTACTCGTTCTGAAATCATATTTCGTAATGATAGTATGATTTTTACTACCTATGTAAACAATAATTTTCATTTTCGTTATGATGCAAAAAATTTAGATCGTTCCATTTCCGATTCTGTAAAAACCTCATTAAACTATCCGCAAAATAATGCCGTTATAGATTTAAGTACTGTATTTGATAATCGTTCGGATGCGGTGTATTACAGTTTTTCAGGCGATCCTTATCCCGAAGCTTCACATCCCCACCTGGGCATAACAAACTTAACTTATTCTTTTGATGGATCCATCACACCTGATCCTCAAAAAAAAGTGATTATCATAATTACTGCAAAACCTTTATTTGATGGTTTAATCTTCAATGCTGCAAATTTGAAATATCGCACTCGCTATGTTATTTTAAACGCTAATGAAACCAATTTTGCATTTACATTTATGCATCCCGGCAAATATTACATCAATGCCTTGTATGATGTAAATGGCGATTTAATGGCGAATGCTGGAGATTATATAAATTTCCCATTTGATTATTCATTTAACTTACCTGTATCAGGAACAGCCAATCCATCTGTTACAATCAATTTTCAAGTTCCTTTTTGATGAAATCACTGCGTATTGGGTTGGATGCTAAACGAGCATTCTGCAATGCCACCGGTTTAGGAAATTATTCAAGAAACATAATTCGAAGTTTGGTATTGCATTATCCTCAGCATACCTTTTTTCTTTTTACACCAGAAATTAAACTTGCCTCATTCTACGATGAAATGGCCTCATATCCCCATGTAAGCATTATTACTCCGAAGCAAGCTTATTCAAAGTGGTTTACCTGGTATTGGAGAAGCTATACAGTAGCAAAATTGGCTAATCATCTGAATTTGGATGTTTATCACGGATTAAGCCATGAATTACCCATCGGATTAAACAAAACAATACGTTCGGTGGTAACCATTCATGATATGATCATCTTTAAAGATGTTTCGTTTCAAAATATATTTGATATATTCAATTACCGAAGCAAAATCCGAAAAGCCATTCATCGGGCGGATCGGATCATTGCTATCAGTAATCAAACAAAAACTGATATTATTACTTTTTTTCCTGAAGTTGCATCCAAAATTCAGGTTGTTTATCAACCTATAGATGAACGTTTTTATCAGCAGGTATCTGATGATGTTAAAGAATCAGTATTGAAACAATACAACATTCAAAAACCTTATTTGATTCAGGTAGGTAGTATTCAGTTACGTAAAAATATTCAGCAAGTATTAATGGCACTATATCTTTTAAAAGACAAAACTATACATTATGTTGTTGTTGGAAAATCATCCAGGTATCAGCGTTCGTTGGAAGAATACGCACGAAATTTTGGAATAGCCAATCGTGTTAAATTTTTGAATCAAGTTCCAGATGATACCTTGCCGGCTTTGTATCAGGCATCTACTGCTGTTATTTATCCATCGTTGATGGAGGGATTTGGATTACCCATTGTAGAAGGTTTAGCATCTGAAGTACCTGTGATAGCCACACAGGGTGGATGTTTTGAAGAGGCTGGCGGAACAGCTCCTCTATATGTTGATACAACCAGCGAACATGCTATAGCAGCGGCCATTACATACGTTATAGATCCGCACAAGGATTTTAATTCACGAATTATAACTGGAAAAGAACATTTGAAGAGGTTTTCACCACCATCTATAGCCGAAGCATTAGTCCAAGTTTACACTATGTAAGTAAATGGATAGGGTAAGGTAACGCCATTTTGAATTTGTACATTTGCTTTAAAATCTAATGGGTGAATTTTGATTTTGCATCATATTTACAACGTGATATTTTCCCTATAGTTACTGAAGAGGCAGATGCATTGGGTGTAGAAGCTTATTTAGTAGGTGGGCATGTACGTGATTTATTATTGAATCGTGCCAGTAAAGACATTGATATCATGTCTGTTGGCAGGGGTATTGACCTTGCTGAGCGGGTTGCCAGCCGGTTGGGCTTGTTAGAAAAACTGGTGGTGTATAAAAATTTTGGTACTGCATTGATTCATGTTGACAGCTTAGAAATAGAGTTTGTTGGTGCCCGCAAAGAATCGTACCGTGCAAATTCACGAAAGCCCATTGTTGAAGATGGAACTCTGGAAGACGATCTAAAACGTCGCGATTTTACAATCAATGCTCTTGCCGTAAAAGTTAATTCTGATGGGTTAGGTACATTGGTTGACCTGTTTGGAGGAATTCGCCATTTGGAACAAAAGCTACTAAAAACCCCATTGGATGCTGATATAACGTATTCGGATGATCCGTTACGAATGATGCGGGCCATACGATTTGCCAGTCAACTTAATTTTACGATTGAACAAGAATCATTGGAAGCTATCCAGCGAAATGCACATCGAATAAATATTGTATCCAAAGAGCGCATTGTTGATGAGCTCAATAAAATTGTTTTGTCGCCCCGACCGTCCAAAGGATTCAAATTGTTGTTTAATACAGGATTATTACATCAAATTTTTCCAGAAATGGTAGCCTTGCAAGGAGTGGAGACTGTGGATGGAAAATCACATAAAGATAATTTTTACCATACCTTGCAGGTGCTTGATAATTTATCAAATCATACGGATAAACTTTGGTTGCGTTGGGCTGCTATCATGCATGATATTGCCAAGCCCGCTACTAAACGTTTTGAAGAAGGTGTGGGGTGGACCTTTCACGGGCATGAAGATTTGGGTGCTAAGATGACTCCAAAGATTTTTAAAAACCTTGGATTACCGTTGCACGATCCCATGAAGTATGTGCAGAAGCTGGTACGACTGCATTTACGGCCTATTGCATTGGTAAAGGAAGAAATTACAGATTCTGCAGTTCGTCGTTTGATTTTTGAAGCTGGTGAAGACCTGGAAGATTTGATGTTGCTCTGTAATGCAGATATTACTTCAAAGAATGAAGAAAAAGTAAAACGTTATTTGGCCAATTTTAAAAAGGTAGAAGAAAAGATTCGAGAAGTAGAAGAAAAAGACAGGATCCGTAATTTTCAACCTCCGGTTACCGGCGAACTTATTATGAAAACATTTGGAATAGGCCCTTGTAAATACATAGGAATTATTAAAAATGCTGTAAAAGAAGCGATTCTGGATGGGATAATAGAAAATGATGAAAAACAGGCCTATGAATACATGCTGAAAGAAGGCATGAAGCTTGGATTAAAACCCATATCGGCATGAAAAAAACGCTGGTATGCATCACCGGTCCCACAGCTTCGGGCAAAACTGCCCTGGCTATTAAACTTGCATTGCATTACAAAACAGAAATTGTTTCATTTGATTCCCGGCAGTTTTATAAGGAATTAAAAATAGGTGCTGCACCTCCTTCGACGGAAGAGCTAAAAAGTGTGCCTCATCATTTTATTTTTTGTAGAAGTATTACTGAGCCCTATAATGCGGCCACCTATGCTGCAGATGCAAAAAAAAAGATTAGTGAGCTTTTTGAAACCTTTGATGTAGTAGTCATGGTTGGCGGATCAGGATTATATCTAAATGCGTTATTACATGGACTGGATGAAATGCCCCAAGTATTACCCGAAGTGCGAAATACCTTGCAAGAGAAATTACAAAGGGAGGGTATTGGTGTTTTACAGCAGGAATTACAGCAGGCAGATCCCGAGTATTTCAGCGAAGTAGATATTCATAATCCGGTTCGTTTGATACGTGCGCTGGAAGTAATTCGTTCATCCGGAAGAAAATACAGTGAGTTTAGAAAAAATAAAATTAAAGACACACACACATTTCAATCGGTACAGATATTTTTGAATCCTCCTCGTGAAGCATTATATGCCCGAATTAATCAACGGGTAGATGGTATGATACAACAAGGGTTATTGGAAGAAGTACGTTCCTTGTTCCCTTTTAAAAATTATAAAGCACTGGATACGGTGGGATACAAAGAGCTGTTCGAATACCTAGAGGGACATTGTTCCTTGCAAGAAGCCATTGATAAAATCAAACAGCATACCCGAAATTATGCCAAACGACAAGTTACCTGGTTTAAGCGGAACAAAAAAAACTTAGAACTAATTGAACCAAATATAGATGAAGTATTTCAGTTTTTGGAAAATCAATAAATGCTAAAAATATCATAAGAAATTATGAAACAATACATATACATCCAAGTGGTATATTTTTTTTTATGTATAAATGTTTATTCCCAAAATAATTATTGGTCGCAACAGTATGGAGCGCAATCAAGTATGCTAGGTGGAGCAGTTGTAGCTGGAGTACGTGATAATTCTGCCATGTACTATAATCCTGGTGCTTTGGGTTTTATTGAACATCCTACATTAACAATCAATGCCAATGTGTATCAACTAGATTATGTCAATCTGAAAAATGGTGCTGGGCCAGGAATTGATATGAATTCTATTCGTCCTGTAATTTATCCGCAGCTTGTCTCTGGTCTGATTACATTCAAAAAAGTATCCCGACTTAAAATGGCGTATGGACTACTTACACGTTACAGAAATGATCTGAAAACCTATGCAAAGAATCAGGGTTATTTTGAACTAGTTCCTTCTTCCGGAGGAGCTGATTTTTTTAAGGGAAATACTAACTATGAACTCAATAACATTGCCCAGTGGGGGGGATTATCACTTAGCTATAAATTATCAGATAAGGTATCTTTAGGATTTACCAAGTTTATTAATTATACCCATATTGATGAACGAATTACCAACAATACGAGCATTGATGTAAACGAACCGGGAAACCTCTACACTTCGAGTATTTTTGAATCCTCTGTATCGGTAATTGATGCTATAAGTATGAACTGGAAACTCGGAGCAGCATTTGATTTTAATAAGTTTAAATTGGGAGTATCAGGAACCATTCCATCGGTTGATCTGTTTGGTTTTGCAAGGCTGGAGCGAGAGCTAGAATATTACAATCAGGATCGTTTTTTACCTGATTCATTATTGTTAGGAAAAGCACCGGTGTTTATTCTTTCAGAACAGCAACGCGGGTTATCTGCCCGTTTCCGAAATCCGGGTTCGTTGGCTTTGGGTTTGGAGCTGAATCTTCCCAAATCATCTACACGTTTGATGATTACTGCTGAATATTTTTTCTCGGTTGCAGATTATACTGTTGCCCGATATGACAGTCTAACTCCGGTACGTCCTTTTGGAAGTTACCAAAATGTTGCAATTCCTGATTTTTTAGTTGAAAAAACATTCAATGTAGGAGTACTAAATTTAGGTATTGGTCTAGACCAAAAGATCAATGAAAAATGGCAGTTTTATTTTGGAGCTCGAACAGATTTAAACAATACACAGGATATATTAGGAAACCGACCGTTGGCTGTAAATAATCTGAATGCTACCTTTTGGCATTTTCTGCATTTTTCATCAGGAGTAAAGTTTCGCAGAGGATCCAGCGATCTTACAATAGGACTAAATTACGGACTGGGCATAACGAATATACGCCGTCAGCCATTTAATTTAGCAGAACCGGATGTTGTAATGTATGAGAATACACTCCTTAGCTTCATGGGAACACGTAAAAACGAAATGAAGACCAACGTGCACTCTGTTGGATTAATTCTGGGTTATACCTATTACATTCAACGTTAGTTAAATTATTTCCACTCCGGTAATCGGCCGGGAGTATGTGGTGCCTTCATATTTTCCAGTTGTTTTTCTATTTCTTCTATCATTTCTTTAACTATAATAATTTCTTTGTAAACAGTGTCAAATTTTTCTTTTACTTCTTTAAGTTTATTTTCATATGTTCCTGTGGGCTGTGCAGATGTACTCCAAAGATTCCAAACCATATTTTCAATCATTCCTGTTATTCCGGGCAAGGTTTCAAATTCACGGCGGGCTATGCTTTTATCTCCGTTCATCTTTATCTGCAAATCTTTGATTTTTTCATTCACAGTAGCAGCCTTTTTTAAGAGTTCATCGTTATTTGCAACGGTTTGTGTAATAGCTGTTCCTATATACTTCATACGATTTTCCATTTCACCCAGGTAATTGTTAGTACCCAGTACTATTCGCCGCACTTCAGCTAGGTTTTTGTTAAATTCTTGCAGGCGGTTTTTATCGGCTACCAAGGTAGGCTCAATTAATGGTTTGATAATAAATTTTACAGGCTCAGTAAGGGGTTGCATGTTGCCATTTTGCTGAAGTTCCAATTGTACAGTATAGGTGCCTGGAATTGCAAGCGGGCCTTGGTCTTCATTTTCATACGGATTATCAGGATTGGGTTGAATAAAACTTACCGGACTGGTTGCTTCATGCCTTCCATTCCAGGTAATTCGAACTAACCCTTTTTTAGCCGGTTGTTTTAAACGGCGAATCAGATTACCTTGTAAATCTTTAATCACTACCCACAAAATAGGGGCTTCTTCCTGATCTTCCAAGCGTATCGAATCTAAAGAAGGATAATAGATCGGTAAATTATTTTTTATTCGTTCTTTTTCGGCTTCTTTTCTTTTTTCTTTTAATGTTTTATAATCATCTTTAAGATAATAAGTAATTGTAGCTCCTACCGGTGGATTATCTGCCATGTAAAAGCTTTCGCCTTGAAACGATTTTCCTTTATGTCCGTAGGGTGTGGATGGGTGAAACAACAAACCATCTTTTATTGGGAAGATATGTGCTGGTTTTTCCAGGTCTTCTTTTTGTAAAGATTGAAGTGGAGAATAATCATCCAATATAAAAAATCCGCGGCCAAATGAAGCCAATACCAAGTCGTTTTCACGTTCCTGAATGGCAATATCCCGAATACAGATGGTGGGTAATCCGTTTTTTAGTTCCAGCCAGCTTTTTCCACCGTTAAGTGTAAAATAAAGCCCGAATTCGGTTCCGGCAAACAGCAGGTTTTTGTTTATATGGTCTTCGGCTAATGTATAAACCGAGCCGCGTTGTGGTAAGCCGGTTCCAATATTGATCCACGTTTTGCCTAAATCGGTTGATTTCATGATGTAGGGTATAAAATCACCCCACCGATGATTGTTGAATATAACATACACAGTGTTTCTATCGTGACGGGATGCTACAATCTGTGGAATAAGTACACCTGTGATAACATTGCCGGCCTTGATTTGAGGTATACCCGGAATTGAACTGAATTCTTCCCAGTTGCTACCCCCATCTTTTGTTAAGTAAAACATGCCATCATCAGTACCTGCAAATAATAGATTTTCATCCAGCGGAGATTCAGCCAATGCTGTAATGGTTCCATAAATGGTAGTAGATTGATTCTTTGCAATGGCATCCATGCTCCAAACACGGCCCATTACTTCCATTTTATTTCGGTCTATTTTTCTGCTCAAATCATCACTAATTACTTTCCAATTTTCTCCGCGGTCATCACTTCGAAATATTTTTTGAGCAGCAAAATAAATACGTTTAGGGTCATGCCGGCTGATTAACAAAGGAGCATCCCAATTAAAACGATAAGCTGCTTCTCCTGGTTTTTCTTGCGGTTTGATATCCAAGGCTTCGCCTGTTTTACGGTCATAGCGTATCAACCCTCCGTATTGCCACTGAGAATAAACAATATCTGTGTTATAAGGATCGATAGCAGGTTCAAAACCATCACCTCCAACGGTTACAAACCAATCAGCGTTTGTAATTCCACTTGCACTGGTTGTTCTGGAAGGGCCGCCCAAGGTATTGTTATCCTGTGTTCCACCATACACATAATAAAACGGTGTAGAATTATCTACAGCCACCCGGTAAAACTGTGTAACCGGAAGATTGGGCTTGTAATTCCAGGTTTTTGCACCGTCCCAGGTTTCGTATAATCCACCATCACAACCCATAAGCAGGTGATGAGGGGCTTTGGGGTCAATCCATAGTGCGTGATTATCTACATGCTTATTTTTTTCTCCTACACTTCGGAATGTTTTTCCTCCATCTTCTGTTACTTGTGCCCATGTATCCATGGAATAAATTTTATTCAGGTTTACTGGATCAGCAAATATTTCTACATAATAATTCCCGGCTGTACTGTGTGATGAGCGTTTTTCCCAACTGGCTCCACGGTCTGTAGAGCGATAAAATCCTTTTTCTTCATCTGTGGCTTCAATGCAAGCATATACATAATCAGGGTTAACAGGTGAAATTGCCATCCCTATTCGCCCAACATCGCCTTTGGGTAGCCCGTTGGTAAGTTTGTTCCAAGTTTCGCCCCCATCGGTACTTTTGTAAATAGCAGATTCTGGTCCACCACTAATATAAGTCCATTCATGCCTGCGGCGTTGGTGAGCGGTGGCATACATTATGTCAGGCCGGGATGGGTCTATATGAACTTCGTTAATACCAGTTTGTTCGCTTACATGCAAAACATTTTTCCAATTCTTACCTCCATTGGTTGATTTGTAGAGTCCACGTTCTCCTCCACTTTTCCATAATGGCCCGTATGCTGCAACAAAAACGGTATTTGAATTTCTGGGGTCAATGGCAATCATACCAATGTGTTCTGAATTTTTTAATCCCATGTGTTGCCAAGTTTTACCGCCGTCTTCCGATTTATATACTCCATCGCCGTAACCTACACTACGTTGGTTATTGTTTTCTCCTGTCCCTGCCCAAATCACATGCTGGTTGTTTGGATCCATCGTTAGACAACCAATGGAGTAGGAACCTTGAGTATCAAATATTGGGTAAAATGAAGTTCCTGCATTATCAGTTTTCCATATTCCTCCGGAAGCCACTGCAATATACCATTGAAACGGGTTGTTTGGATTAACTACAATATCTACAATACGTCCCGAAGTTACAGCTGGACCAATGTTTCTAAATTTAAAAGCACTATATGTAGAAGCATCATCAAACGGATGCTTAACAATCTGTGTTTGGTTATCTTTTTTTTGCTGGGCATTGCCAATTAAAAAATAAAATACTAATAACGTAGGGAGGAATAATTGTTTTTTCATACGAATCAACAAATGATTCGAAAGATACTATTTCTTCCGTTTATCAAATAATTTCTTCAGGCATTTGCGGTAGCAACATGTAATTTCCCATTAATGGGAAGCGGATTTTTGACCTTTTCTTTGGTAAGAGCAAGAGTAATTACTTCATCCATCGTTTTAACGTAATGGATATTCAAACCACGGATGAATTTTGGATTGATTTCCTCTACATCTTTTCGATTGTCTTCGCAAAGTATAACATCTTTAATTTGTGCCCGCTTGGCAGCTAGTATTTTTTCTTTGATACCACCTACTGGCAGTACTTGACCACGAAGTGTGATTTCGCCTGTCATTGCAATTCGGGCTTTAACCTTACGCTGTGTAAATGCTGAAACCAAGGCTGTAAACATAGTTATTCCGGCAGAAGGTCCATCTTTGGGAGTAGCACCTTCCGGGACATGAATATGCACATTCCAGCGGTCAAATGCTTTAGGATTAATCTTATAGTCAGCAGCATGGGCTTTTAAATATTCCAGAGCGATGATAGCAGATTCCTTCATCACACCTCCCAGATTTCCGGTTAAGGTTAATTTTCCTCTTCCCGGGCTAAGGCTGGTTTCAATAAATAAAATATCTCCTCCTACGGCAGTCCATGCCAACCCTACTACCACACCGGCATGCTGGTTGTTTTCATATTTTTCACGTGGAATAGGTTTCCCTAAAATTTTTTCAATTCGAGCAGGTGTGATGGTGTAATTTACACGTTCGCCCATCACTATAGATTTAGCGATATTTCGGGTAATACTAGCCAGCATTCGATCTAAATTACGAACGCCCGATTCACGGGTATAATGTTCAATGAGATATTCCAGAGTGGGTTTGTCTATTTTTATTTTAGCCGGATCCAGCCCATGTTCTGCAGCTTGTTTTGGCAATAAGTGTCGGTGAGCAATTTCCACTTTTTCTTCCACAGAATAACCAGTGAGTTCTATAATTTCCATTCGGTCGCGAAGTGCAGGCTGAATTGTAGCCAAATTGTTTGCCGTAGCAATAAACATCACTTTTGATAGGTCAAAATCTATGTCCAGAAAATTATCGTGAAAGGCATTGTTTTGTTCGGGATCAAGCACTTCCAGTAGGGCCGAGGAGGGGTCGCCATGAAAATCATTGCCTACTTTATCTATTTCATCCAGAATAAACACCGGATTTGACGAACCGGCTTTTTTCATGCTTTGTAAAATACGACCAGCCATTGCTCCGATGTAAGTTTTCCGATGGCCCCGAATTTCTGATTCGTCTTTTAAGCCCCCTAACGACATGCGGATGTATTTTCTTCCCAATGCTTCAGCAATTGACTTTCCCAGCGAAGTTTTACCAACACCGGGAGGCCCGGCAAAACATAATATGGGGGCTTTCATATCACCTTTTAATTTCAGTACTGCTAAATGCTCCAGGATTCTTTCCTTAATTTTATCCAGGCCGTAGTGATCACGATCCAATATTTTTTTAGCATTTTTCAAATTGAAGTTGTCTTCTGTATATTCATTCCACGGTAGCTCGGTCATAAACTCAAGGTAGTTTAATTGAACCGAATATTCGGCCACCATGGGGTTCATACGTTCCAGTTTTGAAATTTCTTTTTCAAATATTTCTTTTACTTTCTGATCCCATTTTTTGTGTTTAGCTTTTTCTTTCAGCTCTTTTATATCCTGAGTTTCGCCAGCTCCCAATTCTTCCTGAATCATTTTCATTTGCTGATGCAGGAAATATTCTTTTTGCTGCCGGTCAATATCCACTTTTACTTTGCTCTGAATTTCATTTTTTAATTCGAGCAGTTGTAATTCTTTATTCAAATGGCGTAAAACCATTGTAGCCCTTTCTTTCAAATCTCGTACTTCCAGCATTTGCTGTTTTTCTTCCATCTCAGCATTCAGGTTAGATGAAATAAAATTGATAAGAAATGAAGGACTTTCAATGTTTTTAATTGCAAATGTTGCTTCTGAAGGTATATGCGGCGATTGTTGGATAATATTTAACGATAGTTCCTTGATTTGCGAAACCAAGGCATTAAATTCCTGATCATGATCTGAGGGCTTTTGTTCTGAAAAAATGGTAACAACAGCTTTCAGATAGGGCTCTGTTTGGGTAAACTGTTTTACTTCAAACCTTTTTTTACCTTGAATAATGGCTGTTGTACTACCATCTGGCATTCGTAGCATTTTTAAAATTTGAGCAACGGTACCGATGCGGTTTAAATCCTGCTCATTGGGGTCTTCTATTCCGGCATCTTTCTGGCTTAGTACCCCGATGATTTTGTTTCCGTTGTGTGCTTCTCGAATTAAGCGGATAGATTTATCCCTTCCTACTGTAATGGGAATTACCACTCCAGGAAACAAAACGGTATTACGAAGAGGCAAAATGGGTAGAAGTTCCGGTATATCCTGAGCATTAAAATTATCTTCATCTTCTGAGGTAATCAGCGGTATAAATTCGCTTTCTTCTCCTAGCATTTTAAATAATGTCATATTGTCGTCTTTCTTCCACATACGTCAGCATTTATAAAATTTAATCTGCCAAATTTGGCAGATTTTTAGGAAAAATCAGGTGATTTAACTGCCCAATCCTCCCTTTTCAAACCCTATGCCATGCCATACTGATTGCCAAGCTCAGAAAAGCATGCTAAATTTGAAAGAATCAACTAAACATCCTATGAATTTCAAGGATTTTTGGAAGTTGTATTTTACATTTAACCGTTCTGAACGAAGGGCAATACGTTTTTTACTAATTCTAATAACCCTCATCATTCTGGTAAATGCTTTCATGCCACTACTAATACAAACAAAGCAATGGGATCATTCGCCTTATCAAGCCATGCTTGATTCCATGAGTCAGGCAGTTTCTTATAAAGATAGTTTGTTTAATTCAAATCATTACGAGCAGAATTATCAAGTATCAGAGGGTTTTGAAAAATCATTTAGCCGTTCACAGAACCAGCTCAAACCTTTTAATCCTAACAACCTGGATGAAGCAGGATGGCAACAGTTGGGTTTAAGTGAAAAACAGGCAGCAGCTGTGGTAAATATTCGAAGAAGAAAAGGTGGGTTTACTAATGTTCATGACTTGAAGCAAGTAAAATTTATTCCGGCATACGTAATGCAGAAAATAGAGCCTTATCTTGTTATTCCATCAGATACGATACAGGTTGTTAAACCTGAAACAAAAAATAATCCCTATAAATCTGTTAAATTACTGGATATAAATCAAGCAAATGTGGACGAATGGAAAGAACTGCAAGGAATTGGCGAAAAACTAGCGGAGCGAATTATTCGTTTTCGTGAAAAATTGGGCGGATTTTATCGAGTTTCACAGGTTTGTGAGGTATATGGAATGCCGGTAGAAACTTGTGATAAAATTATACCTCATTTAACCGTTGGGCAAAATGATGTTACAAAAATCCAACTAAATTATGCATCTACACAAGAATTGGCAAACCATCCATACATTAACTATAAACTGGCTTCAGCCATTGTTAGTAACCGGAATACTCGTGGTTTTTATAAAAACGTGGAGGAAATTTTAACGTTTGGATTGGTAGAAAAGGAACTTTATGATAAACTTGCTCCATATTTAACGGTACAGTGAATCAACAAAAACTCCTTTCAGTTATTCGAGATATTCCCGACTTCCCAAAGCCTGGAATTGTATTTAAAGACATTACCCCTATTTTTTCTCATCCGGACCTATGTGCTGAAATTGTGGGTGAATTTTGTCGCCGCTTTGAAAATGTAACGGTTGATGCTGTGGCTGGTGTTGAAGCCCGTGGTTTTTTATTTGGTTTTTTACTAGCTCAGGCCTGGCAAGTTCCTTTTATTCCAATTCGAAAAGCCGGAAAATTGCCATATCATAAAATATCCAGAGAATATGCGTTGGAATACGGAACTGCAAAAATCGAAATGCATACAGATGCCGTTCTTCCGGGGCAACATGTTTTACTGCACGATGATCTGCTGGCCACCGGAGGCTCAGCAGAAGCAGCTGCAGAATTAATTGAAGCGGCTGGAGGTAAGGTTAGTGGATTTGCCTTTCTTGTTAAGTTATCATTTTTAGAGGGAGAAAAAAAATTACTTCGTTTTTCCCAACAAATAGAAAGTTTGGTGGTTTATAACGAGTAAGCTATTTTCGTGCAATACAAAAAATTTAGAAACAAACACTATGGATTTTACACCCAACGAGAATCAAAAGATGATTGCCCAGATGGTAAAGGATTTTGCTGAAAAGGAAATCCGACCCCATGTTATGTACTGGGATGAAAATGAAATATTTCCGATTGATGTAATGAAAAAAATGGGAGAACTGGGCCTGCTTGGTATTTTTATTCCGCAGGAATACGGAGGCAGCGGATTTGGATATTTTGAATATATGAGTGCCTTGATAGAACTTGGAAAAGTATGTGGAGGCATAGCACTTTCAGTGGCAGCACATAATTCATTATGTACCGGCCATATTTATTATCATGGTAGTGAAGAGCAAAAGAAAAAATATTTACCCAAATTAGCTACCGGTGAATGGATTGGAGCTTGGGGCTTAACAGAACCTAATACTGGTTCAGATGCCATGCGTATGAAATGTGTGGCACATAAAGATGGAAACGAGTGGGTTATCAATGGTGCTAAGACATGGATTACGCACGGTTTAAGTGGCGATGTAGCGGTAGTATTGGTACGTACCGGAGAATTGTTAGATTCTAATGGAATTACCGCATTTATTGTGGAAAAAGGAACTCCTGGTTTTTCAGCAGTAAAAATTAAAAATAAATTAGGTGTTAGAGCCAGTGAAACTGCTGAATTGATTTTTGATAACGTACGTGTTCCGGAGTCAAACGTAATAGGTGAAGTTGGCCAGGGATTTAAGCAAGCCATGAAAGTGCTGGATGGTGGCCGTATATCTATTGCATCTGTTTCATTAGGTATTGCTAAAGGCGCGTATGAAGCCTCGTTGAAATATGCCAAAGAACGGGAACAATTCGGACAGCCAATTGCAAACTTCCAAGCCATTGCTTTCAAATTAGCTGATATGGCTACCGAAATTGAAGCAGCAGAATTACTTACCCTTAAAGCAGCTGATTTGAAAAATCGCGGTGAAAAAGTTACCAAAGAGGGAGCTTTTGCAAAATATTATGCTTCAGAAGTAGCCGTAAAATGTGGCAATGAAGCTGTACAGATTATGGGAGGCTATGGATTTACAAAAGAATTTCCGGCTGAAAAATACCTGCGTGATTCTAAACTAATGACCATTGGGGAAGGTACTTCTGAGATTCAGAAACTGGTAATTGCCAGAAATATCCTTAGTTAATTGACGATATTAGTTTACTATATCTAAAATGTTTATTGATTTATCTTTTTAGTAAAATATCCTAATGAAAATAACATCATCATTGTAATGATAAATGATGCTATTATTACGGCATTTGAAAAGAATGTTTTGTAATGCATGGTTTTATTACCGAAATCTTTGTATACCATGATAATTACGCTGCCTAAATAGCCAAAGGAGTCTGCCAAATACATTAAATATCCGATGTTACTTTTTACCTGAATGGATGCAATCATTCTTTCAAAAAAAATGGTGTTGAATAAAATATATCCAATAAATAATCCAAGTCCTGTAAGTATCATCCATATAACTGGATTTATGAATTGAGCTTTGAATAAAAAAGTTATTATTCCAGAAAATAAAATTCCAGCTATAATTAAAATTTGAATAGCGATAAAAGCCTTTTGGTTATTGGGTATGTAAGTAATAAGACCAATCAAAAGCAATACCATGATGGTAATAGGTATTTCAGTGCTTGTCATCAGTGAAGGGTTTTGAAATCCAAGCTCTTGCCATATTTCAACCATAAATGTGTCTCTGAAATCGCGAAGTATGGTAAGTAAAATATAGGTGCATACAATTAAAATAATGCCGGGAGCAAAGCGTATAAAAAATGTTTTTCGATCAGCCTTTGCCATTGGAACTCGTTCGGTTCGATGTGTAATATCTTGTTGATTGGGAGGAGGTAAACTTTCTAACATCAGGCACCCAAATATAAGTGGTATAAAAAATATACAACCGGTGATGAAAGGCATCCACCATTCTGAAATACCATAAGTTTGTATTATCCATTTTCCGATAGTTTTTGCATAACCAGACGAAATAATAATTGAACTACCAAGACCAATGCTTAATATTTCAGTGGTTCGTCTTCCTTCCAGGTAACTAAAAACCAAACCAAATACCAATCCTAGGGGAAGACCATTTAAAAACATCCAAAAAAAATTGTATGGGTATGGGGTAATTCCAAAGAATAATAGTGCCAGTAACGCTATAGCATTACACAATAAAATTCCTTTGAATCTTCCTTTTTGCTTCATTTCAGAGATTATGCGAATACCTGCAAATTTTGAAAGCATGTAACCCAAAACCTGAGAAGTAACCATTAAAACTTTATATGATATACCCCAAAGCTCCAATGAATTGTATGTACCTGCCTTGAAAGGTTGTCTAATACCATACATACTCGTATAGGTTATAAAGGCAGCGCTTATGGCTATTATTATAAACAGTACATTAGACTTGTTCAGAAGTGATTTAATCAATTGCATATTTACTGTAAGATGCGATCAATATTCCTACGGCTAAAACCTGCAGAACAAGTCATACCTTTTCCTCCGATTCCAGTGATTATATGAATCCGATGTTCTATATCATGCGTAAAAATTTCATTTGGATGGGTTGCATAATATCCATTCCATGTATTCACAATTTCCCAGGAAGGTAAATTCATAATACGCTGAGCTTCTTTTATCATCATTTGATTGATAGGAAGACTAATACCAAAGTCTAAGCATTCAGGATTTGAAGCATCAGCATATTCATGTGAGTCGCCTAGGATGATTGAACCATCTATAGCTTGTTTAAATAAAATGTGAATTCCTTTTTCTTTAAGTTTTAATTCCCAATCGTTATATGACAGTTTAGAATAAGAGGGAAGGGAATGAAACCCTTCGTAACGGCGGATGGTCATGCCAGTAAGAATATTGCCTGGTAAATTAATTTCAGGCATGGGGCGACTTAGCATCATTTGTAGTTTACTGATTTGTAAACCGCTGGTTTGAAATATTTCAGGAAAAAGGATTTTAAACTCTCTTCCACTACAAACAATGATTTTGTCTGATTTGATTTTTTCTCCATTAGCTAATGAAGTAATACAGTGTTCATTTTTTATTTCGCAACCTACTACTGTATGATGATTTAAAAAATCAATCGGTAATGATTTTGTAATAAATTCAATAAGCCGATATATTAAATGATTAGGCTCAGCCGAAACTTCCTGCGGGTAGAATAATCCTCCTACGCAGTATGATTTCTGTAGTAATGAAAATTTAGACAAACAAGCATCCCGGGTTAATAATTCTGAGGGATATCCCATGCTTTTGTTAACTTCATGCATTTCTTCCAATAATGCCATTTCTATTTCATTAGAAGCAAGATAGGTGGAACCGTTATTACGAATAGAAATATCAAACTTTTCTTGAATAGATTTATAAATGTTTAAAGATTCAACTCCTATTTCCCGCCAGGTAGGAAGAGCTTGTCCGGAAGGTACAACTTGCCCAAAATTTCTTACCGTGCCTTCGTAAGGTTTAACATCGCGTTCAATTAATAAAACTTTTTTCCCTTTTAAAGCTGCGTGATAAGCATGCATACTACCTAATATGCCTGCACCAATACAAATAATATCGTATGTTTTCATTAGTTGTATAAATAAGGAATTAGTACTTCTGGTAACTTTTTTAAACTAGGTATTAATTTGTCATGAGGCAAAGGTTCTAATAGTTCTTTGGGATGAGTACCATTGGTAACACCAATGGTAAGCAAAGCACCGGCATTTTTTCCACAACCCAAATCAGAGGGAGTATCTCCAACAACAACAATTTCTTTAGGATCGTTGATTTTAAAAATATTCATGGCTTTAAAAACCAAGTCTGGTGCTGGTCTCCCATTTGCGACTTCATCACTGCTAATAGAAGCATCAATTATTGCATCCGATGATATAGCAATTCGTTGTTCATTTAAGCCTTTCATCCATCCAAGACGTTCTAAAATTAAATCAGTTACTTTTCTATAAAAACCAGTAGTTAAAACAACCTTAATTTTATGTTTTTTACAAAATTCAAAAACCTCCATTGCACCTTCTGTTGGTAAAATTTCGTGCGTTTGATAGTATGTTTCAAGAATATCTTTAAAAGATTGAAACGAGTGCTTGATTTTTAATTCCAAATTCGGATGATTTTCTCCTAATTGCTCTTTCCATAGCTTCTCAAAAACATAGATTTTAGACCAGCCTTGAACTGCTTTAATTGTTGCATCGTCAACCTGTAATCCTGTTATTTTGCAGGCTTCAGCAAAACATTTTTCAACCTCGTTTAAATCACGGACGGTTGTTCCGGCCATATCTAGTATAAGAAGCTTTATCATCACTTAGAAATTTTATAAATATAAGGGTAGTATGTTTCCTGAATGTTAAGAATAATTAGAAAAAAAGAAATTCGTTTAATTTCTTTTTTTCTCAGAGAGTACTTTGTTACGTGCAAAATTGTAACCTATGGAAAACTGAAAATATTGATGATAGATTTTGATGGGTGTATTCTTCGAATCTTGTAAAGTATAGCTGTTGGCAAACTGAAAAATATCTATTAGTCCCAGGTTATAACGTACATGAAAAAATAAACCAAATTTGAATAAATACTCTACACTTCCATGTACACCAAAATCAAATTTTTGTAAATATTTTTCCTTTTCTTCAAAATTATTGGCACTGCCATATATGGAATGGTCAGTATATAAATTCCCTATGCTATCTCTTTTTTGGATAGTAGCTGCTAACAATGCGCTGATATAAGGCCCTGCAGATATTTGAAAACCGTAGGCATGAAAGGTTGGACTGATGGGATAAACGTCAAGATAATAAGTTTTAAAATTTGATTCGTAAACTTGATTATTCAAACTATCCCATCGATTAACTTGTGCACCTTTTGTGGTAAAGGCTATTTCATGTTTCAGCCAGAAAAATTTTTTTAACATTGAATTTACATGAATTCCAGCATGAAAGCCATGTTGCCATTTGGTTTGTGGATTTTGAAATATATAGTCTATTTCATCTCCCCATAAGTTACTTAGTGTATATCCTCCTTTTATTCCCCAACTTATTCTTCCTATATTTAGATTACTAGATTCATTTTTCTTCCATTGTTTATTTCTTGAATTCAATGAATAATTTGACAAAGTATCTTGAGCAAAGGTAATTTTGAATAACATTAATAAAATTACACTATGCAATAAATATCCCGGGTAAATTCTTATACAACGCATACTGAAACTATTAAAAGTTAATATCCCATATTCCGGAAGCTCTTTCTAATTCAACCAAAGCTGCTGCATAATCATATAATGTTTGGTAGTAACTTAATTGAATTTCATTATAAGTTCTTTGAGCATTTAATACTTCGAGTAACGATGTTTCACCACGTTGATAACTATATATTTTTCCATCTAACACAGCTTTTGCATCTTTTAGTAATCCGGTATTGAATTGTTTTACTTGTTTTTGAAAAGATATATAATCATAGTAAGCTTGTAATACTTCTGATTGGATTTGTGTTTCTAAATGCATAAACAAATGTTCGTTTTGTTTTTTTAGGTAATATGCTGTTTGTAGTTCTCCAGGGCGATTATTTGAAAATTTTAGAGGAAGTGATATGCCGGCCCCCACTTGAAAAAAAGATGGAGTAGGAGCAATGATATTTTTGGTATATGAAGCATACGTGCCAGATAAATTAAGCCCTAAATCTATCATTCGATTGGCAAGTGCCAGTTTTAAGAAATTATCTGCAACTTTATTATTTGTAATAGATGCCAACAAATCAGGACGGTTTGCTTTGGCAGATGTTATCAATTCTTCCAATGTGAAGTTTCTATCAAATTGATTAAAGTCTCCTTGAGGTTCTATTAAAGTATCCATAGCCTGTTTGCCCGTTAAAACTGATAGGTGTGTTAGCTTTTTTTTCCATTCAGATTCTGCTTGAATTACATTATTGAGCATATAGCGGGCTTCTAATCTGCTTTGTAAAGCATCTATTTCATTGATTGCACCCAATTTATGTCGTATGCTGTCACTATCTGCTAATTTTTTTACAGTTAAATATGAGTTTAATTGAACTTCGTAAATCATTTGATTAAGAAGTGCTTGAAGATATATTACGGTAGCCTCGGCACGCAGATTTCTAAAAAAATCTTGTAATAAAAAGTTTGATAACTCAAGTTCACTTTTGGCTAGATTAATTCTAGATTTTCTTTTTCCGCCAAGTTCTAGAGTCCATGATAATTCTGTGGAAAATCCATACCCCATGGCGGTACGTTGATTATCATTATCAAAATATCCAAAACTTATTTCTGGATCAGGACTAATGCCGGCTTGTATGACTTGGGCTTCTGCAATTGAAAGGTTTTGTTTTTCTGCAAGATATTGAAAGTTGTTATTTTCTACTTGAGTAATAAATGATTTGAAATCGGTTCGTTTTAAATAAATAATTGGCTTAAATATTCGTGTTTCATTGTGGTTGACCATTTGCTGCTGTGCATTCAAACTTTGTATAAAAACTACGAGAAAATAAAAACCTGCTTTAATTTTATTCCAAAATGTTTGCATGGTATTTTAAATTTTATGGTTGATTATTAGAGTTCTTTTTTTCAATGATGTAATATAATGGGGGTAATACATAAAGTGTAATAGCCGTAGAAAATAGTAATCCATAAACTATTACAGTGGCCAATGGCCTTTGTACATCACTTCCTATACCGGTTGCCAGTGAGGCAGGTAGTAATCCTAATATGGCTACAGTGGCGGTCATTAATACCGGACGGAAACGTTCTTTGGCTCCTTGAATAACTGCTTCAAGTAATTCAAGTCCCTTTTTACGTAAATTGTTTATATGTGAAATCATGATTACTCCGTTTTGAATAGCTACTCCAAAAAGAGCAATAAAACCAACGGCTGAAGAAACGTTTAGTGTCATGCCTCGAACATTAAGTGCTAACATACCACCAAACACAGCTAAAGGAACTACACTCATTAAAAGTGCAGCTTGGTTAAATTTTCCAAAAGCGCCGTATAGCAAGACAAACATAATACCCAGTGCCATAGGTACAATTACCGCTAAATGTCTATAGGCTCTACGCTGATTTTCAAATTGTCCTCCCCACTTTATTTTATATTTTGTATGATCATATTCAACTTGCTTTTCTATTTTTTCCTGTGCTTCTTTTATAAAGGAAGCTAAGTCTCGTCCGCGTAAATTTAATCGTACTGTAAGATGTCGTTTATTTTGTTCTCTTGCAATCACACTTTCTCCGGTATTTAATCGGATATTACAAACTTGCGACAAGGGTATTTTAGCTCCTTCTGTATTAGTTAGCATGAGGTTTCCTATTTTTTCAGGGGTATTTCTGCTTTCTTCTGTATATCTACAAATTATATCATATACTTTTACGCCATCAAAAATTTGAGATATTGCTTTACCTCCGATGGCTACTTCAATAAGCTCGGCCACATCATCCACATTTAAACCATATTGAGCAATTTTTTGACGGTCAGCAATAATTTGAATTTGAGGGAGTGGGGGCTCCTGATCAATAGCTAAATCTACAGCCCCATTTACTGTTCGAAGTACCTTTAATACATCTTCGGCAATACGGCGGGTTTCTTTAAAATCATCTCCAAAAACTTTAATAACTAATTCGCTATGTGCACCGGCTATTTTATCCATCACACCATCTATCATGGGTTGGCTAAATGCTATGTTGTATCCCGGCATTTTTTCGTACACTTTATCTAATTCGTTGATTAAGTCTGCTTTGGTTTTTCCACGTTTCCATTCACTGTATGGTTTAAGGCCAATGCTGCATTCAAAATGAGATGGCGTCCATGCATCGGTACCATCATCATTACGTCCGGCTTGTACCATCATATATGTTACTTCTTCAAATTGCAATGTAACTTTTCGTAATTCATTGCTCAATTCTTTTGATTTTTCCAGTGTAATACCAGGTGGAAGTGTAACCTGCAGCCAAATGGAACCTTCATCTAACGGTGGTAAAAAATCTTTGCCAACTCGTATACTTAGAAATATTGCTCCAGCAAGTATAAAAAATAATGGAATAAACACTCGTTTAGGTTTATTCATGATAGTTTGAATATGTCTATGGTAAATTTGTATTAGTTTTTCCAACCATCGGTTATGATATACTTTTTGAGGTTGCTTGAAGATTTGAAAAGATAAACCCGGAATAAGAAATATGGCAACTAACAATGCTCCCAAGAGGGCAAAACTAACAGTGAATGCCATAGGAGTAAAAAGTTTTCGCTCTACTCTTTCAAATGCAAATAGGGGTAAATAAGCGGTAATAATAATGATTGTAGCAAAGAAAATAGGTCTTGCTACATCTTTAATAATTTGTGCTACGGATGATAGTTGTAATGGTTCTGATTCGTTTTCTTCTCTTTTTTTCAAAATACTTTCCATCATAACAATGGCTCCATCCACAATAATTCCAAAGTCAATGGCTCCAAGGGATAGTAAATTGGCTGGGATATTTGTATACTTCATTAAAATAAAAGCAACCAACAAAGAAATAGGAATGGTTAATGCCACCAGGAGCGCACTTCGCCAGCTTCCTAAAAAAAGGATTAATATAACAATAACTAGTATTATTCCCTCTGATAATGTTTTGGATACAGTGTGTAGGGTAGCATTAACCAAGTGGGTACGATCTAAAAAAGGATGAATTTTTACCCCTTCTGGTAATATGTGATGATTAAGTTCGTCAACAGCTTTATTTACACCTTCTAAAACCTTGGATGGATTTTGGTGTTTTAACAGCAAAACTATTCCTTCAATGTTATCTTCATAATCTACACCTCTTTTATCTGAATATCCTAATGCACCTTTACGTTCTAAATTTCCATATTTCATTTTTCCTAAATCGTTTACATAGACAGGTACACCATTCACTGATTTTACAACGATATATCCTAAATCATCCAACGTTTTAACTAAGCCAATTCCCCGGATTACATAGGCCTGATCTCCGCGGTTCACAACACTTCCTCCCGAATTAGCATTATTTTTTTCAATAGCTTCTACCACTTCACTGAGAGACACATCAAACTGTTCTAATTTTCGCGGATCTAATTCAATTTGATATTGGGTGGTAATGCCTCCAAAGTTTGTAACATCAGCTACACCAGGTACTTGTTTTATACGTGGAATTATTACAAAATTTTGTAGATCGGTTAATTCACGCAATGAATGGGTTTTGCTTTCTATAATATATCTGAAAATTTCACCAGTAGGTGATGTCAATGGGTCAAGCCCAGGAGCAGCTCCGTAAGGAAGTTCTAAATCAGCAAGTCTTTCCTGAATTCTAGTACGAGCCCAGTAGTCATCCACGCCATCTTCAAATACAATCGTAACCATTGATAAACCAAATGTGCTTTTGCTTCGCATAACATGCATACCCGGAAGTCCATTGATAGCTCTTTCGATAGGTATCGTTATTTGTTGTTCTACTTCTTCGGCTGCAAGGCCTGGTACTTGGGTAACTACTTGCGAGGTTACATCTCCGATATCTGGATATGCTTCAACAGATAAAGTAGTCCATGAATAATAACCATAAATAGCTATCAAAACGAACAAAGCACCTATTAACCATCTTCTGTTAACTACAATCTCAAATATATTTTTTTTCATCATCGTTGATGTATTTAATGTTTATTTAGCATCAAGCAGATAAAATCCTCCCTGATGAATTATAATTTCACCGGGTTTTAATCCACTTACTATTTCAATTTTACCTTCTTTATTGTTACCTGTTTCTACAATTCTTCGAACAAAATGATTGGGAGAAACTTCCACAAAAACAAAGCTTTGCTCATTACTTTGAAAAATTGCCTGAATCGGAATTAATAAAGTATTTTCTTGATTTTGTATGAATCTAACTGTTACATACATTCCAGGTTTTAATGAACGATCAGCATTATCACACTCTATAAGTACTTGTACGCTTCTGGTATCTTCATCAACTAATTCATGTACATGGAATACTTTACCGGTAATTTTTCTTCCTGGATATGCAGCAACGGTAACTTCCACAAGGTCGGTTTCATGAATGTACTGAATATCTTTTTCTTTAACCATTCCGGCTATCCATACTTTACTTAAATCAGCAACAATAGCATGAGGAGGATCATCAGCTTTTATATAATGTCCGTTTACTATTTCGCTGAAAATAACTTCGCCGGCAATGGGTGAGGTTATGATTAAAGGTTGACCTAAGGTAAGTTTATCAAGATCAACACCAAATATTTTAAGAGCCGCTGCCGCATTTTGATATTCTTTTTCTTTCACCTGATAGTTTGTTTCTGCTTCTTCTAAATCACGGTCAGAACCCACCCCATTAGCTTTTAAGTCTTTTTGTCGTTTTAAAGTTAAAGTTGCTGATTCGAGTTCTGATTTTGCTTGAAAGTAAATTTTTTGTGCATCTGTAAATTCAGGTGAAATCATTTCAAATAATGGGGTGCCATGCTGTGTTTTCATCCCTAATTTTAAATAAACTTTTGTTATCCGACCAGAGAAGGGAGGTGCTATCTCGGCGTACAAATAAGGTATAGCTTTAACAGTACCGGCAGTACTTAAATCAAATTTAAATTCACTTAATGTAACTTTTTCTTTTACTAATTTTTCTTGCAGAATACTTTGCGGAGGAATATATATGGTATCGCCTTTTAATATATACTCAGACTCATTGAATTCTTTATTCTTTTTGATGCAAGAAATTTGAAAGAATATTGAAGAAAAAATCAGGATATTAATTATTGTTTTATTCATATAAAAATTATTGATTTAAAAGTTTAACAATATAGTAGCCATACCAAAATATATGAGTAACCCTGTAATATCAACAATTGTTGTAATAGCCGGGCTTGCTGCTACTGCTGGATCTCCCCCAAAAGATTTTACAGCTAATGGTAAAAAAGCACCGATTATAGTGGCTGTTACAACTTGTAAGCATAATGCTAACGAAATCACCCAAGCAATTTCTATTAACGAATACTCATTGGGTATTTGAGTCTCCCAACTTAAGAATAATATTTTTACAAAAGCAAGTAAGCCTAGACAAAGAGCTAATAGTATAGATATTTTTGTTTCTTTCCAAAGTACTTTCAACCAATCTTTTAAATTGATTTGATTTAAGGCGATGGCTCTTACTACTACCGTGGCTGCTTGACTGCCTACATTGCCANCTGTATCGGCAACCATAGGCATATATAATGCTAAAATGAGAAGTTTTTGCAGTGCATTTTCATATGAATGAATAATGATGCCAGATATTATTCCAATAGCTGCTAAAGCTACTACCCATATAACTCTTTTTTTAAAATGAAACCAGGAGGGGGTCTTTAAATATTCAAAATCTTTGTTGGCATCCATAATTCCCATGAATTTTTGCAAATCCTCGGTATGTTCTTGTTCAATAACATCCAAAGCATCTTCATGAGTAACAATACCTACCAATTGATGATGATTATTAATTACAGGTATTGCTACCAAGTTGTATTTTTTTATTTTTCTTGCTACTTGTTCTTTGTCATCAACAACATTTGCATATACATATTCTGAATGAAGAGCATTTTTGACTAATTCATTGGGACTGGCCATTATAATATCTTTCAGCGTAATAAATCCAATCAGCTGCATATTATCATCTACAACATAGATATAATAAACCGTCTTTTTAGATGGGGCATCGGCTCTTACTTTATTAATGGCTTCAAAACAGGTCATTTCCGGATGAACGGTTGCAAAATCAGTACTCATAATTCCACCCGCAGTATCTGATGGATATGAGCTTAATTTTATAACATCTTCTCGGATATTTTTTTTAAGATAAGGAAGTAGTTCTGATTGTTCTTGCAGTGTTAGATATTGAAATAAATCAGCTCTGATATCTGAGGGAATATGTTCAAAAATCTCGGCAAAATGTTTTTTTGAAATTATCTTAAATAACTCAATCTGCTTTGATAATGGGAATTGAGCAAATATTCTCCCCCGTTGAACAATGGTAAATTCATCTAAAAGTTTTACAATTAGGTTATTTTCAAAATTTAAAAGTATTTCAGCTACCTCTACTATTGGCATTTTTTTTAGTACAGGTAACCATTCATAAAATTTTTGAATTTGTTCTTCGGAAGTGATTATATTTTTAAAGTCTATCATTTTTAAATTTATAAATGGATTACAATTCTACTTTGGACATAACCTCCCATCTTATTTGAGTTATTCCATATTCCATTGATAGTAATTCAATGAGTTTTTCAATTTCTAAGTCTAATTTTCCTACAGTACTTATTTGGGCGTAATCCGGCACTCTTTTGCCTCCACTGACGCTCCAACCCTATTAGTGCACCCAAACAGGTTGCAACGAATAGTCGTAACATGAATTCCCACAGTGTCATGGTCTTCTTTAATGTTGGTAGGCAAAAATAGACTAATTAATACCGGAAGGGTATTAGAGAATATTTAGAAAAAAATTAGAAAATCATTAAAATTTATAGTTTAACTTCAATAGTTGTTCCTTTACCTACTTTTGATAATACTGAAATTTCGCCCCGATGTAATTCAATAATTTTTTTTGTAAGAAATAATCCCAACCCGTTTCCTTCAGCCTTTGTTTTATTATTTCCGCGATAAAAGGGTTTAAAAATATTTTCAATTTCATCAGATTCTATTCCAATACCCTGATCAATAAACTGTAAAATATATTTTTTTTGTTGGATAGGTGGTTGAATGAATGAAATAATAACCTCACACGTATGATTATCTGAATATTTACAAGCGTTTTCCATTAAATTAATAAATGCTGTTTTTAGTAAATATTCATTTCCATTGATAGGTATGGGCTCATCCCAGGTTTGGTTGGTATTGTATTGAAGATTTATATTAAAAGAGGGATTACTTCTTTTGAGTTCTTGATAAGCTTCTAATAATATTTCATCTATTCTTATTTGTTTAAAAGCTATTTCGGAATTATCATAACTTACTTTTGCAAGGTTTAGTAAATCATTCAGAAATTTTATTGTTTTTTTTGTATCGTTTAATATATTACTAAGTGCTTTTTTATATTCTTCCGTAGAATAGTTTTTTACAAGTGATAATTCTACTTCAGTAAGTATAGCTGATAAAGGAGTTCTTAATTCATGAGAGATGTGATATACTAATGTTTTTTGCGCTTCGAATGAGTTTTCAAGTCTATCCAGCATTTGATTGATAGTTAAGGTCAATTCATTAAGTTCATCTTTTTTTATTTTATTGGATGTATGTGGCAAACGTAAATGAAGATTATATGCGGTGATGTCTTTAGCTTTCGAAGTAATATCTTTTATAGGTTGTAAAACGTTTTTAGAAAAGAGTAATCCGGAAATAAAAACTAATGTTATAGTGATTGCAAAAAATAATAAAAGATTTTTTCTGAGACTAAATAATTTATTGTATCCATATTGATCTAATGCAGTTGCTGTTAGTATATATGTAACATTATTAAAAGGATATATCATTCCAATCACTTGCCAATCATCGAGGTAAAATCGTATTTCATTTTTTTTTAATATTTCACGAAGCATATCGGGCGTTTCTTTTACTTTATCAATATCTACTGCATCATGGTATAACAATTGAAAGGAGGTATCATAGATGGCCACCTCTACCTCATGCAATATTTTTCGATTGTTTCTGTAGATGCTTTGCAAAATTCTGGCATCTACCTTTGCATTAAAAAATAAATTGGCTTTGGTGATACATTCTTTTTTTAAAAGTGCATAAAATTCTTTTTCTCTGTTCTTAGATGATGATAAATAGATAATGATAGAAAATAATAGCAAAATACCTCCGGTAAGTAAAGTATATAATGCCGTTAATTTTATTTTAATGGTCATAAAAATCCTTTTTTAATATAAAGCCCATACCAGATACAGTATGAAGTAACTTATGCTCAAAATTCTTATCTATTTTATTTCTAAGGTAATTCATATACACATCAATGAAATTGGTACCTGTATCATAAGAAATATTCCACACTTTTTCAGATATTTCATTTCTTGATAATACTCTTTCAGGATTTCTTAAAAAATACTCTAAAAGTCCAAATTCTTTAGGGGTGAGTTTTATTGGGATATTTTTTCTTTTTACTGTTTTGGTTTTTAGATTCATTTCAATTTCAGCATATGATATTATATCTGTTTCTTTGCCTGAAAAATGCTCATATCGCTTTAAAATGGTTTTTATTCTGGCAATGAGTTCTCTTATTTCAAAAGGTTTAACTAAATAATCATCAGCCCCGGCATCAAACCCTTCTACTTTATCATCAGTATTACCCAATGCCGTGAGCATGATGATGGGTACTTGTGGGTATAAATTGCGTATTTTTCTACATAATTCCAGGCCATTTGCATCCGGAAGCATAATGTCTGTTATTACTACATCATATTTATTATTATTAATTTCAAATAAAGCATTGGTTGCATTATGAACAGCCAATACATCAAAACCCGATTCAGTTAATCCTCTTTGCAAGAGTGAAGCAACCCTGTTATCATCTTCAATAACCAATATTTTATAATGTTGATTCATGGATTTATTTTTCGGATAAGACGAACATATTTTTCAGGATAATTGATAATTCCCTTATGTTTCATTAAAACGTCTCCGCCGATTACACCATTGATAACCGGTAATTTTAGCTGAGCATAGGCTTCGTTTACATGGCTTAAATCAAGCACAGCTATTTCAAAGTTTTTAATGATAAATTTTCCAAGCGATATTTTCTTTAAAACGATAGTTGAACTTTCCATGCTGTTTGTTCCAAGTCCAGCCGAAAGTATCTCATTGGGAATAATTTCTTTATGTAATCCCAGCTCTACCAAATGATTTTTATCAATAACTGTTCTGGATGCTCCCGTATCAATAATAAAATTTGCAGGATTCCCGTTCACTTCGCCTTTTACTAACAAATGTGAACCTCCACCTTCCATTTTAATAATCTCAAAAGGAATTTTCATGAAGGTAAAAATAAAAAAAGGCCCGCATAAACAGGCCTTAATATCTAAATCGCTGTAAGTAATTTATTATTTACTTATTTTCCTCTGGATTTTTGCTACGAAGGTCAATTACTACCGGAGTAGCAATAAAGATGGAAGAATAAGTACCTACAATTACTCCTACTAAAATTGCAAACGACAAACCTTTTATGGCTTCACCACCAAAAAAGAATGCAATGAGAAGCACAATCAATACCGTCATGGATGTATTGATGGTACGTGCTAATGTACTATTTAATGCTGAATTTACCAGTTCAGCCATTTTACCACGTTTGTGTTCGCCAATGAATTCACGGATACGGTCAAAAATAATCACGGTATCATTAATAGAATAGCCAATCACAGTAAGTACGGCAGCAATGATGGCCTGATCAACTTCTAAGTTAAATGGAAGAATTCCATCAAAAATCGAGAACATTGCCAATACAATTACCACATCATGGAACAAGGCAATTAAAGCTCCCAAGCCATACTGCCATCCTTTGAATCGGAACAAAATATATAGGAACATCATGGCTAGCGATAAAATTACAGCCCAAATAGACTTAATTTTTACATCGCGGGCTATGGTTGGTCCCACTTTGTAAGATTCGGAAATACCTGTACCTTCTTTATCCACAAATTCTTCCACTGTTATTTTTTCTACAAAGAAAGGACTTAATGCTTCGTACATTTCTTTTTCTATTTGAGCATCAACATCTTCACCAGAGTCGTTATAACGATACTTTGTAACAATCTTAATCTGATCGGCAGATCCATAGTATTTTACTGTTGGAGTGGTACCAAATTTAGCACCCAACGCATTGGCTACATCAGTGGTAGAGAAATTTGTATTATCCATTACTACAGTGTATGAGCGCCCTCCCTGCAAATCAACCCCCAAGTTAAAACCTTTGAGAAAAAAAGAAGCAATTCCTCCAAGTACAATTACTGCAGATACTGCATAAAACGCTTTGCGTTTACCAACAAAATCGAAGTTTGCATTAGCCAAAAAGTTTTCTGTCGGTTTTGTTGAGAATGAGATATTGGTTTTACGCTTCAATTGGGCCTCAAATATCAAACGAGTAATAAAAATGGCAGAAAATAAAGAAGTAAGAATTCCCCAGAATAACACTACAGCAAAGCTTTTAACAGGGCCAGCACCAAACACCATTAAAATGATTGCAATCAATATTGTTGTAATGTTTGAATCTATAATTGCAGCATAAGCTCGTTTATACCCATCACTTAATGCAAGCTTGAGGCCTTTACCATGACGCACTTCTTCCTTGATACGTTCAAAAATCAATACATTGGCGTCTACAGACATACCAAGAGTAAGAACAATACCTGTAATTCCAGGAAGGGTAAGTGTTGCGCCCAAAGCAGTAAGGGTTCCTACTAAGAAAAACACATTGCTTATTAAGGCAATATCAGCCGTTACACCAGCTTTGCCATAATAAAAAGCCATGTAAAGCATAATCATAATGAAGGCAATAGCCAACGAAGTTAAACCGGCATTGATGGCCTTTTGTCCCAGCGAAGGTCCAACCACAGCTTGCTCAACAATGGTGGCCGGAGTAGGAAGTTTACCGGCTTTTAATACTGATGCAAGGGTTTTAGCGTCTTCAAAGCTAAAATTACCAGTAATGCTTGAGATACCACCAGTAATGGCATCTTCAACATTGGGGTAGGAGTAAACCCTTCCATCCAGCACAATGGCAATACTTTTACCAATGTTCTTTTTAGTTAATTCTGCCCAAGTTTTTGCTCCTTCAGCATTCATTTTCATAGTAACACGAAAGCCACCTTTGCGATCGTCAGGTTCAAAGCTGGCATCTGTTATTACGTCACCTTCCAATGATGCTTTACCATCGCGGCGGGTTACTTTACAGGCCACTAAGGCTAATAAATTACTGTTTTTATCAATACCTGAACGTTGTTCCCAAAATAAACGAAGGTCTTTGGGCAACATGGAGGCTATTTGAGGCATTCGAAGATATTCGCCGATTTTACTAGTATCGAATGGTGTAGCATATCCTACTACAGGACCTGGATTGTAAAACTGTTGATTAGATTCATTGGTTCCAATATTGGGAATTAATAAGGCAAACAGCGGATTGTTTTTTTCAAATTCTTCAAAACTTTGCTGGCCTAAGGATGAAGAATCTTTCGTTATTTCTGAAGAATCTTTTGTTGTTTCTAAAGAAGTTGTTTGCAATGAATCCGGTTGGTTGGTAATGGCAATTTGGGTAGTATCAGAAGGTATCGAATCTGTTTTTTCTTCTGATTTTTTCGCTACTCGAAGACGGGCCAGTTCATCGTTGGCTTTTTGAATATATTGGAAAATTTCCTTGTTTTCATACGTTTCATAAAACTCTAATTTTGCAGATGCCTCAAGTAATTTCTGAACCCGATTCGGGTCTTGTACACCGGGCAATTCTACTAAAATACGTCCGGATCCTTCCAGTTTTTGAATATTAGGTTGAGTAACTCCAAAATTATCAATACGGGCATTTAATACTTCAAACGTACGGTCAATGGCTTGATCTGCTTCGCGGGCTAAAATGGCTTTAACCTCTTCATTGCTCATTTTTATATTGATCATTTCCTGATCCTTGTGACCAAAAATAGCCGGACTGGATAATCGTGCTTGCGGATTGATGGTAGTAAATGCGTTATAAAAAAGGTCAACAAAGTTGGCTTGGCTGTTTTTTTGTTGTTCCTGAGCTACTTTTAAAGCTTTTACAAAAGTACTGTCTTGACTGTTATTACTCATGGCACGAAGCAAGTCTGGAATTGATACTTCCAACGTTACATTCATACCGCCTTTCAAGTCAAGTCCCAAGTTTATTTCCCGTTGCTTACATTCGGCATAAGTGTATTTAACAATACCCAGGTTATAAACTACCTGGCCGTTCATGGAGTCGAGATAAGCTCTTTCCAGTGCAGGATCACCCCCAGCAAATTCACGGGCTTTGCTTTCTACCCGACGGGTAACAAAAGTGAACGAAAGATGAAAAATACAGGCTAACGCCAAAAGGATTCCAAAAATCTGAATCGCACTCTTATTCTGCATATCAACTTAGTTTTCTCTGAGTTTTGAAAAAATGAACGCAAAGATATGTTTTACCCTTTGATTTGCAAAACAAACTCTTTTATATTGATAAACAGCTCGTTGAAATTATTAATACAGCTGTTTCTGAAAGTCTTGCTCTAACATAGAAAACATATCTTTGCTGAAATTTTATTACATCAGGCATGCAAAAAAATTATTTTTTGATAATAGTATTTAATTTGCTTATTATCAGTTTTTTATCTTGCAAAAATAAAACAAGATTATCTTTAGAAAAAAATGTTTATTTAAACTTAGATACTCAAACCGTTGATTGGAATAAAGATACATTTAGGATAACGGAACAAGTTGATGTTGAGGCAAATGTATATTATGAAATGTTTTCAAATCCAACCTTTCCCGTACAGGATACCGTCAACTTAAAAGTATTATACATTTTGAATAGTGCATTTTCTCACATATTGGATTCTTCTCACATCAACATTAAAACGTATGAAGATTTAAAAGAAGCTTGACGTCGTTTTAGAAAGGTATATCGTAAATTTAGTTTAGAAAATGATGGGGCCGTTCCATGGTCGATAGAAGTTCATATCTCTATTTCCAAACTGTTTAATGAAATAATAACATTAGAAGTATCTGAATATGCATATTTGGGAGGGGCACATGGAAATGGGGGGACGTATTATTATAATTTCACTGTTCCAGATGGGCGGATATTGACTTTAAAGGAATTATTTCATGATATTAACCAATTAAATACCATTGCAGAACAGTATTTTAGAAAGCAGCACATGAATGGAGATCTGTCTGCTGATTTTGATGAATATGCTTTTGAATTTGAAAATAACCAATTTTCATTGAATGAAAATTTTAAAATTACTCCTGATGGATTGAAAATACAATATAATGCTTATGAAATAGGGCCATATGTGTTAGGTGCTCCTTTGGTAGAAATTCCATGGAAAAATATTCAACCCATCCTTAAAAAAAATCTTACTGTTGTATCTTATTGAATAGATTAGTTCATGGAATTTGAGTGGGGGCAACTGTTGGCAATATCAATATTTGCATTGTTAGCTGGATTGGTTGATGCAATAGCAGGCGGAGGCGGATTGATTCAATTTCCGGCCTTTTTGATTCTATTTCCCCAGATACCTGTTCCGGTTCTCATGGGCACTAATAAAATTGCTTCGTTTAGTGGTACATTAGTGGCAGTAATAAAATACGTCCGTTCTGTAAAAATACCATGGGTAGCCGTTTGGCCTGCCATGATTACAGCGTTAATATTTGCTTTTGTCGGGGCCTGGTTTATTTCTTATCTCAGTAAAGAAATTGTGAAGCCTATCGTTTTAATTTTACTTATCGGAGTTTTTATTTATACAAAGTTAAATAAACACATAGGAGCAACTACCCCTTCAAAACTTTCGAACAAATTATTAAAAATACGTGCTTTGATTAGTGGGGCCATCCTTGGATTTTATGATGGATTTTTTGGCCCGGGAACAGGAAGCTTTTTATTATTCATTTATGCAGTTTGGTTAGGATTTGATTTGCTTCGTGCAGCTGTTTCTGCCAAGTTAGTTAATCTTGCTACCAATATAGCTGCATTGGCATATTTTATTTGTTCCGGCCAATACCTGTTGAAGGTGGCCATACCTGTTGCACTTATGAATATGGCGGGATCACTCATCGGAGCTAACTTGGTAATAAAACGTGGAGTGTTTCTAATCCGACAATTTTTTTCAATAGTTATTTTTTTGCTTATTGTAAAATTGGCTTATGATATCGTCAAACATTACATAAATAATATCATCTAATCTTCATTAATAATAAATTAATATTCAAAATTATTTGTTGAACATAGCTTAATAAATTTTCTTATCAAATATTTTTAATTAAATAAACTGAATGTTGGGATATTCGATATAATTTTATATTCATTTGAAAAAAAAATGAAATTAACTACCGATTATTTCATTCAGGACGATGTAGTAAAACTTTCAAAAGATTTATTGGGGAAAGTGCTTTGTACGAATATTGCAGGCAAGTACACATCGGGAATTATTACTGAAACTGAAGCCTATGCGGGTATTACGGATAAGGCTTCTCATGCGTATGGAGGCCGCAGAACTGCTAGGAACGAGGTGATGTATCATGAAGGGGGGAAAGCTTATGTGTATTTGTGTTATGGAATTCATCACTTGTTTAATGTGGTAACCAATGTGGAAGGAGTACCGCATGCTATACTTATTAGAGCAATTTATCCTATGGATGGTGTTGATACAATGTTAATTCGAAGAAAGTCAAAAATTTTCAATAATAATTTAACTGTAGGCCCAGGAAAAGTTTCGCAAGCATTAGGCATTCACGTAGGTTTAAATGGAACTAGTTTGATGGATCATATCATTTGGATTGAAGATAGAGGAATTAACTTCAAAAAAAATGATATAAACATAAGCAAACGTATTGGTATTGATTATGCCGGCGAAGATGCTTTATTGCCATATCGTTTCTACATAAAACATACATCTATAGAAAAGAATGTTCTTATTTAAAATATTTTTTAAGTAATGATTTAAATTTTTTGTTTTTTATTATGTTTTTAAAGCTTGGTTCATTTTCTATATCGCTTTTATGTATGGGGTTTTTATTTAAATATAAAAATTTTTCAAGGTATAATAATGCATTTGTTATATCATTAAGAATGGATTTAATACAAGCTAATTCGTAATAAAAATCAGCATAATTTGGACTTATTTTTAAACCTAAATTGTAATAATATTCTGCATTTTTATAGTCTTTCAATAAAAAGTATATATAACCTATGTTGAAATATGGAATAGGCTTGAAGGGGTTTTGTTCTATGTATTTAAGAAAATAATAGATAGCAGAATAATAGGCATTATAATTTGAAGTTAGTTTAAAATAACTATAATATGATAATCCTAAGTAATAATAAGTTGTTGCAAAATTTGTATCCAAGTTAAGTGAATGTAAATAAATAATAATTGCTTTTTCTATGTCTTTTCTATTATAATAAATATCACCCAATGCGTTCCAAAATATTGGATTTAATGTATCAATTGAAATAGCCGTTGTGAAATAATTATAAGCAGCTGTATCTAAATTATAATTTTGAGATTTTAATCCAAGATAATAATATAAATAGGGGTTTAGGGTATCTTTAGTTTCAACAAGTGTTTTGTAAAATAATATACTATCAAAATAAGAATAATTTGTATTTATTTTCTCGAAAAAATAATCCATACATTCATGAAAAGCTGAATTTACTAGAGTGTCTTTCAAAAAAAACTTTCGAAAAAAAATAAAAGCACTATCTAAATCATGTTTATAATTCTTATAATACAATCCGCGGTTATATAAAACATTGTTATCATCTTTATCAAGTTCCAAAATCTTATTTATATAAAAAGAAACAGAATCCTGATTGGTTAAATTAAAATAATCAGCTAATGCATTGTAGGAAATTTCATCATTAGGATTAATTTTAAGTGCTTTATGAAAATAGTAGTATGCACTGTCATATGCTTCCATATTAAAATATACCCACCCAAGATTGATGGTAGGATATATCCAGTTTGGAGCTAATTCTATAGCTTTTTTAAAACTTTTTAATGCTTGCGAGTATCTGTTAAGGTTATATAATAAATATCCTTTAATATTATACAAATAAGCTGCCTCTGGTTTTAATTGAATTGCACTATCAATCTTAGCTAAACTATTGTATATATCGTTATATTTATAAGCTTTAAAACCAGCATGCCCTTCTAGAAATAGTAAATTTACTTTAATATCAATTTCATTATAAAATAAAGGATCGGCAATTTCTTGAAACTTTTTTAGCTTTTTATACCCAGTATAAAAATATTCATAAGTATAATCATCATTATCTCTTGCAGCATTTAAATAATCGTTAATGATCTTATTTACATCTGTAATTAAATAACTGGATAATATTCCTTTAAATTCATTAACTAATTTTTGAGGAATTTCTTTATCACGTGCAATAATGTCATAAACACTGGCTGCACTGGTTTCACCAATTAATTGTTGTTTATTAATATGTTCAATGAATAGATCGTACAAATGTTTTTTTCCAATTTTTTGCATCTCAGCCGGTAAATCAACTCCTTTGCCTGGAGTATGCATGGCTAAAGCTTCTTGAAAGAATTGATTTCCACCTTTTTCCAGTTCTAAAGCCAGTCGCTCTTTTTCCCGTTGATTTACTACATTCAATACTATAGTTTCACAATTTTCAATGCTACAGGCAAATTGAGGAGTTTGACGATAAACTTTTGCATTTTTATCATATGTAGCATTTTTTACATTTTGCTCTACATAGGTTTTTAGTTCATCTACTGTTACTTCTCCATCAGGTGGAGAAACGTCAGCCATACCAATCAAACCGTTAACCAGATGCCATGAAAATAAACCTCGTCCATTTCCCCATTGCGGACCTTCCAATGAAACTTGATTGGAAGAGCAGGAAGTAAAACGAATTTCCCCGGCATCTTCTTCCATAATCCGTTTAAATACACTTGTACGCCCCGGCTCGCCTCCACTAAGCTCGTTTGTTCTACAGGCATCGCTAATAAAAATTACTCTTTTTCCGGTACTTGTTAATTCAAGAAAAATATTTTTTATTGTATACAAATTTAGTACGGTTGAGCCCGTGAGATAATGATTTTTGTCTGATTTTCCTATACCTGCCGGGGCATCGTATGGTAGTAAAAAAGTTAATGATGCATTGTATGCATCGCCATGACCTGAAAAATAAAAATATAACAAGTCTCCTTCTTGCATTCTTTCTTTTATGCTCAGTAAAGAGCGCATTATTTCTCCATACGTAGCACGTTCATTAAATAAAGTATCTATAAATTCATTTTTTATTTTTCCACCGGCTTCTGAAGTAAGGTAGGCATAAAAAATTCTAGCATCTTTATCTGCAAATTGTAGGGGGACATAGGTATCTGGGTATTGGTATTTTGAAATTCCTACAATAAGCGCATAGGTATTCCCTTTTTTATTTTGACTACTAGTTTCTTTGCCTACCACTTTAGCTCCTTTGGTCCCCGTTTGTTGTGATAGTGCAGATAAGGAGGCAAACGTAAATAATGTAAAAAGGAAAAAATATCGGGTCATAGTTTGGGTTTATAACAAAAATACAAACCCTGTGCAATAATATGGTTTCTTTATTAAAAATACGTCATTTAGCGTATTTCGAATTCCATCTTAACGGTAATACTTGCACTTTTATTCTTACTACTGGTATTAAATGTACCTCCCCAAGTATAGTCTTCATTAGTATATTGGCCGGTAATTTGGAATATACCCATACTACTGCTTAATAGCTTGCCAAGTTTAGAGCCTGAATTTTTAGCAATGGTTTCTGCACGAAGTTTTCCATCTTTGGTAGCTTCTGCTAATAAATTAATTTTTAAATCAGCTAATTTGGTATAATAATATTGTGGTTCGTAAGATTGAAGTTGAATGCCTTTATCTAATAATTCGGTAATTTCACGAGATATTCTTTCTACCTTTTCTAATTCCATGGATTCTACTTTTATATCCTGACTTAAAACAAATCCATTAAAAATTTTATTGTTTCTTCCTCTGTCATCAAAAAAATATTCAACATCTTCTCTGGTATTAACAGATGAAAAAATAATTTCGTTTTCTTTTATGCCATTTTTTCGTAAATATTCTCTTATTAGGCGTTCGTCTTCTTTTAATGATGTATATGCTGTTTTAATATCCATGGAACGACGACTGAAAGATGCATTCCAAACAATTAAATCTGATGTGAAATGATGTTCAGCCATTCCGGTAACGCTCACTTTTTTGACTTTTTGCCCTCTTGTTTTATATGCTCCGCCTATTATCGCTGCTGAAATTATTACTGAAATAGCTATTATAAATGTAGCGGTAGTGTTGGTTTTCATAAATATTTAATTTTAATACTTATAAATTTTGTAGTGAATTTTTTTCAAAATTAAGTGCTCTTTTGTAATTCTACTTAAATTTTTAAGAGTATAACTATTTTTAACACAAAGAGCAGTTATAAGAATATTTTTATTACGCCAATTTTAAAAATTAAATGAAAGTTTGATAGTGGATAATTATTACCATCACTTACTTTTTTGTTTTATTGCACACATCAATTACCTTTAATTCTAATGTTGAGTTAACAAATTCAGATTCTTCCATTTAATAAAATAATAGCAAGAACAGATAAAACCAATCCGATATAATTTACCCATCTATAATTTTCACCAAATAATAGAATACCAATTATAGATGAAGTAATTACAATACCAATGTTATTAAATGCAAAAATTATAGCACTTGGAAATTCTGCAAAACGCAAAGCCCGGAGTAAAAAGTACAACGACCCCCAATTAAAAATACCAAGCAAGACTCCGGCAAGGATAGAACGTAATGATGGTAATTTCTTGGTGCGAATAACTTGTGAAAAGAGAACAAAAAATCCGCTAATGAATGCAAATAAAAATATTAGCGATGTAAAAGAAACAAATTCCTCCTCTTGAATTAATAGCTTTTGAGCTATATTCAGGTAAGAGTCAATCAATCCGCTTCCTAAAAATAAAACAAGCGGAAGTAGTATCACCCATATTGACGGTTTTATTTTGTCTTTTCGATATGAAATGGCTAATACAGCCAAGATTGCAATTACTAATCCTATCCATTGCCAAAAGTTTAGTTTTTCCTTAAAATAAATTACTCCTACCATTACCGGTATAACCATGCTCATTTTTCCGGCTACCGATGTTACTGCCATTCCTGCTTTTTGGGTAGTTAATGCCATTACCAGAAAAATGGATATAAATACTATTCCCAAAATTAGCGTATGAATACACCAGTGCGACTCAAATGCCTTTTGTATGGAAAAAGGCATAACAATCATACCGGTAATTGCCGCTGTAATATAATTTATCACTATGGCTTGCAGATTGTGAATATTAAATCTTACAAATAGCTTAAAAAAAATTACCAAGATGGTTGAGAAAAGGATGCTCAGTAAAAGGGCTGTCATGATTCTTTGCAATGAAATATTTGAATTATATCCTTGGCGTTGGAAATGGTTTGTATTAAGTGGGCATGGGTTAACGTAGGAGCTTTTACTCCGGCATGTAATATAAGTTCTGTATTTGTAATTACTCTTGCTTCATCCCAAAATCCCGCATTTATAAATTGTTGTAGGGTATAAGCTCCACCTTCTACTAATACAGATATTATTTGATTCGATTTACAGAAATCCAACAATGCATCAAAGGAATTATTGAAAGATGTTTGAATTACATGAGTTAATGAATCGTTGTTCCAAATTCTTAAGTCATGGGGAAGGGGAGTGGTGCTATGTAAAATGATTCGAATCGGATTTTTTCCTTTCACCCATCGTACCGTTAATTCCGGATTATCATTAATAGCTGTTCGGCTTCCAATTAAAATGGCCTGCTCTTCACTGCGCCACCGGTGAACTAAAACATCGGTTTCTGCATGTGATATTTTTATTTTTTCTCCAAGTTTACCAATAAAACCATCAGCAGATTGAGCCCATTTTAAAATTATGTAGGGCCGATGTTTTTCATGAAATGTTATAAATCGTTTGTTTATTTCACGACAGGCGTTTTCTTCTATACCAACAATGACTTCAATACCGGCTTGCTGAAGGATATCAATGCCTTTTCCGGCTACTTTTTCATGGGGGTCTTTCATACCAATTACTACCCGTGGTATACCCATCTCAACAATGAGGTTTGCGCATGGGGGAGTTTTACCATAGTGGGCACAGGGTTCTAAGTTAACATACAGGGTTGCATTCTTTAGTAAGTTTTTATCGTTAACAGCGTTAATAGCATTTACTTCGGCGTGTGGAGCTCCATAATGTTCATGGTATCCTTCTCCCAAAATGTTTTGATTCATGTCTACAATAACACAACCCACCATTGGGTTAGGAGCTGTGTATCCTATACCTTTTCTTGCCAGTTCCAAACAACGTTGCATATATCTTTCATGATGAATCATGCAGCAAAGGTAATGGAAGTCATAATACAGGCATGTTTTTAAACAAGATGTTGTAAATAAATTGAATGCAGGAGCGTTAAAACCTTATGAACACTGGATAATTTTGCAAAAATTTTTTATGAAAAACATTTTACTATTACTTATAGCTTTTTCACCCATTGTTTTTTTTGCTCAAACGGATACAACACAACCCAAAAAAGATCCGCTTGTTATCAAATATCTAGTGATTTCTGATTTCACGTTTACCCTCGGTAACCTTAATTCGTTTACTACGATTAATAAAGGACAGTTGGATTTGGAAAAACGCGTGATAGGTACAAAAATATTAGCTCAATACCGGTATGGAATTATTGATTCTACAGTTAATTCCAATGAGTTAACTACATCTCTAATGGTCTCTCTCTTTCCTAAAAACAGGGTGTATGGTTTTGTGAATGGAGGTTTTGAAACTTCCTTTTTACGCGGAATTGCTTACCGGGGTTATGGAGGGTTAGGTGCTGGTTTTCGTGTTATTAAAACTGAGCAGCACCAGTTTGAACCTTACATAAATTTTATTTATGAATATAATAAATATCGTGAGCCTATTCAAGTAACTCCTGATACCAGTTTTGTGCTTCAAACATTTCGAGGTGTAATTGGCTGGACGGGTTTACATAAAGTAATTAACAATAAAATGGTCATTGCGCATAACTTTAAGTATCAGCAATCTCTTACAAAAGCAGAAAATTTTCGGTTTGAAGGGAATATTTCTATCACATATCCAATCATTAAAATTCTTTCAGTAAAAGCTGGATTTACCGGCACTTACGAAAATGTGGTGCCAGATACTCGAAAGCAAGCCGATTTTATCTGGACACTGGGGATAGCTTTATCAAATTTATGATACCGTTTAAACAGTTTGGAGGGGAGGTGCCAATTCCCAATAACAAGGCATCTTCCCTTTTTCGTTTTATACATCAGCATCTTGCAACTCAATATTCTTCAGATGAAGTGAATGCCATTGCAAATTTATTGATGGAGCATTTTGCCGGAATTACTTCCATTGAATTTAGAAAAAATCCTGATCAATTGTTGAATCAATCTGTCATCATGCAAGTGCATGGGGCGCTTGATTTATTAAAACAAGGCAAACCGGTACAACAAATTATTGGATGGTGTGAGTTTTATTATCAACGATATATAGTGAACGAACATGTGCTAATACCACGACCTGAAACCGAAGAATTGGTGGAGCTAACTATTCAGTCGTCAAAGATTGAAACTCCAACTATTTTAGATATAGGTACAGGCAGTGGTTGCATTGCAATTTCACTCAAAAAAGCCTTTCCTAAAGCAGAGGTGTGGGCTATGGATGTTTCAGTTGAAGCCATGAATATAGCTCGAAAAAATGCTCAACAACTTGAAGCGGATATTATGTTTTTTAATGCTGATTTATTTTCGTTTAATCAATGGAATAATTTGCCTGAATTTGATATTATTATTTCTAATCCTCCCTATATTGCTTATGATGAAATAAATTCCATACCGCCCGGTGTAAAGGATTTTGAGCCACATATTGCCTTGTTTGTAGCGGAAAAAGATCCGCTGGTTTTTTATCGAAAAATAGCAGAAATTGGTCGTTTGAAATTAAAACCACAAGGACAGATTTGGGTAGAAATTAACGAACGCTTAGGAATTGATACCTATCAAGTATTTGTGGATGCCGGTTATCCAAAAGTTGTTTTATTAAATGATCTTAGTGGAAAACATCGGTTTGTGAATGCACAATTAGAATAGTTATGAACAAAGAGCAGATAAAATTAAAAATGGATGATCTCATTCGGCAGATCAATTACCATAATTATCGGTATTATGTACTTAATGACCCTGAAATATCTGATTACGAGTTTGATCAACTACTTAATGAGTTAATTCGGCTTGAAAAAGAACATCCTGAACTAGCAGATCCTAATTCTCCAACCCAACGAGTAGGTGGCGACATCACAAAAAAATTTCCTACTGTAAAACACAAAGTACGAATGATGTCGCTCGATAATACATACAGTTTTGAAGAACTGGAAGAGTTTCATCAACGCGTGGTAAAAGCTGTTGGATACGAACCGGAGTATGTATGTGAATTAAAAATTGATGGGGTAGCCATTAGCATTCATTATGAAAATGGAAAATTAAAACAAGCCGTTACTCGTGGCGATGGAATACAGGGTGATGAAGTTACGGCAAATGTAAAAACCATTCGAACAATACCCCTTACCTTGATAGGCAATGATTATCCCAACGAATTGGAAGTGCGAGGTGAAATTTTTATGCCGGTAAAAGTATTTAAAAAGCTCAATGAAGAATTGCGGGAAGAGTTACTGGAAAAAGGATTGAATGAAGAAGAAATTGAACAGCAATTATTAAAAAATCCTAGAAATACGGCTGCCGGAACCTTAAAATTACAGGATTCAAAAATCGTAGCTTCTCGTAAGCTTGACTCGTATTTATATTTTGTAATTAGTCCTGAATTGTCGTTTGAAACGCATTATGAAAGCGTATTAAAAGCCAAAGAATGGGGATTTAAAGTGAATCCATACTTGCGAAAATGTACTTCGTTGCACGAAGTAAAACAATATATTGAACATTGGGAAAAAAAGCGGTTTGAATTAGACTATGATACAGATGGAATTGTTATTAAAGTAAACAGTTTTAAGCTACAACGATTGCTTGGCGAAACAGCCAAAGCTCCACGATGGGCCATTGCTTATAAGTATAAAGCAGAACAGGCTGCTACAATTCTTCAAGACATTGTTTTTCAGGTTGGCCGTACCGGTGCCATTACTCCCGTAGCAGTGCTGAAACCGGTACAATTAGCCGGTACGACGGTTAAAAGAGCCTCATTGCACAATGCCGATTTTATTGCTGAAAAAGATTTGCGAATTGGCGATACCGTATTTGTAGAAAAAGGAGGTGAAATTATTCCCAAAGTTATTGGGGTAGATTTATCCAAACGTGATTCATCTTCCAAGCCTTTTAAATATATTACTCATTGTCCTGAATGCCACTCAACATTAATACGAAAAGAAGGCGAAGCTATTCATTATTGCCCTAATGAAACAGAGTGTAGGCCACAAATTTTAGGTAAAATGATTCATTTTATTACACGAAAGGCTATGAATATTGAAAGCTTGGGTGAAAAAACAATTGAACAATTTTTTGATGCCGGCTTGGTAAAAAGCTATGCTGATTTCTATAAATTATCGTATGATCAAATTATTCAATTAGAAGGTTTTCAGGATAAAGCAACACGTAATATTTTACAGGGCATTGAAGCTTCGAAGAAAGTACCTTTTCCTCGTGTTTTGTATGCGTTGGGAATTCGGTATGTAGGCGAAACGGTGGCACAAAAATTAGCCCATCATTTTAAATCAATTGATGCATTAAAAAAGGCTAGTTTTGAGGAGTTGTGTGAAGTAGAGGAGATTGGTGAAAAGATTGCCGCCAGCGTAGTTGAATATTTTAAAAATCCATACAATCTTGAAATTATTGAACAATTACGACAATATGGACTACAATTGGCTTTGAATGACGATGAAATAAAGCCTTTGGACGATAAATTAAAAGGTTTAACTTTTGTAATTTCAGGTGTGTTTGAAAAACATAGTCGAGATGAGTTGAAAAAACTAATAATACAACATGGAGGTAAAAATACCGGATCCATTTCTGGAAAAACATCTTACCTAATAGCTGGTGAAAATGCCGGCCCAGAGAAATTAAAAAAGGCAGAACAATTGAATATTAAAATCATAAATGAAGATGAGTTTTTGAAAATGATTTAATAGAGGCAATAGTTTCAATTGCATCTAATAAGGGTTTTTGTATTGGATGTATTTTTCTTCGAGCATCTTCAAGGATAAACCAATCCATGCGATCAATTTCAGGAAATGTTTGCATGCTTCCAGATTTGGGAGGCCATTCTACTTCGAAGCTATTGCTTTTAAAATTCCATGAATAATTTTCAGATACTTGTATGGCCCAAGCATAAAGAATTTTTCCGTTTTTATATTTAACGGTTGGTAAAACATAATACCCAGCTTGTTCAGGTGGGATAAACCCACATTCTTCATATGTTTCACGAATGGCAGTTTGTAATAAATCTTCGCCGGGAGAAGCGAGCCCTTTGGGAATTGTCCAAACTTCATCATCTTTATTTTGATAGAATGGCCCGCCTGGATGGCAAAGTAAAACATACTTGCCATGTGGTGTTTGTTTCCATATGAGTAATCCGGCCGAACGTGCTGCAGGCATTGGGTTAAATCTGTAAAAGTTCGTCAATGGTTTTGCGGCTTACAGCATGGTAGTTTTTTCGGGCATGGTGGTACAATTCTTTTACACGGTTTTGCCAATCAGTGCTTTTTATCATGGCTGTATATAAAGGTACTAGAAATTTACGACGGCCTACTTGCTTTAAAAAAGCTTCAATTGCCGGATAGGCAGGTGTATAATGATGCAAAATGGCAGCTTCAAACCAAAGTACTGCTATCTCGCTATTTCCGGTAGTTGTAAAATGAAAAGCCTGGTCTAATTCAGCCATTTGATATGCTGATAATTGTTCTTTTATTTGACGCAAAAAATATTGCCATTCGTGTGAAGTCCAGTTTTTTACAGCAAGAGCAGTAGCCGGTTTACCTTTTAAAAAGGCAAGTGCTTCAGCAACAGTACTATCTAACCGAACAGAGGTTGGTGGTTGATAATTAGCCGGCAAGCCGGGTTCATATACCCATTCATGAAAGTGGCTTTTTTTATCCCAGTCGCTACCCTTACGAAACAAGTGTTTATGCACAAATTCAATAAACTGTTCGGTAGTTACTGAAGTAAAGGCATGTTCAGTAAACCAACGGTTGAGAAAAGTATCCCAACGTTTACGTCCTACACGTTTCTCAAGGCTTACGAGCAAGGCATAGCCTTTTTCATAAGCAATATCACTTACGCCATCGTCTGGGTCATGTCCGTCTAATGTTAGTTTTAATCGGGTATCCTGCCATTTATCTGAATTTTTAAGTTGTTCAATGGTATTTATTAAATCTTGATGGCCTAACACGGCGAGCATATCTGCATACTCTTTGCCATATAGGCTTTCCATGATGCGGCGTTCAAAATATACGGTAAAGCCTTCGTTGAGCCAAAAATCATTCCATGTGGCATTGGTAACCAAATTTCCGCTCCAACTATGTGCCATTTCGTGGGCTATGAGTGATATAAGGGATTTATCACCTGCTAAAATAGTAGGTGTAGCAAATGTAAGCATGGGATTTTCCATCCCACCGAACGGGAAAGCCGGCGGAAGTACTAATACGTCGTATCGTTCCCATACATAGGGGCCATAGAGTTTTTCAGCAGCAATAAGCATTTTTTCTACGTCTTCCAATTCAAATGCTGCTTGATTAAGCAATTCTGGTTCTGCATATACTCCACAACGTTCACCAAGTTTTTTAAATTCCAATACTCCTACACTTAGAGCCAGCAAATAAGCCGGAATAGGCTTGGATTGTTCAAATTGATAGATGCCGTTGGGGTTAATTTTTTGCGGATTGCGTGCACTCATCAAAGCCAAATAGCCTCGTGGAGTTTTAACTCTGGCTTGATAGGTAAAGCGTATTCCCGGACTGTCTTGTACAGGAACCCAGCTTCGTGCCAAAATAGCCTGGCTTTGTGTGTACAAAAACGGATGTTTTTTACCGGCAGTTTGTTCCGGTTTTAACCATTGCAAAGCAGCAGACTCTGGGGTGGTGTGATAATAAATGCGAATTGATGAAACGTCTCGATTTAATGGGATATACAGTGGCTGTCCCAAAATTTCATTGTATGGGCCTAATAAAAATTTTATTGGTTCATCCGATGAGCCAGAGAGTACTTTGTCTATTATCAAATGGTGTGTATCAAATATAATGGTGTCAGCACCCGATGCAGTTTGTATTTCCCAAGTGGCAATTCCTGAAAGCTGTTCCTTTTCAAAAGAAACTTCTAATTCCAGGTTTAAATGTTTTACTACCGCCTTATTGGGTTGAGCATAGCTATGCGGGTCGTACACGTAAGCGGCTGGGTGGTCCAAATTATTTGTTACTTTTGATGACTTAGACTGACAACCAATGATAGTAAAACATCCGGCAAAAAGAATCAGACTGTATTTCATTGAATGATTTATCTGGGTACAAAATAAGTTATTTCTGATTGAGCAAGGGCTTACAAACATATCATTTTCTGCTTCATTTTACAGTTTTTTTATTTGGATTTACCGGAATTTTAGGAAGGTTGATTACTGTATCGGGCGATTTGTTAGTATGGTATCGCACGGCCATTGCATTTGTAACAATACTTTTGATATTACGAATTCGTAAAACTCCTTTGCTACTGCGTCCTCAAGAAATACTTCGACTAATGATTATAGGAATATTTGTGGGGGCTCATTGGATTACGTTTTTTCATGCCATTAAAATTTCAAATGTGAGTATCGCCTTGGCTTGTTTATCGGTAACAACATTGGTAGTAGCTTTTTTGGAGCCTTTGTTTTTTCGCACAAGAATTTCAATGGCAGAAGTTTTGGGCGGACTCTTTATTGTTATCGGATTGCTTCTAATAACCAATGTTCAACTTAATTATTTGGCGGGTATAATTACTGGACTTGCATCAGCCATTTTATCAGGATTGTTTACAATATTTAATAAGAAAATAGCCAATAAATATGATGGGTTTGTGATTTCGTGGTACGAAATGCTAGGTGCACATGTGGGAGTAGCCGGATTTATTTTGTTTACACAACCGATGAAATTTTACAAGGTTCTTCCGGTTATAGATTGGGTGTGGTTAATTATTTTGGGCACTATATGTACGGCCTTTGCTTATTGGAGCACTGTGTTTGTGCTGAAAAAATTATCAGCCTATACGGTAGTGATGGCAATTAATTTGGAACCCATTTACGGCACACTCATGGCAGCATTCATTTTTAATGAATACAATGAATTACACCCCGGATTTTATGCTGGCAGCATACTGATTATACTTTCGGTATTCGTATATTCGTTATACAAACAACGTATAAACAGGTTAAAAAACGTGAAGGAATGAATGCTTTCGGATTGGTAATTATTTTTTTGATTGATGCCTTGTATATTTACCCTGAGAATTAAAAAGCAATGAAGAAAATATTAGGATTAAATTTAAGTTTGATATTGATAGTTGGCTGGTTGAATGCTCAAAACAATCAGGGTTACCGACCAATAGATAAATTGAATGCCCTGATTTATTATCTGGAAAATTTTTATGTGGATACTTTAAACGAAGAAAAAATTGTTGAAACAGGAATAGAAGGTATTTTAAAAGAGCTGGATCCGCATTCGTACTACTTAACTGCCAAAGAGTTGAAAGAAGCTGATGAGCCATTGCAGGGGAATTTTGAAGGCATCGGTATTCAATTTAACTTGTATCGTGATACTATCATGGTGGTAAGTCCTATCAGTGGCGGACCTTCTGAAAAGGCTGGTATTCGAAGTGGTGATAAAATAATTTATATTAACGATACGCTGGTAGCTGGGAAAAAAATTACAAATAACGATGTGTTTAAATGGCTAAGAGGTAAAAAAGGAACAAAGGTTGAATTGAAAATTATGCGTAAAGGAGAAAAAGAGTTAATTAAGTTTACCATTATTCGTGATAAAATACCGGTGTTTAGTGTTGATGCAGCATATATGGCAGCACCGGAAATTGGATACATCAAGATTAATCGCTTTTCAAATACCACCATGGATGAATACCGCAAAGGCATGGAAAAATTAAGGGCTCAGGGAGCTAAGCATCTAATACTGGATTTATCTGATAATTCTGGAGGTTACTTGCATGCGGCGGTTGATTTAGCTGATGAATTCTTAAAAAGCGGAGAATTGATTGTTTACACTCAAGGGGTAAATAGTCCGAGAAAAGACTATTATGCTACGGCTAAAGGCGGTTTTCATGAAGGAAAGTTGGTGGTTATAATTAATGAAGGATCGGCTTCTGCATCTGAAATTGTTTCAGGGGCTATACAAGACTTAGATAGAGGCGTAATCATTGGTCGCCGCAGTTTTGGGAAAGGCCTTGTTCAAAATACCTTCCCCTTCCCTGATGGTTCAGCCGTTCGAATTACAACATCAAGATATTATACTCCTTCCGGGCGATTTATTCAAGCGCCCTATGATCAAGGGGTAGAAAAATATTATGAAGATTTATACAGCCGATTTAAAAATGGTCAACTTACAGATGAAAAGAATATTAAATTTCCTGATTCACTTAAATATCAAACCCGTAATAAACGAACTGTATATGGAGGAGGTGGTATTATGCCGGATGTTTTTCTTCCATTAGATACTTCTTTTTATTCAGATTTTTTAATGAATTTGACGAAAGAAAATGTGATTAATGATTTTTGTATAGATTATGTTGATAAGCATCGTGAACAATTAAAAATTACCTATCCAAGCTTTGAAGACTTTGAAAAAAAATTTCAGGAAGAAGAAGACATGTGGAAAGAGTTTTTACAATTTGCAAAATCAAAAAAAATAGAAGCAAAACAAGAATCAATTTCCATTTCTAAACCATGGTTAATGGTACGATTAAAAGCTGGAATAGCTCAAAATCAGTGGGGTAGAGAGGAGTTTTTCAGAATATGGAATGCTCATGAGCCTTCCTTTAAAAAAGCAGTAGAGATTATACAAAAAGATAAGTTTTCGAAAATTGCTTTTTTTAAATGAGATATTAAGCTCGTAATTTTATGAAGCAAATTTGGGGTAGGGGTATCTTCAAAAGCAAGAAACAACTTGCTTTTAAATTTACCGGCCTATTTTTTCTCCTGTAATTTTTTCTCCTCTTCCATTTTTTCTAGCAATAATTTTTCATAGTCAGAGTATAATATTTTGCTTTTACGTTTAAAAAGTATTCGAAGTATATCCAATTCAGGTAGTGGGATCATATTGCCTCGAATATCTAATATTTGTAAGCTGGGCATGTAGGCAATAAATTCTGTTATAGTTGTTAGTTTGTTATTTCTTAAATTTAGAAAGTGCAAGTTGGGCATTTTTAGTATTTCTTTCGGAATAGTTTCCAGCCTATTTCCTTCCAGATTTATTTCTTTAAGTTTGTCTAAATAAAATATTTCAGCGGGTAGCGAATCTATTTTGCAATTTACAAGGTAAATGTTTTCAATTTTTTTCGAACGTAAAATAAACTCAGGAAATTTATATAAATCAGCATTTACAATCTGAAGTGTTCTTAGGGCCGGCATTCGCTTTAAAGAATCGGAAATATGCAACGTATCGGTACTTGTATTCTCCAGAATGCGCAATAATTCCAGATTTCGTAAATATTGCATTTCATTTGGGAGTGAATCCAATTTGGTATTCCACAATTCTAGGTACATTAAACTACTGCAATCTGCAATTTTAGGTGAAATGTACCTAATTGGATTATTCTTACTAACTAAAATAAATAATGTATTTAATGCACCTAACTGCGATGGTAACATGGTTATATTATTACTTTCCAGGTATGCTATCTGTAAGTTATAGAGCTTATCAATTTTTGAAATTTGTTTGCTAAGGTTTTCTCCGCGAATGTTTAGTTTTATAGCATTGTCTTTTGCTTTTAGTGCATCTTTCCATGAGGTGAAAACAGGTACATTTGCCGCCCCGTAATATTTAAAGAAATTAGGGTCTTGCGAGTTGAAATCAACTTGTACATACCCGCAAACGGGCTGTAATATTATAAAAAGAATAAGAATCAGCCGATACATCATGCCTATTAGTTGCAGTGCTCAAGATATGCATTTTCTGCATCTTTGTCGCCAAGTTTGGCAGCTTTTTTAAAATCATCGCAGGCTTTTTTACGGTCTTTCTTAAACAGGTGAACTCCACGGTTGTAATAAGCCGGACCAAACGTTGGATCAATCTGAATGCAGCGATTGTAATCGCTCAAGGCTTTTTCTATTAAATTCAAGCTTTCATACAAAATGGCACGATTGTAATATGCTTCTACAAATTTCTCGTTTAGTGTAATGGCTTGATTGAAGTCAGCCAAGGCACTATCAGGACGGTCTAATTCAAAATGACAAAGTCCCCTGTCATGATATGCTTCAGCATAATCAGATTTAAGGTTAATAGCTTGAGTCAAATCTCGAATAGCGGAAGTTTGATCTCCATTTTCATAATGGAGGATACCGCGCTGATAGTAATACAAGGCATTTTTGGGGTCTGATTCAATTTTTGCAGTTAATTGATCCAAAGTCAGTGTAACCTTGGGAATCGAATCCAAATTTTCAGGATTCGATTTTTCAGCTTTTTTTCTGCAACTTACTCCGAAAGCGGTTGCTAGTATCAAACTAAATAAAGGTGCAATTACTTTCATCAGGCTTCATCAAAACTTACTACCACATGCTCAGTAACCGGATGACTCTGACAAGTGAGTACATATCCAGAAGCCAGTTCATCATCGGTAAGAGAATAATTCAATTCCATCTCTACTTTACCTTCTAATATCTTAGCTTTGCAAGTAGCACAAACTGCTCCTTTGCAGGCAAAAGGTACATCGGCTCCATGTTGCAAGGCTGCATCCAAAATATTATTTCCTTCGGTTGCCAGGTCAAATTGAGTTTGTTTGCCATCCAGTATTACGGTAACATGACTTACATCTCCTACAAATTCTTTTTTAATTTCTTTCTTTTTTTGAATGCCACCTTTTGTACCGGGTGCTGTAAATAGTTCTTGATGGATATGTTTTTTATTAAAACCCATTTTTTCAAGGGTTGAACTTACTGCCATGGTCATTTCACTGGGGCCGCATATAAATACTTCATCCATGCATTCCAAGTCTATTAGCGTTTTGCATAATTGACCGCATTTTTCTTCATCAATGCGTCCGTTCATCAGCGGAACGTCCAACGCTTCCCTCGAAAATATATGATATAATACAAAGCGATTTAAATATTTGTTTTTCAGGGCTTCAAGTTCTTCTTTGAAAATTATTGTTGCAGAGCCTTTATTTCCATAAACTAAAGTAAAGGTACTTTTAGGTTCTGTGGCTAAGGTGGTTTTAATTATTGAAATAATGGGGGTAATCCCGCTTCCAGCCGCAAAGGCAAGATAATTTTTTGAATGTTCTGGGTTGAGCTCCGTATAGAAATTTCCCATGGGAGGCATTACTTCTAATGTATCGCCAACTTTTAAAACCTCATTGGCGTAAGTTGAAAATTTTCCGCCTTCAATTTTCTTTACGGCTACTCGCAATTCATCTTCATACGGTGCACTGCAGATAGAGTATGTGCGTCGTATTTCTTCTCCGTTTAAATTAATCTTGAAAGTAAGATATTGCCCCTGTATAAAAGAAAATTCTTTTTCTGCTTCTTCCGGAATAGCTATGGCAATAGAAACCGTGTCGCGGGTTTCTCTACGTATATCAGATACTGTGGCTTTATAAAATCTCGACATGTGTAAAAATTCAGATGCACAAAAATAACATTATGCCCGGATTGAAATGTGATATTGGGGAATGTATGGTAGAGAGTTGATTACAAACTATTTGATAATGAGTTTTTAAAGGGTTCATTGGGTTTAAAACTTAGTTTACAGCATTCCACGTGCTTTTAATTCGAGGTATTTGTTAATCGTATTCACCGTGAGTTGTTCAGGAGCGGTTAGTACCGATGCAATACCATGTGCTTCTAATTCTTTTACAATTTGGCGTTTTTCATAATCAAATTTTTCAGCTATGGTTTTTAAATAAACTTGCTCTGTATTTTTTGCGGGTTGACTTGCATATTCTGATACTTCCGTATTTCTAAAAAAAATCACTACCAGTAAATGGCGTTTGGCTAAACTCCGCAAATAAGGGAGCTGTCGTTGCATAGAGGCCAGACTTTCAAAATTGGTAAATAATAGTAACAAGCTTCGTTGGTTAATATGGCGTGTAACAGTACTGTATAGTAATTCGTAGCTACTTTCTAAAAACCCTGTTTTTTGTCGGTATAGAATTTCCATAATACGATGCATTTGACCCGGTTTGCGGTCAGCCTGAAGTACTGTATCTGTTTTATGTGAAAATGTAATAAGGCCGGCTTTGTCATGCCGTAAAATGGCAATGTTTGATATTACTAAGCTTGCGTTGATACTGTAATCTAATAGCGTCATGCCATTAAATGGCATTTTCATAACGCGACCCATATCAATTAAAGAATATACCGGCTGTGCCCGCTCATCCATATACTGATTTACCATAAGTCGGTGCTTCCGTGCAGTAGCTTTCCAGTTTATCGTTCGGTAATCGTCTCCAATAACATATTCTCGTATTTGATCAAACTCTAGATTATGGCCAATTTTTCTAATTTTTTTAATTCCAAGCATTGTAAGCCGATTAGAAATAGCCATTAGTTCATATTTACGCATTTGGATATAAGAGGGGTACACCGGAACATTCACATCCTGCGCAATGATAAAACGCCGCTTAATGAGGCCAATATTTGACGCGACAAATATATTCAGCCGTCCAAACTGATACTCTCCGCGTTTGGTAGGCCTTAAATGATAAGTAATTTTTTTTTCTCCTCCTGGTGAAATAATGAATTGAAAACTAAGATGACGAAGTTGAAACTGTACTGGAGCTTCATCTATCAATTCAATGATTACTGCAATTGGGTATTCACTACGAATGTAAATTTCGATAGGGTTTTCATCACCGTTCGATAGCTTTTCTCCTGTGATTCGTTGGGCATAAATTGGAGTTTTTAATCTGTATAAAAGAGTACTATCAATGATTATAAATATTACAAGTAAAATCAGCAGAAGTTTTGCTAAAACAAATAAAAATGGATACCAATGACTCAATGTAAACAGAACGATAACTAATGCTAACGTTCCAAAAAAACGAGATGAAAAATACAATGACCGTATGAAACGAAGCATTGCCATACTATCTAGGAATATCTATGGAATCTAAAATCTGCTGAACCACTTGCAATGGTGTAATTCCTTCCATTTCTTTTTCGGGTGTAAGCATAATGCGGTGACCTAATACTACAGGTGCTACCCTTTTTACATCATCAGGAGTAATAAAGTCTCTACCATCCATGGCAGCGATAGCTTTAGCACCATTAAGGATAGCAATGGATGCTCTGGGCGATGCCCCTAAAAACAAGGAACGGTTGTTGCGTGTTTTATTCACAATGGCTGCAATGTATTCAATTAATTTATCTGCTGCTAATACCTTCTGAACTAAACTACGGTATTTTGTAATTTGCTCAACTGTAAGTACAGGTTGTATTTGTGTGGCAGAAAAATTTCCTTGCTTTAGATGATACGTACGAAGTATTTCAACCTCTTCTTCCGGTTTGGGATATGTAATGCAGATTTTGAACATAAATCGGTCTAATTGCGCTTCGGGCAACCGATAGGTCCCTTCCTGTTCCACTGGATTTTGTGTTGCTAACACCATAAAAGGTTCAGAAAGCGGATAGGTTATTCCATCTACTGTTATCTGTTTTTCCTGCATGCATTCAAACAATGCAGCTTGTGTTTTGGCAGGTGCTCGGTTAATTTCATCAATCAATACTATGTTTGCAAAAATGGGCCCTGGCTTAAATTCAAACATTGAAGTTTGCAAGTTGAATACCGAAGTTCCAATTATATCAGAAGGCATCAAGTCAGGCGTGAATTGAATTCTATTAAAACTTACCGATAAAGTTCGTGCAATAAGTTTTGCAGTCAGTGTTTTGGCAATTCCAGGAACTCCTTCAATCAAGACATGTCCATCGCTAAGGATGCCTGCTATCAAAAGGTCAATCATTTCTTGCTGGCCAACAATTAATTTGCCTACTTCCATTCGAATTTGCTGAACGGAATGATTCAGTTCACTCAAATCTATCCGATTTTGTGGTGTTTCTGCATGTAGCATGGTTATTTTGATTTTAAGTTAAAGAGTTCAATTTGTCGATTTAAATGAAGTAATTGTTTCTCATTTATCAGATGCGTTTGCTGTATATTTCGAAGTAATTTTACAAGCGAAGAAATAAATTCTTGATCTATGCCGGAGCGTGCAGATAGAACTTCAATAAATTCATCATCCAGTTCCTGCGTGTCGATGTAGTATTGTTTTCTAAGTCGTTCTAAAAAAAATATAACCTTCTTTTTAGCCAGGTTGGTATGATCTTTTTGCTGGTAATATAATCGTCCTACAGTGTTAATAAATTCCAGAGTTTTATTTGCCGGAGGTTTTACTACCGGAATAATTCTTTGTCGTCGTTTACTTTCAAACAGCATGTATAACGCTATTCCGCATAATAATAAAAACCACGCCCAACGTAAACTCTTGGATGAAAGAATATATCTTATTTCAGTTTTGGCACCTTCGGGACCCAAATTAAAGTATTCATCCCAAATAACAGGTTGAATAGGAAGATATGATAATGCTTTACTTACATATTCATGATTTTGGGGATGATATACGATATTATAATTGCTAAATAACTTGGGGTTGGAATGTAAAAATAAAATACCTTCACCGTGTGGAATTGAAATAAAATTGGGGAGTTTGTTGTTTAAAGTTCCCAGTACAGTTATTTTTGAAGGGATCGAAATACTGTTATTTTCAGTGTTTTGGGTACTCCCGGAGTCTAAGCCTGTAAAATAAAAATTGTACTGATCATAACGCAGTTCGTAGCCTTTTTTTACTTTGAATGCAGGGTTGGTAAAGTTAGCAGTAGTTTTTGGGCGATTTTTTTCGTTCCAATAATTTGGTATTTCGCTAGGAGTGTATTTGGTTGTAATGCCCCAATGTTGGCTAAATTCATAATTGAAATTTTCTGCTGCAATAAAAACATGGTTTCCTCTTCTGATAAAATCATCCAAAACGTCTAATTCTTCATCATTCAAGTGTACAGATGAGGTTATCAGTATGTAGTTATTTCCTTGGCTGTATTTGGGTAGTTCTTGGTATGGATGTTTTCTCGATACCACAATGGGTTGCTGAGGGAAGATGGAATTTAACAATCGAAATAAGGCATAATTACCATAAGGCCGAGTATGTTCTTTAGAATAACTTGGATTCCAATTCACTGGTTCTGGTTTTAAAGCTTGAACTACTAAGTACAAAACCAACAGGATGGCAAGAAAAAAGATGTATGATTTATTTCTCAACATGCTGTAATGGCTTAAAAGATTTAGTAGTTTCTGGTTTTATCGGAAACTGTTCAAATTTTTCTCGTATTACAGCATACATTTCTTTACTTATATTGAATTCGCCATACCATACATAATCAAACCAATAAGTAAGTATTGAAAAATCGTCTGCGTATGCTGTATTTCGAAGTTCTTTGGCATATTCGTGGTTTGTTTTTTGTATTTCCCAGGTAATCAGTGAATGGTCTGCAAGAGCCTTTAATATTTGAAGGTAATGTAAGCGAATAGCTTTTCGAAAATTGCCGGAAGCTTCAGCAGATGCTATTTCTTGATTAAACGAAATTTCATGAATATTTTCTTCTTCCACAGTAAACTCAGGCGAGGCTTTTATACCTTTACCTGTAAATAACCAACGATATTGTACACCGGAAAGGCCCCAAATTAAAGCTGCAAATGCTCCAACAATTAATAAAATGGTAATAATATCATAAATTGTATCGTTGGTATTGCCTCCCAAATTCATATCAAACAAATCGTTTATCCATTTTTCAAACCAGTTCAGGGTTTCTTTGGCTTTGGTAGGTTCTTTATCCCGGTAATCAAATTCTTTTTTGTTTCTAAATCGTTCAATTTTTTTTTCATCAAATTTTCTCCACACCACATTTGTGGTATCCGTAGAATATGAAAATAATAGCAAGGGTTTCAGTATCAAACTGATTATTAACCATATGGCAATCCATAATGGTTTTGATTTAGCAAGGCTTACGATTGGGATATGAAAAATTATTTTACCCATTATTCACTTTCGTACATTTCAATTGAAAAATCATTTTGTTTGCCAATTTGGGCAATGCGTTGTTTCAATCCAATACCTTCTGCTCGTTCCCGCAAGTTGAAATAATTGAAACCATTAGCCATTAAAGGAATAATATACAAGAATGGACTTATAAGATAAAATAATGCATAAATTGATTTAAAAAAAATTTCCAACAAATTGCTTTTGATTTCTTCATCTGAATTATACTCTATAATTCCCTGAATAACTAAAATAGGAAGTAATATATTTCCTGAAATGATAAACTGAATAAAATAAGAAAGCAAGTTGGTAAAAATGGCAGTCCAAAAATTTGTTTTGGTAGCATGTAATAATGAAAAGCTTCTATTCAATGCGGTAAAGATATTTACCTTTTCATAGGTTGCTATAAAAAAAATGGGGGTGGCAGCCGCTAAAAAATATAAGATGAAAAATAAGAAAGCCGCAAATGCTAATATCCCCATTAAAGCAGCAATAAATACAGAACCGGCAAATACACCGAGCATTCCTCCTAAAAACAAGAGAAGAAAAACAATATATACAAAAATTAAATACATCCATAAAAAGATAAACCATATCACTACGTGAAGCAAGTTCCACCAGAAATACTTGCGGGTGGCATGCCATACTTCCTGTACTGTTGGTATTTTATGATAAGGATGCTGCGATACCATTCTCAATAGTTCATTAACATAGGTGATAAGCATGATACCACCTAAACCAAGAAACAACAAGCCTAACATTAAACTTACCATGGAAGCCAGTTGATTGCCTAATTGTGAAAAGTTGGGTGTAAAAATGCCGTCCATGGCTGATAGAGTAAAAATGGTTCCTATCAAAAAAAAGGGGAGTACTATAAAACTAACACCAACTATTAAGGGCTTAAAACAAAGTCTGATGAAAAGAAATGTTACCTGAAGCACTTCCCCCAAGTCTCGTATTTTAAAAAAATCAATCTGAATATTATCCGTTTTCTGCATGGTGTATTTCTTCAAACTGGTTTTCAATGGTTTTGCTTATTTGTACATAACGAATTAATTGAATAATCCCATACAGTAATACGGGCCAGGTAATCCATATAACTTGACGAATGGATAAAAACGAATAAAATACAAAAAATATTCCGCCCCCAAGCCATAATATGCCTGAGATTTGTAATCTGTATTTTTTAAGCACTAATTCTTCTTTTTGGAGTTTTTTTTGTAAGCGACGATTTATTTGCTGTTCTAAAATTATGGGATAAACTCCAAAATAAGTAATAATAAAAGTGAATGATAAAACAATAACGCTAGCACTTATAACCGGACTGACATTGTAATGTCGGGTTAAAAAACTTTCTATAAATCCAGCTATAATAAAGCATGGAACTAATCCAATTACTATTTTTAATCCATCTTTAGCTCCTTGCTTCATAGATTCAATTCGCGAATAAGTACCGGGAAAAACAATGCCTTGAGCCAACACCAATCCGGCTGCTCCGGCTATTATAGCTACAGATATTTCAATAGTACCGTGCATCCAAATAGCCAGCATGGCGTCAGCAAATAACTTTTTTTGATAAAAGAAATTTAAAAAAGATCCAACCATGATGCCTGTGCTGAACAATCGCCACAAAGTTCCTATTCCAAAGCTTATTCCAAGTACGTAAAATAAAAATGAAACATATATATTATTAAAAGTGATGTATAAAAACATAGGGCCTTCGGTAATTTGTCCATACACATCCATGGGTTTTCCTTTGTTGATGTTTTCTTCGGTTAAATTCACATATTGATCTCCCAAAATGAGTCGAACAAATTCTTGATCATTTTCGGAAGAGATCCAACCGATGGCAAATGCAATAAAAAAAACAGCAAAGGATAATCCTATAATAGGATGATATTTTCGTATAATGAGTGGAAGTTCTGTTTTCCAAAATTCCCAAATTCGATTGCTTTTTTCCCGTTTATTACGATATATTTCTTGATGCAGTGCCGCAGAAAGTCCATTTAAATATTGCGTGGTTTTACTATCAGGAAAATAGGTTCGGGCATACGAAAGGTCGTCCATTAGACGGATGTATAATTCGCTAAGCTGATCCGGGTTTTTTTTTCCCGGCTTAGCCAGCAATTCTTCTAACATTTTCCAGGTTTCCTGGCTTTTTTTTATAAAATGGACTTCTTTCATGCAAGTTATGCTTACAATGATAAGAAATCAGAAGGAATACAGAAATTTCAATTTCTGAAAAACAATTTATTAATTAAATTTCAAATGTCAGTTTTATTTTAAAATAATCTTATAAACTGAAGGGTATCCGGATGTATCCATAATTTTCATGAAATATGTTCCGGCACTTAAGTGATGTAAATTTAGTTGTATATCAGTTTCGTTGGATGAATATTTTTTATGTAGAACGATTTTTCCCTGAATATCAGTGATCATAATTTGTTGAATGTTTTTTGTGATAGATGTAATATTGACCATTCCATCAGTGGGGTTTGGGTAAACTTTAAAAACAGATGTGTATGTGAAGTCAGGTAATGTAGCTGTGTAAGGTTCATAGCATGGATAAGCTTGCTGGGAAGTCCAGTATTTTAAAATTTGATTTTCAAATCTGTTTAGAGCAATCAGCTGTGATGTTGTTAAAAGGGAATCATAAGTGGTAATCATTCCTATAGTAAATTTTACCGGTATATGAGGAAGTAGTTTAACAGCTTTGGTAGTGGCTACAATTCTTTTATCAACTGGTGAATTCATGGCTGAAAGTTCATCCCAAATAAAACCTGGATCAATTCCATCGGTGGTTTTATGGGTGGGATCTGAATTACCGGGAAATGCAAAGTGTGCCCTAAGATTTGATACATTCATTGCTCCCGGATAGCCAATACCTCCATAATGCAATGGAGAATCATCAGTGAACTTCCCTTCCATATACCTTTTATAATCATATACATCATCGGGATCGCCAGACATGCAATTTTCACATTTTCGAAAATGCATGGTTTTTCTTAATGTATTAGTAGTATTGTACGCTAATGGCATATTGAGTATTTGCATGCTTTGGGCAATATTTAAAAAATTTCCTCCGATGGGTTCGTCAGAACCAGTAGAAAATATTCCATACGTAGCATTTTCATCTACATGTGTCCCAACGAAGTTGGAAGTAACATCCCTTATGTCGAAATCAGTAAAAAAACTAAATACAATGCTGTCTAATGATTGATTGTTTCTGTTGATGATTTCATATTCCTGAAATACGGTACGATTTATAATATCATTAACACCAGTAGCCGTATCATTTCTGCAAGCATACACTGATACACGTATTTCAATACCTAATGGAAGTCCACCGGATTGATGTGTGTCAATCTTATCATTAAGTACAAAATATAGCATTTGTTTGCCTTTAATCGCTGGATAATCGCCATGTAATGGATTATAGTTGCCATCATTATTTACATCAACAAAGGGAGCAAGTTGAGGGTCGTATCCTGCAGGGCCACTTACCGGCCATTCCAAAATATCTTTGGGTATTTGATACAATCCGGCAGCAACGCTGCCATTGTTTAAGTGAAACAGAAAATCATCAATTTCAGCCTGGCTTACTTTCCATACTCTATTGTATTGTTTGGCAACTGATAAATCTATTCCAGCTGAACCATCTATTTTTAATGGGCCAGGCCAGGTATCTCTAGGTGAGTTGTCATAAAATCCTCGGTCTGCTGTAAGGAAATCTACAATAGGGCCATTACTTTTTAAAGCCCATAAGCATAGTGTTACCGCATTTTGAATATTCGGAAATTCCTTTATCCATAATCCTCTTTTTAATTTGTTAAATGAATTGATGCCGTATGGAAATGTGGCATTAAAAGCACCTACCGTTCCTTTTAATTTGTTTATATCAAGAAACTTAAAATTGTCAAACGTATGGCAATTAAGAAATTCATAGTTATCCAGATTAAATTTATATAAACTGGAATAATTAAGTTGACGTTTGTTTACAAAAAAGACTTCATTTTGAGAATTTAATGCCAATAAAGTTCCATTAGGAGAATAATTAAACTGAATATAGTTATTCCAAGAAACCATGTAATTACCAATGCAATAAGTTTCGATATTGTGTTGATTAATTAATATAGCCGGAGCAACATACACTGGACTCATAACATTGGGAATAAATTCTGGATGACCAGGGATAAATATGCCTTTACCCGGTATGTTGATGATGTCAATGGCTTTAAATGTAAGAGGCAATGCGCTTTGTTCAAAACGATCAGTCAAATCGCTTATATTAGACCCATTCCACATTAATAATCCGGTAGGGCTTTGCCGGCTAGTAACCCAGACATTTCCAGCATCGTCAACATCAATGGCATCAATGTAGTGTTTGGTATTTAAAATATTTACACTATTAAAATTTTGCCAGTTGTTGCCTGAACGAATGTAAAACCCATCGGGTGTGGCCAAATAAAGTTTGTTATTTTTGAATGTAAAATCAAGAATTGTATCATTTATAATAGGAGTATTGGATGAATTATAACAAGTAAAGTTAGTTCCATCCCAAATTACTATTCCTTTAGCAGTGGCTACATAGAGTTTATTACCATATCCTCTGATTTTATATACATGGTCATTCAAAAAGCAAGTGTTGTTACTTGAAGAATATGCGGTTCCTGAATTTACATGATAGAAGCCGCTATTATCTGTGCCAACGTATAATTGATTGTTCCATTTACAAATACTGGTTGGCGACGATATATAATTAAGAGGAATAACATTCCATGTGCCATTTTTAAAGTTTAAAATATTTTCATTCCCTGAACTGGAAGATGTTATCAAAAAGACTGTATCGTGCGGGTCAATAAAAATATCTTTTTTAATAACAGTGTTTGGTGTAGCTATCGGAAAATTATTCCAGGATGTGATTCCATTTTGTGGAAATGAATGATTGGCAAGTGGGAAAAGAATCAGAATAAATACGAAACAAAGTAATGAGTGCTTTTTCATATCAGGTAAGTTTTAATGCTATTTACGAGTTTTTTACCTGAATGGATACTAACAATTTTTTGAGTTTGTCGCTTATTATAAAAAAAAATCCACCTGATTCAGGTGGATTTTAAAATCAATGCTATGCATATTAATAAATCAAGTTTACATGGCCCCGGTATTCAAATTCTTTCCCTTTTTCATTAACAAATTTTACAATGTATGTATAAGTTCCTTGCGGGCAAAGTACCTTATTATTTTGATAATCTCCCGTCCAAGGTTTTTCCGGGTCATTACTTTCAAATACCAATTGGCCCCACCGGTTAAATATTTTTACTTCAATGCTTGTAACCTTTGAGGTAAGGTTTCTTCCTATGGGAAACCATGTTTCATTTAAACCGTCACCATTGGGGGTAAAACTATTAGCAATCCAAACGTCGCTGATATCTTCAACAATTACAATACCGGTTGCCACATCACTACAACCATATTGCGTTGTAGCTGTTAGTGTAATCAGGAAGGTGTCAGCATAGCTGAATTCATATGATGGATTGGGAGCTTGAGTATTAAATAAGCCTGCAATATCCCAATCAAAATAAATAGCATCTGGAGAAGAAGTATTAGTAAATGTTATTAAGGCATTACCTAAATTAGCAACTTCAGGTGTTGCAATAAATCCTGCTGATGGTACACTGTAAACCTGAAGATAATCAGTCATACTGATACTTTGTACACAACCCATATCAGATGTTGCCGTTAACTGTACATCATAACTTCCTGGCGTAGTAATAGTAAAAGATGGATTGGTGGTAGCAAAACTTCCCTGGCCTTCAATCGTCCAGTTATATGAAGCAATAGTACCAGAAGAAATGGTAGAATTATTCTGCATAGTAAAATTAACCGGTGAACATCCATTTAATACCGGTGCACTAAATGCAGGCTGGGGAAGAGGATAAACAATTACCGTAAGACTTGCAGTATCACTACATCCATTAATATCCGTACCTATAACTTCCCAGGTTTGACTATTATTAAGTGTAGCCGTAGGATTACTTATGTTAGTTGCACTTAAACCCGTTGCAGGTGACCAGATATATGTGTTTGCTCCGCTTGCTTGTAGTTGAGTAGAAAATCCCGGGCAAACACCAGGATCGGCTGAAGTAGCTGTCACTGTTGGTGGTGAGTATAAATATACATTTTGATAAGTGCTGTCTACACATCCATTGGCATCAGTACCTATGATAGTATAGGTAATATCATAGGTGGGTGTACAAATTACTTGGCTACCAAACGGTATATTTAAAAATGTGTCAGGCACCCAGGTATAATTTTGGGCTCCAACAGCTGTTAATTGTACTGATTCACCGGGACATAAATAAGGATCAACTGGCGATGATTGTATGACTGGAGCCGGATAATGATTTAAGGTTGCTGTAGCTGTTCCAGTACAACCATTGGCATCGGTTACAAATACTGAAATTGGGCCTGGGGTGTTAGTAGTATAAAAAGGCATGATTGAACCATCACTCCATAAATAGCTGGCATAGGGCTGTGTAGTAGTTACAGTAATGCTTGTATTTGGACAAAAGTCAAAAGGTCCTGCTATGCTTGGATAAATGTTGGGTGGTCCCGGTTGAACAAAAACAGTATCTGGATATCCGCCACTACCGCCACCGCTAGCGCCAATACATTGTGTGTAACCGGCATAACAAGATGGAAATACCAGTTGGCAAGTATAGCTTGCGCCACCCGGTGGAGGAGTTACTGTGATGCTATTACCGGTACCTATAGGGGTTGGATTACCAACCTGATACCAGGTTAGTGTTCCAGTTACACCTGGACCATTCGGTGTCCATCGCCAGGCATTATTAGTAGTAGTCCATTGGGTAGAGTTTCTTCCAGGCACCGTAAAGGCAACAGTTCCTGCCTGATTATGTATTCCCTGTACAGCTGTTCCACCTGCCCATGTTAAACAATTGGGTTTATTGGTAATGTGATTTTCTATTACATTGGTACTTTCATAGATAATGATCTGAAAAGTTCCCTGTAAATTAGTACATGAATACATAGGGACATTTGACCAAGTTACAACAAGCCTGCGACAGGGAGCTGTGCCTATGGTTTGATAACGAATTTGACCACCTATACCGGGATGCCAATCTTGCCAAGGTCCCATGATGCAATTTTTTGGAACTGTTGCAGCGGTACTTGGAATAGCTGCAGATGTAAAGGTATTGGGTTGTCCACCTGTAAATGAAATCCACCCATTGGAACCAATCCAAAATTGGGTGTAAGTATTGCCAAAAAAACAAAATGTAAAACCGATGTTAAAAGGACCCGCTTGCGAATCATCACTTAATGTTACAGAAGTTCCGCCTGCCGGTACGGGAGCAAAAGGAATATTTTCTACCAAATACGAAGTGGTAGCACTAGGCGCAGGTCCACCTGAACCACTTGGACAATTTGAAAAATCAGCTGTAAGTGTTGTAGATGATATTCCACAGGGTAAATATTGATCTGGTCCTAAATAAGGACATAAACCTTGTGAATTAATATTTAAAGTGCTGATTATTATACCTAAAGCTGCTTTGTAAAAATTCTTCATTACGTAATTGTATCTAATTAGTTACACATGAAATGTAAATTTCCATTTTTTGGTTGCATGACTTTGGAAAAAAAATCTATTGTGCTGTTCCATTCCAAATGCAATTCATTGATAGATAAACATCCTTTTCTTTATATTTGCCTGATTACTATATAAAATGTAACTAAGCATGGAAGAAATTTTGGCCACGGCACCTTTAGATACTGCAAAGCTTTCATTTGAAGAGTTTAGAAAAGAAATTTTAAATGATTATCGCATAGCCAACGAAAGCCGGGAAGCAAGTTTATTGGGCCGTCGTGAGGTATTAACTGGCAAAGCTAAATTTGGAATTTTTGGGGATGGTAAAGAATTGGCACAAATTGCAATGGCCAAAGTGTTTAAAGAGGGAGATTTTAGAAGTGGATATTACCGCGACCAAACTTTTATGTTGGCAGCTGGCTTAATGACGGTACGTCAGTTTTTTGCACAATTGTATGCACATGCCAGCCTGGAACATGAACCCATGACCGGCGGAAGATGCATGAACGGACATTTTGCTACCAAATGGGTGGATGAAAACGGAAATTGGCTTCCACAGGCACGCATGAAAAATTCCAGTGCCGATATTTCTCCTACTGCCGGACAAATGCCTCGCTTGCTTGGTTTGGCTTTGGCTTCAAAATTTTATAGGGAAAATAAAGAATTAAAAAATTATACCGATTTTTCTAATAATGGGAATGAAGTAGCTTTTGGAACCATAGGAGATGCCAGTACATCTGAAGGTATTTTTTGGGAAACCCTCAATGCCGCATCGGTGTTGCAAGTACCAATGGCTGTATCTGTTTGGGATGATGGATATGGAATTTCAGTGCCCAAAGAATTTCAAACAGTTAAAGGGAGCATTTCGCAAGCCCTGAAGGGGTTTGAAAAAGATGAAAATGGACCAGGACTGCTCATTTTTAAAGCCAAGGCCTGGGATTACGTTGAATTGATTGAAACATATCAAAAAGGCGTGGCTATTTGCCGACAGGAGCATATACCGGTATTATTTCATATCGAAGAATGTACTCAACCTCAGGGGCATTCTACCTCAGGTTCGCACGAGCGTTACAAGAGCAAAAAACGTTTACAATGGGAAGAAAAATACGATTGTATTCGTCAGTTTCGTCAGTGGATTGAGAAAAAAGGAATTGCCACCCCGGATGAACTGAATGCAATAGAAAAACAAGCGGTAGAACATGTAAAGCAGGAGCGCCGTGCTGCTTGGGAAGCTTTTCAGGCTGAAATTAAGGCTGAATTAAATGAAGTGTATAATTTTTTATTAGAACTAGGCCTTTCTGATTTAGCGAATGAGTTACGTTCTATAGTTGATCCCTTACGCCGTGATGTAATGTCAATTGCTCGTCGTGCTTTGCTGACTGTTCGATATGTAGATTCACCTGCAAAAACTAAACTTCAGCAATGGATTTTAAAACAAAATGAGCTGAATTACGATCGGTACAGTTCTCATTTGTATTCAGAATCTTCAAAATCTGCTTTAAAAGTTCAACCCGTGCTCCCGGTTTATACATCAGATGAAATGGTGGACGGGCGTATTATTCTTCGGGATAATTTTGATAAGATATTAGAAAAAGAACCGCGATTTATAGCCTTTGGTGAAGATGTTGGAGGAATTGGTGGTGTAAACCAAACATTTGAAGGACTTCAAAAGAAGTATGGAGAAAACCGTGTATTTGATACCGGTATTCGCGAAGCAACTATTGCAGGACAAGGTATTGGTATGGCAATGCGTGGATTGCGTCCTTACGCCGAAATTCAATACCTTGATTATTTGCTATATGCTATTCAAATATTAAGTGATGATGCCGCTACACTTTCATATAGAACCAAAGGGCAGCAAAAAGCTCCATTGATTGTAAGTACCCGCGGGCATCGGTTAGAGGGAATCTGGCATTCTGGTTCTCCCATGGGAATGGTGATTAATGCTTTGCGTGGAATGTATGTTTGCGTTCCACGAAATATGACGCAGGCAGCAGGAATGTACAATACCTTACTGGCTTCTGATGATGCAGCATTGGTGATTGAACCTTTGAACGGGTATCGCCTGAAAGAGCGTTATCCGGCAAATATTGGTGAATTTAGAGTTCCATTAGGCCAGCCCGAAATTTTGAAAGCAGGCAACGATGTAACTATTGTAACTTACGGTTCTACCTGTCGCTTGGTGGAAGAGGCTGCACAAAAATTAGAAGCCATTGGTATTTCCTGCGAAGTTATTGATGTGCAGACCTTGCTTCCCTTTGATGTGGAGCATCGCATTGTTCAATCGTTGCAAAAAACGAATAAGATATTGTTTGTAGATGAAGATGCCGAGGGAGGGGCTACCGGATTTATGCTACAGCAAGTACTTGAAAAACAAGGTGGATTCCGTTTTTTGGATGTTGCACCCAAAACACTTAGTGGAAAAGATCATCGGCCTGCTTATGCCAGCGATGGCGATTATTTTTCCAAACCTTCGGTAGAAGATATTGTAGAAGCTGTTTACAGCTTGATGCATGAAATTGACCCGGAAACGTTTCCGGCATTGATTTAATTCATGGAGTTTGTACCATATCATCAGGCAGATCCTTCGCGGTGTGTGGTGGTTGACGGTCAACTGGCTGGGGCTTTTCCTTTATCTCATTGGCGAGGAAGTAATATACATAAACCTTTGGAAGATGATACCAGTGCTGCAATAGTATTGAATGCCATACTCAAAAATATTCCTCAAATCCGATTTCCACAGGTTACTGCAAACCATTATGATATTGATGGTTTGGTTGGTATATGGAGTTTACTTAATTTACAAAAAGCTTTGCAACATGATATACTTTTAAGGCAAATTGCCTTGGTTGGCGACTTCAGGGAAGTAGAACCGGAGAATCCTTTATCGATGCTTGCTTTAAAGATTGTTTTAACATTGAATCATTTAGAAAAAAAACAGTTTTATCCTCCATTTGGAGAAAAGCAAGAGGCAGAAGCATGTGTGCAAAAATTTCAAACCTTTATCCCTTTATTATCTGAAGTTATTGAGGATGTTGAACAATTTCAAGATGCATGGGAAGAGGATTTGAAAACCATCATGCATGGATTAGGTATTGCCCGAAAAGCAAAGGTAATTCATCATGCTTCAATTCGGCTAACGGAAATAATATTGGATGAGCCGGTTCCCTATTATGCATACACTTGGCTAGCCAAAGATGCCGATATAATTTTATCGGTATATCCAAACAATAGGTATGAATTGGAGTATCGCTATACTACATGGGTGGATGCTGCCAAACGTAAGATATTTCCTAGAATGCATTTACAGCCCTTAGTTGAAATTTTAAATGAACAGGAAACTTCACCCTATCGTTGGATGGCAGAAGATATCATGGATTCTGGACCTATTCTGCGTCTTGGAAATGTAGATTTAAGCCGAACTGAGAGGTTTGATGACCCTAATAAACGGATTATTTTTTCGTCTTCTATCAGGCCAAAAGATTTTACAAAGTTGATAACAGATTATTTTAAAACCTGTTATGCCACACTAGTTCCAAGCCGTTATACCGATTGGAAACAAGTAAAAGAAATAGCCAATTTATATTTTTATGCAAAAAATAACTGAAGCTGATTCCCTGCATCAAAATTTAGAAAACAAATCTATTCGTGAGCTATTGGAGGGTATTAACCAGGAAGATAGGAAAGTGCCGGAAGTAACAGCGTCGTGTATTTCGCAAATAGAACCATTGGTAGAAGCTATTGTATTAAAAATGTCGGCTGGAGGAAGATTGTTTTATTTGGGAGCTGGCACTAGCGGCCGTTTAGGAATTGTGGATGCTTCAGAGCTTCCGCCTACATATGGAATACCGCATGGCTGGGTAATCGGATTGATTGCAGGTGGAGATGAGGCCATTCGTAAAGCCGTAGAATTTGCTGAAGATGATTGGGAGGGTGGATGGAACGATTTATTAGCACATCATATTTCTACCAAAGATGTTGTGATTGGTATTGCAGCATCAGGCACTACCCCATATGTTGTTGGGGCCTTGGAAAAATGTCGTAAAAATGGAATTATTACCGGTTGTATTACATGTAATCCTGGTGCACCTATCATTGAACATGCAGATTATCCTATAGTGGCAGTGGTAGGCCCTGAATTTGTAACCGGCAGTACCCGCATGAAAGCTGGTACAGCCCAAAAGCTAATTCTGAATATGATATCTACTACGGTAATGATTCAACTGGGCAGGGTACAAGGAAACAAAATGGTAGATATGCAATTAACAAATCACAAATTGGTGGAACGTGGCACACGGATGATTATGGAAAAATCAAATTTGAATTATAATGAAGCCAAAGCCCTGCTGTTGGCTAAGGGAAGTGTTAGAAAAGCCTTAGAAAGCATTGCATGAAAAAAATACTTATTTGTATTAAAATTGGTTTCTTTTTTATTTTTATTATCATCGGTTGTGCTAAGAAAGAAAAACGTCATTTTGCTATTTTCAGATACAATGATGCTTCCGGAATAACTTCCCTTGACCCGGCATATGCTTCCAGTTTATCAAATATTTGGGCTGTTCAACAACTCTATAATGGACTTGTACAGTTAGATTCTTCATTACAAATTCAACCATGTCTGGCTCATAGTTGGGAAGTTTCGGAAGATGGAATGAAATACATATTTTATTTACGCCGGGATGTTCTTTTTCATCCTTGTCCATGTTTTTCTGGTAAAAGATATTTTAAAGCATCAGATGTGGTTTTTACTTTTCAACGATTAGTCAATACAGGCAGTGGTTCGTGGATTACCAATTATCTTGCAAATAATTCAAAAAGCGGTCTTCCACAGGTCATTGCAATCAATGATTCTGTGGTGCAATTTGAATTATCTACTCCGTTTGTACAATTTATTCAAGTTTTGGCCACCCCCTATGCCATGATTGTCCCTCCGGAAGCTGTTGCATATTATGGAAAGGATTTTGGATTTCATCCGGTAGGAACCGGCCCTTTTGTTTTTCGAAAATGGTGGTTGAATGAAAAGTTAGTTTTAAATAAAAATCCTGACTATTTTGAATGGGAGGGAGATCAGAGGCTTCCTTATCTGGATGGGGTAACTGTAACATTTTTAAAAGATCCCCAAGTAGCCATGTTGGATTTTATTCGCGGAAAGTTGGATTTTTTGAGTGGGATGGAACAAGCATATCAACAGGAATTGATTGATAAAGAGGGAGAGTTGAAAGAAAAATATAAACATGAAATTCAATTACTGAAGGTACCGTATTTAAATACTGAGTATATTGGATTTTATCTGGGCAATACTACCACTGCAATACCTTTGAGTGTTAGAAAAGCATTGCAAGCTGTTTTAAATAGGGAAATCATTACCCGGTATGTAAAAAAAGGTGTTGGTATTCCAGCTGAATCAGGGTTTGTTCCCCCATCTTTGCGTACATACAACCAGCTTTTAAATGAAACAGAATATGATGATAGAGTGAAAGAGTTGAATATTATGGGGAAACAATCAATGGATGTGTATTCAGAATTTACCCTTTATGCAGATCCACTTTACACAGAAATATATACACAAGTGGTGAATCAATGGAAAAAAGCTGGTTTTAAGGTGAAGCTAGAAATTATGGATCGTCCTACTTTAAAAAGTCAGGTAGCAAAAGGTCAATTAGGATGTTTTAGAGGTTCGTGGATTGGAGATTTTGCAGATCCTATCAATTACTATTCAGTTTTTTATTCTAAAAATTGGAGCCCTGCCGGACCTAACTATACGCATTTTTATTCACTATCATTCGATAGTTTATACCAAGAAGCCATGCAAGCAAGAAATGTTTCACAACGAATTCAATTATATCAGCAAATGGACTCTATTCTTCGGGCAGAATTACCGGTTATTCCCTTGTATTATGATGAAGTGGTTCGTTTTATTCGAAAAGATGTTACAGGACTGGGTATTAATGGTATGAACAATTTGGATTTAAAGCGGGTTAAGAAAAAACACCTCAAATAATTTGTTTTTGATTTTTTTTGTAGATCCATTTAAAAATTTCCATTCCTAATAAAATTGGAATTGCTAAAAATAAAATTCCAACCCATTCATGGATTGTAATTGGTTCTATTTTTAATAAATGCTGCATGAAAGGGATGTGCATACTTATGATATGTAACCCCTGAGCTATTATAACACCACCAATTAAAAACCAATTTCTATTCAATGGAATTTTGAAGGCCGAATTGGTTTCTGAGCGGCAATTGAACACGTGGAAATTTTGCATAAATACCATGAGCAATAATACCATGTCACGTGAATGATACTCATTCATGCCAACAACTTTTAATAACCAATACCATAAGAAGAACACAATTCCTCCAATGATAATACTTGAAGTAATTGTTTGTTTAATCATGAGTGGATTAAAAATTTTTTCACTAGGTTTTCGAGGTTTTTTAAGCATAGTGCCTGGCTCGCCTTTTTCAAATGCAAGGGCAACATCCTGAATTCCATTGGTTACTAAATTCAGCCAAAGCAATTGAACAGGCAGAAGTGGTAATGGGAGGCCTGTAATAATAGCTGCAACAAACATCAGAACTTCGGCTGCTCCGGTTGATATGAGTAGGTAAATCACTTTTCTTACATTATCATAAGCATATCGTCCTTCTTCCACGCCGGCCACAATGGAAGAAAAATTATCATCAACTACTATCATTTCACCGGTTTCCTTTGCTACATCGGTACCACTACCCATGGCTACACCAATATTAGCACGCTTTAGAGCTGGAGCGTCATTTACACCATCGCCTGTAACTGCAACAAATTCTCCTTTATTTATTAATACATCTACAATTTGAAGTTTTTGGTGAGGGGTTACACGGGCAAATACTCTACTCTTTAATACGGTTTCATCAAAAACAGGAACACCAGGTTTTCCTAGTTTTTCGAGGATATCGCCTGATATGGCTTGTTGGGTTTCATCTGTGATTCCTAAATCTTTGGCAATGGTAAGTGCCGTAGCAGGGTGGTCACCCGTAATCATAATCACACGTATTCCTGCTTTTTTACAGGTTTCAATGGCTGCCTTGGCCTCTTTGCGTAATGGGTCAATAAAGGCTACAAGCCCTGTAAAACAAAGTGATGGAAAATCTTCAGAAAAATAGACTGATGATTTTTTAAAACTTGGCCAGTTTCCCCATGCAAATGCTAATACACGATATCCTTGTTTAGCTAATTCATGGGTTTCATGTAATATATATTCTTTATTAATAAGCGAATTGCCATTCTCAGTTACCATAAAGTTGCAGTGTTTTAATACAGTTTCAACAGCTCCTTTAATATAAAGCTGAGGAACACCATCTGATTCAACTATGCAACCTGCATATTTTTTTTCTGATTCATATGGAATGGTATCCAACACCTGTGTTGTTTTTCTGAGCTCTTCAGCATTAGTACCTAATTTATAGGCTAACGCTACCAAAGCTACATCCCTTGAGTCGCCATGATATGACCAATCATGATTAATCTTTGTAAGGTTAGCTTCATTCGCTAAAACAGCAATTCGATGAAGGTAGTTTAACGCTTGATTCCATTGATTTTGAACTGTAATTTTTTCATTGTGAAAAAGTACATCTCCTATACCATTATATCCTTCGCCGGTTACTTCATATTTTTTTCCATCAGGAAGAATAATCATGCGTGCAGTCTGTTCATTCACGGTTAATGTTCCTGTTTTATCACTGGCTATAACAGTACAGCTTCCTAAACTTTCTACTGCTGCAAGTTTTCTGACAATTACATTACGATTTGACATACGTTTAGCGGCAATAGATAGTGCAACCGTAAGTGCAACAGGCAAACCCTCAGGTATGGCAGAAACTGACATAGCTACAATAAAAAAGAAAATATCTGATAGAGCCATCCCTTGCCACCATAGATAAATTCCGATAAGTATACCTATAGAAAGGATAAATATGCTGATTTGGCGAATAAAACGACTCATCCGAATAAGCAAGGGAGGTTGTGCTGATTTAGAGTCTGAAACATCTCTGGCAATATTACCTACTTGGGTAAAACTTCCTGTATTCACTACAACACCGGCACCTCTTCCGGCAATTATTGTTGAACCAGCAAATACCATGTTTTTTCTTTCTGCAATTGCTGTGTTTTCAGGTAATAACGAAATATTTTTTATAGACGCAATGGATTCTCCTGTTAAAAAACTTTCATCCACTTCCAGATATTGAGCATCAAATAATCGAATATCTGCTGGTACTTTTTGTCCAGATTCTAATTCTACCCAATCTCCGGGAACCAGGTTTTCTGAATCGGTTTCATAAGTTCTTCCATTCCGGATTACACGGGCTTTAATTTTCATGAGCCGTTGCAAACTTTCGGCACTTTTCTCTGCACGATATTCCTGATATGCACCTAATGTGCTATTTATTATAATTACCAGAAAAATAAAAAATGAATCTTCAGCTTCTCCAATTAAGATGGATGCAATAGATGCAGCAATTAAAATAAAAATCAATGGATTAATGAGCTGATGTAAAATAATACTACCTAAGGTTACTTTTTTAGAAATAGGAAGTGTATTTTTCCCAAAAATGTCAATACGTTTTAACGCTTCTTGTTCATCCAGGCCATTTTGATTGGTAAATAATATTTGTTTTATTTTTTTTTCATCAATCGAATGCCAGGAATATATATCCTGCTTGTGTTTATTAGATTTGCTTTTTGTCATTCAATTGTATAAATATTGTTTTTAAAAGTACAATTTTTAAAATGATTACAATGAATACATACATACAACGATTTTTTAACAATAATCAAATGGTTAAAAGTTGATAAGTTGCATACAGGTCTTGCCTGTTCTCCTTGTAATAATTATAAATTTGTAACTAATGAGTTAAAATTCACTATGGCAGAAAAAGAAAAGAATATTACGTATTCAGAAGATAACATTCGGTCGCTTGATTGGAAAGAACATATTCGCCTTCGCCCGGGAATGTATATTGGTAAAACTGGTGATGGCTCTGCTCATGATGATGGAATTTATATTTTGTTAAAAGAAGTAATTGATAATTCCATTGATGAGTTTGTAATGGGAAATGGAAAAGAAATCTGGGTGGATATTCAGGACAAACAGGTTACTGTAAGGGATTTTGGCCGAGGTATACCTTTGGGTAAACTAATTGATTGTGTAGCTAAACCCAATACAGGAGCCAAATATGATTCAGAATCGTTCAAAAAATCTGTGGGATTAAATGGTATCGGTACCAAAGCAGTAAACGCATTGTCTACGTTTTTTAGAGCGCAATCAATTCGTGATGGTCAAACCAAGATGGCTGAATTTAGCAGGGGAGAAATTATAAAAGACGAACCGATAAAGCCCAGTAATGAGAAAAATGGTACTATCATAACTTTTATTCCAGACGATGATATTTTTCATAATTACCACTTCCGCAACAGTTACATTGAAAAAATGCTGTGGAACTATGCGTATTTAAATACTGGCTTGACCATTCGATTTAACGGGCAGGAAATTCGCTCTGAAAACGGCTTGCTGGACCTGCTGAATGCCAATTTGAGCGGTGAAATTAATTATCCAATTATTCATCTTAAAGGTGATGATATTGAAATTGCAATGACGCATGGCCATCAGTATGGAGAAGAGTATTATTCGTTTGTGAACGGTCAATATACTCCTCAAGGGGGGACACATCAGGCTGCATTCCGAGAAGCGGTAGTAAAAACCATACGTGAATTTTATAAAAAAGATTTTGACCCATCGGATGTCCGTAGTTCTATCATCGCAGCTGTTAGCATTAAGGTAATTGAACCGGTTTTTGAATCGCAAACAAAAACTAAGCTAGGTTCTCAATACATGGCTCCGGATGGAATTACCATTCGAACCTTTATTTCAGATTTTGTTAAAAGAGAATTAGACAACTATCTGCATAAACATCCTGATACTTCCCAAGCATTGCTTGAAAAAATCATTGCTAGTGAAAAAGAACGAAAAGAACTGGCTGGTATTAAAAAAATTGCCCGCGAACGCGCTAAAAAAGCCGCGATACATAACAGAAAACTTCGTGATTGCCGCGTACATTTTAATTCAAATCATCCCGAACGGTTAAATACTACTTTGTTTATTACAGAGGGAGATTCAGCCAGCGGCTCTATAACCAAAGCCCGAAATGTTAACACCCAGGCCGTATTTAGCTTAAAAGGAAAACCTTTGAATACCTTTGGCTTGAGTAAAAAAATTGTTTATGAAAACGAAGAGTTTAATTTGTTGCAGCATGCTTTGAATATTGAAGACGGTATAGAAAACCTTCGTTACAATAACATAGTAATTGCCACAGATGCTGATGTTGATGGAATGCATATCCGTTTATTATTGATTACTTTCTTCCTTCAGTTTTTTCCTGATGTTGTAAAAGCCGGACATTTGTATATTTTACAAACCCCACTGTTCCGTGTTCGAAATAAAAAAGAGACCGTATATTGTTATGATGAATCAGAGAAACAACAGGCCATTAATAAATTGGGAAAATCTGTTGAAATTACACGTTTTAAAGGGTTAGGTGAGATTTCACCGGATGAATTCCGTCAGTTTATTAGTGAAGATATCCGCCTGGAGCCTGTACTTATAAGCAAGGATAGCACTATTGATCAGCTATTAACTTTCTACATGGGTAAAAACACACAGGAACGTCAGGATTTTATCATTAATAATTTGAAAGTAGAATTAGATTTAGTTCCCGAATATTCTTAATTAATAAATAATTTATAATGAAAAAAATATTTGTTATTATTCTCGTTGCAATCACTTACTTACTTTCTTCGTGTAATAAAGAAAAAAACTATGATTGTTATTTTCAAAGTATTTCGCTAGACGGTCAGCCATTTCAACTATTTGAATACAATTCAAATTATGTATTAGAGAGAATTCGGTTGTTTAGCACTAATATTAATATTTACAATATTAATTGTAATTATGAATCGAATCGTCTGTCATCTTTAATTTATAGAAATAATACAACAAACAAAGAGGTTTATAATGTATCCTTAATTTATTCTGCATCAAATAAAATAAATGCTTTATCTTACTTTAATGATTCAAATGCTGATGGTATAGCCAATGAATTACTTTCATTTTTTATTTTTTATAGAAATAGCAATGAATTGGTAGATTCAATTCAGGTTACAAATACATCCTTTGTTCGTTTATTTAGCGTTGATTTTGATTGGGAGCAATTTAATGTGTCAAAAATTACCAACAATGACGGTAGTTATGTAACCTATGAATATGATAATAATTCAAATATTTATCAAAGAAATGAAGCCTTATTTGTTGCAATGAATTTTCTTTCACTAGAAAGGTTGCCTATGGTATTTAGCCAAAATAATTTAACTAAAATCAATGAATACGATTCTTTCGGCACATTACTAAATACAAAAGAATTTCAATACGTATTGGATGATAATGGAAAAGTTATAAGCATTACAGAAGTAGGAGGATCAGTTCAGACAATCAATTACCAGTGTGTTGAACGATCAGAATAATAACATATTAAAAACTAAAACAATTCCGGTAACCGGCATGTCATGTGCAGCCTGTGCATCATCTGTAGAATCTATGGCTGCTTCCACAAACGGTGTAAAAGAAGCACGGGTAAATTTTGCTACTCATCAATTATGGATTACTTACGATACATACAAATTTTCGCCGGATGAATTAAAAAAAAATATTCAGGCGGCCGGATATGATATTATTTGGAGTGAACAAGCTGACCCATTTGATATAAGAAGGCAAGAGTATGTTAAACTATTGCATCAAACATTAGTGGCCTTTGCTTTGGCTATACCGCTGATGATTGTAGGAATGCTGTGGATGCACGAACACTGGGCGCAGTGGATTTCTGCTTTATTAGCTACTCCGTTGGTTTTTTATTCCGGAAGAGTATTTCATCTAAAATCATTCAAAGGATTGAAAACCCTTACCTTGGGAATGGATGTCTTGGTATCCATGAGTTCTTTGGTGGCATATTTTTACAGTGTTATAGTGCTTTTTATAAATTTTCAATCAAATTCCCATCATTCTGTTCATGTGTATTTTGAACCGGCAGGCATGATTATCGCATTTATTTTATTGGGGAAAACCTTGGAAGAGCGTGCTCGCTATAAAGCATCAGTTTCTCTTAGAAATTTAATGCAATTACAAGAACCGTATGCAATGCTTGTAAAAGATAATATACATGAACGAGTTCCCGTATCCTTAATAAATTGTGGTGATAAAATTTTAGTCCCTAAAGGAACTAATTTCCCCCTGGACGGTGTAATTACAGAAGGTGTAACAACGGTTGACGAAAGCATGATTACCGGTGAATTTATGCCATTGGATAAGAAACCTGGCGATCGTGTATTTGCCGGCACACGAAATCAAGGCTCATCGGTAATTATCGAAGTGGTGCATCTTGTTAACGAAACTCTGTTGGCCGTTATGGTGCAACGAATTCAAGAAGCACAGGGTAGTAAAGCACCGGCACAGCAATTGGCAGATAAGGTTTCTGCAGTTTTTGTACCTATTATTTTACTGATTGCCATTTTTACATGGATAGGATGGATGCTTTGGAATGGTTCGTTTGAAAATGCCATATATTCTATGGTTGCAGTATTGATAATTTCCTGTCCGTGTGCTATGGGCTTAGCTACTCCGGTTGCTATAGTAGCTGCCATTGGCAATGCTTCCAGGCATGGAATATTGGTTAAAAATGCAGCAGCATTTGATCGTTTGAGCAAAGTAAATTATTTCGTAATTGATAAAACAGGAACACTTACGTGGGGGAAACCTCAGGTGGCAGAAGTAATATGGAAAGTAGATAAGCCAGCACTTGAAATTTTATACAGCATGGAATTACACGCTGATCATCCGTTGGCACGAGCTATCGTTTCTTATTTCAAGTCAAGTGTATCACATCCAGTTACATTTTCTGAATTAACAATAATTCCGGGTGAAGGAATTACCTCTGTGTATAATGGAATTACCTATGTTGCCGGAAAATCAACCTTGTTTCAACCTGATGCATTTCAAAATATACATAGCGAGATAGAGAAAAAAGGTACGGTAGTGTATTTTGGTGTTCCACAGCGAATCTTTGGATGGATAATCTTTGAAGATCAGGTTAAACCCGAAGCAAGGGAATTTATTGAACAACTCCATCGAAAGCAAATTAAAGTAATAATGGCTACCGGCGATCAGGAAATAACGGCCCGAAATATTGCACAACGCTTGGGCATCCATCAAGTCTATGCCGGACTATTGCCGAATGAAAAAGCTACATTGATACAATCATTACAAAAACAGGGGGCTAAAGTTGCTATGGTGGGCGATGGAATAAATGATGCAGAAAGTATGGCTAGAGCAGATGTTAGTATTGCGATGGGAAATGGTTCAGATGTAGCACAAGATGTAGCTGATATTACCCTAATTAAAAATGATTTAATGAAAATTGTAAAAGCAATTGATTTATCCAAAAAAACTACACGCATTATTCGTCAAAATTTATTTTGGGCATTTGGATATAATGTGGCTTCAATCCCAATAGCAGCTGGAATGTTTTATCCGTTTACTGGTTGGCAGCTCAATCCTATGATTGCTGCAGCAGCCATGGCTTTTAGTTCAATTAGTGTAGTGTTGAATAGTTTGCGATTGAGAAGTTGATTGATTCATTCTTTTTATTTTTATCCCATGAAAAAATTTGAATTTATTTCCAATATTAAGTGTCAGGCTTGTATAAATACAGTTACTCCTGTATTGAATAATTTTCCAGGCATACAATCATGGAATGTTGATTTACAGGATCCTTCCAGAAAGCTTATCATACAGGCCAATGAACTGGATGTGCCTAAATTGCAAGAAGCGTTAAAAAACGTAGGATATACCATTACATCGGTATGAAGAAAAAAATATTAATTACCGGTTCCAACGGATTGTTGGGGCAAAAGTTAGTGCAAGCACTGGTCTCTAATTCCAATGTCCACTTAATTGCTACGGCTCGTGGCGAAAATAGAAATTCGATAAAATCCGGATATGAATATTTTCAATTGGATGTAACATCGTTACAGCAAATTTCAGATTTACTTGAAACTATACGCCCGGATGTAATAATTCACACTGCTGCGATGACGAATGTAGATGCTTGTGAATTGGAGCATTCAACTTGCTATATAAACAATGTGGAGGCAGTAAAAAAATTATCGGATATCTGCAGTAAATTAAATATTCATCTGATTCATCTCAGTACTGATTTTATATTTGATGGACGTAATGGGCCTTACGATGAAGATGCTTTGCCTAATCCCCTGAGTTATTATGGAAAATGTAAGTGGGAAGCAGAACAAATTGTAATGAAGCTAAAAACTCCATGGACAATTATTCGAACCATATTAGTTTTTGGAGTGATTGACCAAGGCAGTCGCAGTAACGTAGTCTTGTGGGTAAAAAATAGTTTGGAACAAGGAAAAAAAATTTATGTTGTAAATGATCAGTTTCGAACCCCAACTTTGGCAGAAGACTTAGCTCAAGGTTGTATTTTGACTGCCTTGAATGGAGCTACCGGCATTTTTAATATAGCAGGGCCTGAGCTAATGAGTATTTATGATTTAGCAATGCGTGTTGCTGATTTTTTTCAACTCGATAAATCACTCATACATCCTTCTGATTCTTCCAGTATCAATCAACCGGCGAAGCGCCCGCCGCGTACAGGATTAAAGATTGAAAAAGCTAAACGAGAATTGGGATACACCCCCCATTTTTTGCATGAGTCATTGGCTCTCATAAAACAACAATTACTAGCTTAATACACGTTGAGGTAAAATAATTTTCATACTTTTTTAATATTCTGTTATTTTTAACCATTAAAAATACGAAAGGTACTATGGCAAATCGTGAACAATGGGGAACGCGAATCGGGTTAGTGCTGGCTATGGCAGGAAATGCTGTTGGATTAGGAAATTTTTTGCGTTTCCCCGTACAAGCAGTGCAAAATGGGGGAGGAGCATTTATTATTCCATACCTGGTTTGCTTTTTGTTAATGGGTATTCCCTTGTTATGGATTGAGTGGTCTATTGGTCGATTTGGCGGGCGCTCAAACAATCATTCTACGCCTTTCATCATGGATTCTATGGATAAACGTCATTTCTGGAAGTATGTGGGGGTTTTCGGTATATTTACCAATATCGGCGTTGCAGCATATTACTGTTATATTGAATCTTGGACCATGAGTTATGTTTTTCACTCCATAATTCAAACGTTTACCGGAATGAGTCAAGATGAAGTAGCTTCATTTTTTGTAAAATATGTAGATGTGGGCCAATCTACCACCGGAATCCCCTTTGAATCAGTTTTGTTTTACTTGATTTGTCTTGGATTAAATACATATATTTTATCTCGTGGATTGAGTGGTGGTGTAGAAAAAGTGGCGAAAATCGGAATGCCTCTCCTCATTTTATTTGGAATACTCTTGGCAGTAAGAGGAATTACATTAGGGAATACAGGCCTTTGTGCAGATTGTGATTCGCATATCGGAATGAATTTTCTCTGGGAACCTCAATTTGATAAATTATTAGACCTTAAAGTTTGGTTTGCAGCTGCTGGTCAAATTTTCTTTACCCTTTCGTTGGGAATGGGAACCATTCAGTGTTATGCTTCCTATGTTCGTTCTAAAGATGATATAGCTCTCAACGCCATGACTGCCGGCTGGATGAACGGTTTTGTAGAAATTGTACTTGGCGCTTCAATCGTTATCCCAATTTCAGTAGGATATTTGGGATTAGATTGGGTAAAAGAAAATGCCGGTTTCTCTATGGCTTTTCAAACCATGCCTTATTTGTTCAATCAATGGGGGGCATTTCTTGGAAGTTTTGCCGGTGTAATGTGGTTTGGATTACTTTTCTTTGCAGGAATTACATCCTCACTGGCTATGGGCACCCCATGGATGGGATTTATGCAAGATGAATTCAGATGGAGTCGTCCTAAAGCTGCATTTACATTTGGTTTGTTAGTCTTAATCATGGGTTTGCCTACCGTGTTTTTCTTTCAGGAAGGTTTTTTTGATGAATACGATTATTGGGCCGGCACCGCTTCGTTGGTCATTTTTGCCACATTTGAAACCATTTTGTTTTCCTGGATTTTTGGAATAGAACGGGGATGGAAAGAATTGATTCAGGGTGCTGATATGAAAGTGCCTGTAATTTTTAAATACATTATGGTGTTTATTACTCCATTATTTTTAATCATTATTCTTTTAGGTACTCTTATCACTCCAAAGAATGGAGATTGGCAAAAAGCGTTTACCGAAAAATATGAATTAGATCATGGAAGTTTAATTGGTAAACTAACCCATTCTAATATTGTAGCCAATCGAAGTTGGTTTTCAAATCGTTTCGAATCGGAAGTGAGTGGTATTGTAATTAATGCCTACTCTGATCAAAAAAATCATTATGTCATAATCGGAGATGAAACCGGTCGTGTAGTTAAAACCTATGCTCAACCCATAACTAAAGAAATGGTTGTGAATACGGGTGATAAAGTGGAAATTTCCACTCCGTTATTCAGAGGGCGTTTTGTAAACCCAATTTTTTATTTGGATTTATCTCGTATCATGTTGCTTTCACTATTCATTTTTATATGCGTATTGGTATATAAAGCGTATAAAAAACGTCAAAAAATAAATCGAATTCCGTTATGACTACCGCAGCTTTAATAACTATGATTACGGTACAGGCCCTGGTAACTATTATCAGTGGATATTTCTTTTGGAAAATCCTTACAGCCAAGCCCAAACCTGAACCTGATTCTTATTCAGAAGAATAATTTACTTCTTATGAAAATTATTTGTGTAGGAAGAAATTATGCGGAACATGCCCGTGAGCTAAATAATGAAGTTCCGGCCGATCCGGTGCTTTTTATGAAACCTGAAACGGCATTGATACTACCCCGCCAACCGTTTTTTTATCCCGATTTCTCAAAAGATATTCATCATGAAATAGAATTGGTGGTTCGTATAAATCGCTTGGGTAAACACATTGAGCCCCAATTTGCTCATCGATATTATAACGAAGTTGCATTGGGAATAGATTTTACAGCCCGTGATATTCAACAACAATTAAAAGCAAAAGGTCTTCCTTGGGAAAAAGCCAAGGCTTTTGATGGCTCAGCTTGTGTTGGTGAATGGATTTCAGTTGAAAAACTAGGAGATATTCAAAATCTTAATTTTTATTTAACCCGAAACGGTGAAATCGTGCAATCTGGCAACACATCCCATATGTTATTTTCTGTGAACCATTTAATTAGCTACATATCTTCCTTTTTTACTTTAAAAATCGGCGATCTTATATTTACCGGAACTCCTTCTGGGGTGGGCCCTGTAAATATTAATGATACGTTGGAAGGCTATTTAGAAGGAAGAAAAAATTTTTCGCTACGCATCAAATAATGCATAATTACGTTATGTAAAACATGCGTCAACTTTTTTACAGTTTACTACTCGGTTTTTCTTTAACTGTCTCTTTTTATGCACAAGAAATTCAATGGCACCCGGATAGTGCAGTAAAAGTTAGTACCTTGCGTGATTCTGTTGCCAAGGTTATAACAAGGTTTGAAAAACAGATTCTACAATTTGAAAAAATGGATTCATTGTCATTTCCACCAGTTGGTAGTTATCTATTTACGGGTAGTTCTTCCATCCGCGGATGGAAAACACTTACCAATGATTTTTCCGGATATCCGGTATTTGCTCGGGGCTTTGGAGGGGCCACTTTTGTAGAATTACTCTATTATCTTCCTCGCATTGTGCTTAAATATAAACCTTCCAGATTGTTTGTGTATTGTGGCGAAAACGATATGACACTCGATTATTCACTTCCGGAAGATGTGCTACTTTCATTTGTTGAGCTTGATTCAATTATGAAAAAAGAGCTACCTCAAACTCGAGTCTATTATATTTCAATTAAACCTTGTCCCAAAAGCTGGTATTACTGGCCTAAAATTCAAATTGCCAACAAACAAGTGAAGGAATATATAGAAAAAGATAAATCTGGCAGATTGTATTATATTGATATAACTCATACGTTATTTAATAGCGAAGGAATTCTTGATAAGAATTTATTTTTAAAAGATGGTATTCATATAACATCTACAGTTTACAAAAAATGGGCTGAAGTTATTCTTCCGTATTTAAATTAAATTTGCCTTATTTTTTTAAAATTGAATCGTTGAAAAGTTTGCCAACCCCATATTTTATTCCAGCCCGGATTATTCAATCTTTGAAAGATGAATTGCCAAAAAAACATACACATTGGGTGGAAACTGACTGCTTGGGTTTTGATTTTTAACATGCAAGTCTTTGCGAATGCAAATTCATTACAAGAAGTAGATTCTGTAATTTATCACCGATTAAAGAAAATTGAAAAAAATTTTCCGCTAGATGTTCGCGATGAGGTGGAGGTTCTCATCAAAGAAAAAATGTATCAAAATCGCGAGGAATCACAACGAATATTAGCACGTGCTGCTGAAATTTTACCCATTATTGAAAAAGAATTGTGGAGTAAAGGGTTACCTTCTGAATGTAAATATATTCCTTTGGCATTATCTGGATTAGATCCGAATTATATTGGAAAATCTGGAGGAAGTGGCATTTGGCAATTACAATACATTACAGCCATTCGCTATGGGTTAGCTGTAAATGAATGGATGGATGAACGACGCGATATTCAACGTTCAACAACAGCCGCCATTGAACATTTGATATTTCTGCAGAAGCTATATAATCACTGGGGGCTAACAGCACTGGCATTTTTCTCCAGTCCGGCGGAAGTAAATGCTGCTATTAAGCGTAATAAGGGGAATATAGACTTCTGGGGGGTTTATGAAAAAACAGAAACATACACCCGTTATTTGTATCAAAACCTGATTGCCATGATTTATCTGGTAAATTATTACCGGGATTACGATATGACCCAGCATATTGTTTCAGAGCCTGATTTGATTTGGGTGAATGCTAAGAGTAAGCCTATAAAACTTATAAATTTAGCGTCATGGCTGAACATTCCGGTTGAGCAATTTTTGCGTTGGAATGCTGTTTACAGACTAGGTATAGCTCCTGCAGAACCGAAATATAAAATTTGTATTCCCAAAGATAGATTAATGCTTTATGAAAGTTATACAGAGTCAGAAGACCAACTTATAAAACCCATTATTGAAATACCTAAAGAAAAGGAGCATACCGATGAGCAGATTGCTGAAAAAAAATTAAATGAAACCACTCAATCAATTGTTGAAAACAATAAAGAGGTAAAAGAAACATATACAGAGCAAAAAACCTTTTATACAGTAGTGAAAGGTGATAACCTAGGAAAAATAGCCCAAAAATTTCATGTTTCTATAAGTGATTTGCGTTCGTGGAATAAGATCAAAGGAGATCATATTTATGTAGGGCAAAAGCTAATTATCATAAAAAAGAAAAAAATAACCGTTCCGGTTGATAAACCTACCACGGAAGATAAGTCCAAATTAGAAGATAAGTCCAAATTAGAAGATAAGCCTAAAACAATTATAGAAACCAAACCTACAACGGAAAATTCTACTGAAGAATGGATAACATACAATGTAAAACCCGGAGATACAGTATATGGAATTGCTTCCCGGTTTGGTATTTCACAAGAAACCCTTATCAAAAACAACGGAATTAAAAAAAATCTGATTCATCCGGGGCAGATTTTAAAAATTAAAAGAAAATAAAATTTTGTATGAAATCCATTTCACCCCTCCGTGTACTGTGGTTTTTACTTATAGTTTTTGTTTTGCTGGGAGGATTAATGTTGGTATTTACTTACTTGTTTCCTTCGGGTATTAAGGTTACTAATCAGTTTTCCATTCGTTTCCCTTCGGTGAATGATTTTTTTTCAAAAGATACTATACAGTATGCTGATATCAATTCTATTTTACATCGTGAAAAAGATACATTGTTGCTAAAAGAATTGAATTCTTTGGAAGATAGCCTTCGGGTGTTTCGTGAAATCAGTCGTAACAATCCAAGCAGGTTACAATATCCTAAGGATAATAAATCCATCTTGTATCGATTTTTTGATGCATTGGAATCCGTAGAAGAACAAGGTGCCTCCATTCGCATTTTGCATTATGGCGATTCACAGATTGAAATGGATCGCATCACAGGATATGTTCGTGAGCAGTTGCAGCAACGTTTTGGTGGTTCAGGGCCCGGTTTGCAACCTGCAGTTCAGATTATTCCTTCCATGTCTATCCGACAAATTTCTTCTGAAAATTGGCAACGTTATGCTTGCTGGGGAATGGATAATTCTTTACGTGCCGAACATCGGAGATACGGTGTAATGTTGAATTTTAGTGAATATCAAGAAAGCGCTTCCATTACTTTTATGGTAAGTAATCAGGCATATGAAAAGGCTCGGATGATAAGTAAGGTACGCGTGTTAATTGGTAATTTGGAATCTTCAGCTAATATTACTCTTTCAACCAATAAAAAAAGGTATGGCAGTAAAAAAGCAGAGCCCGGCGGAATGCAATTACTGGAGTGGGAACTCGATACTTTTCCTAAATCTATTACTTTGCAATTTAGTGGTGGTGGTTCACCAGAAGTTTATGGAATTGCTTTGGATGGGAAATCGGGTGTGGCTGTTGATAATATGCCCATGCGTGGCTGTTCTGGAACAATTTTTACACGGGTTGATTCGGCCTTGCTGAAAAAAAGTTTTGAATTACTTAATGTAAAATTGCTGATTCTCCAGTTTGGTGGAAATATGATGCCTTCTATCAATGGAGAAAAAAATGCTGCGGAGTATGGTGAAAAATTTTATGATCAAATAGCTTGGCTAAAAAGTTTGAAGAACGATCTTGCTGTAATTGTAATTGGCTTAGCGGATATGTCAAAACGAATTGATGGAAAAATGCAATCGTACCCGCATATTGAAAAAGTGCGAGATGCATTAAAAAAAGCCACCTTTGATGCGAATGGAGCATACTGGGATATGCTGGAAGTTATGGGAGGGGTTAATTCTATGCCTTCATGGGTAAAACAGGGATTAGCAGGTGGCGATTATATACATTTTACAACGGAAGGAGCACAAAAAATTTCGGAATTGTTTTTTGAAGCACTCATTAACGATTATAATGAGTACAGATTGGAAAAACGCATCAAACGATTAAATGAAGTATCTGCTCCATGAAAAGTATTGTACTGAATAATTCATACATCGGGTTGGTACTTCAAGTAATCATTTTTACTGTGTTACATGTTGTGTATTCCTTTTTTTTCTCTTGTATTTGGGCACAGGTAAATGATTATCCCTACATGGGATCAACCTATTCATTTATTCAGTATCAAAAAAATGGATTGATTTTTCCAAGTGATAGCAGTGATATGCAAAATTTTTATAAAAAATTGGATCAGTTAATTTTTCAGGGAAAAGGAAAAATCAATATTGTTCACATGGGAGGCTCACATGTACAGGCTGATATAATATCAGGCAGGGTACGCGAACGGCTTAGTAATTTTTATCCTTCCAACAAAGGTAGTCGTGGATTGGTATTCCCATTCAAAGTGGCCGGTACTAATAATCCATATAACTATGTAGTGAATTATACTGGTAAATGGGAATCTTGTAAAAATACACAACGCGAAAAATTTTGTGAACTGGGTTTAACAGGAGTTTCCATTACTACTCGAGATACAACATCAAGCATCTTCATTTCACTTAAAACAGATTATTATCAGTCATACGATTTTAATCATATCCGAATTTTTCATAAAGCAGATACATCCATGTTTTCTGTTGTTCCGGTGTTGAAAGATACCACAGCAAACTACAGGATGAATACACAAATAGATAAAGGCATTACGGATATCTATTTTGATCGTTATTACCACCATCTCACCTTAGAATTTAAAAAAACCGATTCATTGCAATGGGGATATACTTTGTATGGAATTCAACTTGAAAATGAAGACCCAGGGATTACCTATCATGCTATTGGTGTGAATGGAGCTTCTACCTCTTCGTATTTACGTTGCCAGCTACTACCGGCTCACTTGCGTGAAATTAAACCTGATTTAGTAATCATGGGAATTGGTATTAATGATGCTGCCGGTAAAGAGTTTGAACCGTGGATTTTTGAAAACAATTATCGAAAACTGATTGATTCCATTCGAGCAGCTTCACCCGGAGCAGCCATATTGTTGATTACCAACAACGATAGTTACAAAAAATACCGGCGTAGGTATTATGTCAACAAAAACGGGCCGGTGGTTAGAGAATCTATGCTCAAATTGGCTAAAGAAAAAAATTTAGCCGTTTGGGATTTCTTTACCGTGATGGGTGGATTAGAAAGTATGGAAACTTGGATGAAACATGGTTTGGGTAAATCAGACCGGGTACATTTTACAACTTCGGGGTATAAACTCATGGGTGACTTATTGTTTGAAGCTTTGCTCAAACATTATGAATATCATGTAAAACGAATCTATCAACCTTCGACTGAAAAACGATAACGGATGAACCTTGAATTATTACATCGCATATTATATTTGGGACCTTTGCCGGCAAAAGAATTTTCTATGATTCCATTGCTGGTGTATTATGGTTTTTGGATTATTCTTCATGCTATCTTTTCTCATAAATCATGGATGAAGGGTATGTTTGCCCTGGCTATTTCGGCTGGCACGCTGTTTTCTTCCGTAGGTTTGTTGTTTCCATCAGTTTTGCTTGTGTTGTTAATACAACATTACTGCGAAGTTTATCTTTATATACAATTATCCCGCATTCAGCAAGTATTGATTACCATTGTTAGTGGTATTGTTAGCGTAATAGCTATTGCAGTGCTACATCATATGTTTTTTGATTTGGGAGATATTTTTGTATTCAATCCTCAATCACCACTAATTTTTACTAAGTTTTATTTCTGGGCATTTTTTGCCGTTGTGGTAACAATCTATTCATCGGTTTACCAAAAGATAGGCATGCGTAATGCCTTTTTGGGGATAGTAAGTTTATTTTTTTATTACAAAACAAGTGGATTATTTTTTCTATTGTTGATATTTAGTACAATAACTGATTATTGGATTGGGCTTCGACTCGATAAAACATATGCTCCAGTTAAACGCAAGGCTTTGGTGGGATTGAGCATATTTTTAAACCTTACCACATTGATTTATTTTAAATACGCTTACTTTTTCACAGATGCCTTTAATCAGATTTTTCATACTGATTACCGGATAATAAATTGGTTGGCGTATTGGAGCAACGGATACTTAGGTACTCATTTCGATATAGATGAAATTTTGCTACCGGTCGGTGTTTCGTTTTTTACATTTCAAACCATAAGTTATTCGGTAGATGTATATCGTCGTTTGATTAAACCAGTACGAAGTATCAGCGATTTTGCTTTTTATGTGGCCTATTTCCCGCAGTTGGTGGCCGGACCCATCGTTCGTGCGAATGAATTTGTTCCCCAGATTTATGAAAAATATCAGGTAACCCGCTATGAATTTGGATTGGCTGTTTTCTGGATTTTAAACGGCTTGCTTAAAAAAATGGTGATTGGCGATTATATGGCCGTAAATTTTATTGACCGTGTTTTTGATTATCCGGAAAATTATACCGGTTTTGGTGTATTGATGGCATTATTTACATACTCCTTGCAAGTATATGCTGATTTTTCAGGATATACAGATATTGCTATTGGCGTTTCATTATTGATGGGATTTCGGCTTCCTGTCAATTTTAATTCACCCTACAAAGCTCGAAACGTGGGTGAATTTTGGAAGCGATGGCACATGTCACTAAGCACTTGGTTGAAAGATTATTTGTACATACCCTTAGGTGGAAATCGTAAAAGCTCCATCGGAACTTGGATATGGAGTTTAGTTATCATCTTATTTGTAATATTAATTTCAGGTACTAATTGGTGGAAAATTGCTTTAGTATTTGTTGGATTTTCATTTGTTGCATTTATTCTTGGTATAGTTGTGCCTTCATTCAGAAGCGGAATGATTACCAACATTAATCTGATGATAACCATGGTAATTGGCGGATTGTGGCATGGTGCCAGTTGGAATTTTGTAATTTGGGGGGCATTAAACGGGGCTGCTTTAGTAATATACAAAGGGTGGAAAAAAATTTCACCCTATGAAAAAAGCAATCATTGGTTGGTGGTGGGGTGGAAGGTGTTTTTTACATTTACATTCATATCGTTTACACGATTATTTTTCAGAGCTGGTGATATTAAGAATACCGGCGATGGAATGGAATTAGCCAGTAGAATGTGGAATCAATTGATGACCAATTGGAGCTGGGACGCCAGTTTAAAGATAGTAGAAAATCACTGGGGAGTATTTGTGATGTTTATTATTGGCATGGTAATTCATTGGTTGCCCGTAAACATTAAAACTAAATACCGCACTGCATTTATTCATGCTCATCCAGCAGTTCAAATAACAAGTGTGGTATTTACAGTATTTTTAATTTACCAATTTATTACTTCCGATTTGCAAGCATTTATTTATTTTCAGTTTTAAAGGAATGTTACTTATAATTCTTAAACATAGAATATTAAAGCCCAAAATCAAAGCGCTCCGTACATCAATCTACCAATAAGGAAATAAATAAACATTCCGGTGATATCGTTCATGGTAGTTATAAATGGCCCAGTAGCTAAGGCTGGATCTATTTTAAATCGATTTAATGTAAGTGGAATAAATGTTCCCAAAATAGAGGCTACTACAATTACGGTAATCATTGCTGTGCCAACAGTGATAGCTAATTCAATTGAATTTCCAAAGAGTAGATTATAGCTGAGGATGACTGCAGCACATACTAATCCGTTAAGTAAACCAACGGATAATTCTTTGAAGAATTTTAACCAAGCATCGCCTTTGCGTAGCGTATTATTGGCTAATCCCTGTACAATAATGGCACTGGATTGTACGCCGGCATTTCCTCCCATGGCTGCAATCAATGGAATAAAATATGCCATTTCGGGATGAACTTGTATTTGTTCTTCGTAGGTACTGATAACCCGGCTGCCTACAATTCCACCTATTAAACCTACCAACAACCAAGGCATGCGGCCACGGGTAAGAGTCCAAATATTATCATCTGATTCAATGCTTCCACTTAATCCACTCATCAACTGATAGTCTTTATCCGCTTCTTCCTGGATAACATCCACCACATCGTCTATAGTAATACGTCCAACCAATCGTCCCAATTCATCTACAACTGGCAATACCACCAAATCGTACTTCTTCATGATATTGGCAACTTCTTCAGCCGGCATGTGTACATAAGCTATCTGAATTTTGTCAATATACATATCGGAAATGGGAATACTTTCCGGTTCAATCAGTAATTTTTTTAGTGGTAAAATTCCTAAAAGTTTATCATCATCATCAACTACATAGACTGTATAAACGTTATCAATTTCTGCCGATTGCTTTCTGATTTCATCAATTACCCGTTGACGGCTCCAGTTTACATTTACTTTAACCAGCTCTTTGGCCATTAAACCACCGGCCGTATTTTCATCATATTTGAGCAGATCAACAATGTCGCTGGCTACTTCAATATCATCAATTTCAGAAAGTACTTCTCGTTGGCGTTCTTCTGATAATTCGCTAAGAATGTCAGCAGCATCATCAGAATCAAGATTCTCAACAAAGGTTTCTGCAATTTCCTTAGAGGTAAGTTGATCTAAAAATTTTTCGCGTACATCTTCATCAAGAAAAGCAACTACCTCCGCTGCCTTTTCTTCATCAATTAGCGTGTAAAGGTATTTGGCTTCAATCGGTGTTATTTCACCAAAAATTTCTGCGATATCAACAGGATGTAAATCACCTATTAACTCTAGGATCTGAGTTTCGTTACGGCTTGAAATGAGCTCCTCCAGCCGCTCAATGAATTCACGAGTGATTTCGACTTGCACGTTGGTATGGGAATATCCATTTACACGTATAATTTTTCAATCCGTTGAGTAAGCTCTATAAACTGCTCCAGCGACAATTGCTCTGCACGCTGATCCAGCCATGGAAGCTGTTCCCAACCGGGTTGCAAAGGTAGACTTTTGAGTGCATTTTTCAAAGTCTTTCTCCGTTGATTAAATGTAGCTTTTACTACTTTAAAAAAAAGTTTCTCATCCGGAAGGGCAGGATTTGGTTTTCTAACCATTCGTATTACTCCCGATTTTACCTTTGGGGGGGGGATAAAAACATGTTCAGGTACTGTAAATAAATATTCTACCGTATAGTAAGCTTGTGTTAATACACTTGTTATTCCATATGTTTTAGAACCAGGTGGTGCTGCAATTCGTTCAGCCACTTCTTTTTGAAACATCCCCACACAGTAAGGTACATATTGCCGGAATTCCAAAATTCGAAATACAATTTGGGTGGAAATGTTATAGGGAAAATTACCAATGATCGCAAAACTATCTTTCAAGCGGTTTTCTAAATTTATCTTTAAAAAATCACCTTCCAGAAAATGTTCTTCATCCAGTTGAAATTCTTGTTTTAATGATTCAAACAAAGTTCGATCTATTTCATTTACAAATAATTCCCATGATGGATGAGTTCGAATAATGCGGGTCAGAACACCAGCCCCCGGACCAATTTCCAACACTTTGCCTTTTGGATACACTGATGCCAACGAATCCACAATACGGTGTGCAATTCCCAAATCTTTGAGGAAATGCTGTCCAAACTGTTTTTTATGTATAAATCTACTCAGGAAAAAATATTTTTAGGATAATCAAAAAATAAAAGTTCTCCTTTTTGCTTTCCAACATCATTCCACGAATCCCATTGCATAGCACATACACCGCATGTAGGTACATTATCAATTTGCAAGTTACTGAATTCATTTACAAATTCGGTAATACCCGGATTATGGCAATAAAAAGCAACACACTTGGCATCCTTAGGAATATGTCTTTTTAAACATTTCAGAATGGTATTGGGGGAAGCATGGTATAATTCTGGTTCTTCAATAAATTTCATACTATGAGAGTTCCATTCTTTTGCCATTAATCGGGCGGTTGAAAGGGCTCGATTGGCGGTAGAACTAATTATTAAGTCAGGAATACAATTTTTATCCGCAATGCGTTTTGCCATTTTAGGGGCATCAGTTTTACCACGTTCATTTAGCGGGCGGTCAAAATCTTTTTCAAACGGAGCAGCCCAGTCTGACTTCGCATGTCGTATAGCAAGAAGTGTTATCATAATTAGTTTTTTATTTTATAAAACCCATAATGCGGGCTATATTAAATATATTCATAAAAAAAGGCCCATACCTGTTTTTTTTAGCTTGTTGTTCTTCGCGGTTCCAAAAGTGCAAATTACTTACTGTATATAAATAACCAAAACGATAGGCCGTGTGGTCTTTAAAACGTGTAGCTATTAAATTGTAAGGATAACGATAGCCTGCTTCTCTTTTTTTTACCAATTGAAGGGCTTGTAACCGTACTAGTTTCGCTTGTTCAAGGAAGGTATTGGGTAATTTTACATTTTTATTTAAAAGTTTATTTTTTCTAATTTCAATTAAGTATTTTAAAATATAATACCGATGCAATGCTCTTAATCCTGTAATATAAATCCCATCAAATAATTCATGTACTATTTCATGGTGTTGGTTTTTATCGTTTATTTGGTTTGCAAATTTTGTAATCAAATGGTAAGTAGTATCTGCAAATGATTTTAATCGAGGTAAATCAGTAGATTCTATTAAGTTAATTTCTTTCAAGGTGGCCCTTCTTCTAATGTATTTATAAGATAGGTGAGGGCGAGGTTGAAATTGTAGTGAAAATTTTTTGAATGGAATTTCATCAATCACAGTCATGGCAGTTAGCCATTGAATCAGGTTTTGATTTTTTAAAAATTCCTGTTGTGTTTGGATAGCTTGTTGAAAAAATATCAGCATGCTATCATTTAGCATGGGTTTTACGAACATATCTGCAGTTCGGATTTCTTTTTTTTGATTGTAAGTATATTGCCAACTCCAGCGGGCAATGCTCCAATCAAAAAGCCAATACCCCCATTCCCAGCCTGAGCTGAAGGTAATGTGTCCGGGAATTTGATAGGCTACACAGGTATCAATATCAGCTAATCGGGCGGTGAGGTATGGAAGTAGAGTCATTGGAATAGAATTATCAAATGTAACCCAATAGGCACTTTCAGGATAATACCAGGTTTCTCGTTGCTTATGCTGTTTTAGCATGAATTCAAACATGTGCCGCTGATTTTCATTTTCATATACTGGAGCATGCGGTTCTGTCATATCATAAAACATTACGGTGTGAGCCATCACCCCTCTTTTTTTATCTAATTCAATTTCTAAGCTATCATACGCATAATGTTTTTTTCGCTTGTATTCTCTTTCAGGTTTTACAATATGTTGTCGCCCCATCAGTTTTGTGGAAGAATGCTTATCCAACCAGTCTAAAATATAAAAACGAAGTTTTTCTCTTTTTTTTCGATTACCACCAAAAAATTCAGCTGTTGTGAATTCCATGTGCATAAAGTCCCAATTGGCCTGGTTTAGCCACGCCAGATTTTTTCTGATTTGTTTTTTTTTGCCTATGGAAGAAGTATAAAGTTGAAAGTTTTTTTGTTGAATCATGTGAAGTGACACATCAACCGATACAAAGATGCCTCTTTGATGGCAGTAATCAGTAATTTTTTTTGCATGTTCAATCCATTGTTTTTTATCAATACTATTTAGTAAACAAAACTCAAAATAATTTTGGCCATTCCGAACTAACCAATCTATGTATTCTTTTACAACATCCAATCCTTCTGGAATGGTTGGATTTAATAAATATTCCGTTAATTCAATAGGGTGTTGAGTATGTAAATGAAATCCCTTTTTATCAAATAAGGGACGGGCCGTAAATTCAAATTCGTTGGAAAGTGGCCAGGTTTTAAGATTTGGAATTACTGTATTTCGAGGATGATAAAATTGAAATCCCAATTTCTCTTGTAACAATCCATATAAACCAAAACTTACTGCCTGATGTGTGCTTGCTATCAAATGAAGTATATAGGTGGAGTCATTTGGTTTTTGTTGTATCCATTGATAATCATGTATTGGATAATGCTTGTAGGGAAAAGAAGCTGCTTTTTCAAATCGTGTAGGTACAAGTGATGAGTCTGGATGAATTTCCGGTAAATAAATTTGGATAGTTGCTTGCGGATTATCGAAATCTACTGTGCATTTGCAGGCTTTTTCCAGCAGTTCTTTTGTGTCTTTAATAGTAATACGAGTAATTGTAGTATCCATCAATGCCCATGCATTGAAAAAAGTTATATGTAATTGAGCAATTGCGGGGGGCGATAAAAATAAAAACAAACAAATAAGCACTACATGATATTGTTTGACTAAAAATTTTTTACTAGATGAATGCATGATGAAACATATGAGATGTTTACATGTTTCTGCGATATTGGCCACCTACATCAAACAACGCTTGAGTAATTTGGCCCAAGGAACAGTATTTTGTAACTTCCATCAGCTTTTCAAAAATGTTTTTATTTTGAATGGCAGTTACCTGTAATTCACGCAACATAGCAGGAGCCTTATCTGCATGAAATTTATGCAATGATTGAAGCATAGAGATTTGATAATCTTTTTCTTCTTTGGTACTTCGAATTACTTCCTGAGGAATAACAGTGGGAGAACCTTTTGACGAAAGGAAGGTGTTTACACCAATTATCGGATATTCGCCCGTATGTTTCAGGGTTTCATAGTATAAACTTTCTTCCTGAATTTTACCACGTTGATACATCGTTTCCATTGCTCCCAGAACTCCGCCTCGTTCAGTAATACGGTCAAATTCCATCAACACAGCTTCTTCTACCAAATCAGTTAATTCTTCAATGATAAACGAACCTTGTAATGGATTTTCATTCTTTGCTAATCCTAATTCCTTATTGATAATTAACTGTATGGCCATTGCTCTTCTTACGGATTCTTCTGTAGGCGTTGTAATGGCTTCATCGTATGCATTGGTATGCAATGACTGGCAATTATCATAGATAGCATATAATGCCTGTAAAGTAGTGCGGATATCATTAAAATCAATTTCCTGTGCATGAAGTGAACGTCCGGAGGTTTGAATATGATATTTCAACATTTGTGAACGCTCGTTGGCTCCATACAAATTTTTCATGGCTTTTGCCCAAATTCTTCTTGCTACCCGGCCTATTACTGCATATTCTGGGTCAATACCATTTGAGAAGAAGAATGAAAGATTAGGAGCGAACGCATTGATATCCATCCCTCTCGAACGATAATATTCTACATACGTAAATCCATTAGCTAGCGTAAATGCAAGTTGTGTAATCGGATTAGCCCCTGCTTCGGCAATGTGATAACCTGAAATAGAAACAGAATAAAAATTTCGAACTCCTTTATCAATAAAGTATTGCTGCATATCTCCCATCACTCGAAGCGAAAATTCTGTAGAGAAAATACAGGTATTTTGTGCCTGGTCTTCTTTTAAAATATCGGCTTGTACCGTGCCACGAACTACTTTTAAAGTGTCGGCCTTTATTCGTTCATAAACTTCAGCAGGCAATACCTGGTCGCCGGTTACTCCGAGTAACATCAAACCCAACCCATCATTTCCTTCTGGTAAATTTCCTTGATAAGAAGGAGGTGTAGCTCCTTTAGCAGCATAAATTTCTTTGATTTTATTTTTTACTTCATCTTCCAGGCCTTGTTGGCGTATGTATAATTCACATTGCTGGTCAATGGCAGTATTCATAAAAAAGGCACAAATGGTAGGAGCCGGTCCGTTGATGGTCATGGATACGGAAGTATTAGCAGCAGCCAGATTAAATCCGGAATACAGTTTTTTAGCATCATCCAAGCAGCATACAGAAACTCCGGAATTGCCAATTTTTCCGTAAATATCAGGTCGTGTTGCCGGATCGTGACCATAGAGCGTTACAGAATCAAATGCTGTAGAAAGACGCTTTGCCGGCATACCTAAAGAAACATAGTGAAAACGGCGGTTGGTACGTTCGGGGCCACCTTCGCCGGCAAACATCCGGGGGGGGGCTTCATTTTCTCGTTTGAATGGGAATACCCCGGCTGTATATGGGAAAAATCCAGGAAAGTTCTCTTGTAGATTCCATTTCAAAATATCTCCCCAAGCAGTATAACGAGGTGATGCTACCTTTGGGATTTTGGTATGTGCTAGCGATTCATGATATGTTTTAACCCTTATCTCTTTATCGCGAACTTTAAAAACATAATATTCATTTTTGTACTCTTGTACGCGCTGCGGCCAAGTTTCAATCAGTTTCCAATTGTGACCATCCAAACTCAATTTCAGGTTTTCAAATTCTTTTTCCAATGCTTCTGTTACCACATTATCTGCCTTACCTCCTAAAGCTTGTTTTGCCGTGTGAATACTATACAATTGTTGAGCTATTTCGGCTTGCTTATCTACCCATTCATTATATTTTCTTATCGAGTCGCTTATTTCAGAAAGGTAACGAGTTCTTTGCGGAGGGATTATGTAAATCTTTTCCGACATTTCATCCGTAACCCTAAATTGCGAAGTAAGATGTTCGTTCCCGGTTTTAGCTACAATGGTATCCATCACAGCTTTATACAATCGGTTCATGCCGGGGTCATTAAATTGAGAAGCAATGGTACCAAAAACTGGCAGTTGGTCATCATCCACATCCCATAACTGATGATTTCGTTTATATTGTTTTTTTACATCTCGCAATGCATCCAGTGCTCCTCGTTTATCAAATTTGTTTAGAGCAATAATGTCGGCAAAATCCAACATATCTATTTTTTCCAATTGCGAAGCAGCCCCATATTCCGGTGTCATTACATAAAGGCTAACATCACTATGGTCTATTATTTCTGTATCACTTTGCCCAATTCCTGATGTTTCTAAAATAATTAAATCATAATTGGCTGCTTTGAGTATATCTATGGCTTCTTTCACATATTTAGACAATGCCAGGTTGCTTTGGCGTGTGGCCAGCGAACGCATAAATACACGAGGATTATTGATTGAATTCATACGAATCCTATCTCCTAACAATGCACCACCGGTTTTTCGCTTCGATGGATCTACCGAAACTATCGCAATGGTTTTATCTTTAAAATCAATCAAAAAACGACGTACCAGTTCATCCACCAATGATGATTTTCCAGCTCCACCAGTTCCCGTTATACCTAATACAGGTGTTTTGGATTGCTTGGCCAATTGTTCAATTAAGGGTTGCTGAGTTATAAATTCCGGAGATTGATTTTCAGCAGCACTAATAAGTTTGGCAATGGATTTAATGTCTTTATTTCGAATGTGATTTATTTCCCCGTTTAAATTTATTCCAGTGGGATAATCGCATTTCTCTAAGAGGTCATTAATCATTCCTTGTAAACCCATGGCACGGCCATCATCCGGAGAATATATGCGAGTTATTCCGTATGCATGGAGCTCTTCAATTTCTTCGGGTAAGATGGTACCGCCTCCGCCTCCAAAAATACGAATGTGGCCACAGCCATATTCTTTCAACAAGTCATACATGTATTTAAAAAATTCCATGTGTCCACCTTGATAAGAGGTAACCGCAATGGCATTGGCATCTTCTTGGATGGCGCAGTTTACAATTTCTTGCACACTTCGGTCGTGCCCAAGGTGGATTACTTCAGCCCCGCTGGCTTGAATTATACGACGCATAATATTGATAGCAGCATCATGCCCATCAAACAATGAGGCTGCAGTTACAATTCGTATTTTATTTTTGGGCTGATATACAGAGACAGCGGATGTTACGCTCATGACTTTTAACTTTTTTTTCAATGATTACAAAAATAGTTTGTATCTGCCGGAATAACAAACTCGGCTTGATAGCCTTATATTTGCAATAAAACCCAAACCCATGAAGTATATATGGATTTTTAGGTATTTATTTCTAGTTATCTTGATTTTACCGGTTTATCAAGGATTTGCTCAGACAGAGAAAAAGCCTTTTAATCAACGACATATAAATTTCGGAGTAAAAGCAGGAATTAATGTAAATCGTTTAGAAACTCGTATTCAAAGGTATATTAACGAAAATTATATTGGTTTTAATGGTGGTATATTCGCTCGTTTTAATTTGACCCAACGTAAGCGTTTGCATATTCAACCGGAAATGAATTTTTCTATGATTGGTGGTGAAGGTTTTTTTGAAAATGGTGGCCGATATAATATCAAATCCAATACATTTGAATTGCCCATCGCTTTGGGTTATAAAGTGCTTGATTTTAAATTAATCAACGTGCGTTTAAATTTAGGGCCATTTGCTTCTGTAAGTGTTTCTAGAAGTATATATGTTTTAGATCCTGATTATCCAGCGAATTCTACTTTTACGTATGAAAAAACGCCCATTTGGAATGGTGGGATTTTTTTTGGATTGGGCGGCGATATCTGGAGATTTACTGTTGATGCCCGCTATAAGTTTGGATTTGTAAATATGCTGGGAAGTAATGTGTTAGTTCAGGACCCTGGAGCAGGCTTTAAAAACGGACATTTTGAATTCAGTCTTGGATTTAAGATATTTTAATCTAACTTAATAATGGTATCAAATATTCTAATAGCTTCTGAAGGAAATTAAAATATTCCTAAAGATTCATTGTAAGATATATACATGTAATTTATCTAACGTGCAGTTCCAATGGAAAATATTTATATACATACCACGCAAAATGTTCGAATAGATCAGGAATTAGCAACACTAGGCGACCGTACCTTGGCATATTTGATAGATACGTTGATTATGATTGTATGGTTATTGATTATGATTGAATTCAGAGATAGTTTTGGTTCGATGTACAATTTGGATGCAGAGATTGTATGGTTGTTTGTATTGCTTTTGCCCATGGCTTTATATCATCTATTGTTTGAAATATTTGCCAATGGACAAAGCGTGGGTAAAATGGTGATGAAAATACGGGTAATACGAACGGATGGTGCCCAGCCAACCCTTGGCAATTATTTAATACGCTGGCTGATGCGTATTGTAGAGTTTATGTTATTTCGTGGCTTGGCATTGTTGGCATTTTTAATTTTAGGCAAGGGGCAACGTTTAGGCGATTTGTTTGCCGGTACTACCGTAGTTCGCCTTCGACGTCGTGTCACTTTACAAGATACAGTCATTGCAGATACAGATAAATCTTATAAACCTACTTATCCGCAGGCACAATATCTTTCACATCGTGATATTGAAGTTATAAAAGAAACATTGGCTTTTTATCAAAAAACAAAAAACTACCTGGTTTTAGCTGAAGCATTTGTAAAAGTGCAAGAAGTGCTAGATATAGATGATAAAACCATTCCGCAAATTGAGTTTTTAGAAACTGTGGTAAAAGATTTTAATTATTTCAGGGCCAAAGAAATTTGGGAAACTAACAAGTAAAATTTCTACTATTTAGTCTTTAAAGCTTTTTGATAGCTGTTTTTACCGATTGTTAACTCAAAACGACGGTTCGTAAATTTTTACTTACATGCAATGATTCAGAAAGCTATACTTGCAAGTAAAATATTTTTTATGAAAAAAACACTACAATTTATTTCATTCGGATTATTTTTTGCCGGAATTTTAAATGCTCAAGTTGGGGTATTTGATTCTACATTTAATCAAGGTCAATTCGCTCAAACGGGAACTTCTTCCAATTATTTACGAGTTATTTCCACAGGCAATGAAACATGTATCATTACTGCAAATGAAGGATATTTTTCGCCTGCTCCAGTAACATCTCAATTTACAGATGCTTTTTTGAATTCATTGTCCAATACTCCTGGTAATAATATAACAGCAACATCTATTGGCATTTATACTTCAACAAATCAATTTGATGAATTTACAGATGTGTATAAAGATACTAACGGAAAGATTTATGCAGTGGGATATGAAAAAGATAGCTATATGAGTTCTAATAATCCTAGATTTTTTGCTATTCGTTATTCAGCAGAAGGTACAATTGATGCTACGTTTAATGGCGGGCAGCCTTTTTATATTGAAGCATCGAGTTATTATTATGGAGAAAGAGTACGACCTTTGTCTGATGGGAAAATATTGATAGCTGGCCACAATCTAAATTATAGTCTATTTTTTTTTCGCTTCAAACAAAATGGAACTCCAGATAGTACTTTTGGGGTTAATGGGTTATATAACTTCAATATGATTGATGGAAGCCCACAGTACATTACCGATATGGTCGTTTTATCAAACGGAAAAATATTAATTGCTGGTAGGGCGAAAGATTTAAATAACAACAATGGGTTTGAAGTAGGTTTTGTTGCCCGATTAAATAGTGATGGTTCGTTAGACAATACATTTGGAGTAAATGCAGGATATACCACCATTAATTTTGGAGATGACGATAATCTATCTGCTGTGAATTCAATTACATTAACATCATCAGGAGATATCATTGCAGCGGGTGCCGGTACAATAACAGTTACAGACGGTAGTGGTAGTTATCAAACTAGCAATGCAGGCCTAGCAAAATTAGATGCTAACGGACAGTTTATAACAACCTTTGCTTCAAATGGGATTTACAAAGGCAATACACTCGGTTATCGCTCAGAGTTTACCAAAGTACGTATATTATCCAATGGTGATATAATAGCAGGTGGGAGAATAGCTCCCACTAATAATCTTGATTCGCTGGCTTTTGTGTTCTTTACATCAAATGGAGCAGTAAATACCAACTACAGTGCTGATGGAATTGTATATTTTTATTTACCAAATGTAATTCAATATCAAAGCATCAAAGATTTTGATATTCAGCCCGATGGTAAAGTGATTTTTGTTGCATCTAGTTTTGTGCCAGTGACTAGACCTTGTTTTATTGGCCGAATGCTGATGAATGAACAACCAGTGGCTGGTATTGATGAAAGTTCATTGTCAGAATTAACCTTGTACCCCAACCCAACTACTGATTTCATTCAACTGAATAATACCCAGCCAATGCAAATTCAGATTCTGGATATTTCAGGAAAAGTGGTAATGCAATCTCTTATCCAACCGAATGCCCGCATTTCAGTAGAAGCCTTGAGCAACGGCATGTATTTTATTTCAACTGAAAATGGAGCCAGTCTTAAATTCATTAAAAATTAAGTAGTTCTCAATTAATCAACTTCAACCTAAAAGCCCGGCTAATAGGCCGGGTTTTTTATTTAATTTTAAAAAAGGTTTTAAATTTTAATGGCTGTGTTCAACAAATAAGAATTGTGGATGTTTATCTATCAAATCATTTAAAAATTACACATGAAAAAGATAAGATTAATTTCAATCGCCCTGGCAGCTGTAAGTTTCACCTCCTGCAGCAAAGAAGAAAAAGCAAATTTACTGGTAGTACATGCATCTCCCGATGCCCCGGGTGTTGACCTGTTGATTGAGAATGCAGTGGTGAATTCTGCATCGTTAACATTCCCTAATTATACTGGATACTTGGAAATTGAAGCCGGAACACGAAATATTAAAGTTAATGCTGCCGGTACTTCCACTACAGTAATTAATGCAGACGTTAATTTTACTAAAGATATGTATTATTCATTGTTTGCGTGTAACGTATTAAATGGTATCGAAGCGGTGTTATTCAGCGATGATCTGACAGCTCCTGCAGTCGGAAATGCTCATGTGCGTTTTATTCACATGAGTGCTGATGCTCCGGCTGTAGATGTTGCACTGGATGGTGGTGATGTAGTATTTTCAAACGTGGCATTTAAGCAGGGAACTGCATTTGCTCCGCTGGCAGCCGGTTCATACGATCTGGAAGTACGTGTAGCAGGAACACAGACTGTAGCTTTGGATCTGGATCCAATCACCGTAGCTGACGGAAAAATTTATACCGTATTTGCCAAAGGATTACTGGCAGGTTCTGGAGACCAAGCCCTGGGTGCTCAAATTATCGTAAATAAATAATTTTATCCATTTCCTTTTCAAGGCATCTTCCACCGAAGATGCCTTTTTTGTTTTATTTTGTCAGTTGAAAATTTCAGCTATGACCGCATTTTTCCGAACTCTTTTATTCTCAAGCTTGCTTGTTTCATTTAAGGGATTGGCTGCCCAGCCCCAAAAACAATGGAGTGGAGCAGAGATTCTTCATGAACTGCAAAAAATGCAGGTAGTGGGCAAAGTACTGTATGTTGCAGCCCATCCCGATGATGAAAATACCCGGCTGATTACCTGGCTGGCTAATCATAAAAAACTAGAAACTGCGTATATTTCCCTTACTCGAGGCGATGGAGGTCAAAACCTCATAGGTAATGAATTGGATGCAGAACTAGGTTTGATACGAACCCATGAGTTATGGCAGGCACGAGGTATTGACGGAGGTAAACAATTTTTTTCCCGTGCTCATGATTTTGGGTACTCCAAATCTTCAACTGAAACTTTTAAAATTTGGAAGAAAGATGTTGTATTGAGCGACTTGGTTTGGGTGATTCGCAAGTTTCAGCCGGATATTATCATAACTCGTTTTTCACCAGAACCATCCAGAACCCATGGACATCATACCGCTTCTGCAATGTTGGCAGTTCAAAGCATGGAATTGCTTACAGATACTAATATATTCTATGAACAGTTTCCGTTAGTACAAGTTTGGAAACCCAAGCGAGTAATTTGGAACACTTCATCATTTTTTTTTGAAAATGAAAAACAGTTTAATAAAGACACCTTTCCGCAGCTCAACGTAGGCGATTACAATGCCCTGCTGGGTGCATCGTATACAGAAATAGCTGCATTAAGCCGAAGCCAGCACAAAAGCCAGGGGTTTGGATCATCAGGTGCCCGTGGCGAAACCATGGAATATTTTGTACAACTTGCCGGTGATAAAATGGAAAACAAAGATGTGTTTTCTGGCATTAACACATCCTGGTCTCGCTACAAAGGCGGTGATGTTATTCAGAAAAAAATAGCATCTATTCTTCTAAAATATCAAGTTAGTAATCCATCAGCCATTATAGATGATTTATTTGAACTCTATGGACTTATACAAAAACTTCCTGATCAGCAATTTATTGGATACAAATTGGAAGCTTTGCGAAACCTTATCAAACAATGCATGGGTCTATTTGCAGAGGTAACAACATCTGATTATATCTATGCTTTAGGAGATTCAATTCGTTTTAACATCGAACTTATTAATCGTTCCGGTAAGAAATTGACATATGTTTCATTACGCTTAAAAAATGCATCTCGTTGGTTGCAAGGGGATTTTCAATACAACAAATCAGTACAGGCAGATCAGTTGGTAAAGGCCAGTTCGCAAGGTTTTGTAATTCGAACAGATGCCCGAATATCCAATCCATGGTGGTTTGATCAACCTTCGCTGAAGTCAGACCCCTATGCATACATGAATGCTATTGAAAGTCGGTGGAACGAAGATATGATGGTAGTTTTAGAGCCTTCATTTGATAATAAACCAGCTTCCCAATCATTCATGTGGGAATTTCCACTCTGGCATAAAAAGAATGACCCTGTAAAAGGAGAAATATATAAACCTGTTTATATTGCCCCTCCGGTAACTGCATCACCGCTTGATCCGTTGTTGTTTTTTGGGAATGATCAATCAAAAGATTTACAGATTCAATTGGAAGCATTTAAAGCCAGAACAACTGGTTATATAGATTTGGAATTGCCAGAAGGTTGGCAATGTCATCCTAATAAAATCATGTTTGAGTTTTCAACGAAAAGGGATAAGCATACTATAGGGTTTAAAATAATTCCCCCTGCTGGTACTAGTTCTGGGATAATAAAAATTAGAGTCCATACAGCCGAGGGGACATTCAGTTATGCATTCCGCGAAATCAGTTATGATCATATCCCACATTTGGTATATTTCCCTTCATCCGAAGTAAAAGTAGTAAAGCAGCCGGTGCAATGCTCCTCATCATTAATAGGTTATCTGGAAGGTGCCGGAGACGATGTAGATCGTGGGCTGGCACAGCTTGGGTATTCGATAGAATACATTGACGCACAACATATGCAGGCTTCCCAACTTCAAAAATACAAAGCCGTAGTGGTAGGTATTCGAGCGTTTAATACCTATGAAAACAGTTCATACATTAACAAACAATTATGTGATTATGTGCAGCAGGGTGGAGTAGTAGTCATGCAGTATATCACAACCTCAGGAATGAAAACAAAGCAAATCGGACCGTATCGTTTAAATGTAGGACGCGACCGTGTAACGGAAGAACAAGCGCTTGTAAAAATCACTTCACCTGGCCATCGTTTATTTTCTATACCGAATGTAATTGATTCAACTGACTGGAATGGATGGATACAAGAACGCGGTTTATATTTTGCGTCAGCTTGGGATAGTACCCGTGTGCAAAGTTTGTTGGCAATGAGCGACAGTGGTGAAGAACCACGTCTTGGGGCATTACTCGTTGCGCCGTATGGCAAAGGAGTTTTTATATATACAGGGTTATCTTTTTTTAGGCAAATACCTGCAGGTATTCCAGGCGCATACAAACTTCTTGTAAATCTTATTGAATTTAAACCTTAATCAACGTACACTAATTTTTACAATCAATTTATCGAACAACGACGGAAAAAAACGTTTCATAAATACACCAAATTTCTCTTTAAATCCTCCTATAATTATTCTGTTTTTTTGTTTACTAACGGCATACAACATTTTTTTTGCAAATACATCTACATCCAATCCCTCTGAAGTTCCTTTATCCATAATGTTAAGTGGTGTACCATCTCCGGTTAAGGCATGAAGAGTGATAGGCGTGCGTACGAATCCCGGGCAGACCAGAGTAACGGCAATATTTTTCCCGTGCAATTCAGCGCGTAATGAATCAAAAAATCCATGCAATGCATGCTTAGAGGCAGCGTAAGATGAGCGAAAGGGGGTGCCATATAATCCGGTAACGCTACTTACCGTTACAATGTGTCCATACCCCTGTGTTAAAAAATAGGGGAGTACTGCTTTGGTAAGTGCAACAGTGCCTAAAAAATTAACCTGCATAATACGCTGATCAACGGATAGTGATGTTTCAGCAACCAACGATCGTTGACTAATTCCGCCGTTATTAATCAATATATCAATTTTCCCAAACTTTTCTATAACTTGTTTGGCATGTTGTTCAAACGTATCGTTACTTGCAAGGTCCAACGGTAAGATCCATGATTCTGGGTTTGTGAGTGAGGCCCTCACCCGTTGAAGCTCTTGCACATTTCTGGAAGAAAGTATCAATATAGCTCCTGCTTTATCCAGTTGTTTAGCCAAAGCTTCTCCTATACCGGAAGAAGCTCCGGTAATCCATACAATTTTATTCTTAAAGTAATTCATAGTTTTAGTTATAGTAAGTGAAATAAATTTTGAATTCCCAATGTTCTTTGTGTTATAAATCCTTCGGCATATTTAACTCCAATATATTGGCCATAATAGGCAGCTCGGTTAATCACATTATCCAAAAATTCGGGTTGTGAAATAAGTGTTTCGGGTTCTTTAGAATTGGGATTATAAAACTGCGATTGATGTGCCTTGATTGATTCCATTTTTAAATCCATATAACCGCTAATATCTACTAAAACATCTGGTTTAAGGTCATAATATTGAATGTAATGTAAAATAATTTTTGGACGCCAGGGGTCTTGGTATTTCCCAACCCATTGCGTAGTTATTTTTGTAAGACCAGCATAAAAACATGCATCACTTACCAGTTGTGATGCACGCCCATGATCAGGATGCCTGTCAGTTGGAGCATTACAAATCACAATATCCGGGCGAAAATGACGAATAATGCGAATTACTTCTTTCTGATGTTTTTCATCGTTTTGAAAAAAGCCATCAGGCATTCCCAGATTCATGCGGGTTGATGCTCCGATGATTTCTTTAGCTTGGGCTGCTTCTTGCAGCCTAATTTCTTTATTACCTCTGCTTCCTAATTCGCCATATGTAAGATCAACCAAGCCTACAGATTTCCCTTGATGTATATGTGAAATGAGAGTACCCGCTGCACCCAGCTCAATATCATCAGGGTGGGCACCAAAGGCTAAAATATCCACTTTCATGCATCATTGATTTGACTGTAAGTTTAACAAAAAACTAAATAATCCGTTCAAAAGCGTTACCTTTGAAATAGGCAAGCCGACTGGTCGCTTTGCCGTAAGGTAGAGAGGAAAGTCCGGGCAGCGTAGGGCAACACACTTCCTAACGGGAAGGCATTGTCAACTTAGTTGATAATGACGGAAAGTGCCACAGAAAATAACCGCCCCGTTTTTACGGGGTAAGGGTGAAAACGTGCGGTAAGAGCGCACGGAAATACCTGGCAACAGGTGTTTCGGGTAAACCCTGTGTGCTGAAAGACCAAATAAACCCCGAATGCCTGTCGGCCCGGCAGCGTGTTCTTCGGAACCGTCGGGGAGGGTAGGTTGCTTGAGGTGCCGGGTGACCGGTATCCCAGATAAATGGCCAGATAAAACAGAACCCGGCTTACGGGCTTGCCTTTTTTATTGAATCATTATACAACATCAAATATTTCTGGATGATTTTAGAATATTAAAATAAAAAAAGCGAAGGGTGCTCCCTTCGCTTTTTTGTAAGTATGTAAAAGATTACTTTTTGATAACGCGAATTACCTGATCTTGGTCTGAAGATTGTATTTTTAACAAGTAGGTACCCGATGCCAATCCAGATAAATCAAAACTAATTTTATTTTCTCCGTTGTTCAATACATTGTTACCGCTGGAAATAATTTGTCCAGCAACATTCATAATATGCCAGGTAAATGGAATATTCATCGAACTGTAACCACTCAAGTAAAAAATATCATCAGTTGGATTAGGGTATGCTTGTAGGTTTAGAGTGGGCAATTCATTCAAACTGGCACAGCCTAATACATTTAGAGTTAATGTATCAGTATATTCACAATCATCCGAAGCAAGGTAAGTGTATATAATTTCATTTAAACCAATGGATGCACTGCTTGGGTTAAATTGATTTCCACTAATACCCTGGCCAGAGAAAGTGCCACCGGCAGGTGTAGCCGTAAGTGTAATTGGGCTATAATTTGCACAAAATGTTGTTTCAGTTGGAGTATTTATTGACACAATATACCGGTAATTTAAGCTAAATATCATATTTTCATTATTTGTAGTCCAGTTTGGATAACCAAAACTTGGCCCCTTAAATTTAGCTGGACTATGTATAATGGGGCCAGCACTTTCAAATTCCCAGTATGCGTTGCTACCGGTAGCCACTGTAAAACTAACCCAATATTTTGTACCGCTTGCTCCTCCACAAAAATTAATAGGCGAAGAAAGTGCTGTTTGTACATGATTTATATCTAACATGCCATTCCAATTACCTACATAATAATAAGAATATAATACTGTATCCTGAAGTAATAAATTGCCTGGAACACCTGCATTATCATCATAAAAATAAACAATTACACTATTTATAATACTGCCCATACTTACTAAAAAATTAGCTTGCACACCATCTACGCTAATGCATTCGTTGGCAGGAACGATAAAATCATCTGCACATTGATTGATGTTTGGATATACATCATGCATAGAAATTCGGCCGATTTCATAGGTGCCTGCATGGCCATAGTCCTTAATAATTAATACTGGGGCAATACTATCACAACCGGTTGTGGAGGTTAACCATTGGTCAACTCGTGTTGCATAATCATAATCAGTACCGTTAATGTTTACTGTTTCTGTTCCACAAAGTTTGATGGTGTCAACCAATTCAGATTTGTATTGATAATTAAGTGTAAATACAAAGTGATCTCCATAATCTATCCAATTGGGTTGTCCAAAATTAACACCCCTAAATTTACCGGATAATCCATATGGATTGATAGTTTGAAATTCCCAAAAAGAGTCAGTACCAGTTCCAGAAGTTACACTAATCCAATATTTTTTTCCGGTTGGTCCTCCACACAATTCTAAGCTGGTAGGTAAATTGCAAGTAATGCTTCTTGCAGTTAATCCAAAAGCAGAACCAGTAATTAAATATGTAAAGCTAACTCCAATGTAATCTATAACTAAGTTTCCGGGTACCCCCGCATTGTCTTCATAAATATAAATATTCATGCTGGTTGGATTGTTAAATGAAAAATGAGTTGATATAACTTGGCTAAGCACCATGCATGTATTAGCAGGTACATCAAAATCATCTGCGCTTTGATTAACGTTTGTATACACATCGTGCATGGAGATTCTGCCGTCTTCAAATGAATTACCGGGTTGGTTGTAGTTGCAGTATGATATGCTTCCACGTTCAACCTCATGGTTGGTTTCATAAAATACCGGGTTGCGAGGGATTTGTAAATTACTCAGTGAAGTACCGTTTTGACCACTCAAAGGGATTAAACTTCCTCCCAAATAAGTTAATGCAACCCATAAATTAAATTTGTTCATAAAAATTTTATTAATTGGTTATTTGCGTCAAAGATAAGGAAAAAAAACTTATTATTAAATTATTGGTGAATTATTTTTTAATTAATCCATCTTCCATTCTAACTGTTCTGTTGGCTAACTCTGCCAGTTCGGGATTGTGTGTAACAATAACAAAGGTTTGATTGAATTCTTGGCGTAGTTTGAGAAATAATTGGTGAAGTTCAGAAGATGTTTGTGTATCTAAATTACCTGTAGGCTCATCAGCAAAAATGGCAGTAGGATTATTTATTAAAGCACGGGCAATAGCAACACGCTGTTGTTCACCACCTGATAATTCTGACGGTTTATGTGTGATGCGGTGGCTGAGTCCAAGATAATCGAGTAATTCCTTAGCACGTTGTTCAGCTTGCTTCCGTGGCGTCTTTCGTATGTAAGCAGGCATACATACGTTTTCCAATGCATTGAATTCAGGCAGTAAATGATGAAACTGAAAAACAAACCCAATGTGTTTATTTCTGAATTCGGATAGCTTTTTGTCATTTAATAAATCCGTTCTAATACCATCAATACTAATTTCACCAGATTCAGGCCTGTCAAGTGTTCCTAAAATGTGTAACAAGGTTGACTTCCCGGCTCCCGATTTTCCAATGATACAAACAATTTCACCTTGTTTAATTTCAAGGCTAACCCCTTTTAAAACTTCTAACGAACCATATCGTTTGTAAATGTTTGTGGCTTGAATCAATGGTTTCACTTTTAATGGCCTAGTTTTAATAATAAATGCCCTAACTTATCCCGTTTTGTTTTCAAGTAAAAGTCGTTATGTGGATTGGGAGAGATTTCAATTGGTACATTTTCTACAATCTCCAAGCCATATCCGGTCAAGCCTGCACGCTTTTTGGGATTATTGGTAAGTAACCGGATTTTAGTAATTCCTAAATTTCGCAAGATTTGTGCCCCAATTCCATAATCTCGTTCATCCATTCCGAAGCCCAGTTTGAGGTTGGCTTCTACAGTATCAAGTCCTTGTTCTTGTAATTCGTATGCTTTGAGCTTGTTGATTAAACCAATTCCTCGCCCTTCCTGATTCATATACACGATTACTCCTTTACCTTCTTTTTCAATCATTTCCATGGCAGTATGCAATTGTGGGCCACAATCACAACGGTAAGATCCAAAAATATCCCCTGTCATACAGGATGAATGCACTCTAACCAACACCGGTTCACCGGGTTTGAACTCACCTTTTACCAGTGCTAGGTGTATTTGATCGTTGGTGGTTTGTTTATATGCAATCAGCTTAAAATCTCCATATTCAGTAGGCAATTTTACTTCTGCTTCTTTTTCAATCAGGCTTTCATGCGCCAAACGATAAGCTACCAGGTCAGCAATAGAAATTATTTTTAAATTAAATTTTTCAGCAATTTTTACCAATTCTGGCAATCGTGCCATGGTGCCATCTTCGTTCATAATTTCAACTAATACCCCTGCAGGCTCAAATCCGGCTAATCGCGCCAGGTCAATGGTAGCTTCTGTATGCCCGGTTCTTCGTAAAACTCCACCTCGTTTAGCACGTAATGGGAAAATATGCCCCGGTTTTCCTAAATCTTGAGGCTTAGTATTTGGATTTATCAATGCTTGAATGGTTTTAGCCCTGTCGGCTGCTGAAATACCTGTTGTAACTCCTTGACCTATTAAATCAATCGAAACTGTAAAAGGAGTTTCATGCAATGCACTATTATCATTCACCATCAACTGTAGCCCAAGCTCATCACATCGGTCTTCTATCAACGGTGCACAAATTAATCCGCGGCCATGCGTAGCCATAAAATTGATAATTTCCGGCGTTACATTACGTGCTGCCGTAATAAAATCACCTTCATTCTCCCGGTCTTCATCATCCACCACAATCACAATTTTCCCATTCCGAATATCCTCAATCGCTTCTTCAATGCTGTTGAGCTTAAAATTCCCCATTACCCTAAAATTTTTACAAAATTACCAATAATTCTATTACAGAAGACAGACTTCTTTCCAACTAACAAAATTGGCATTGTAATAAAAGTCACACACTAGATAAGTAAGTGTTGTTATTTTAAATAAAATTTTAAATCATGAATAAAAAATGTGATATTTTAATACTGGGTGGTGGAACTGCCGGTATTATAACGGCCGCTCAACTTCAAAAGCAGCATGAAAAGTTTTCTGTGATTATTGTTGAGCCTTCAGAAAAACATTTTTATCAACCGGCTTATACCTTAGTAGGAGCCGGTACTTACAAAATGAAAGATTGCATACGGCCGGAAGCTGATTATATTCCTTCTGGGGTAGAATGGATAAAAGAATACGCTGAAAAAATTGACCCTCATCAACAATTAGTTTATTTAAAAAATGGAGATGCAATAAGTTATCGAACACTAATTATTGCTACGGGTGTTACCTATGATTTTTCGATGATTGAAGGATTAAAAGAAGCGCTGGATAAGGGTATAGCATGCAGTAATTATCTCGATCCTGAAAAAACCTGGGAGCTATTAAATCAATTTAAAGGTGGAAATGCTGTTTTCACACAACCCTCAACTCCCATTAAATGCGGTGGTGCGCCTCAAAAAGCTGCATATATTTCGGCCGATTATCTTCGCAAAAAAGGATTGGCTAATAAAACCAATATCATATTAGCCATGCCTGGTTCAGTAATATTTGGAGTAAAACCTGTTGCAGAAAGTTTACTTGCAAAAGTTAAAGAATACAATATACAATTGATGCTAGGACTTAATCCGGTAAAAATTGATTCAGTAAACAAAAAAATTTATTTTAAAATCGTCATTCAAGATGCATTCAAAATTAGTGATGAAGTAAGCAAAAAAATTGAATTGTATATAGAAAAAGAAATAGTTGTAATACCGTTTGATTTTCTGCATTTAGCCCCGCCTCAAACTACCCATACTTTTTTAAAAGAATCCGGTTTAACGAATCTGCAAGGTTGGGTAGATGTTAATATCAATAGCTTACAACATAAAGTATATCCTAACATTTTTAGTTTGGGTGATGCTGCGGCTTTGCCAACCGCTAAAACAGGCGCTGCCATTCGAAAACAAGTACCGGTTTTAATAGAAAATGTAATCAGTTATCTAAAACAAAAACAGGTGAATAATTATTCCTATCAAGGATATTCTTCTTGCCCATTGGTTACCGGTTATAACGAAATGGTGTTGGCAGAATTTAATTACAAAAATGAATTTACTCCTGATCCAAAATTAAAGCAGATGCTGGTTTTTAACTCTGCTAAGCCCCACTGGAGATTATGGATATTAAAAAAATATATTTTACCCCATTTGTATTGGAATAAAATGCTTCGAGGAATAAAGGTTTAATTTTCAGTATTAGTAAAAAAATATTACTTTAGCCACCCATTAGCCCGGATGGTGGAATTGGTAGACACGCACGTTTCAGGGGCGTGTAGCGCAAGCTGTGCAGGTTCGACTCCTGTTCCGGGCACAACTTCCAACCTTGTCTATTTTTTTTGACAGGGTTGGAAACTAAAATAAAAGTTGTAAATTTGCAGTCCTGTATAAAAATTAAGTAAAATGGCAAAAAAAGGTAACCGGGTTCAGGTAATTTTGGAATGTACAGAGCATAAAACCAGTGGTATGCCTGGTACTTCCCGTTACATTACCACAAAAAACAAGAAGAATACAACAGAGCGTTTGGAATTGAAGAAATACAATCCAATTCTCAAGAGAGTAACAGTTCATAAAGAAATTAAATAAAATAAGCTATGGCAAAGAAAGTAGTAGCATCATTGCAAAAAGGAGCCGGTAAAGATTTTACTAAAGTGATTAAATTAGTACGTTCTGAAAAAACCGGAGCATATCAATTTAAGGAAGAAATGGTTCACAAAGATAATGTGAAAGATTTCTTAGCATCAAAATAGTTCTAATGATTAAAAAAATGCATGAAAGCTTCTTTGCAAAAAGAGGCTTTTTTGTTTTTTAGTAATATGGCAATTTTTGGATTGTTTAATAAAGAGAAGAAAGAAGCCTTGGATCAAGGCCTTTCTAAAACACGAGAAAACTTCTTCGATAAACTGAAACGTGCAGTTGTTGGCAAATCGAAGGTGGATGAAGAGGTGTTGGATGAACTGGAAGAAATTCTAATTACCAGTGATGTTGGGGTAAATACTACCTTAAAGATAATTAAACGAATAGAAAATCGTGTTTCTCGTGATAAATATGTTAATACGGATGAACTGAATAAAATTTTAAAAGAAGAAATCACCCAACTGCTTGAAGAAAATAAATCAGGAGATGTGGTTAATTTAAATACACTACCTTCCACCAAACCCTATGTAATCATGGTAGTGGGAGTGAATGGTGTAGGTAAAACCACCACCATTGGCAAGTTGGCATATCAATTTAAAAAAGGCGGAAAAGAAGTATTGCTTGGAGCTGCTGATACATTTCGAGCTGCCGCAGTTGATCAATTGAAAATCTGGTCAGAACGTGTAAATGTTCCAATTGTTGAAAAAGGGATGGGTGCCGATCCGGGTTCAGTAGCGTTTGATACATTGAATTCAGCCTTAGCTCGTGGTAGCGATGTGGTTATTATTGATACAGCCGGCCGGCTGCATAATAAGATAAATTTAATGAACGAGTTGACAAAAATTCGTCAAGTGATGAAAAAAGTAATTCCAGACGCCCCACATGAAGTATTGTTAGTATTAGATGGCTCAACCGGACAGAATGCATTTGAACAAGCCAAGCAATTTACAGCAGCTACTGAAGTAACCGCTTTGGCAATCACCAAACTGGATGGAACAGCCAAGGGCGGTGTGGTAATTGGGATATCAGACCAATTTAAAATACCGGTAAAATATATCGGCGTAGGCGAGAAAATGGAAGATTTGCAGTTATTTGATAAAAAAGAATTTGTAGAATCCTTGTTTCGGAATTAATTCAAAACCATGAATACTCTCTATTTGTGAAAACCCGTACACTGAAAAAAAATAAAGTGAACGTTATCACCCTCGGATGCTCCAAGAATCTGTATGATTCGGAAGTACTTTTAGGGCAGCTCAAAGCAAATAATATCGAAGCTACTCACGAATCCGATTCCAATGATTCGAATATTATTATCATCAATACCTGTGGATTTATTGATAATGCTAAACAACAAAGTATTGATACTATTTTACATTATGCCCAAGCTAAAGAAGCCGGAAAAATTGAAAAGTTGTACGTTACCGGTTGTTTGAGTGAACGATATAAACCCGAATTAGAAAAAGAAATTCCGGAAGTTGATGCTTATTTCGGAACACGAGACTTGCCGCGCTTATTGAAAACGCTAAAAGCTGATTACAAACATGAATTGGTGGGTGAACGATTATTGACCACTCCTTCTCATTATGCTTATTTTAAAATTTCTGAAGGTTGTGACAGGCCGTGTTCTTTTTGTGCTATTCCGCTGATGCGTGGCAAACATGTTTCCACACCGATGGAAAAATTATTGGAACAAGCAAAAAAACTGGCTATACAAGGAACCAAAGAATTACTTATTATCGCACAGGATTCAACGTATTACGGGTTGGATATTTATAAAGAAAGAAGATTGGCCGTACTGCTTCAACAGCTTAGTGAAGTAGAGGGTATTGAATGGATTCGTTTGCATTATGCTTTCCCCAGTGGTTTCCCTCTGGATGTGCTGGATGTAATGAGAGATAATCCTAAAATTTGCAACTATATTGATATTCCTTTACAGCATGTATCAAATGCTATTCTGAAATCCATGCGACGGGGAACCACCCGTGAAAAAACCTATGAGTTGATTCAAATGTTTCGAGAAAAAGTTCCGGGCATAGCCCTACGTACCACTCTTATTTGTGGATATCCCGGCGAAACACAGGAAGATTTTGAACAACTTTGCCAGTTTGTAAGTGATGTGCGGTTTGATCGCTTAGGGGTATTTACCTATTCTCAGGAAGAAAACACCCATGCTTATACATTATATGATAATGTGCCGCAAGAAGTAAAGCAGCAACGGGCCGATCGAATAATGCAAATTCAGCAAGAAATTTCAGCTGAATTAAACCGTGAAAAAGTGGGAAAAGTTTTCCGAGTGCTGATTGATAAAGCGGAAGGAGATTATTTTATTGGCCGTACCGAATTTGATTCGCCCGATGTAGATAACGAAGTGTGGATTTCAAAACAACACTATGTTCGCATTGGTGACTTTGTAAATGTTAAGATTACCGAAGCCAGGGAATATGATTTGATTGGGGAACCTGTTAAGTAAAATTACGTTTAATAAATTTTCTGTTTAATCGAAATATATCTAAAAAATCATTTTTTTCACCCTGTTTCTCACTTTGATTATCCGTATGTTTGTGCCACTTAATGTAATCTAACAATCATGGGATTAAAATGTGGAATCGTAGGATTGCCTAATGTGGGTAAATCAACATTATTTAATTGTTTATCTAACGCAAAAGCACAAGCAGCAAACTTTCCTTTTTGCACCATCGAACCTAATTTGGGTACGATAGTTGTACCTGACGAGCGGTTGAACAAATTATCAGAATTAGTAAAACCCCAAAACATTGTACCTACTACGGTTGAAATTGTAGATATCGCCGGATTAGTGAAAGGGGCAAGCAAAGGTGAAGGCCTCGGCAATCAATTTCTTGCAAATATACGAGAATGCAATGCTATTATTCATGTACTGCGTTGTTTTGAAGATGATAACATTGTGCACGTGGATGGAAGTGTAAATCCGGTACGCGATAAGGAAGTAATTGATACGGAATTGCAATTAAAAGATTTAGAATCATTAGAAAAATCTATCGGAAAAGTTGAAAAACAAGCCAAAGTATCCGGAGATAAAGAAGCTAAAAAAAAATATGAATTATATCTGACATTGAAAAATATCTTGGAACAAGGTAAATCGGCTCGAACAGCTCCATTTACTCCGGAAGAATGGGAGTTGGTAAAAGATTTGTATTTACTTACCGCCAAGCCGGTAATTTACCTATGCAATGTGGATGAAAAAAGTGCTAAAACAGGCAATGCCTTTGTAGAACAGGTAAAACAGGCAATTGCAGCCGAAAATGCGCAGCTACTGACAATTGCTGTGGCAATTGAAGCAGAAATAGCCCAACTCGAAAATTATGATGAACGAAAATTGTTTTTGGAAGATTTAGGGTTGGAAGAAGCCGGTGTAAATAAATTAATTAAGGCTGCTTACAGTATATTAAATTTACAAACGTATTTTACGGCCGGTGTAAAGGAAGTACGAGCCTGGACCATTGAAAAAGGAATGACAGCTCCTCAGGCAGCCGGTGTTATTCATTCTGATTTTGAGAAAGGATTTATTCGGGCAGAAGTAATTTCTTATGATGATTTTATTAAATACGGTTCTGAAGCTGCAGTAAAAGAGGCCGGTAAAATGCGGGTAGAAGGTAAAGAATATGTAGTTCAGGATGGTGATATCATGCATTTTAGATTTAATGTATAATTACATACTATGGATATAAAAGAAAAATTTTTGAGCGAAACCTGGTTTGATTACCTATATGCCCTTAACGGAACAGAAAAACCATTATGGGGCAAATTATCTGCACAGGGTATGATTGAACATATGGTAGATTCTGTTGCCATAGCATATGGTAAACAAGTGCATGCTTTGCAAACTCCTCCGGAAATGATTGAAAAAGCCAAAGCTTTTGCTATGAGTGATAAAGAATTTAAGCCCAATACTAAAAATTCATTAATGGGTGATGAACCCGCACCTTTAAGGCACGAAAATATCAAGGATGCCATTCAAGAATTACATCAAGAAGTTTCATCTTTTTTTACATTCTATCATAATTACCCTCAAGCCATTGTTACTAATCCATTTTTTGGCGATATGAATTATAAAGAATGGCTTCATCTTTTATATAAACATGCCCGTCATCATTTAAAACAATTTGGACTTATTGAATAACATGGAACCCATAACTCTGTCACAAGCTCAACAAATGGTGGATGAATGGATCAAAACATTTGGTGTGCGATATTTTTCAGAGCTTACCAATATGGCTATTCTTACTGAAGAAGTTGGAGAGTTGGCACGCATCATAGCAAGAACTTACGGCGAACAATCATTTAAACCTGAAGATAAAAGAAATTTGGGTGAAGAAATGGCTGATGTGCTTTGGGTGTTAATTTGCCTTGCAAATCAAACCGGTGTAGATTTAACCACAGAATTTAAAAAAACAATAGAAAAGAAAACCAAAAGAGATAAAGATCGACACCAGTCTAATAAAAAACTAATGTAATTTAACTCCTTGTATTCAATTATTAATGTCTTATTATTAAATTGGTAGATATAATTATTTATCTATCATGAATTTTCGTGTTTCTATTTATTGGTTTTTTATTTTATTTACTTGTTGGGGGTATTCGCAAACTCCTGATTGGCAGTGGGCAAAAAATTATCCCTACCTGAGTGGGTTTTCTATGGAAGTTTTAGCATCTGGCGAAATACTAATTGCTGGCTCAGCCAAAGGTAATTTTACATTAGGTTCGGATGTAATCAATACAAACGGTGAAAATTATCCTTTTTTGATAAAATTTGATTCCTTAGGAAACTATCTTTGGTCAACCTATTTTTCAGTTAGTACATCTTCTTCCATCAATAATTTTGAAGACATTACGGTGGATGGAGATGGAAATATCTATGTGAGTGGATGGTTTACAGATACATTGTTTCATCCTCTGGGATTTATTAAAACAAGCGGATATTTGGATGCGTTCATTGCAAAATTTTCAACTAGTGGCTCGTTGATTTGGATCAAAAAAATGGGAGGGACCGGTGAGAACTCCATCCGCGATATAACATTAGATGCCAATCATCATCTTTGGATTGCTGGGTATTATCATGATGCATTGGAATTAGATAACGATACGTTATATAGTCCAATTTCTTATTACACGATATACATTGCAAAGCTTGATACTTCCGGACAAATAGAATTATTAAAATCTTATCATTGCACAGAAAGGTTGTATGTTAATACAATTGCGGCTGATCAAAATGGCAATGTGCTAATTGGAGGTAGTTTTACCGGTACTGTAGATTGGGATGGAGAATTAATGATAAATGGAAGTGCAGATTTTACTGATCCATATCTTATAAAATTTAATTCACAAGGAGATATACTATGGACAAAAAGAGCCTGGAGCAGTTTTGATGATGAAATTTTGGATGTAAAAATTGCATCCGATAATTCGATTTATGTTACCGGTACATTTAGTTCTACCCTAAATTTTGTTGCTTTTTCATTATACAGTGCAGGAGCAAGCGATATGTTCGTAGCAAAATATAATTCAAATGGTTTGATTTTATGGGGCCAAAGTGCCGGAGGTACTAACTGGGACTCTGGCAATCAAATTAGTTTGGATCATCAGGGTTCGGTTTATGTTTGGGGAAGTTATAACGGTTCTGCCACGTTTGGTAATACCGTAACTTTATTCAGTATGGGATATAATGATATGTATGTAGCTAAATATGATGTTAACGGTTATTTTTTATGGGTGAATGAAGTGAAAAACATTTTAGATGGTGCAACCTATGGATTAGATTTAACTCCTCCAGGAAAAATCATAGTCATGGGTATGTTTGGTGAATCCTTAATTGTGGGCGATACCATGATGATGGCTCCTACCTATGATAGTTACGATCTTTTTTTGGCACAATTGGATAATGCATGGTTGCCGGATGTAACTAACTATATATCCTCTGAAAATACAAACAATACCATTAATTTTTATCCCAATCCTTCGCAGGGAGCACTTTCTGTAAATGTGCCTTGGGAGGGTACTTATCATTTATATAATTCACTTGGAGTTTTAATTAATTCATATTATCTAAATGCGAATCAAACCCATCAGATTATGATTGAAAATGCTGGACTGTATTATTTTAAATATGGCTTAACAAACACAGCGATAGTAATAATTATTAGTAAAAATTAACAATCCAAGGTTTGATTCATAGAGTCATTAGCTACCTGTGCTTTAATTTTATGGGCTAAATGTAACTTTTGCTATGAAAAAAGCTATTTCTCTTTCGATTTTCTTTTTATTAATTATAGTTGATACTTCTTTTGGACAAACAAACTATTTAAAAAGAAAACATTTTGATTACACTTCTTTTTATCATATAAATAGAGAAGGTATCCCTTTAGCTGTTGACTTATTTTTACCCAAAAAACATCGTTTAAAGAAAGAAGGCAATAAAGTGCCTACTGTATTCTACTTAACCCGATACGTACGCTCTATTGAACTTAAAAAAGGTGTAAAATGGCTACAGAATCCTGGGTTTGGACAAGTAAAAAAAGAAGAAGTTGATTTTTTTACTAAAAATGGATATGCTGTTGTAATACTGGATGCAAGAGGTTCAGGTGCCTCGTTTGGAAATCGTATGATGGATTTTACCATGGATGAAATGTATGATGGGGCAGAAGTAATTGATTGGATCGTAAAACAACCCTGGAGTAATGGCAATGTTGGAACAACCGGTATTTCTTATTTGGGTACTACAGCAGAACTAATCTTAGCTACTCAACATCCGGCTATTAAAGCATCAATCCCCAGATCGAATATTTACGATTTGTATGCTGATATGGCATTTCCGGGGGGAGTTAGGCAAGGACCGTTTGTTAAAGTATGGGGTATTACTACCCGTTCGCTCGACTTTAATGATTTTACTTTTTTAGGCGGTCTTGCCAAAACCTTTGTAAAAGGCATAAATCCCGTATTGCAAGATAAAAATAAAGAGCAATTGATTTTAGCTTTGAAAGACCATCAATCAAACTATGAAGTATATAAAGAACTTTTAAAAATAGAATATAGAGATGAACAACATCCGGTATTGAAAAAACCAATCAATGATTTTTCTATTCATTTTAATCAACAACGAATCATTGAAAGTAAAACGCCCATTTTTAGAATTGGTGGTTGGTACGATGGTGCATTACCCAACTCTGTCATTCGTGGATTATGGAATAATCCTAATACCAAACGAGTTTTATTAGGACCATGGGATCATGGGCCGCATGATAATGCCAGCCCGTATGCAAAATCTCCGAAAGTGAAATACGATATTTATGGTGAAATGCTTCGTTTCTTTGATTTCTATTTAAAAAATAAATCAAATGGTATTGATAAGGAATTACCTGTAAAATATTATACAGTGGGCGAGGAGAGATGGAAAACATCCACAACCTGGCCTGAATTCAATAGCTACAAACGGTTATATTTTTCATCAGACAAAGTCATGCATTTTGATTCATCAAAGGTAATTTCAGGCCAGGTAGAGTATACCATTGATTACACTGCAGAAACAGGCCCGGGGACACGTTGGAATAGTCAGACCACCATTTATCGATATGCTAAACATACAGGATATCCAGAACGAGAAAAACAAATTAAAAAAAATGTGGTGTTTATTACCTCCCCTTTAGAAAATGATATTGAAATCAATGGACACATTTATATATCATTGCCATTGAAGATAGATGCAACAGATGGCCAAGTTTTTATATATATTGATGAGATGGATCAAAAAGGGAATATTCGCTACGTAACTGAAGGGATGTTTAGGCTTACCCATCAACCAATTTCTGTCATAGACAATGAATATAAAACTCCAGAAATTAATATTTCTTATACAAAACATAATCGACGAGTAATCATTCCTGGAAAAACGGAAGTATATAATTTCCCGCTATTGCCTATATCTTATAAGGTTAAAAAAGGACACCAATTAATCGTTTCCATAGCTGGTGCAGATTATACGCATTTTGATCATACAGAAGTTAAACCAGAAAAGCTTATTTTGGATATAAACGATTATAAGAAAGCTTATATTCAACTACCTATAAAGTAGTTTTATTAGTTTTTTATATTTAGATATATGAGATATATGGATTTAAGATACAGGATATTTATATTATTAAATACAGCTTTTTCATTTTCACTGTTTTCACAGCAAACTACCATTCAAACCGATGCTAAAGAGTTGAAAAAGTTTAAATCCCGTGTACTTATTCATACAGACCATGGTTATTTTTTGGAGTTGAAGGAGGTATTTCGATTAATTTTGGGCCTACCAATGTTCGAAATGGCAAACATGATTACATTGAGCCTATAAATAATTTATTAGCTACAGGCAATGTAGGATTTATTTCTCATCCACGTTTTTTTGCAGGTTATGTGTATAAAAAACACTATTTTGAAGGTGTTTTAGGTAGTATGGGAGATCGAACTAATTTTTTATTAAAAGACTCATTATTCAATAATCTATATAGATTTTCAACACAAAATTTGTATAGTACAATTAGTTTTCGCTATTTATATAATTACACCCCATTTAAAAGTAATTTCATAAAATTTTTAATAGGTGCAGAAATTGGTTACGCAATACGTTCAATATCAAATCTTGGACCTTCAATGGGATCAATTTTTAATCCTCAGCCTTACACCGTTGTTTCTTTCATAAATAACGATGGGTATTTCGTAGAAATTCAAAATAATCAAATGCACATTCATCAGCTTTTTGTTGGTGTAAATAGCAGAATTGATTTTAAGATTAGGAAAAACCTAACCATGTTTTTAAATGGCACATTTTTATCCATTATTCAAAATGGCGAAATGTACAGAACAACATTAAGATTCCCGGGAGGAACACAATATATTGCAATTCCTGCTGGTTCTGGGTTGAATATGATGTTTAATTTTGGCATGAAGTTCGACTTCTTTAGTTCAAAGAAGAAGCGTGAAACATACGATAAGTTAGGAATAGAAGATCCATTTAGAGATAAGTAACCTCTTTTTTTAGTTATTAAAATTATTTATCCAAAAGGAATAATTTATTGCTTCAAAATTCGAATTGCTGTTCGATGCGAGCCAGAATCCAGAATAATAAAATATATACCATTAGCTAAATTTGATAAATCAGCAGTAAATTCAAAATTATTTACCTTATGAAATGTCGATAGTTCTTTAACAGTTATTCCTTCAATGTTCACGACATATAACCGAATTGGTTCTTGAGTTGTTTGAATATTTTCTGCATATACATTAAAAATACCTTTGCCCGGATTAGGGAAAACATGCAATTGTGTTTTTAATGTATGTTCTTTTGTTGAAATAATGCTTGAATGTTCTAACGTATAACAAGTAATAGCAACGCCGTCTTCATCAACAATACAAAGTTTTACTGAATCATTACCAAATACATCAATTTTACCAAATGCATTTTTAAAATTAGGATTTAACCCCAATCCATTTCCTCCTTTGTTCCATACTGAATCTAGCACCGGGTATCCCAAAGGTGCACTATATTGATTTATATAATAAGCCAGTGATAAATCAGTTACGCTAAGCCCACTAGCATTTAATTCAGGTAATCCGGCATTCGTGCCATCATCTATAACATTGTGATGTGTATCGCCACTAATTACGATAATATCTTTCAAATTATTAATGGTAATAAAATCTAGCAATTCATTTTGTTCATGTATATGGCCGGCCCAATAATTACTAAAAGAGGCAGCTAATCTGAAACCAGTACCTGTTTCCCCGCCAATATTAAACACGCTACCTTGAAAAGTCATACCGAATTGAATCAACATTTTTAAACGCTTATTAAAAGGTAATCCACAAACCAAAAATTTCCACTTTGCTGTGGAATTTAATAATTCCTGTTTAAGCCAATTCTTTTGTGCATGGCCAAGAATGGTATAGCTGGTATCAGGATTAAACGTCCAAACATTTGTAGATGGGTTGTATTGAAATGCTTCATGATTTGGTCTGGCTGATGAACGTGTGTCTAAGAAAAAAATATCTGCATTGCCTATAGTTATTTTATGATATAGGCCTTGTGAGGTATCAACTAAAGGATAATGTGGGAAGTATTCTGTATATGCTCGCATATGATTGTACCTGCCTTGAATAGGTAAAGTGTCTACTTCAAAATAATTTACCACCTGATTATTTGCATTTAAATAGTATTTAGGTTTAGTCCAATAATTCATAGCTACTCCAAATCCATCATCATCATCATGAATGTAATCAATTGGTACTGTATAAAGCATTTCTACCATCCGGTCTTCTTCATAGCGCTTTCTCCAAGATAATTGTACTGTTTCATATACTGCAGGATAAGTATCATCAAGTTGATAGCTTGGATATGTATAATCTCCTGTATGCAGCATCAGCAGTGGATCAAGTTCTTTCATGCGATCGAAAACTTTCATATTCGCAGTTTCTTGGCAAGAGCCAGTAACTAAAGTAAAATTAGAAGGGGCTCCAGGGAATGGAAATGTTTTAAAACGGCCTTGACGGATGTCGGCATTTCCATTAAATTTAAAACGGATGTAATAAAAGGTATTGGGTTGCAAGCCTGTTAGCTCAGTTATTACAGATGAGTCTTTCAAAGGATCAATGCTGATAGTTGCTGATAAAGGAGAATTGAAAGCTACATCATCATCCCATTCTAATATAAAAGGTTGATCAAACCCCGTACGAACAAAAATTTTGGCAGATTCATGCGTAATTCCTCCGATTACAGGGCCATGAGAAATGTATTGAGCAGATAATGGAAAATAAATAAAACAAGAAATAAGGAAAAACAAGAGAGGGTAGGAGGGGAACATGTTTTTTTTAATAAAATTAGTAGAAAACATGAAATATTAAATCAATAACTGATAATATTTAACTTTAATTTTATGATTGGTTTGTAATTAGCTTGAATGATCATGGGTAATTTTCCATTTGCCCTTAATTTTTTGAATAATGAGACTAAACCAACCTTTAAGATTACCATTTGAACGAACCAATTTCCATTGCCCGGTAACGAAGTAAATTTTTGCATGTAGCTTTTCAAATTTAACTGCATCAAAAGATAAAATCCCCATTGATTCTACATCAGGATAATTATTTCGGTAATTGTTTAATGTAGTTTTCCATCCATAATTTCGTCCGTTTTTACCTATAAATAGCAAACTATCAGAAACAAGATAACCCTGCATGAATTCCTCTAAATTACCCTTATTCCAGGCTGCTACCTGATTGTTCATCATTTGTTGAATGGCAATTATATCTGAATTTTGTGTATAGGAAAATACACCAATATATATAATGAGTTGGAGAGTTATGATGTTTTTCATATCCTGAAAATAAAAAATCCCGGCTTTATTGCCGGGATTTAATGTTTGTAAGGGCAGTAATTATTTGCCTTTTTTCTCTTGTTCTTCCAGCTTATTTTTGAGTTCGCTTAAGGAACTTACATCGCCTAATGTAGTTTTTTCTACATTTTTATTTACCTCTTTTACTGCTTTCTTGGTAGATTTCTCTTCTTTCTTTTTTTCTTCTTCTTTTGCTTTTTCCCAAGTACGAGTATGAGATACCAATATCTTCTTCTCGTCTTTTGAGAATTCTAAAATTGCAAAAGGAAGTTTTTCATCTAGCTGTGCTTTGCTACCGTCTTCTTTTTTCAAGTGCTTCATCGGAGCAAAAGCTTCGATACCATAAGCCAACGATACAACAGCACCTTTATCATTTAATTCAATGATAGTTCCATCATGAAACTGATTAACATCAAACACTGTACTGAAAACTTCCCATGGATCTTCTTCCAACTGCTTATGACCAAGGCTTAAGCGACGATTTTCAGGATCAATTTCCAATACTTTTACTTCAATTTTATCGCCTAGCTTACAGAACTCAGATGGATGTTTGTATTTCTTAGTCCATGAAAGGTCAGAAATATGAATTAATCCATCAACTCCTTCTTCTAATTCAACAAAAATACCATAGTTGGTAAAATTCTTAACTTCTGCAGTGTGTTGGGTACCAACAGCATATTTGGTAGGTACTTCATTCCAGGGATCTGGCTTGAGTTGTTTAATACCCAATGACATTTTTCGCTCATCACGATCCAAAGTAAGGATTACTGCTTCTACTTCATCACCCACTTTCAGGAAATCTTGTGCTGAGCGCAGATGCTGGCTCCAGCTCATCTCAGAAACGTGAATTAACCCTTCAACACCGGGAGCAATTTCAATAAATGCTCCGTAATCAGCAAGTACTACTACTTTTCCTTTTACTTTATCACCAGGCTTCAAATTCGGATCTAATTGTTCCCAAGGATGAGGAGTAAGTTGTTTCAAGCCAAGGGCAATACGCTTTTTCTCTTCATCGTAATCAAGTACTACCACTTTGATTTTCTGATCTAGTTGTACAATTTCTTCCGGATGATTGATGCGTCCCCAACTTAAATCAGTGATATGAATTAATCCATCTACTCCGCCCAGGTCAATAAATACTCCGTAAGATGTAATGTTTTTAACCACACCTTCCAGTACTTGGCCTTTTTCAAGCTGCGACATGATGGCCTTCTTTTGTTCTTCCAGTTCTTCTTCCAGAAGAATTTTATGAGAAACTACGATGTTTTTGAATTCGTGGTTAATCTTCACCACTTTAAATTCCATGTTCTTACCTACGTACACATCATAGTCACGAATAGGCTTCACATCAATTTGTGATCCAGGAAGAAATGCCTCAATACCAAATACATCAGCAATCAAGCCACCCTTGGTACGGCATTTAATTAAACCGGTAATAACTTGGTCTTTTTCATGAACCTCCTGTACTTTATCCCAAGCGCGAATTGCTCTTGCTTTTTTGTGAGATAACAGTAATTGCCCGTTTTTGTCTTCCAATTTATCAATATAAACCTCAACGATATCGCCAATTTTTAAGTCTGGATTGTAACGAAACTCTGTACGAGGAACAACACCTTCTGATTTGTATCCTATGTTAATTAGTACATCTTTAGGTGTGATACCTACTACTTTGCCATCAACAATTTCGTGTTCGGCAACGGTGCTGAGGGTTGTAGAATACATCTTTTCGTAATTTTCACGATCAGATGCTTTATACGTTTCACCCTTTTTTCCCATTTCATCCCAGTTGAACTCACCGGGTTGCTGAGTGGTTTCTACAACTTCAGCTAAATCTTTGTTTTCTTCAGACATTTGTCTTTTTTAATTAATTCCGGCTTACCGATATATTGCGCTCCTGATAGGATGTTCGTGGAGCGCCCTATATCGTCTGCCATTGGTTTGACATAAATTCCATAATCCTGAACATCCTCCCCTTTAAAAAAGGAGTGCAAAAATAAATACTTTGAATGTTAATTCCTAATAATTAAACGGAAAAAGCATATTTGCGGGGATTACATTCGTTCTGGAGCATCTATTCCTAATAAATATAAGGCCTTTTGGATAGTTTTTCCGCATTGGTCTGTAAGTGCCAACCTAAATTGTCGTGCATCAGAATCATCTTCCTTTAAAACTTTATAATCATGGTAGAAATTACTAAATAAGCAAGCTAGTTCATACACATAGTTGGCAATTAATGCAGGGCTATAATTTATACCCGCCTCTTTGATAACCAACGGGAACTGAGCCATCCAACGAATTAACTGAGTTTCTTTAAGATTGGGAGTATAGTTGCTCTCACTTAGATGTTGAATATTAAAGGTTAAACCCAATTGAGTTGCATTACGTAATAATGATTGAGTTCTGGCGTAGATATATTGAATGAATGGCCCGGTATTTCCATTAAAATCAATGGATTCTTCAGGATTAAAGATCATTTTCTTTTTTGGATCTACCTTAAGTATAAAATATCGAAGTGCTCCAATACCAATTTGTTTATAAATTTCTTCTTTTTTACTTTCATCCACTTCACTTAACTTGCCTTGCTCATTAGCTGTTTCTTTAGCTATTTTAATTACATCATTTATTAAGTCATCAGCATCCACTACAGTTCCTTCCCGGCTTTTCATTTTACCGGTAGGCAACTCTACCATACCATATGAAAGATGATATAATTTATCTGATGCTTTCATTCCTAACCTTCGTAAAATTTCAAAAAGCACCTTAAAATGATAATCCTGTTCATTCCCAACTACATAAATTGAACGATCAAATTCAAAATCTTTTTGTTTTTGGTATGCTAGGGCAATATCTTGTGTTATATAAACTGTGGTTCCATTGCTTCTTAGAACCAATTTTTCATCCAACCCAACATCTGTAAGGTCTATCCAAACAGAGCCATCTGGCTTTTGAAAAAATACACCTTTTTCTAATCCTTCTTTTACAGTTTGTCTGCCCAAATTATATACATCAGATTCATAGTAAAACTTATCAAATTTTAAATGAAGCATCTTATATGTTTGCTCTACACCTTCATAAAACCAGTGGTTCATTGTTTTCCAAAGAGCAACGACCTCTTCATCACCGGTTTCCCACCGTACTGTCAAATCTGCGATTTCTTTTTCCAGTGGGTTTTGTTTTTTGGCTTCTTCTTCTGTTAATCCTTGAGCTTTTAACTCTTCTATAGCTTTCTTACTAAGCTCGTTATAGACAACATAGTAATCACCAACCAGCTTATCCCCTTTAATGCCTGAATTTTCAGGAGTTAGCTTTTTTTCGCTTAGCATGTAGGCTAACATGGATTTTGAAATGTTGGTTCCTCGGTCATTGTATAAACATACTTGATATACTTTGTGGCCATTGGCCTCCAGAATTCTTGATAGGGAAAAACCTAGAAATATGTTTCGTAAATGTCCCAAATGAAGCGGCTTATTGGTATTGGGTGATGGATATTCAATTATAACATTTTCAGTTGTTTTATTATGTTTACTTAAATAAAAACTTTCATTTCTATAAATTTCATAAAGTAAATGCTTCCAGTATGATTTTTTTAATTCCAGATTCAAAAAACCTTTTACGAGATTAAAATTTTCAATGCGTGAATCAGAGGCCAAAAGGGCTTTACCAACGGCTTCGCCTATTTGTTGAGGATTCATTCCCAGTTTTTTAACAAATGGAAATAAAACCAAGGTATAATCTCCAGGATATTCAGGGGGCGTTAGATTAATAAGTATATCTTTTGGCTCAATTATATCTGTATAATTGCTTAATTTATTCAAAATGCTTGCACATTGTTGAGCTAATTCCAGTTGAAAATTCATTTTTCAAAAAAATTTAAATAAATATTATTAGCATATACAAAATCAATATTTTATTAAATGTAAGCCAGGCATGGGTTAGGACTTCTTTTTACCAGCCGATTTACTTTGTTTTTTTTCTGGAGAAGGTGAATTAATACCTTGGGCTGCTTTCAACATTTTCTGTTCCCTGGCCTGTTTTTTCTTTATTTTCTCTATGGTATTGACCGCATCTCTAAAAATAGGAAATACCCTAACAGCAGTTCTGTTTTCATCATCCAACAATGGATTGATTTCTGTAATCTCAAAACAAGCTACACGAGGATCTTTCAGTAATGTAGTTAAAATTTTTTTTGCTTCTTTTACGGTTAGTCCGTTTGGCACCGGAGTCCCGGTACCTTTTACCAACGACGCGTCTAAAGAATCTATATCAAAAGAAACATACAGTATTTCACATTGCTTAAGATAATCAAGTACATCCTTGCAAATTTCCTTGATTTTTCCTTTCCGTAAATCCTGAACTTTTATAACTTTTATGTTGTGTTTAAGAATATACTGAATTTCTTCAGTTTCATAATCACGTAAGCCGATAAATACTAAATTATCTGGAGTGATTTTAGGACAAATACCACCCACATTTTTAAGGATATCCCAATAGGGAATCGTATCACCCGTTACCGGATTTTTGGGTTTGTCTTGAAAATCAATACCTAATGCTGCTGCCAAAGGCATTCCATGGATATTGCCAGACGGTGTGGTATAAGGTGAATGAAGGTCTGCATGGGCATCTATCCAAATTACACCAACTTTTTTATCCGGAAAAGCCATTTTTACTCCGGCTATGGTACCCCCAGCACTGCTGTGGTCTCCGGAAATAACCACTGGAAAACGGCCTGCTTTTATTTCTTTTGATACGGCATTGGCTTGTTTTTCAAAGATTTTTACTACTCCACGTATTCGCTTGGCATAATGCCTTACTGGGTTTTTATAAAGCAATCTGGAGCTGTCTTTTATTTCCTTATTTTTAAACTTACCAAAGAAATATGAACCATATTCTAACGAGGCTAATTTTAATGCTTCTATTCCCAAACTGGCTCCACGTGTTCCTGCACCTAATTCTGAACGTACTTCTATTAATTTTATCCCTTTCATACCATCTGATTAAGTTAGATGTATTATTTTTTTGTAATCTAAGTAACTTACATGTGATAAATTCAATCTTTTTTTCTGAATTTTGTTCTGTATTAACTTCAAACCTTACCTCAGCACATGAAAGTACATTATGCAGATCTGATTAAGCAGACCTTTGAATTTCCACAGGAAGGTTTTAATGTGGAAGATGGCGAACTATTATGGCATGATATTCCTATGATGGAGATTATCAAGCAATACGGAACTCCACTTAAAATCACATACCTGCCAAAGATCAGCGCTCAGATTCAAAGAGCAAAGATAATGTTTAAAGTGGCAATGGCAAAGGCTGATTACAAGGGAGAATACACGTATTGCTATTGTACAAAGAGCTCCCATTTTAGCTTTGTAATGGAAGAAGTACTGAAAAACGACGTGCACGTAGAAACCTCATCTCATTACGACATGGAGATTTTGCGTGAACTATATAACAAAGGTTTGATTGATAAAAACAAATACATTGTTTGCAATGGGTTCAAGCGGGAAGGGTATATGCAAAACATTGTAAAATTTGCTAACGATGGTTTTAATATTGTTCCAATCTTGGACAATACAAATGAATTAAGTTATTATGACAAACATGCCAAAAGCCCAATGAAAATAGGCCTTCGGATTGCATCAGAAGAAGAACCTAATTTTGAATTTTACACTTCCCGGCTTGGAATTCGATACAAAGACATTGTTCCATTTTATCAGTATAAAATTAAAGGAAACAAAAAGTTTCAGGTAAAAATGTTACACTTCTTTATAAATACCGGTATTCGTGATACGGTATATTATTGGAGTGAGCTTTCTAAGTGTCTCAGTGTATATTGTGAATTGAAAAAAGTTTGTCCGGAGCTTGATTCGTTGAACATTGGCGGCGGGCTTCCCATAAAAAATTCGCTGGCCTTTGAATTTGATTATGAATATATTATAAATGAAATTGTTCAACAGATAAAATCGTTTTGTAACGAAAATGGTGTAGAAGAACCAAATATTTTTACAGAGTTTGGTTCATTTACAGTAGGAGAGAGTGGGGCTTCTTTATTTTCAGTTATAGATTCTAAAATGCAGAACGATACTGAGATTTGGTATATGATTGACAGTTCGTTTATCACAACCCTTCCAGATACTTGGGGATTAAAGCAACGATTCATACTGCTAGCTATTAATAACTGGAATAAACAATATCAGCGTGTAAATTTGGGAGGATTAACCTGTGATAGCTTAGATTATTATAACGCAGAAGCTCATATCGGGCAAGTGTTTTTACCCAAGTATGATCCTGGAGAAACATTATACCTTGGATTTTTTCATACAGGTGCATATCAGGAATCGTTAGGCGGATATGGAGGAATTCAGCATTGTTTAATTCCGGCTCCCAAGCATGTAATTATTGATAAAGACGAAAACGGAGAATACTTTACAAAGCTTTTTAGCAAAGAGCAGAGTTATAAATCCATGCTGAAGATTTTGGGATATTAATAAATAAACGAAAGAACCTTTGCGGGATTTTGATTTCATGCATGGGTTCTGTTTCTTTGTTTTATGAACTTAGAATTTGTTTCATTTCAGACGGCACGGATAGGAAGCCGTCTGTTTCATGATTATATATCCGGATCTTCCGTTCTATCCTCTTTTTATTCTTTTACGCCTTCTGTTCATTCAGTTGAAGCTGCAGTAAATGCAAGAAAAAATATGCCTGTGAACCGGGCACAATTGGTATCTATTCTCCATAAACAATATCAAGGAGTTACAATTTCAAGGGCAGTAAATGAAAACATTCAATCACTCCTTGATGAAAATACATTTACCATTACTACGGGCCATCAGGTATCGTTGGTTACCGGTCCGTTATATTTTATTTACAAGATTATTTCGGTGATTGCATTAGCCGAAGAATGCAAAAAAAAACATCCAAAATTGAATTTTGTACCAGTGTACTGGATGAATTCGGAAGATCATGATTTTAATGAAATAAATCATATATGGATCAACGAACAGCGATTTGAATGGCAGCGCCCTACTCCTATACCTATGGCAACCGGACGAATGCAACCCTTCGGAATAGAAGATTTCTTTAAATCATTACCTGCATCAATTCAGGAATTTCCTTCATGGGTAGAATGGAAAGATATTTATACGAACGCTAAAAACATATCAGAAGCTACTCGAATATTAGTAAACCTTTTATTTGGGAAGTATGGTCTTGTTGTAATAAACCAGGATGATGTGCGTCTGAAACGTTTGGCATTTGATGTTTTTCATAAAGAACTAACACAACATTACTCATTTAAATTGGTTCATGAAACAACGCAAATGCTTGAAAGCCTTGGTTACCATGCGCAGGTAAAACCTAGAGAATTGAATTTGTTTTATCATCACCCTGAAGCAGGCCGTCAGCGGGTAGTGTTGATGGATGACAGGATTAAAGTGTTAAACACACCGGTAGAATTATTAAAATCTGAATTGGATAAGCTTTCGGATGAACAATTAAATTGTTTTAGCACAAACGTGGTAACTCGACCACTTTATCAGCAGTCGGTATTACCCGATATAATATATGTAGGAGGCCCAGCAGAAGTGAGTTATTGGTTACAATATAAATCCATGTTTCATATGCATGGGGTTTTTTACCCTTTGATTATGATGCGTGATTCATTTTTGTTGCTCAATCCCTCTGTAAGCAGAAAAATAAACAAATTAGGAATTAAAGTTCCTGAATTATTTTCTGAAGAATCAATTTGGCAAAAAACACACGTGAGCCGTATGGCTGAAGAAATTAATTTTACTCCTATTCATCAAACCCTGCAACAGAGTTATCATCAATTAGCTGAAGCGATGGGCCGAATTGATCCTACCTTAAAACCAACTGTCATTGGTGAATTGCAGAAACATATTCATTCATTAAAAAACCTAGAAGCAAAATACCTACGAGCCTGGAAACAAAAAAATGAAACGGTGGTTAGGCAATTACGAGAAATCCGATCAGCAGTTTATCCGGTAGGAGAAATGCAAGAAAGGCATAATCACCTTTGGGCGCATGCTTCAGACCCCGAACAGTTCATTGCCATGATTTTATCAGCTGCCAATCCATGGAATTTACAAGTAAAAGTGTTAGAGCTATGATTCACAATCTATTTAGACCTAATACGAATAAAGCTAGTATTGAAAACAACTATCCATGGATTTCTATTACTTCATTTGGAGTGATGATACTTAGTTTTTTATTCACTTTTTGTGCTTTTACATGTTCTGGAGAACGAATTTCTGAAAAAACTTACAGTGGTATTGATATTATGACGATGCGATTAAATGAAGAAGCATATCGTGATTTGGGGATAGCTGACATCATTACTGGAATTGCATTTTTCTCAGCTATAACAGGATTTGTTTTTTCTATGTTTCGCAAAAAAAATATTCTTATTGCTTTAATAGGTTTTATCGGTGTTTTTTTCTTAATGGTTTTGTATGTTTATATTAAGTATAGGGTAAGGCAATCTTCCGAAATAATGGTATCTTGGATAGAAGTTAAGTTTAAAATTGGATATTTTATTGCAATTATTTCAGGACTATTGGGTAGTTTATGGAATCTTAGAAAACATCTAGAAACAAAAAAAGCCTCCATTAATCAGAGGCTTTAATACATAATATTCAATCTATAACTAGGCAGTAACCGCTGAAATTTTTTCTTTAATTTTAGCAGCTTTACCTTTTGCGTCACGCAAGTAGAATAAACGGGCACGACGAACCTTTCCTTTTTTTAACACTTCGATGCTGTCAATAAAGGGTGAATTGTAAGGGAAAATACGTTCAACCCCAACTCCGTTAGAAATCTTACGAATGGTAAAAGTGGTATTGCGTTTTTGAAGAACTATTCCCTGAAATTTCTGAATACGTTCTTTGTTCCCTTCTACAATTTTATAGGAAAGTATGATGGTATCACCTGCTTTGAATGCAGGATGAGATTTTTTTTCAACCAATTCTTGCTGTACTTGCTTGATAATATTCTCCATTTCTCTAAAATTTAGGGGTGCAATAATACGTATTTTTTTGATATAAAAGAAGAAATTCTGCTTTTTTCATATATTTTCGTGGTAGTACTTTGAAATATTCCATCATACATATGAATCCAATAACTCCTTATTTTGCTGATATTCACGTACATTCTACATTGAAATCATATAATTCCGGATATCCTACTCCCAAATGTACTATTTGGGATGATATTACGCATGCACAGGGAACAACTAATCCTGCCAAGTTAATTCATAAAAATAGCAAAGAAGTAGCAAAATATAGCCAATCTAATTTTTATGAGCTGGCTCGTGGTAATGTTCGGGTAGCAACCGTATCGCTATACCCTTTGGAAAAGGGATTTTTGGAAATGCGAAATTTATCCAAAGCGGTAACCAATGCAAGGGCTCGTGATGAAATGGCTATGGTAATAACAGGTTATCATATTGATGCTATCCGCCATATTCGTAAGCATACGGATTATTTTGCAGAATTAAATGCGGAGTATCGGTATATATATGACCAGCAAGGCACATCACCTGACGGAAAATATTCATTTCAACTAGTGAATAATTATTCTGAATTAGAAAAACTTATCAATAAAAGTAAAAATTCGCTGGGCATTGTCTTATCCATCGAAGGAGCCCATGTTTTTTTTGATGAACGAATGATGTCAGGGAAACTATCCAAGCAGGATTTTAAAAAAGCTTTAACTGAAAATATTCAAAAAGTAAAAGCCTGGGAAGTACCACCCTTTACCATCAACCTGTGTCATCATTTTTATAATGGATTATGTGGCCATGCCAAAAGCTTTTCGGGCTTTTTGGGAGTGGGTTTATTAAATCAAGTAAAAGGTCTTGAAACTAATCTTACAGGGTTTGGAATAAAGGCAATGAAAGAATTGCTAAGCAATAATAATGGAAAACGTATTCTGATAGATACCAAACACATGAGCCTATCTGGCCGAAAAGAACTATACAATTGGATTAGAAGCTATAATTATTTGAGCAAATACGATAAAATTCCAATTATATGCAGCCATACAGGTGTAAATGGGTTTAAAACCATGGCAGGTTCATTATTGCAACCTGATAACAATAAAAAAATTAGTAAATCTCATTTTAACAGATGGAGTATTAATTTGTCGGATGAAGAAATAAAAATAATTCATGAAACCGGTGGATTGATTGGATTAATGTTAGATAAATACAAGCTCGGAGGAGGTAAATTTTTTGATTCAATAAAAAATATAACTGACGAGAGGAAGCTTCGGGATAAGTATGCAGAAATTTTTTTGGACAATGCATTTCAAATTGTAGATGCTGTAGGTAGCAAGTCTGGTTGGGATATTATTGCATTAGGCTCAGATTATGATGGGGCAATTTCACATGTGGATTTCTACGATAAATCTTCAACTATACCTCAATTATATCAAGACCTGGTTGATTTTTTACATCGTACTCGATACGGTTATACCTATTGGCATGGCTATACTCCGGAAGAACTCATTGACAAAGTATTACGTAAAAATGTTATGGATTTTTATGCCAGGCATTTTGTGTAAAATCCTACAAAAAGCATTGCATTTATAAGATTTAACTATTTTTGCTTTGTATAAGTGTAAAATTGAAATGAAAAACAAATTCTTCATAATTATAACTCTTATTAGTGTAGCTGCATTAACTCGCCTACTTCCTCATCCTTGGAATTTTACGCCATTAGCTGGAATTACCCTGATGAGCGCATCATTTATTAATATACGTTGGAAAAGCTTTTTACTGCCACTGCTAGTGTGGATGGTGTCTGACCATTTAGTTAATACAATTATTTACAATAAATCGCTAATTGATTTTTCATATTTTATGTCAAGCACTGCATTAGGTGTGTATATAAGTATGGCTTTGATTTGGTTGATTGGAAATTGGCTTCGTACTAATGTGAAAATATCAACCGTTTTTGCTGCCAGCTTATCATCTTCACTAATATTTTTTATAGTATCAAATACATTTGTTTTTATCGGTAATTCATTATACTCTCAGGACATAAACGGTTGGCTTCAATGCTTAGCCATGGGAATCCCCTTTTACAAAAATGAATTTGGATTATTTTTTGGTAGTTTCTTTTTTAATGGGGTTATGGGCGACCTTTTTTATACAGGTTTATTATTTGGCACCTACAGTCTTTGGGTAAATAAGTCCCTAAGTATGAATAAAGCTCGTTTTTAACATTTCAATTTATCATGTTATTTATTTGCTCTTCGGCTTCGGTAGGTAGTGATATTTATTGTATTGGTTTTTACACTACCTTTGTGTAATAATTTCTTGTGTATGTCAGTTGAAAGTCCAATTAGAAAAAAATTATTTGTATCCCATAAAGATGAGTCGCCACGAATGTTTAAAAGCGATTTCATGGATTTTTTTTCTAGAGTTCCCTTTTATGTACCGCTTATTGTTTACATACCTGTCATTGCATATGTAACTTATCGTTCGTTTTATAATTATGAAATTCCATTGTTGCAGTTTGGGTTACTTGCTTTGGGGGGTATTGTATTTTGGTCATTAACCGAATATTTTCTGCATCGGTTTGTTTTTCACTATCATCCTACAAGCAAAATTGGCAAGCGCATCCATTTTATTGCACACGGTGTTCATCATGATTATCCCAACGATTCTCTTCGTTTAGTGATGCCTCCAACCTTAAGCATTCCCATTGGTATTTTCTTTTATTTCCTTTTTTACCTAATTTTAGGAGAAGCACTTTGTAATCCCTTTTTTGTAGGATTTAACATTGGGTATTTGGCTTATGACGAGCTTCATTATGCCACTCATCATGCTACCTGGAAATGGGGATGGTTTCAACGTTTAAAAAAGCATCACATGAAACATCATTACCAAAATCCTGATGAAGGTTTTGGTGTTAGTACCCCCATTTGGGACCATGTATTTGGTAGTACATTTACCGAAGAAAAATAATTTATCAAGTTCACTTTATCCACTTCCTCAGGGAAGTGGATTTTTATTTTCATACCATGGGATTAGTTGAAGAAATTAAAAGAAGAAAAACATTTGCCATTATCAGCCACCCGGATGCCGGTAAAACAACCTTAACAGAAAAGCTTTTGCTTTTCGGAGGCGCCATTCAAACTGCAGGTGCTGTTAAAAGTAATAAAATCAAAAAAACAGCTACCTCTGACTTTATGGAAATTGAAAGGCAACGAGGAATTTCAGTGGCTACTTCAGTAATGGGTTTTGAATACAAGGGTATAAAAATTAACCTGCTGGATACTCCCGGACACAAAGATTTTGCAGAAGACACATATCGAACCTTAACTGCTGTAGATAGCGTAATTTTGGTAATTGACGGAGCCAATGGAGTAGAAAGTCAAACAGAGCGACTCATAGAAGTTTGCCGTATGCGTGATACTCCGGTGATTGTTTTCATAAATAAAATGGATCGGGAAAGCAAAGACCCATTTGATTTGTTGGATGAGTTGGAAGCCAAACTCAATATTCGAGTAAGGCCATTAAGCTGGCCCATCAATATGGGCGATAGATTCAAAGGGGTTTACAATATCTATGAGAAAAATTTAAATTTATTTTCACCCAATAAAACCAAAATATCAGAAGATATTATTCAATTTGATGATTTAAATAATCCACAACTGGATGAAGTAATTGGAGACGATGCTGATAAATTACGCGCTGATATTGACTTAATTGAAGGGGTTTATGATCCTTTTGATGTTCAAGCATATCTTGATGGAAAAATAGCTCCAGTTTTTTTTGGTTCAGCTATTAATAATTTTGGCGTAAAAGAATTGCTGGATACGTTTATACGTATTGCCCCACAGCCTCTTGGCAGGTTAACTTCTACACGGTTTGTAAAGCCTGAAGAAGAAAAATTTTCGGGATTTGTTTTTAAAATTCACGCCAATTTAGATCCCAAACATCGTGACCGCATTGCTTTTTTACGAATTGTTTCGGGAAAATTTGAGCGAAATAAATTCTATCATCATGTGCGGCTGAACAAAGAAATGCGATTTAGTAATCCTACAAGCTTCATGGCTCAGGATAAAAGTGTCATTGATGAAGCTTTCCCCGGGGATGTGGTGGGGTTGTACGATGCAGGTAATTTTAAAATAGGCGATACTCTGACAGAAGGAGAGAATATGTTTTTTAAAGGGATTCCCAGCTTCTCTCCGGAATTATTCAAAGAGCTGATTAACAAAGACCCATTGAAATCGAAGCAGTTGGAAAAAGGTATAGAGCAGTTGACCGATGAAGGGGTGGCACAATTGTTTTATTTACAACCCGGCAATCGTAAAATTGTTGGCACGGTAGGCGATCTTCAGTTTGAAGTTATTCAGTATCGTTTAGAACACGAATACAAAGCGGCATGCAGTTTTACCCCCATGCCTTATCATAAAGCCTGTTGGATTACATCAACCAATCCACAAAAATTAAATGAATTTATTCAGCGTAAGCAGCAAAATATTGGGTGGGATAAAGACAATAATCCGGTATTTTTAGCACCTTCAGAATGGTTGTTAAATTTAGCAAAACAGGATTATCCGGATGTAACCTTTCATGCTACCAGCGATTTTAAAACCCGGATAGTTTAGTCTACTCTTCCAAATATAATTCAATCAACCCGGATGGGCATGCCACAAATAATTTTCGCTTTTCCCGGTCAATATGCGATACAAATTCATCAATGAGGGGAAGCATAATCTCTTTTTTCCCTTGTTCTATTACTAAAACTGGTTGTTTTAAATGATCCATAACTTCCTTGATAACTCCTATTTCGCCCTTTTGTTGGTCTATTGCAGTAAGGCCTACTAATTCGTGGAAATAAAATTTATTAGGATCCGAAATAGGAGGGAGGTCAGTTAATGGAAGCCAGATAGAACAGCCAACCAGAGGTTCAAACTGATCACGTGTATCAATATTTTTGAATTTTATAATGGCTGAGTGCCCTTTGATAACGATGCGATCAATAAAAAAAGGAACCAGATGATTATGGATTTCAATCCACACTGATTCCTTTTTTTTATACGCTTGTGGATTATCGGTATCTAATACAACCTCAAGTTCGCCTTGCAAACCGTGGATGCGTTTAATGTATCCTAGATAAAAGGCATCCCGATGATCCAGCATAATTCATTTATTCTGCAGATGCAGCCTCGCTTTCAGTTGATGGATTTTCTCCTTCTTGAACAGCTTCATCGGCAGCAGCTGCTTTGGCTGCTTCTTCTGCTTCTTTTAAGCGCTTCTCCTTAATTTCTTTTTCAGCTGCAATTTTCTTTAGACGCTCTTCTTCACGTTTTTGTTGTACGCTAGATGCATGTCCGCTAATTTTCTTATTCTTATTGTCTAACCAAGCCTGAAAACGAGTTTCTGCCTCTTCAGCTGTTAAAGCGCCTTTTTTTACACCATTTAAAAGGTGATTTTTATATAGTGCTCCTTTATAGGAAAGAATTGCTCGAACGGTATCTGTTGGCTCGGCACCATTTTGAAGCCACTTAACGGCAGAATCTACATTTAATTCGATGGTAGCCGGAATAGTAGTAGGATTATATGTTCCTAGTTTTTCGATAAAACGACCATCACGAGGTGCACGTGCATCTGCAGCAACCAAATGATAGAAAGGTTTACCTTTTTTGCCGTGTCTTTGAAGTCTGAGTCTAACAGCCATGGTCTCTTAAGATTAAGTTTTACTGTTTTTTAAAATTAAAATGAGTGCAAATGTGCAGCTTTTTTTTAAAATATCCAACCCTTTCTGCAATTTTGTCTAAATAATTATTAATGACTATTACTCGCGGACATATAATTTTTGCACTGGTTTTTATGATTGTATTTTTGGGTATAATTGTATGGCAATATCGTAAAGACCTGCAAATGCACCGACGATATTATCAAGGCTCCATTTGGGTAATTATGGGAATTATTATACTGATTCTATTCTTTATTTTCTTAAAAAACAAACTTATAACTTATTAGATGTAAACCATCCTTTTCGCAAAATTACCCTTAATTCACTAAGTATAATGGCTGTTGCTCCCCAAATTTTGTAACCCTCATATAAAAAATATGGTGCTTTTACTTTGTAATTACCAGAGGTAATAAATTCTCCTTCATAAACACAAGTATCGTTATTCAAAAACTCCAAAGGTGCTTCAATTAAGCTGGCAACTTCCCGTGGGGCCGGATTCCAAGTTGGTCTTATTTCAGTATAAGCCACAAACGGCGAAACCAGAAAATTGCTGGGTGGTATATATACATCAGAAAGCTGCCCTATTATTTCAACCGGGCCATGATATCCTGTTTCTTCTCTCATTTCCCGTAAAGCAGTTTCAATAAGTGAAGAATCAGTTTCGTCCTTTTTACCTCCGGGAAAAGCAATTTGTCCGCTATGTACTCCTTCATACTTTGGCCTTTCAATAAGCAAAATATTAGGAATTTTATCAATTCCTGGAAATAGCAATAGCATAACAGCGCTCAACCTGGGTTTTACCGAAAGATTTTTCAAATATTCAGCCGTTGCAACCCGATTAGCCGGAGCCATTAGTTTTTGTGCATCTTGTCCAGGTAATTCTCCGGCTAAATGAATTTTTAAATAATTTGCCAATCGATGCATGCCTCAAAGGTAAATAGGTTGAAATATTTAAAGGCCTATTGCAGCGAATTGTTGAAAAGCCCACATATTTGTTAACAAGTAGATAAAATATTCAGATTATAAACGGGATGTGCTTTGTAATTTTGCAATCCTGTAAAATGAGGGATTTTCTATGGAGGAACAAGACAAACCGGTGAATCAAAACAGCGATCGAACCATATCGCTTTCCGGCATGTATCAGGAATATTTCCTCGATTATGCTTCTTATGTTATCTTAGAACGTGCTGTTCCGGCTATAGAAGATGGATTAAAACCTGTACAGCGCCGTATTCTTCACTCTATGTTTGAGCTGGAAGATGGGCGCTACAACAAGGTGGCTAATATTATTGGGAATACAATGAAATATCATCCGCATGGGGATGCTTCCATCGGTGATGCGATTGTACAACTTGGCCAAAAAGACTTGCTGATTGATACCCAAGGAAACTGGGGAAATATTTATACCGGTGATAGTGCTGCTGCTTCGCGGTATATTGAAGCCAGGTTAACCAAGTTTGCTTTGGATGTGGTTTTTAATCCCAAAACTACCCATTGGCAAATTTCATACGATGGTAGAAATCGTGAACCTGTTACTCTTCCTGTAAAGTTTCCTTTGCTCTTGGCCCAGGGTGTAGAAGGAATAGCTGTGGGATTGGCATGTAAAATAATGCCCCACAATTTCAATGAGTTGATTGATGCATCCATTGATATTCTGAAGGGCAAAAAAGTTCAAATTTTTCCAGATTTTCCTACTGCCGGAATGGTAGATGTTTCTAAGTACAACAGTGGGACTCGGGGAGGAAAAATCAGGGTTCGAGCCCGTATTTCTATTCTTGATTCAAAAACATTGTGTATCACTGAAATACCATATGGCACAACAACTACTACCTTAATTGATTCAATCATTGCCGCATCTGACAAAGGCAAAATAAAAATCAAAAAAATTGAAGATAATACAGCCGAAAATGTTGAAATTTTAGTTCATCTTCCGCCGGGTATTTCACCTGACCAAACCCTCGATGCCTTATATGCATTTACCGATTGCGAAGTGAGTATTTCTCCCAATGCCTGTGTAATTGTTAATCAAAAACCGGTATTTATGCCGGTGGATGAAATACTGCGTATTAGTACTGAAAATACCAAAGAATTACTTACGAAAGAGCTTGAAATCCGCAAGTCTGAATTGCAAGAATCTATTCTATATACATCTTTAGAAAAGATTTTTATTGAAAAGCGCATATATCGCGATATAGAAGAATGTGAAACCTGGGAAGAAATTATCCAAACCATTGATGCCGGATTAGCACCTTACAAAAAGAAATTCTATAGAGAAATAACACTTGAGGATATTGAAAAATTAACTGAAATTCGAATTAAACGAATTTCAAAATTCGACAGTTTTAAAGCAGATGAACAACTTAGAAGCCTCAATGAAGAGCTTAAAAAAGTACAGGATAACCTAGATAATATCGTTGCTTTTACCATTGATTATTTTAAGGACCTAAAGAAGAAATACGGAAAAGGCCGGGAAAGAAAAACTGAAATCCGTTCTTTTGAATCAATTGAAGCAACCCAGGTTGTAATTCGCAATGAAAAGCTATATGTAGATTATGAAAATGGTTTTGCGGGATATGGCCTGAAAAATGCTGAATATGTAAGCGATTGTGCCGATATCGATGATATTATAGTTTTCAGGGATGACGGCACCATGGTGGTAAGTAAAGTAAGCGAAAAATCGTATGTAGGGAAAGGAATTCTACATATAGCTGTTTGGAAAAAAGATGATGAACGCACCATATACCACATGGTTTATCGAGATGGGCCGCTGGGAGCAACCTACGTTAAGCGTTTTGCCGTTACATCCATCATTCGTGATAAGGAATACGACCTAACTAAGGGAACAAAAGGTTCGAAAGTATTGTATTTTAGTGTAAATCCAAACGGAGAGTCAGAAATACTTACGGTGTATTTAAAACCACGCCCCAAACTAAAAAAACAAGTATTTGATTTTGACCTGGCCGATTTGGCAATTAAGGGGCGTAATTCTCAAGGAAATGTATTGAGTAAATTCCCCATTCGAAAAATTGTTAGTAAAATGAAAGGGGAATCAACCTTGGGAGGTGTGAAGTATTGGTTTGATGAAAATGTAAGACGTTTGAATACCGATGAAAAAGGGAAATTTCTTGGAGAATTTAATGGAAATGACCGCTTGTTAATTATCACGCAAACCGGTATGTACCGTTTAGTAAAGCCAGATATTTCATTACATTTTGACAGTGATGTAATGACAATTGAAAAATTTAACAAGAAAAAAGTAGTTACAGCTATTTATTTTGATGGAGAAAAGAAAGAATACGTGGTAAAGCGTTTTCATCCGGAAACCTTTGACAAAAACACCTTGTTTATTACTGATCACATAGATTCTAAAGTTCATCTTGTTAGTACCGACAGCTATCCGATGCTGATGGTTACGGCGAAACGTAATCAAAGCCTGGAAAAAGATGTGATAAATATCCATGAATATGCTGGTATTATCAATGAAAAATCAAAAGGAAAAAAATTAAATTATCGCGACGTGAAAATGCTTAGCTGGATGGATCCGTTGCCTGAGCCTGCATTATTGACCGAAAATGAAGAAGAAGGTGGAAAAGAAGGTGGAGAAGAAATTATTCGTGAGGTTGATTTTGAAGCAGACGACAATCAAAAGTCTTTATTTTAAAAAAATTAAGGCAAACAGGTACGGTTAATTCCCAATACATAATTCTTTATTACATCAATGGTTGAAGCTGTTCCAGCACCTTTAAATCCGGAAATATCCGCAAGACTTATTTTTTCATTGTATTGTTTTACTAAAATTTTTGAAATTGGTAAATAGGTCCAGTGCCATTTTTCTTCTTCGTATCCATTAGGACGATTTGCCCCCTTAGGAGTATACGGTTGGTAATATCCAAATTGATGTGCATGAGCTGTTAGCCATTCATATTCTTTTTTTCCGTTACCACTTAAAAAATACGAATCGTTCAGATCGTTGATATCTATATCTGTTCCCCAATGATGACGTGATGTTCCAGGCATTGAACTGTATCGTAGGATAATTCTGGCCCTTTCGATACTATCTTTAATTTCGATAGCTAAATTTTTACCTTCAACCAATCGCTCTCCATTCCATTTTGCTTCCCAAATGGTTTTTTGGCTTGAAAAATTTCGAGTAGATGAGATAATCTTAAGTTTTATCCCATCTTTTTGAGCTGCATCATGCATTTTTACAAAGGCTTCATAAGCATCTTTACGCAGATAAACATCTGTTTTTGTAGTATGGATAGAGTTAATCTTTACAAAGTCAGGGTGGGTGTCAGGATTAAATTTTCCAAGTAAATATTCTTTAGAAAACTCAATAGAGTCCGCATGAGTTGTAAACTCTGAAATGTGAGGAATCGAAGAATTTTCATGAATTGAAATTCGTTCAGGTTGCTTGCAATGAAAAAAATTTACACCCAAAATAACCCAGAATCCAATGATAGTTCTCATTTTTGCTTTTATTTTAATCTCTAAAATATTTTTTTTATTGAGCTTTGTTAAAAATTATTGGGTATATTTATTAACAGCCTGTGTTATTGCAACAGGATGCGGATCGCCCTCCCGTCAAGTAGATCAAACACCTGAATTAGACACTCTTGCTTATCATCAATACATCATTAATGGCCCAGATTCTTCTGTTTATCCTCTACTGCAACATGTTTCATCGCAGCGCGAACCAATTTCAGACTTTGGATTACAACAAATGTTCGATGGTAACCTTTCCACCTCATGGCAATCAGAACCCGGATTGCATGCAGGTGAATGGCTTACCTTTCAATTCCAATCCTTGCCAATTTCTAAAATAGTTATTCATGTATCTGATACATTTTTAGTAGCTCGGGTAAATCAAATTGAAGTTTGGATTAACGATACTTTGCAAGGGCTTTTTCCGACTAAAACAACAATAACCTATAAGGGCATATTAAAAAAACTTACCATTCGTGCTGTAGATGCTGACGGTTTAAACTTGGTTGATATACCTACTATTCAGGATACAACGAAATTAGAACGCATTGCTTATCGCCAATTGAGTAGTTATTATAACAGTAAATCATTTGCAATTAGCGAAATAGAATTTTTTAATTACCAGGGAAAGAAAATTTCGGTTCAGCCCATACCATATCGTATGGCAAAAATTAATACTTGGGATCATATACAACCTTCTGTAATTGCTGATGGTGATTTAACCACGGGGTGGAGTAATATTTACCTGAAGGAACATCGTATAAATATTGCATTTAATGAATTTACCCCAGTTACACGGGTAAAACTTTTTAATGGCATTGAAAAGAATAATAAAATCAAGGGCATCCAAAAATGTATTCTTTCTCTTACCGGTAGGCCAGAAGCTCAATGGACATTAAAACCCGGGTGGAACGACTATCAACTTCCTCTACCCATGGTAGGAAAAATGTTTACGTTACGCATGGTTTCTACTCAACCAATGGGCCTGGCTGAATTATTTTTTTATGATGGAGCTAAGTATTATCAGCCGTATTCAGACTCGCTGCGTGTTCATATTCAACAATTAAAGGATATGTTAAGTAAAACATCATTACAACCTGCAATTAATAACCGCTTATATTTTAAAGAAAGGATAGTAATTCTAAAATCAGATACTGTTTCAAATAAAAATTATAAAGATTTACCTATAAGCCAATTGCAAGGTGCTCGAACATCATCATACGATTTAATTTTGAGAGCCAATCAAACCATTGAACTAAAATCAGAACTTATTAAAGAAATCTATGGGAAAGAAATTCGAATTATTCTTGAAAATAGGTTATTAACCGGCCGATGGTTTATCAAATCAAAAGATAATAAGGGAGATGTAATAATTCAGGTGAAAGGCATTCTCGAAATTTCACGAACCGAATCTGGTAATACAAACCGTATTGTTAATGAGGATTTTTCAGCTATTTTTAAGGCATCTTCTAATTTCCTTATTTTGGGAGATTTAGGCGAAATGATGATTAGTTATTGATTAATGTTTAAATTTATTGCATGGCATTTTTAACATTAAGTAAATCGTAGGGTATATGGATTCACCACACTTAGAATTGCCATTTTTTACTAATTTATTAATTCTTCTAGTTACCGCTAGAATTTTTGGGGAAGTTTTTGAGCGTTTTAAGCAGCCCTCGATGATTGGGGAAATTATCGCCGGAATGATTCTTGGACCTAGCTTGCTAAACTTAATTCATCGTACTGAGGAAATTAAAGTAATATCAGAATTAGGGATTTTTCTTTTGGTTATTTTGGCTGGATTAGAAATTAATATAGACGATATTTTAAAATCACTCCGTGGAAGAAACATCGTTGTTTCCATCTTGGCTTTTTTTCTTCCCATAAGCAGCGGCATACTTGTAGGAGTTGCTTTTAATCAGCACATAATGACTACCGTTTTTATTGGCCTTTGTGTTGCTATTACTGCCTTACCAGTTAGTATTAGAATTTTAATGGACTTAGGGAAAATTAATTCTTCAGTAGGAAAAAAAATTATTTCAGTTGCAATCTTTGATGATGTATTGGCATTAACAATATTAGGAGTATTATTAAACATAAAAGACACGGATATGTCAACCGAAGCAATTCTACACGCCGGTTCAATATCCTTGGTGAAATTATTGATTTTTGTTGTATTACTTGGCGTTGCTTACCTTTTCATAAAAAGACTTTTAAAAAAAGGCAATTATTTAGAACAATCTCTCAACAAACTAATTCAATTTTTAAAAGGCAAAGAACCCTTATTTGCATTGTTTTTTGCATTTGTTTTATCGTTTTCCACATTTACAGAAACCTTGGGCTTGCATTTTATTGTAGGTACTTTTTTTGCTTCCATGCTTATAAGCGAAAGCTTGATTGGTGCTCAAAATTTAAAAACTATTGAAAAAACTACCAGCAACATCTCTATGGGGTTCTTAGCACCGATATTTTTTGCCGGTATCGGACTTGAATTTAATGTTTCCTCTATTGAAAATATTGGTTTACTAATTTCGGTCATCTTAGTATCGTATGGATCTAAAATTTTAGGAGGGTATTTGGGTGGCATTTTAGCCGGATTAAACTCCAGAATGTCATTTACTATTGGTATTGGCCTTAATGCTAGAGGAATTATGGAGCTTGTTATTGCGAATATAGCTTATAAAAATGGGCTAATAAATACAGAAGTATTCTCAATTTTGGTGATTATGGGTGTATTAACTACACTAACTACACCACTTATACTCAAAAGAGCATTTAAAAGACTTGAAAGCCCATTAGAAATAAAATAAATTAATTATGAGAAACTAGCCAATCTAACACCAAAGGAAAATGGTCAGAGGGAGCATCCGGATGTGTAAGAATATCTATATGCCCATAATCATTTTTGAATCCGTATTTTTTTCCAACTTCAACATATCGATGGTCGTGCGCATTGGCCTCTTGCAATAATAATTGAACATCATACGGATTTCCCAATACAGTATCCTTAACACCAGTAAGTGACAAAATAGGTGGCACATTAAGGTTTTTTAATGCTTGTTTATAATTAAGTCCATCTCGTTGATCTACCCAATCATCACTGTATACCCAATGATTGGTTTCTTTATAAAATTGCTTTGGCTCATTGTCTGAACCAAATCGGAGTGATTTTGCAGGAAGATAGCCTTTTATTCCAGATACAGCAGTCCCCACAACATTCCAAAAAAAGTCTACTTTCCAACGCTTTTCCCATGATTTAATGTATATTTTACGTTTAGTTCCAAAAAATACCATGCTTTGAATATGTGCCCTACTGTGGTAACGAGCAAACCAACATAGGCAAAGCACTCCACCCCACGAATGCGCTAATAGATGAATCGATGTTTTACCAGTAGTATTTTTTATAAAATCAATACATGTTGGAATATCTTCAGTTATGGCTTCGTATTGCCCATAATGAGAATTTTTATTTACTGATGGTTTTGATTTGCCCTTACCCCGTAAATCAACCACAAATACATCAAAACCATGCATTGCTAAATATGGTGCAATTCCTTTGCCAGTGGCTGAATAAAACACTCTTCCGTTTTCAACAGACCCATGAACCATAAAAATAACTCCTTTGTGCTGCAAAGGCTGAAATCTTTTAAGGTATAGCTGGTCATTGTTTGTTACTGGGATAAAATATTCCAGTTCGTTTAATTGCATACCGTTATTTTGGGTGTAAAAATAAAGGGTTTAAACCAGTTCTTTATAGTTAAATATGCATGATAAGTTTTTAATAACTTACAAGTATAGGGTTTGTACCTTTGGTAGAATCCACTATTTTTGCCACCATAAAACAGAAACATCATAATTTCTATGAACATTCACGAATATCAGGCAAAGGAAGTATTGAAAAAATACGGAGTTAAAATCCAGGAAGGCATCTTGGCACATACCCCCGATGAAGCGGTAGAAGCTGCCAAAAAATTAAGCGAACAAACCGGTACATCCTGGTGGGTTATTAAAGCTCAGGTACATGCCGGAGGGCGCGGAAAAGGAGGCGGTATAAAATTGGCTAAAAACCTGGATGAAGTTCGTGATTTGGCTAGTAAAATTATTGGAATGAACTTGGTAACCAAACAAACTGGTGCCGAAGGGAAAAAAGTTCATATGGTATTGGTTTCTCAAGATGTGTTTTACCCTGGCCCCAGTGAACCCAAAGAGTTTTACATGAGTGTTTTATTAAACCGATCCACGGGACGCAATATTATTATGTATTCTACCGAAGGTGGAATGGATATCGAAGAGGTAGCTGAAAAAACACCTCATTTAATTTTTAAAGAAGAAATAGATCCTAAAGTAGGATTGATGCCTTTTCAAGCCCGCAAAATTGCCTTTAACCTGGGCTTAAGCGGAGAAGCTTACAAAGAAATGGTAGCCTTTGTTACAAACCTATATAAAGCATACGAGGATACGGATTCATCCATGTTTGAAATCAATCCGGTTTTAAAAACATCAGACAATAAGATAATAGCTGTTGATGCAAAAGTTAACTTGGATGAAAACGCTTTGTATCGTCATCCCGACCTTTATGCATACCGTGATATTCGTGAAGAAGACCCAACCGAGGTTGAAGCAGGTAAATACAATTTAAATTACGTTAAGCTCGATGGAAATGTAGGATGCATGGTAAATGGTGCTGGATTGGCCATGGCTACCATGGATATGATTAAGTTGAGTGGCGGCGAACCAGCCAACTTCCTGGATGTAGGAGGTACTGCAGATTCCAAAAGGGTTGAAGAGGCTTTCCGTATCATTTTGAAAGATGAGAATGTTAAAGCTATACTGGTAAACATTTTTGGAGGTATTGTTCGATGTGACCGCGTAGCTCAGGGTATTGTTGATGCGTATAAAAATATCGGGAATATTCATGTTCCTATAATTGTTCGATTGCAAGGCACCAATGCTGAGATTGCCAAGAAACTCATTGACGAATCCGGCTTACAAGTTCATTCAGCTATTGAATTACAGGAGGCTGCCGAAAAAGTAAAAGCAGTGTTGGCTTAAATTATTAATATTTTTTATGTAAAGCCGGTTGAATTTCAGCCGGCTTTTTTTGTTTATAAATCTATATAGTGGCGTAATAATGAAGCTATTCCAATAATTAATATTAAAATAAGCACAATCAATTGAAAAATTTTTTGAGGTATGTGATGAAGAATTAATTTACCTATCCACGACCCAATAAATGAAATGATTAACAATACAGGAATTATCCAAATAAGTTTAAAATTCAAATAGTAAATCCATAAATAGATGATTGTGCGACTTATATCAACTCCCATATCAATAGCAGCTGAAGTTGCAATAAATACATTTTTTTCTAGTTTGAACGCTGAAAGTACAATACCACGAATGGCTCCACCTGTACCCATTAAACCCGCTGTAAAACCGGCTATACTACCACCAGTAATTGAGTTAATCAAAGTTGGGGCGATTTTAATCTTGGGTAATATTAATAGTACCACACTTAATACTATTAGAAATATTCCTAAATATAAATCAGCATGTTCAATTTGAATGTATTGACTCAGCCAGGCTCCGATAATAACGAGTACAATGCTTGGCAATCCAATTTTTAAAAATAGCTTCCATTCAATGTGCCTTCTGAATAATATTAGTTTGGATGAATTACTAAATACATGCATTAAACCGGTAATACATAATACGGTTTTAAAATCAAAGAACCATTCAGCCATTGGAACAAAAAAAACAGATGAACCAAATCCACCAATAGTACCAATAATTTCACTTATTAAGGCCAGGAAGAAAAATAGGAGATAAGAAAGATTATTCATACTTACTACTACAAAGTTGTTTAAAGTTATTACAATAATAAACCTTGAAATTTATTAAATTAGAATTTCAAAGAAATTTATGAGAAACCATCCGGAAGAATTGCTTCATTTTATTTGGCAATTTCAATACTTTGATACTACAGCTTTACAAACCTCAAGGGGGGAAAAATTGCAAATTATAAAGCCAGGCATGATGAATAACAATGCTGGACCTGATTTTTTTAATTCACGTATTAAAATTGCCAATCAGCTATGGGCAGGGAATGTAGAAATACATTGGAAATCTTCTGAATGGGAGCTACACAACCATCAACAGGATGCAGCATATAACAATGTAATTCTGCATGTAGTATTCGATCATGATCGAGATGTTTATAAGAAAAACGGTGACTTAATACCAACACTTGAATTGAAAAGCCGGATAAATTACATAATGCTGCACCGTTTTAACGCCATGATGAAAGCACGAACATGGATTCCCTGTGAAAAACAATTAAAAGAAATTGCAATTCAGGAAGAAGGAACTGGTATCTTTTTTCAAAAATTATTAATTGAACGTTTAGAGGAAAAAACACAAAGTATTCGAGAATTGCTTCAACAAAACAGCTGGAACTGGGAAGAAGCTTTTTATCGTTTTATGGCTCGTGGATTTGGCTTTAAAGTAAATTCTGAACCATTTTATCAACTATCTGCCATTACGCCGTTGCAGGTATTGGTACGACATAAAAATAATTTATTGCAATTAGAAGCTTTATTGCTGGGACAAGCGGGTTTTTTGGATAAATCATATCAAGATGAATACATGCAACGTTTAAAACGGGAATACCTATTTTTAAAAAATAAATATAAACTAACATCTCTCCCTGCCCATATTTGGAAGTTTGGGCGTATGCGGCCAGCTAATTTCCCCACAATAAGAATAGTACAATTTGCAGCCTTAATTCATCATTCAAGCAGCTTATTTTCTCGTATGATTGAAATAAAACGGGAAGAAGAAGCCTCGCAATGGTTATATCCCGAAGTGAGCGAATATTGGAAATATCGATATATGCCAGATGGTGAGCTGTCGGCCAAAGGTAATCGTATGGGTAAAAGCTCGGCTCGATTACTCATACTAAATGTTGTTGCACCCTTTATGTTTTTATATGGTAAAGAACGAGGATTAGAATCTATGTCTGAAATAGCTATTGAATTACTTAATAATATTCCAGCCGAAGCGAATAGAACAATAAAAAACTTTGAAAAACTTGGAATAAATATAAAAACAGCTGCTGATTCACAAGCATTAATAGTTTTAAAAAACAGATATTGTGATCAAAAACGCTGCTTGTATTGTATTTTTGGAAAAAGAATATTAACACCTGCCTCAAATGAATAATATGAAGGATTCATTGATAAATAACAAGCCTTTGGCGTTTAAAATAAAGGTGAAAAACGTAGCAATCTTCTTTTAAGAATTCTATTTCATATTAATTTAGAATCATTAATATCATTTGGTATATATGAATATTTCATACCCAGCGTTTTTTTAGAGGTAAGAAACTTCTTACTTCCCTAAAGATGCATCTGTAAGAATTTTAACTTATTTACCTGATGCCTTGTGATATAATATGCGGAAAAGGTATTTCTGAAACATTTTTACACATTCAATGGTTACAATATATCAGTTCATATCACTTAAAAATTTAGTAAAATTGTACTAATAAATCAGTTCTATGTTATCAAACGAACAATTAGAAAAAGAATTTCAGGCTAAAATTGATGCTGAAATTAAAATTGAGCCCAAAGACTGGATGCCTGATGCATATAGAAAAACATTGATTCGTCAAATATCTCAACATGCACACTCTGAAGTAGTGGGAATGCTTCCAGAGGGTAATTGGATTACGCGTGCCCCAAGCCTTCGCAGCAAGGTAATATTGTTAGCTAAGGTTCAGGATGAGGCAGGTCATGGGTTGTATCTATACAGCGCCGCTGAAACATTAGGAGTTGACAGGGAAGAATTGATTGAAGAGTTACACACCGGTAAAGCCAAATATTCCAGCATTTTCAATTATCCTACGCTTACCTGGGCTGATATAGGAGCTATAGGTTGGCTAGTAGATGGAGCTGCTATTGCTAATCAAGTTATGCTTTGCCGAACATCATATGGTCCATATGCCCGTGCCATGGTAAGAATTTGTAAAGAAGAAAGTTTTCATCAGCGGCAAGGTTACGAAATTATGATGAAGATGGCCCAAGGTACACCTGAACAGAGACAAATGGCACAGGATGCTTTAAACCGCTGGTGGTGGCCATCTCTTATGATGTTTGGCCCGCCAGATGATAAATCCATTCATACAGCACAAAGCCTTAAATGGAAAATAAAACGTCAAACCAACGACGAATTACGTCAAGAATTTATTGATAAAACTGTAAAACAAGCTGAATTTATTGGGCTTACCATTCCAGACCCGGATTTAAAATGGAATGAAGAACGTCAACATTATGATTATGGGCCGATAAATTGGGAAGAGTTTTATCAGGTAATAAATGGTAATGGTCCGTGTAACCGACAGCGGATGAGAGATCGCATCAAAGCACATGAAGAAGGTGCCTGGGTTCGTGAAGCCGCAATAGCTTATGCAGAAAAAAAACAAGCCAAGAAAAATGCAGCTTAAATCATAATACTATGAACAAAAAAGAATGGCCGCTTTGGGAAATTTTTATCCGTAGTAAAAACGGATTAAATCATAAGCATGTAGGAAGTTTACATGCTGCCGACGCAGAAATGGCTATCGAAAATGCCAGAGATGTTTATTGCAGGAGAAATGAAGGAGTTAGTATTTGGGTAGTACTTTCTTCACAAATTGTAGCTTCTGATCCCGATGAAGCAGATGCATTGTATGAGCCTGCAAAAAATAAAATTTACAGGCATCCCACATTTTATGAAATCCCTAAAGAAGTAGGGCATATGTAAAGAGTATTATAAAATTACAAACATGAATATACAGGAAGCACTGCTTGAATATTGCCTTCGCCTAGGAGATAATTCTCTGATAATTGGTCACCGCATGAGTGAATGGTGTGGTCATGGTCCTATATTAGAACAAGATATAGCATTAATCAATATTGCCTTAGATCACATTGGCCAAGCCCGCAATTGGCTTACTTTAGCCGGTGAAATTGAAGGAAAGGGTAGAACCGAAGATGATTTTGCATATAAAAGAGATGCTCATCAATTTAGAAACCTACTCATCACCGAACAACCCAATGGCAACTGGGGAGATACCCTCATGCGTGGCTTCCTTTTTGACACTTTTAACTTTTATCTTCATCAGATACTCCAGCATAGTAAGCACGAAGGCATTGCTGCCATTGCTGAAAAATCATTAAAGGAAATAAATTATCATGTAAAATACTCATCCGAATGGGTCATCCGCCTTGGCGATGGAACTGAAGTTAGTCACCAAAAAATGCAGGATGCCTTAGATAACCTTTGGATGTTTACAGGAGAAATGTTTGAGGCTGATGAGGTAGATCAATTGTTGTTAGAAGAATCCATTGGTGCAGATTTACAACAGATTAAAGAAGCCTGGAATGATCACGTTCGTGAAGTAATAGATGAAGCTACTTTGAAAATTCCTGAAAGCAATTGGTTTCAAAAAGGCGGAAAACAAGGCCGGCATACTGAATATTTGGGATATATTCTAGCAGAAATGCAATTCCTACCTCGTGCATACCCGGATGCTGTATGGTAATGAATCATAACATGGTTACAGCAGAACAAATACGCGAATGGTTAGCAGAGGTTACTGATCCTGAAATTCCGGTTTTAACACTGGAGGATCTTGGTGTTTTACGAAATATACAAGAAGTAAACGGAACGTGGGTTATTACCATTACCCCTACCTATTCTGGATGCCCTGCCATGAAAACGATGGAAGAGGATATCAGTGTTACGTTAAAAAAACATGGTTTAGATAATTTTAAAATTGAAACAATTTTAAAACCTTCTTGGACTACTGATTGGATGAGCGAAGCCGGTAAAAAGAAATTATTTGAATATGGAATTGCTCCACCTGTAAAACCTACGGCAAATAAAAAAGTACTCATGGGAATTTCTGAAACTATTATCTGCCCTCGATGCAAATCTTCTAATACACGAATGCTTAGCCAGTTTGGTTCAACGGCTTGCAAAGCATTGTATGTATGTGATGATTGTAAGGAGCCTTTTGATTATTTTAAATGCTTGTGATGAGAAAATTTATATTCTTTTTTGTTGTATTCTTATTCTTTATTTCTTGCAACCTGCCGGATGCAGATAAAATAAAATCAGAAGTTGTTTTTGAAACAACCGACTATCAAACAGCTATTGACAAAGCACGTAAGCTAAATAAACCTATTATGCTCCATTTTTATGCTAATTGGTGTCCGCCATGCAAAAAAATGCGTAAAATAACATTTGGTAATAAAGAATTAGCTGAATTATTGAATACTCATTTTATAAATATAAAGCTTAATGTTGATACAAAAGAAGGTCGCATTCAATCTGCTAAATACAACATTGAAGGATTCCCGGTTGTAATGTTATTTGATAAAAATGGTGAAATGGTATATCGCCAAACTGGTTTTCATGAAGCATCCAATATTATTCCTATAGTAAAATCAATGCTGGAAAAATAGACATAGCTTTATTTTCGTTAATATGTTGTTAAGCAGTCAAATTTTGGGTTTTTGGCATGCATCTTGAAATATTAATTAGAAAAATTCAGCATATGAAAACGAAGGTCTTTTTTTCTATTGTAATGTTTTTTTTCGCTGCCAGCCTGATGGCGCAAACAGAAAAAACCATTAAGGAATCAGAAAAAGTTGTTGTTGGAGGTAAGGTAAGTACTACTAGCGTTAAACCAGTTCAAATAGGCACCCCACAACCAGAAATCTCAACAGATAAAAATAAACCTACTACAAAATCTATAGATAAACGCATGCATGCAGAAATTCGTTCTAATGGTCATGCATTTAGTGGGAAAGGGAATGGCAAAAAGCATGATATAATTGAACCTAAACCTGAATTGAAACATTACAAGAAAAACATGCAGGGAATAAAAAAAGAGTAAAGGCTTAAAATAACGCTGCAAGGGGAGGGGGCAAGGCGCAAGGCGTCGGCCCCTTTTCTATTTTCGTATTCGTGGATCCAATAGTCCATACATAAAATCTACGAGTATGTTTATTAAAACAAACATGCTTGCAATTGTTAAAATACAACCCATTACTACTGGATAATCTAATTTTTGTAAAGCATTGACCAATTCTCGGCCAATTCCCTTCCATCCAAACACATATTCAACAAATACAGCACCGGCAAGCAAACTGCCAAGCCATCCGGAAACAGCAGTTAATACAGGATTTAAAGTGTTTTTTAAGGCATGTTTTATAATAATATTTTTTGCCGATAGTCCTTTCGCCCGTGATGTTCGAATATAATCACTTTGCAGTACCTCATACAGATTGTTTCGGCTTAATTGCATAATAACAGACAATGGCCTTATTCCCAAGGTAAAGGCAGGAAGTATTAAATTATTTATTGCCAGTTTTTTTTCTCCGGTGTAATCATCAATTTCATACAAATTTCCCCAAGGAGATAGTCCAGTAATTTCATGCCATACAAATCCAAATAGCCAGCTCACAATAATTGCAACAAAAAACGATGGAAATGACATGCCCAATGTAGAAATAAACAATAGTAACCTATCAATCCACTTACCATAATTTAACGATGCTATAATTCCCAAAATAATACCTCCCAAGGATGCAATCAGCATAGAAGCAAGCGCTAGTACGGCTGTATTAGGAAGAGTTTGTATCAACAGTTTTTCTACTTTTATCCGATTCTGATAACTTCTTCTTAAATAAGGAGTTTTTAGATATATACCATATGATTGGTAAACACTTATCAATTTAAATCCTTGATAATCTGTAGGATTAAAAAATAACATCTGACTTGTATCTGATGAATGGATGGACAAAGGCAGCAAATCGTTTAAATAAATTACAACCTGTACTGAAATAGGATGATGCAGGTATAACTCTTTTTTAATTCGTTCAATTTCAGCCTGGGATGTATTTTGGCCTATCATTTCGTAAATGGCCTTATCATCTTTGTTGAGAAATGCAAAAAATATAAAACTTAACAGAATGCTTACCCCCAAAAGTACAAGCAAGCCATAACCTAATTTTGCGACATAATAGCGAATCATGAATTATTTAAGATAATCAGAACGCATTTTATCAAGAGTAGGAATATCATTGTAATGCCATTTCCCTACAACTATTCCATCTTTAAGTAACACGAGTCCCGGATTACTTCTCAATATGGTTTTTAGCGCTTTCTCATCATTAAAGTAAAAACGGAACATGTTTTGGTGTTTATGACGGAATTCGTCAATTGTTTCAGCATCTGACGAGGTGCCACCTATAAAAAGAATGTTGTTTTGCAAAGAATATTCAGCAATGGCATTAATTCGGTCCATGTTTTTATCACTAGCTTTTTTCAAATCGGGAGCTACCAATAGAAATGCATATCCCGAGAAATTAAACAACGAGTCAGCCATTGATTCGCCTGTTTCAGGGTCTTCGAGGCTTATGTCTTTAATTTTAGGTTCAATAGCAGGTTCAATAACCCGTTTGTCTTGTTTATAAAAGATATGATTTGCTTCAAATGTACTATCAAGCCATGACCAATCTTTTGTAGATTGACGCACTTCTTCGCAAGTATTTTTATTGAGATAAATCATTTCAATTTCGGCAAGTTCGGGTTTGCCAACCCGCAATTCACGGGTATTGTTTCCTATTCGCCATGGTCTATAATCACGAACTGAAAGATGGTCAATACAATATTGGGTAAAAAATGCTGAGGCTAAAGTGATTAATATTAAACTTCCCATTTCTTGTATCACAGGTTTCCGAATAGTAGATAATCCAATTCTTACAGCTAAAAATGTCGCATGAAAAAATATAGGAAACTGCCACTTAAATTGAACCAGGCAAAGAACCGTCATTAATCCCATGGATGAAGCTGTAATGAAGTATTCATATGAATTGATAGGATACCCATTGATTTTTTTTCTCCAAATGAAGAGGGGTAATATAAACAACAAAAGAAATACATCTTTTACAAACGATTGCCAGGGTGTGAGTTTCAATGCATCACCAAAACAACCACAATCGGTTACCTTGTTATAATATGCAGAATAGAACGTTAGGAAGGTAAAAAACAAGATCATTAAAAATAATATCCAGGCTACAAGCTTCATACGAAATCCCATTACGGTAAAAAGCCCCAAGACTATTTCAATCAAACAAATTAAAACTGCAAGCAGTAATGAGTTTTTTGCAAACCATCCGAATGATTGAATCAAGATTTTTTTAAAAAAGCCTAATTCTTCATCGGGAATACGTTCCAGGATATACTCTTTTTTAATATCAAGTTTAGCAAAGCATGGAGAATTTTTTAGAGTTTCATCCACTTCTACCGGAACTTCTTTTTTTATAGTTCCTAAATCATTACTAAAAACTGTAAAATATTCATCCAATTTGTAAGCAAAACCATGCGGGTCATTGGCTTTAATTAATCCAGAAATTACAAACAATGTACCTACAATTACTCTGGAAATACCTAATACGATTCTCATTTTCTTTTGTTTTTTATTTCTCAAAAATACATTTTTCAATCTGTAACATAACGACAATCAACATGGAATAGATTGTCAAATCAAACCTTATTCTTCAGCTACACCAAGTTGTATTAACGCAAAAACAGCATAATTAATCATATCAAAATAATTGGATTCAATACCCTCAGAAACCAGTGTTTTTCCTTGATTATCTTCAATTTGTTTAATTCGAAGTATTCGCATCAAAAGCATATCAATAAAAGTGCTAACCCGCATGTCACGCCAGGCTTCCCCATAATCATGATTTTTAGCTTCCATAAGTTGTTTGGCTTGCTCGAAAAAAGAATCATACAGCTTAATGAAATCAATGTTTTCTTTCTCATCAATACTTACCATGGGTGGTAGTTTGAGTTGTATTAAGGTAATGATACAATAATTAATAATGCCTATAAATTCTGGAATCTGCCCCTCATCAATTTTAGAAATTCCCTTTTCTTCAATGGTTCTGAGGCGTTGCGCCTTGATAAAAATCTGATCAGTTAGTGATGAAGGCCTTAGCACCCGCCAGGAAGGGCCATAATCTTTAAGCTTTTTAACAAAGATATCTTTGCATATCTTTATCACTGCATCATATTGAGAGGTGGTTTTACTTTTCATACATGAAGTAAAATGTTCAAAAATAATCAATTGAAAATAAAAACAACATATCATACCCCGCATGGCAACCTTGATTTCTCCAGTCCACGGGTAATGGGAATTATAAATTCAACTCCCGATTCTTTTTATAGTGCCAGTAGAGTAACCCATGAAAAAGCAGTGATAGAAAGAGTAGAAGCTATGATTTTGGAGGGGGCAGACATAATAGATATTGGCGGATCCAGTACGAGGCCCAATTCAACAGAACCTGATGAAGCTGAAGAACTCAATCGAGTGCTTGAAATGCTTAAAATTATTCGGCCAAGGTTCATGCATATTCCAATTTCTATTGATACTTACCGGTCCAATATAGCGAAAGCAGCTTGGAATGAAGGGGCAGATATAATCAATGATATATCAGGAGGTGCTTTTGATAATAAATTAATTTTACAAGTATCACAAATGAATATTCCATATGTTTTAATGCATGTAAAAGGGAATAGGCAATCTATGCATCAAATACATACTTATCAAAATGTAATTGAAGAAGTGTTTAACTATTTTGAAGATAAAATCAATATTCTTAAAAATGCAGGAATACAGCAGATAATTATTGATCCTGGGTTTGGTTTTAGTAAACAATTAGAAGATAACTACAAACTACTAGGTGCATTGAATAAGTTTAAAGAAAAATTGGGATATCCAATTATGGTAGGAGTTTCTAGAAAAAGAATGATACAACATATTATTGGTACAGATGCAGACCATGCCTTGAATGGCACTACGGCAGTTAATGTTATTGCTTTATTGCATGGCGCCTCTTTGCTTAGGGTACATGATGTAAAAGAAGCTAAAGAAGCAATTAAAATCAGCGAATTCTTTTTAAAATTAAATAATAATTCAGATACTCTATGATAAAATTTATTTCATGAATACTCTATTTATTACTGTTGGGCTTCTTGATATTTTCGATATACTACTGGTAGCAGTATTATTATTTCAGGTTTATCAGCTGGTAAAAGGTACTGCAGCTATCAATATATTCTTTGGAATTTTATCTATTTACATTTTATATTTAATTGTAGATGCATTGCAAATGCGTTTACTAAGCCAGATTTTAGGCCAGTTCATTGGTGTGGGTATGATTGCTTTAATTATTGTTTTTCAGCAAGAAATCAGACGTTTTTTATTGTTTATTGGCTCAACGGGTCTTCAGGGGCGTTTCCGATTTATTCGACGCTTTATACCAAAATCTTTCCAACAATTTGGCAAACAATTCATTGACTGGGATGAATTAGAGAATGGGTTGAATGAGCTTTCTAATACTAAAACCGGTGCTTTGATTGTTCTGTTAAAAAATTCTGAATTGAAATTTTATATTCGTTCAGGTGTGCAAATGGAAGCCAAGCTAAGTGCTCCATTATTAACGAATCTTTTTTTTAAAAATAGTCCATTGCATGATGGCGCAATTATCGTTAAAAACAACATGATTAAAGCTGCAAGATGTATTCTTCCTCTAACTGAAAAATCTGACTTTCCATCCCATCTAGGCCTTAGACACAGGGCAGCCGTGGGTGTTACTGAACATTCTGATGCAATAGCCATAATTGTATCTGAACAAACAGGCCAAGTAAGCCTGGCATATCATGGAAATCTTTATTTAAATTTACAAATCCCTGAATTAATGAAGATGGTTCGTAAGTTTATGAATGATCCGGAAAGAATCAATAATTAGTTTTTGTTTCTAAAATAAGCTTCTTTAAACTGTTGATGCATTTGTTCAAAGGTTTCCCTTACCGATTTTAAAAATGATTCGTCAACCACTTCCTTAACTTGTTCAATGGTTGATGCCATATCTTTGGTTAATTTGTAATGTTGTTCATAGGGCCCATCTTCAATGCGAACGATGAATTTTTCATTCATGTATAATATACTAATCCTCATGTCTGGGTGTGGAATCGTATCAATTATTCTCATAGATTAAAAGTTTTTTAATGCATGATAAAGTTTATTTACAGGCAATCCCATGACATTGTAATAGCACCCTTCCATTCTACGTATGCCTATATAGCCAATCCATTCCTGTACTCCATAACTTCCCGCTTTATCGAAAGGTTTGTATTTTTCCAAGTAATACTGAATTTCATCTGCTCTAAGCGTATCAAAATAAACATGCGTTTCTTCTGAAAAAACAATATGTTTTTCTGCAGTTCGAATACTTACACCGGTATAAACGGTATGTTTGCTACCGCTAAGCATTGATAGCATATGAAATGCCTCTTCAAAATTTGAAGGTTTGTTTAAGATTACACCTTGAATGCTTACCAACGTATCAGCTGTTATAATCAGCCAGTCTGGATGTTCTGCTAGTTCCTGTTTGAAAGCATCCGATTTTTTTCGAGAAAGATAAATGGCTACATCGCAGGGGAGTAAATCATCGGGATATGATTCATCCGTATCCTTTACCATCACTTGAAAAGGAATATCCAACCCGGAAAGCAGGGCTTGCCTTCTGGGAGATTGTGAACCTAAAATTATTTGATAAGGTAGTTTAATCATTAAACTTTTGATTTATGGGTAGTTTCTAAATGTTTATTAAAAAATTATTCCTTTCCATATCAATGTACTTAACATGCCAAAAATCATCCATACTTTTATAAAATTTCCAAGTTGCCTGAATTGATCGTTAAATTGGGCTTGAAAAAGATAAAATACAATCCAAAAAACAGGTAAAATAAGAATCATTATGTAAGGTATTAACCGATTGGCATAGGTAACGAGCCAGAAATTATTTATAAAATAATAACCCACATAACAGAGATATGCCATAATTACGAATAAGATATAAACTTTGACACGAGCTGCTGGCCATATAACGGGTAAAGTTTTATAATTAGCTTCTCTATCACCTATCACATCTTGCATATCTTTTATAGCTTCCCGAATCCAAGTGGTAAAAAAAGCCAATAATCCTAAGTGCATTACCCATTGTCTGCTATTTTCAGATGCGTTTTTATTATACAATATGAGAAGTAAAAAGCTCATCCAGGCCAAAAGAGAAATTACAAAATTTCCAATAACAACCAATCGTTTAAGCAGTATAGAATAAATAAACAGTAAGATTTGTGCAATTAACGTAATTATCAATGCCGAAGAAAATCCTTGAAAAAACAAAATAAGAGAAAATATTATGGCCAATCCGTTAAGTAGTCCATACAACAGCAATGCATGTTGTATGGAGATTTTTTTTTCTATCCATATACGATGGGGTTTATTGATTTGATCAGCTTTGAGGTCATTCAAATCGTTCCATACATTACCAGCAGCAGCCGAACAAATCACAGAACCTACAAGAAGTATAAAATTTAAAGAATACAAAATATGTAATACCCAGCCGCCTATCAGCATCATAATCAAAATAATAATTAAATTAGGCCAACGGATAAGATTGAACCAATGCATGGAGTAAAAGTATAACTTTCTATGTATTGATGTAAATTATTGAATGAAGATTACTTATTGTTCATGCTAAATATTTAAATTAGCTAACGAATGAAGAAATATTATCTTTTTGTTATTCTTATTACACTTGTTTCACGTCATTTGTATGCTCAAATAAATGACGGAAGTTTACCGTTGTCTTGGAATTTAAAATTAGCTAACAAATATAAAGAAGTACATTTACCACCGCCAAATAGGCAAGAATTATACAAACAAGATGAACAAGAACTTGGCGGCCCCTATCGATTTGGTATAGAACAGCCAGTAGAAATTACTCTTGAAGATTTTGAACAAAAGCAAATTGAAAAAGGCAAATTATATCAATTAGCTATTATTTCAAAGGGTTCAACATCATTGAATGTAAATTTCCAGCGTTTTGTCATTCAACCCGGCACTCAAATGTGGGTTTATGATCCCTCAAATTCATACAAACTGGGTGGTTTTACATGGAGAAATGTAAATAAACATCAAAATTTTGCCACTTTGCCACTTCCGGTAGATCATATAATTATAGAAGTATTTGAACCGTTAAATAATATTGGTAGTTCTGAAATCATCATTTCTGGAATTGTTACAGGATATCGGCCATTGCTAAGCGAAAAAGCTGGTTTTGGTCAATCTGGAGCATGTAATGTAAATATCAATTGTGAAATTGCAACCGGTTGGGAAAATGAGCGTCAGGCTGTTGTAATGCTTCTAACTGCCAATAATACCCGTAAATGTACGGGTACTCTTATAAATAATACAGCACAAGATGGTACCCCCTATATTTTAACAGCCAAGCATTGTAATACAGCTACTAATGCCATTTTCATGTTTAATTACCAAAGTCTTGATTGTAGCATTGTTGATGGGCCAACGAATCAGGTATTACAAGGATGTGAAATTATGTCAGAAAATGCTTTTTCTGATTTCACTTTATTAAAACTTGACCAAAACCCATTGCCTGATTTCAATCCTTTTTTTGCTGGGTGGAGTAGGAGCAACACTCCTAGTCCCATGTCTTACTGTATTCATCATCCCAGTGGAGATATAAAAAAGTTTTCTGTAGATAGTAATGCCGTTGTTTCTTCTGGATATGTCAATCAGCCAGATTCACTGAACAATCATTGGAAAGTAATAGATTGGGATGTAGGGACTACTGAAGCTGGAAGTAGTGGATCGCCTCTATTTAATGCCCAACATCAAATTACTGGACAACTACACGGAGGGTATGCTGCGTGTAATAATAATTTAAGCGATTATTATGGCCGTTTTGATGTTTCATGGCAATACGGCAATACACCCAATACCCGACTGAAAGAATGGCTTGACCCAAATAATACAGATAGTATAAGCATGCCTGGCATGTATTTCTCAACACCATTTTATAACAGAGATATTAAAATCAATCAAATTATTGAGCCGGATGCTGTCATTTGCGATTCCATATTATCACCTAGAATTTCAATAATATCCTGGGGAAGTGATACAGTATCCTCCATAACCATTCAATATGGGCTTGGCCAAGAACTCAATGAATATACCTGGACAGGGAATTTGGTATTTTTACAACAAGCAATTATACAATTCCCTGCAATTCATGTACCTTCACCTACCAATTATCTATTTACTGTAAATGTCGTTGCTGTTAATTCGATGCCTGATGAAAATCATGGTAACGATTCATTAAATAGAGCATTTGAACGAGTAGTAGGTAATCCATTCATTCTGCAATTTACTACCGATGCTTATCCTCAGGAAAACAGCATTTCAATTATTGACGAAAATGGTAATCAAACATTTAGTGCCATTAGTTTTCAACCCAACCAGATAAATGAATATAATCTTTGTTTCAGACCGGCTTGTTATAAGGTAACACTAACTGATAGTTTTGGGGATGGAATCTGTTGTCAATACGGACAAGGAATGTTTATACTTCGAGAAAAAAATGGTGATTATGTAGCAAAATTTCATTTGTTTACAGATACAATTACATTCAAATTCTGTACACCAATACAGTATTTTACCCAAGAGTTATTTAAGGTATATCCCAATCCTGCTGTTGAAACCAGTACAATTTTAATTAATCCGGATATACAAAATGATGTGTTGGAATTCTCAGTATATGATTTAAATGGTAAATCAATTTATCAGGAAAATATCTCAGGAGCCTATTTTCGTACTTTAAATCTATTGGGTTTGCCGGGTGGAATTTATATTCTAATGCTCCGAAATGAAACTACTGGAAAAATCTGGAAAGAAAAGCTTATTGTGCTGAATTAGAAATATCCATATCTATTCTGGCACTTGCCGCAACATCAAACGAAGCAAAATCTCTTTTTAAATATTTAAAATAACCAGCCATAGCAATCATGGCAGCATTGTCAGTACAATATTCAAGTTTAGGGATAAATACATGCCACTGGTTTTTTTTTCCTGCAGAAACAACCGCTTGTCTTAATCCACTATTAGCAGATACCCCACCTGCCAAAGCAATATCACGAATTTTAGTAAGTTTTGATGCTTTTTCAAGCTTATCTATCAACACCCGAACTATAGTATACTGAATAGATGCACAAAGATCATGTAAGTTTTCCTTAACAAATGTTGGATTTTCTTTTTGGCGTTTTTGTAAAAAATATAAAATGGAAGTTTTTAACCCACTAAAACTAAAATCCAAGTTATGAATTTGAGGATGTGGAAACTCAAAGGCTGTTGGGTTACCCGCTTTGGCAAATTTATCTATCATAGGCCCTCCCGGATAAGGCAATCCCAACATCTTAGCTGCCTTGTCAAAGGCTTCACCGGCAGCATCATCCAATGTTTCACCTAAAATTTCAAATGAATAAGGAGAATTCACTTTAACAAGCTGTGTATGCCCACCTGATACCGTGAGGCATATAAAGGGGAATGCCGGAGTAGAAGGCATATTGTTTAACTCATTGCTATTTTCTATAAAATGAGCTAGAATATGGGCTTGCATATGATGTACATCCAATAACGGAACTTGTAATGATTCAGAAAGTCCTTTTGCAAACGATGTACCTACAAGCAATGAACCAAGCAATCCAGGTCCTCTGGTAAATGCAATGGCATTGAGCATTTTCTTTGTTATCTTTGCCTTATTCAGCGCCTCGTGTATTACAGGAATAATGTTTGCCTGGTGAGAACGGGATGCAAGCTCGGGAACTACACCTCCAAACCGGCGATGAACTTCCTGGCTGGCAACTACATTGGCAAGTACTTTGTTATTACAAAGTACAGCTGCTGATGTATCATCACAGGAAGATTCAATTCCTAAAATATAAATAGGTTGCTGTTGCATAATTTCAGATACATTGGACAAAGTTACCAATTCTCAGCACGTACCCGATAATGGGGGAGCATTGCCTGAAAAAAAAGGCAATAGGCAAAGAATTGGCAAGCTTATTTTTAGAACCCTAAAATATTTTTTTCTTGGTATTACTGGCCTCATACTTATCCTATTACTTGCATTACAATTTCCCTGGGTACAAACACAACTAGCACGCTTTGCCATGAAATGGCTAAAAAACAACTATGACATAAATGCCCATATCGAACGAGTGGAAATTAACTTTTTAAGTCGTACCGTACGATTAAAAAATATCATGGTAGAAGACCATATGCATGATACATTAATTGTTGCCCAAGCATTAAATGTAGATGTTGGTGAGTTAAATTTTAATAATAGTAATATAGTACTTTCAACCGTAATGCTTGATAGAGGATTTATTCAAGTTTGTACCTATAAAAAAGAACGGAAGCCCAATATTACTTTTTTGATAGACAAATTCAAACCTAAAGAAACCGTTCCAAAAAAGAAACCGGTAAAAAATTTTATAATAACCATGCAAGACCTGTCTTTAAACGAATGCAGGGTTAGAGTAAAAAATATGAATCAACAAGCAAGACCAGCTGCATTTTTGCCAAATGATATACAAATAGGGCGAGTGTCTGGAAATATCAGTCAATTTGATATTCGTGGCGATAGCCTGTTGTTTAAAGTAAAAAACCTAAGAGCCTGGGAACAAAGTGGCTTAGTAATGAGTGATTTTAAAGCTAATGTGCTGATATGTTCAACCGAAATGGCTTTTTCAGACTTTAAATTAAAAACGCCCCACAGTCAGGTTTCAGGGTATTATGCCATGCGATATAGAAACTGGAGTAGCTTGGGCAATTTTATTGACAGTGTAACCCTGGTTACTGATTTAAATCTATCGAATATTGACCTTAAAGACATAGCATTTTTTACAGATGAATTAAAAGGAATTGACTTGAGTATACGTATTAAAGGCCATGTAAAAGGACCTATTTCAAATTTAAAAGGAAAAAATTTAAGTATTTATTTAGGAAGTGTAACACAGTTAGACGGGGATATAGCCTTGCAGGGATTACCCGATTTTAAAAACACTATGATCAGTTTACATGTTAAAAAACTAGTTACTCAATATTATGACCTTCGGGAACTGCCCGTTCCACCGTTTTCAACCGGAAAAAAAATTCAGGTTCCTGCTGAAATTGTTCGCTTGGGTGTTATGAAGTTCTCAGGAAGGTTTGATGGATTTTACAACAATTTTACAGCGTATGGAATGCTTGAAACCCAGGCTGGAAGTGCAAAAACAGATATAACCATGGACGTTAAGGGGGAAGATGTAATGTACAAAGGCTCGATAAAACTCATGGATTTCAATGCTGGAAAAGTATTTAACATGCAAAAAACATTGGGCAATATCTCATTTAGCGGTACGGTAGAAGGAAAAAATTTTTCGCTGGATAAGTTAAGCACTTTGTTTGATGGAACTATTCATCACCTTGATTTTAATGGCTATAGATATACAAATATAAATACATCTGCATACTTTAAAAATAAAATATTTAATGGTAAAGTGGGTATTAAAGATCCTAATATAGCATTGGATTTTTCCGGAATAATTAACCTTCAAAACAATAAATTACCTGAATATGATTTCAACGCAGATGTTAAATATGCCAACCTAAAAAATCTTCTTTTGGTTAAAACAGATTCACTTTCCATTGTTTCAGGTGAGATTTTGGCAAACTTTGCCGGAAGCAATATAGATGAATTAGTAGGTTCAATTCATGTGAATAAATTATTTTATAAAGCCTCTCCAAGCCGTTTTTTAAATGTTGATTCACTGACCCTCTTCGCTACGTTGAAAAACGATTCTATTCGAAGTATAATTTTTGATTCTCCGCTGATTCAGGCTAATGTTGATGGAACATTTCGTTTAATTCCTCTTTGGAACGATATTAAAATCAGAATCAATCAGATTTTCCCATCTTTTAATTTACCGGTTGACCATAAAATCAAATCGGTACCTCAACAATTTGTATATAATATTTCTTTCATTCACCCCAATTCCATATTCAAAGTTTTTTTCCCAGAACTGCAAATGAGTTCAGGAAATGAACTAACCGGTATTTTTCATTCACCTACCAATACGGTATCGTTAACTTCTAATACAATTGGCTGGCTTCGCTATAAAAATATCAAAATGCAAAACTGGAATATTTTGGTTAACAACAAAAACAAAAAACTTGAATTAACATCCAATGCTTCTGCATTGTATTTTGGAGATAGTATTAAAATTGATAACGTCATATTAAATGCAAATGCTAATAATGACACATTGAAATTTTGGACAGGGTTCTATAATAAAGGGAAAAAGCAAAACTCAGCCAGCATTAATGCTGAGGCCTATATTGGAAAAGCTCCTCGATTCGAATTTAGAATATTTGATTCTTACTTTTATTTCAATGATTCATTATGGACTATCTCTGATAGAAATAAAATTGTTTTGGATTCGGCCTATTTATATGTTGAGAATTTAGAGGTATTACCCAAAAACTCCAGATATCCAATGATTGTAGTGAATGGCGAAACCTCATCAAAATCTAATTTGCCGATACGAATTTCATTGAATGATTTTCCTATGGATTTTACTGATTTCTTTTTAACAAGACAAAATGTAGATTTAGATGGTTGGGTAAACGGGAAACTCGAACTATACAGTATTTTTTCTAAAACCCCTTATTTTACCTCCGATCTTTCTGTTAGTGATTTGCAGCTAAATAAAATTCCTTTAGGAGAATTATATCTGAACAGCATTTTTAAATCAGAAAACAAAGAAATTCTGCTTAATGCTAATTTAAAAAGGTTGGGAGTCAAAAATTTATCAATTACCAATGGCAGATTCTATCCATTTAGAGAAAATGATCAATTGGATATTCATGTTGATATTGATGGATTAAACTTAAGTGTTTTTAAAAACATGGTAGATCCTGTATTTAGTGATATTCAGGGATTGGCATTTGGAAATGTATCATTAAGTGGAACTACCAAATCTCCGATTATTGAATCAAATTTAAACTTACAAAATGCTATGCTTCGGATAGGCTACACCAATGTGGCATATTACATTAGGCATACAAAAAACAGAGACATCTTAATCAATAACAAGAAAATCATTTTAAAAGACCTTGAAATAACAGATATGGGAGGAAATAAAGGCATGGTGAATGGTGTAATTTCACATAAATTATTTAATGATATAAACCTGAATTTGCAAATGAACTTCGAAAATCTCAATGTGCTTGAAACATCCCCCCGTCAAAATGAACAATTTTATGGAACTGCTTTTGCAACTGGAAATGCAACGATGAATGGCCCGTTAACTGATTTAGTGTTAAGCGCTAATATTACCACTGAGAAATACACAATTTTAAATCTTCCCATTCGAAATACAGCCCAAATTGATGAAAAGAATTTTGTAATGTTTATAAAATCAGACACTAGCCAGGTAGAAGATAATTTAAAGAAAAAGAAAACTATAAATACAAATTTCACCTTTAATTTGAATGCCAAGATTACACCGGATGCTGAATGTAGAGTTATATTTGATGAAACTGTAGGAGATGTAATTAGTGCTTCCGGATTCTCCGATAATATCAGTTTAAGTATTGACTCTAAAGAAAAGTTTGATATTTATGGAGTTTTTGAAATTACTCGTGGCAACTATTTATTCACATTACAAAATCTAATTAATAAACAATTTGCAATAAAACCCGGAAGCACCATTACATTTTCGGGCAACCCATACCAGGCCATCATTAATGCAACTGCAATATATACTGCCAACACCTCTTTGTATCCTATTGTTTCAGTATTTATGGACCCCACACAGGCCGAATTATATCGAAGGGCTACACGAATTAGTTGTGAATTAATTCTAACCAATCGTTTGGTTAATCCCACCATCAGCTTTAATATGGAATTACCTAATACAGATGAATCAACCAAAAATTTAATTAAATCTACCATGGCCAATGAAAATGAAATGAATCGTCAGGTTTTTGCGCTGCTTGTAATGAACCAATTTTTACCCCCTGAATCTACCGGTGGATCAGCCGGCACAGGCAATTTATTGGCTGGAAGCTTAGGTAGTGGATTAGGTTCAAGTTCTTTGGAATTACTTGCCGGGCAATTAAATAATTGGATATCGAAACTGACCCGTGATGTTAGTCTGAATTTAAAGTATAAAGCCGGTGATGCTCAAACAGCCGATCAGGTTAATGTTGCGCTTTCAACACAATTTTTTAATCAACGATTAATTATTGATGGTGATATTGGAGTAGGAGGGCAGACACTGAATCAATCTGCCAGTCAAAATCAAAGCCAAATTGTTGGAAATGTAACGGTAGAATTTAAAGCCACCAACGATGGGAGATTGCGGCTCAAAGCATTTAACCGTTCCAACGAAAATAACTTAATGAAAAACTCAGCTGCATATACACAGGGGGTTGGTATCAGTTATCGTCGTGAATTTGAAAATTGGAAAGATCTATTTAAGTTTATAAAACGCAATAAAGCAAAACAAGAAGGTAACCAAGAAGAAAATAATGATAGTTTAAAAACTAATTAATTTTTTTTCTAAGTTCTTCATTTGCTTTTAATTTTATCCCTAAGTATTTCAAATCAGTGTTTAACTCTTCTAATTTCTTTTGAATTATTAGTAATTCTTCTTCAGGCGAAATTTTACCATCTTTCAAAAAACCTTCCCGTTGTTTTAGTTCCTCCTCTTCTTTCGCTTCTTCCATACCGTTCATTATTACACCAATAAATAGGTTTAATACAATCATAGCACCAGTAATTATAAATGATATAAAGTACAAGGCAGCTGCTATAGGTTGACTTTGTGGTGTGTTACAAGGAATTGGCGAATCAACATATCCGTATTGGTCACAACCATAAAAATTAATATACATTACATCCACCCAGCCTTCAAGAGTAACCAAACCAAACAGCGTTAACATGGACGTTTGCAAGTCTCCAAAATGAGCTGGGTCATTGATCTGAAAAAGGAATGTTCCTAAAACTGCAAAAATATAGAAATGAAGTATGAGTAATATAAACACATAGATCATGGATGGTATACTTTTTATCAAAGCTCCAACCAATAATTGAAGTTTGGGAAGTGCTGAAACCAAACGCAAAACACGGAGAATTCTGGCTAATCGTAATACAGCAGAATAAGATGCATTTAATGGTAAAAAACAAATTACTACAATAGTAAAATCAAAAACATTCCATCCGTCACTAAAATACTTCCAGGGAGATTTCCCAAATGATAAAATTTTTATAAAAGCTTCGAATACAAACGTCCATAAAATAATTTGGTCAAGTAAATGAAGTGTATCAGAATGGCTCTCTTGAATACTAGGATAGGTTTCAAGACCTACCACTACACCCGCCAGCAATATCATAAATAACACAAAGCCATTAAATAGCGAAGAATCTGCAATTCGTTTAAAAATAGTATCTTGCATAGATAAATTTTGGAAGTAAATATATGATATAATTATTTTAAAAACTGCCTGCTAAACAAAGCTTCTTATCACGTTGTTAAACTTATATGAAATTATTGATATTTATAATTCTGGTTTTTAGCTGTAATACCAAAAAAGATAAAAGCTTAATGAATAATCAATCTAAACCAATAAATTTTATAATTCATAAAGAAAGCAATGGGCTCGATACAGCTACATTCGGCGCCGGTTGTTTTTGGTGCGTTGAAGCAATTTTTCAAAGAGTAAATGGAGTTGTTTCGGTAGAATCCGGGTATATGGGTGGTTCAATAAAAAACCCATCATACCGCGAAGTATGCACTGGCAAAACCGGTCATGCAGAAGTGTGCCAATTGACTTATGATCCAGCTGTAATTTCATATGATGAATTACTTGAAATTTTTTGGCAAACCCACGATCCAACAACGTTAAACAGGCAAGGAGCTGATGTAGGCACCCAATATCGATCTGTTATTTTTTATCATTCTGATTATCAAAAACAAAGAGCAGAATATTTTAAAGATAAACTTAATAAAGAAAAAATATTTAATTCACCCATCGTAACTGAAATTTCTCCGGCTGGTGTGTTTTATAAAGCCGAAAATTATCATCAGAATTATTACAATCTTAATCCTAATCAAGGATATTGTACCTATGTTATTGCTCCAAAACTTGAAAAATTTAAAAAAGCATTTAGTAATAAATTAAAAAATCCATAACGAATTATCTGCTTGTATCTTATCTTTGAAAATAAGATTCAAGACTATGCAAGCTTCATATTTAAGCTTTTGGGAATATGAAACGTTTTTAAAAAATATTGATTTAACCATTATTGGATCGGGTATTGTCGGTTTAACCTCAGCATATCTTTATAAACAAAAATTTCCTGAAAAAAGAGTGGTAGTTCTTGAGTCAGGTGTATTACCTCACGGTGCTACCACACGTAATGCCGGATTTGCTTGTTTTGGTAGCATTAGCGAAATATTAGATGATCTCAAAGAAACGGACGAAGAATCTTGTTTCAAGCTGGTAAAAGAGCGGCATGATGGGCTTCTTGCGTTGCTTGATTTACATGGAAAATCTAGCATTGGTTATGTTCAAAGCGGTGGATTTGAGATTTTTTTTGATAATGATGAAGCATTATTTGAAGAATGCTTTTCGAAAATGGATTATATAAATAAAGCATTAAAGAAATATGCAGGCTTTGATACCAATGTTTTTGAATGTATTGATTTACCTAAGCACTGGAGAATTAAAGCATATCCTAAGATCTTTTTTAATCCCTTTGAAGGGCAAATACACTCGGGAATGCTAATGCAGCATTTGCTAAAACTTTGTAACAAGTCAGGAATACTGATTTTAAACGGTATTAAAGCAACAACCATTGAAGTAAATAATAACCATGTAACAATTGAAGCGAATCCTTTTGATTTAAAAACGTCTTTTGTATTGGTATGTAATAATGGATTTGCTTCTGAATTATTGCCTGAATTGCAAGTTATTCCTGCCAGAGGGCAAGTACTTGTTACTTCCCCCATTCGAGATCTTAATTGGGAAGGCACATTCCATCATTACAAGGGATATGACTATTTTAGAAATATAGGAGATAGAATTTTAATAGGTGGTGGGCGGCATATTGATTTAAAAAATGAATACACTTCTACTATGGAAATTACGCCAGTTATTACCGATTATTTAATCTCCGTTTTAAAAAATCATTTAATACCTGAAAAAGAATTTACGATAGAGTATTCATGGGCAGGTATCATGGGCAAAGGCCAAAGCAAACAACCCATCATAAAAAAAATCGACGATAGAGTAGGAGTAGCCGTTAGAATGGGAGGTATGGGGGTTGCCATTGGAACCAACGTGGCACGTCAAGCGGTTGAACTTTTTACTTCACAATAATTTTTATAGTTTTGAAAAAAAATCAATCATGAATAAAATTTTATTTATTGCAGGTATTACAGTATCTGCTTTGTTATTTTCATGCAAGCCTTGTGTAACTTGTACACACAGCTCACTTCCTGATACAGAAATTTGCAGAGAAGACTATGATACACAAGATCAATACGAGGCAGCCATTAATTCAATGGAAGCATTTGGTGGATATGATTGTAGATAATATTATTTAGTTATATTTGTGCACAGGTTTTCATAACCAAGGTTATGAAATTAAAAGGGAATCCCGTGAAAATCGGGAGCTGTACCCGCAACTGTAAGTTCTAAATAAAGCAGGTATCATATTGTGCCACTGTCTGCAAAGGGCAGATGGGAAGGCCGATACCTGTAGAACAAGCCAGGAGACCTGCCTGTTATTAACATTCAACGTGGTTCTCGGGAAAAAGAACCGAATGGTACATGAATAAAATAAATACAAATATCCCCATTGGATTATTGCTTTTAGTAAGCAATATTTATTTTTTAATATCTACACACGCTCAAGATACTTCAGCTTTTCAATTAAAGGAATTTGTTATATCTGAAACCCGATTTGATAAGTACCCAGGAATACGATACATTCAGATTGATTCAGTAATATCTGCAATATATTCATCCCTACCAATCACAGCTGCCATTGAGCTACAAACGGGTGCTTACGTTCGTTCATACAGTAATGCCTCCACTTCTTCGGTTTCATTCAGAGGTACAGGAGGAGATAAAACCAATGTATTATGGAATGGTTTTCATATCAACAGCGGCTCTTTGGGAATGTTTGACCTGAGCTTAATGCCTTTATCACATACAAATAATTTACAAATCGCTTATGGTTCTGTTTCTTCCGTATTTGGTAATGCTAGCATGGGAGCAACAGTGATGATGGATCAAAAAGGTGATTACAATTCAATTTGGAAAATTACAACTAAGCAGAATGTAGGCTCATATGGCTATTTAGCCAATTCGGCTACAGTTCAAGCCAGTAGTTCTAAATTTTCATCCTTTTCAGCTTTCAATTGGCAACAAGCTAAAAATGATTTTTTGTATCAAGATAAATCGTTGCCAGGTTTTCCCTGGTTTCCCATGCCACAAGCTCAATATCATCAAATCATGGCTTCGCAAAATCTATTTTATAAACCTAACCAGCATAATGAAATAGGCTTTTATTTTAACTATAATCATCAATATAGACAAATACCGCCTTCCATTGGAATGGCATTAAATCAAGCTTCTCAGTTTGATAAAAATTTACGTATTGCCCTCTCTGGTAAACATATATCAGGTCGTTTTTCTCATTTATTCACTCAGTGGGGAGTTGGATATTTTATGGATATACTAAATTATGTTGATCAAAACGTACAAGATTCAACCTGCATTCATCAAGCACAAGCATATGTAATACAAAAATGGGGCGGTTGGAAAAAAATCAAACTCGAATGGGGAGCACACTATCAATTATTTCTTCCTATCATCAAACAATACCAAGATGCAATAACAGAACACCGAATATCTTTAATGGCACAGACAACTTGGGATGCGCTACGATGGTTATCACTATTTTATTCTATCAGACAACAATTTACTCCGGGATATTCTCCTCCCATTACTGGTTCTTTTGGTACAAATTGGAAAATATTGAACCGCAATAAGCATCAGGTATCATTTAGAACATTGTTTAATAATGGATATCGCCTTCCTACATTAAACGACAGATATTGGTCGCCTGGCGGTAATCCTGATTTATTGCCAGAGTTTAGCTGGAACATTGAAGGAGGGGCAAATTACACATGTAATAAACGAAATATTTCTATATCACTTGATGTTAACAGTTATTGTATGTGGGTAAATAACTGGATATCCTGGCTTCCACAGCCAGAAGGATACTGGAGTCCGGTGAATATAAAATTTGTAAGGTTAGCAGGCTTTGAATCATCGTTTTTAATTTCAGGTAATCATAATCAACAGTTGCATTGGAAAATTTCTGCACAATATACTTTTACTTCAGCTCAGGAATTGAATAATATCTCGTTAAACAAGCAGTTAATTTACGTTCCGTTGCATACTGCTAATACATCAGTAATTCTAAATTATCGAAGTTTTTTTATTTTCATGGCTTCTAAGCTTTGCAGTGAACGATATATACGAAACGATAATTCACTGGCATTGCCGCCATATTTCTTAGGCGATATCACATTGGGTCGTAATTTTGAAATGCAGGTTCTTAACCTATCTGCACAATTTTTAATAAGAAATTTCACCAATACACAGTATCAGTCAATAGAAAACAGGCCTATGCCCGGTATTCATTTTATTGGATCAATCATTTTAGAATTCAACAAGTTTCATTTCAATTATTTAAGAACTAAACATCAAAAACTAAAACCATGAAAAAAAGCAGGTATTTATTAGGACTTTTGTTTACAAGTACATTATTTTTTAATGCATGTACCAAGGATGTAAATCCAGATGAGGGTATATATGGCCCAGGAATTTATGTGAGTAACGAAGGTGCATTTGGCGCATCTAACGGTTCTATTTCATATATTCCTAGAAACACCTATACCCCTTATAATGATATTTATGCTCTTGCCAATGATAATGCGGTATTGGGTGATGTTGTTCAATCTATAAATTTTCATAACAATAAGTTTTACATCGTAGTGAATAATAGTGGATATGTAAAAGTGGTAGATGCCGTTAATTTTAAAATAGCTGGAACTATTTCAGATCGTAATCTTCCACGTTATATGGTATTTAGAGGAGATAGAGGATATTTGACAGAATGGCAAAGTTTTATTACCAATGGTAAGGTTTCTGTAATAAATCCTAATAATAACAGTGTTGTCAAACAAATCAATGTTGGAAAATTTCCAGAAAAAATGCTCATTTACAATGATCAGTTATTTGTAGTTAACTCAAATGATTCTACAGTACACGTTATAGATTTGGTATATGATGTTCTTGATTATTCATTTACGGTTGGCGATTGGCCTAATAGTATTGTAAAAGACAGTAATAATAAACTGTGGATACTTTGTGGAGGTGTACCTTCTTGGGCTGGTACAGCAACTCCCGGAAAACTTATTCGGTATAATCCTTCCACACAAACCATCGAACTTGAACTCGAATTTCCTAACACCTCTGCAAATCCCAATAATTTGTGTATAAATTCAGCAGGGAATGAATTATATTATCATTTCAACGGTGGAGTTTATAAAATGAATACAAATTCTGTTACGTTACCAACAACTCCATTGATTTCTAAAAACGCTTATGGTTTAGGAGTTGATCCAACTTCAGGATATATTTTTGTTGCAGATGCCGGAAATTTTACAAGCAACGGAGTTGTGTATTGGTATAATACATCTGGCAGTAGAATTGATACAGCGGTAGTAGGGGTAGCTCCCAATGGTTTTTACTTTTGGGAACCATAAAAATTTTTATGCATTAAATTAAAAAAGGCTGCCCGAGTGCAGCCTTTTTTAATAATATATATATTGCATAAAACCTATTACTGTGATTCTACTTCCTTGCAATTGTAATCTTGACGTATCCACTCTACTATAAAATCGTTTCGTTCACTTTTTGCGCTGGAACAAAAATCTACCGTATCACTGTAGTCATACTTAATGCATTTAACACAAACTTCAGTTTCGCAAGATGATAAAGTACCTACAGCTCCAATGATTGCTATCGCAAATAAGATTCTTTTCATGTTTACTATCATTTAACACAAACCTACGAATTTTTTATCGATTCAAAAGCACATATTTATTTTTTATACTTTCGAACGTATGAAAAACATTTTATTGATTTTTTGGTTGAAAGTTTTGTTGATACCTGCGTTGTTTTCGCAAGATTTCTATGCAGATATTCAACATAAAAAAGCTTGGAATAACCAAAAGCATGAAAATAAATATTTATTTGGTAGTTTTTTTACAAGTAAATATAACAGGGTAGAAGAGGAGTGGCACTTCCCTTACAAACTTAATTGGAAAAAAGAACTAGGTATTGGGTTAGGTGGAATAACAATGGCTGTGGTACCCTATGTATTAGGACCAATCAATAAACTTTCACCTAGTGAAATTGCCATGCTTTCTCCCCAAAATGTAAATCCTTTTGACAGATTTGCAATATTTCAGCGTGATGAAACTTCTGACCATGCTAGTGATGTAATTCAAACTGCTTTTGTGGCATCCAGTGTAATTTCTACCGGTGTTTTTTCCAATTTTAAATGGAAAGAATGGGGAACTTTAGCGGCCATGTATGCTGAAACATTTCTATGGAATTTGGGGATTACGTATTCATTTAAAAATTACATTTCACGACCCCGCCCTTATGTTTACCGGTCTGATTTTTTAACAAATAATGGAGGCAATTCTGGAACAAGCGATTTTCAGTCACATATTTCAGGGCATACCTCCACAGCATTCATGTGCGCCATGTTTATTTCAAAAACATATAGCGATATCTTTCCAAAAAGCAAAGGAAAATGGGCGGTTTGGACCGTTTCTTTTTCTTTGGCTACATTGACAGGTGTATTACGCATAACGTCTGGTTCTCATTTTCCAACTGATGTGATCCATGGAGCTTTTTGGGGAAGCATTGTAGGTTATTTCATTCCTGTATTGCATAAAAAACCCATGTTTCTTGGTAAAAAGAAAAAGGCTCAGTTAAAACTGAGCCCAATAGGAATGAATGATTATTATGGATTTTCAGCCAATATTAAGCTTTAATCTTGAGTAGCTTCCCCAGATTCTGGCTCACTTTCAGTTTTCTTCTTTTTAGGCTTGGTTATCTTAATTTTTATTTCTCCATCTTGTAAACCAAGCATGATTGTATCACCCGGTAAAAGTTTTCCACTAATAATCTCTTCAGCCAAAGGATCTTCAACATACTTTTGAATAGCACGCTTTAAAGGTCTTGCTCCAAATTGCGCATCAAAACCTTTTTCTGCAATAAAGTTTTTAGCCTCGTCGGTAATTTTTAAGAAATATCCGTTTTGTTCAATACGTTTCACCAAACCAGCCAATTCAATATCAATAATTTTATGGATATCTTCTTGTGATAATGAATTAAACAGAATGATATCATCAATTCGATTTAAAAATTCTGGTGCAAAAGCCCGTTTCAACGCGTTTTGAATCACACTTTTAGCATGTTCATCAGCCTGCCGGGACTTTGCAGCTGTCTTAAATCCTACACCCGTTCCAAACTCTTTTAATTCACGGCTTCCTATATTAGATGTCATTATAATGATGGTATTTTTAAAATCAATTTTTCTACCTAAACTATCTGTAAGAATACCATCATCCAGAGCCTGAAGCAATAAATTAAACACATCCGGGTGCGCTTTTTCAATTTCATCCAGTAATACTACACTATATGGTTTTCTGCGAACTTTTTCAGTAAGCTGTCCACCTTCTTCGTATCCAACATATCCGGGAGGTGCGCCAATTAGCCTTGACACAGCAAACTTTTCCATATATTCGCTCATGTCAATCCGAATCAACGCATCTTCACTGTCAAACATCGTTTGAGCAAGAATTTTTGCCAATTGTGTTTTACCAACACCAGTAGGCCCAAGAAAAATGAATGTTCCAATAGGTTTATTGGGATCTTTTAATCCTGCCCGGTTACGCTGAATCGCCTTTACTACCTTTCGGACTGCTTCATCTTGACCAATCACCTTGCCCATAATCAATTCATTCAGTTTGGCAAGTTTATTACTTTCCGTTTGCGAAACTTTCTGAACTGGAATACCAGTCATCATAGCCACTACTTCAGCAACATTTTCTTCATCCACAATTTCGCGATGAGAGCGGGTTTCTTCTTCCCACTTTCGTTTTACTTCTTCAAGTTTTTGAATCAATTGACGTTCTTTGTCGCGTAATCTGGCTGCCTCTTCATAATCCTGACTACGAACCACGCGTCCCTTCTCAGCTTTTACCGTTTCCAGTTCTTTTTCAATATTTTCAATTTCCTTGGGCACCTTAATGTTTGTTATATGCACTCTTGCACCGGCTTCATCCAATGCGTCAATGGCTTTATCCGGAAGGAAACGGTCTGTAACATAACGCGTAGTAAGTGTTACACACGCTTTAATGGCTTCATTAGTATAAATTACGTTATGATGATCTTCGTATTTTTCCTTAATGTTATTAAGAATTTGAATCGTTTCTTCTTCTGTAGTTGGCTCTACCATCACTTTTTGGAAGCGGCGATCCAATGCCCCATCTTTTTCAATATATTGCCTGTATTCATCTAAAGTAGTCGCTCCAATACATTGAATTTCTCCACGTGCCAATGCCGGCTTAAACATATTAGAAGCATCCAATGAACCTGATGCACCACCAGCTCCAATAATTGTATGAATTTCATCAATGAATAAAATTACATCCGGCGATTTTTCCAATTCATTCATCAGAGCCTTCATTCGCTCTTCAAACTGCCCGCGATACTTGGTGCCTGCAACCAAGGAAGCCAAATCGAGCGAAACGATTCGTTTGTTAAATAAAACACGGGAAACTTTTTTCTGAGCAATTCGAAGTGCTAATCCTTCTGCAATGGCAGATTTTCCTACTCCTGGTTCGCCTATTAAAATGGGATTATTTTTCTTTCGACGGCTTAAAATTTGACTAACCCGCTCTATTTCTTTGTCACGCCCAATAATAGGGTCTAATTTTCCTTCTTCAGCCATTTTGCTCAAATCGCGGCCAAAATTATCTAATACCGGAGTTTTAGATTTACTATCTGTTGGCTTTTTGGATGGGCCAAATGGACCACCACCTTCTTCCGGATCATCATCCGATGGATTGTTTGGGAACTCTGCCCGTGGATTTTCTGTCATCATATATTCAATTTCTTCTTTTACAACCTGATAATCTACATGGTATCGCTTTAAAATGGCTGTAACCACACTCGATTCGTCTTTCAATATAGCCAGCAATAGATGTTCTGTGCCAATAATGGCACTATTAAATAATTTAGCCTCTAAATATGTAACCTTCAGCGCCTTTTCTGCCTGTTTAACCAAAGGAATATTACCTAGATTCACACTATTCTTAGCAGAAGGTTTTACTGATGTTTCAATGTCACGTCGCAATTGTTCAATATCAACTTTTAACTCTTTTAAAATTTTAATACCCATACCTTCGCCCTCACGAATCATTCCCAATACCAAATGTTCGGTACCAATGTAATCATGCCCTAATCTCAAAGCTTCTTCTCGGCTATATGTAATCACATCTTTAACCCGAGGTGAAAATCTTGCTTCCATAAATTAATTTACTAAATAATATAACGTTCAAGGTGCAAAATCGTTTACGTATTTTCAAGTAAATCAAATATACCGGTGAAAATATTAACAAACGATTTCAACTGCTTTTATTTTCAACAGTTTTTTGTTGGAAAAACAATCTGTTTTGTTAATGATTTTCATCTGTCTGAACACGCTATTTATGTAATTTCGCTTCCTCTGGATGTGAAGATAACAAAAATTGTGCAATAATTAATAAAAGACGAAATGGCAGAAGATCAGGTGCCGGGAGGCGAAATGGAAAAGATTATTCCTATAAACATTGAAGAGGAAATGAAAACTGCCTACATCGATTATTCGATGTCGGTAATTGTATCTAGGGCTTTACCGGATGTACGTGATGGTTTAAAACCTGTACACCGCCGAGTTCTTTACGGTATGCTAGACTTGGGTGTACTCTCTAATCGACCTTATAAAAAGTCAGCAAGAATTGTAGGGGAGGTTTTAGGAACGTCCCATCTCCATGGCGATAGCTTTGTGTATGATGCCATGGTTCGCATGGCACAAGACTGGAGTTTGCGGTATCCATTGGTTGATGGGCAAGGAAACTTTGGTTCAATTGAGGGAGACAGTCCAGCAGCCATGCGTTATACAGAAGCTAGGTTGAAAAAAACCGCAGAAGAACTATTGGAAGATATTGATAAAAATACTATTGATTTTCGTTTAAACTTTGACGACTCGCTGGAAGAACCTACCGTTTTGCCTTCAAAAATTCCCAATTTATTGGTGAATGGCTCCAGTGGCATTGCCGTTGGTATGGCCACCAACATGCCTCCTCACAATTTGTCTGAAGTAGTGGATGGCATTGTGGCTTACATTGAAAAGCGAGGGAATATTGAGGTATCAGAGCTCATGAAGTATATCAAAGCTCCTGATTTTCCAACCGGAGGTATTATTTATGGCTATGAAGGAGTAAAACAGGCTTTTGAAACCGGTAGAGGAAGAATTGTAATTCGTGCCAAAACGACAGTTGAAACCCTTGATAATGGTAGAGAGCAAATTGTTGTTACTGAAGTGCCTTACTTGGTAAATCCTGCCGAAGTACAGGTAAAAGCTGCAGAACTGGTTAACGAGAAAAAAATCGAAGGAATTAGTGATATCCGTTTGGAATCTGACCGTAACGGACTTCGCTTGGTTTTTGAATTAAAACGTGATGCTGTTACTAATGTAGTATTAAATCAATTATTCAAATACACCGCTTTACAATCCTCATTTAGTGTAAATAATATAGCGCTGGTAAAAGGCCGGCCTATGTTGCTTAACCTAAAAGATTTAATCCGCGAATTTGTGGACCATCGACATGAAGTGGTGGTTCGAAGAACGCAATATGAATTAGACCAGGCAGAAAAACGGGCACACATCCTACAAGGATATCTTATAGCATTAGACCATTTGGATGAAGTAATTTCATTAATTCGAAATTCGGCTGATCCTGAAAAAGCCAAAGAAGGTCTGGTGGCTAACTTCAACTTGAGTGAGATTCAAGCTAAAGCAATCTTGGAGCTTCGCCTGCAACGCCTTACGGGTATGGAACGCGATAAGATCCGTGAAGAATATGATGAAATCATGAAACGGATCGCATGGCTTAAAGATGTTTTGGCAAGTGAGGACATGCGAATGGATATTATTCGTAAAGAACTGTTAGAAGTAAAAGATAAATATGGCGATGAACGTCGCTCTGAAATTGTTTATGCTGCAGGTGATTTTCGTATTGAAGATATGATTGCCGATGAGCCAATGGTAATTACAATTTCCCACCTGGGCTACATCAAACGTACACCACTCGGCGAATACAGAGCACAATCACGGGGTGGAATGGGCTCTAAGGGCTCTGCTACTCGCGATGAAGATTTCCTGGAACATCTTTTTGTAGCCGATACACATGCCTATTTATTATATTTTACTGAAAAAGGGAAATGTTTCTGGATGAGAGTATTCGAAATCCCTGAAGGAACAAAATCTTCAAAAGGAAGACCTATTCAAAACCTTATTAATATTGAACCGGGAGATAAGGTCAAAGCATACATTGCAGTCAAAAATCTTTCGGACGAAGATTACATCAACAACAATTTTATATTGATGTGTACTAAAAAAGGGATTATTAAAAAGACCGTTTTAGAAGCTTATTCTCGTCCAAGAGCTAATGGTATTAATGCTATTAATGTCAGAGAAGATGATGAATTGCTGGAAGCCAAACTAACTGATGGTAAATGCGATGTAATCATTGCAAAAAAATCAGGAAGGGCAATCCGATTCAATGAAGATGAAGTGCGTGACATGGGCCGTACTTCTACGGGTGTAAAAGGTGTGACATTGGAAAGCGAAAACGATGAAGTGGTAGGAATGATTGTGGTAAAGCAAGAAGATATTAAAGATACCAACTTGTTGGTGGTTTCAGAAAAAGGCTATGGAAAACGTTCTTTCATCGTTGATCCTGAAACTGGTGAAGATGAATACCGAGTTACCGGAAGAGGAGGCAAAGGAGTTAAAACCATTAATATCACTGAAAAAACAGGAAATTTAATTGCAATAAAACCGGTAGCAGACGGAGACCATTTGATGATCATCACTAAAAAAGGAGTATTGATTCGAATTTTGGTAAGTGATTTGAGAGTAATGGGCCGGGCAACCCAAGGCGTTAAATTAATTAATTTGAAAGGCGATGATGAAATTGCTGCTGTAGCAAGGGTTCGCAAAGAAGCTGTGGAAGAAAGTGAAGAAGATACATCAGTAGAAAACACTTCTAACAGTGAAAATGGCAACGAGCCGCCGGTTGAATTATAAATTAAATACGCTTGGTAAATTCATTTTGGAAATAAAATTCCAAACATGTTAAATCTTTGCAAATACCCGTCAAAACTGAATAAATGTTTATTTTTGGCGGGTAATTTGTTTTAAATCTTCTATTCAAATTCAATTAAACATGAAAAAGTTCGCCCTTTATTGTTTCGCCACACTTTTTTCTCTACATGTAATTAGCCAATCCAGCAATGTGCTCACTGCCTGGGAATACCTGGAAACTTATAAAAGAGAACGGGATGCCGGCAATGAAGCTGCAGCAATTCAAGCGCTTTTAGATGCAAAAAAAGAAATTGAGCCTGCCACAAAGCATCCTACTACATCTCAGCAATCTAAAACCTGGAAGAGGAGAGGTGATATTTATTATGAAATTGCAGTAAATAAAAGCCCACGTTTGGTACTTGAAAAAGAAGGTGCTCTTGATACAGCGGCTGCATCATATTTAAGAGCAGCCACAGTAGAAAAAAATGAGCGTAACGGTAAGCCGATTATTGAAGATCGTAGCGATGTGATTTTTAAATTAATCACCATTGCTAATCGTATGATGGAACAGGGCAATGCTGAAATGGAAAACAAATCCTACGAGAAAGCATTATCTACCTATGAACGAGCCCGTTACATGTATGATCAAACCTCTTTAATTGACCCCAAAAACAACTCATTACCCAATGCTTCTAATTCTGCATTAATGGGTATGGTTGCCTGTGCAGTTACTGCCAATATGAAAGAAAAAACATTAAGCTTGGGAAATGAAGCAATCAGCAAAGGTGTGGCTGAAGCATGGGTATATCAAGCGGTTGCAGCAGTATATATTGAAAATAAAGACTTAACAAAAGCTAAAGAAGTATTGGCTGCCGGAAAACAAAAGTTCCCCAATGAATCGGCTATTTATTTGGCTGAATTACGAATTGCTTTTGAAGAAAAAGATACACAGCGGGCTACGCAAATTATTAATGAGGGAAAGACAAAGTTCCCGGATAAAAAAGCTGACTTTATTTTAGAAGAAGTAAACATCTACCTAACTCAGGGCGACGATGAAAAAGCCAGTAAGGCATTGGAGGAGGCGATTGGAGCATTTCAAAATGACAAAGAAATACTAAAGATATTATATTTTAATGCAGGTATAATTTATGATAATCTAGCCAAGAAAAGTGCCGGGAGTGATAAAAATCTTTCAAAACAACAATTGGAAATAGCTAAATCGTATTATGAAAAAACCCTGGAAGTAGATCCAAATTATGTTTCAGCCTACAACCAATTAGCAAATTATCATGTTACCAAAGGCAATGAATATATTACCGATGCAAATAATTTACCATTTGAAAAAAAGAAGGAGTATGATGAATTAAAAGCAAAGGCAATGGCTGAGTATAAAAAAGCAGCTGAATATTTAGAAAAAGGGTATTCAATTAAAAAGGACACAACCATCAAAAACAACTTAATTGAAATTTACAAAAAAACTCAGGAATACGATAAAATGAAAGCCTTACAAAACGAAAAATAACAAGAATGGGGGCTGTGCTCCCTTTCTTGTTAAAACCTATATTTAACATAATATTAATTATAGGAATTAAATTAGAATAAATCAAAATTTATGAAAAAATTAAAAACTACCATCTAAAAGAAAAAACCAAAACGAATTAGTTTTTGTTATTTTGTAACAATATTTGTTATACACTATGAATCACGCAAAATCATATTTATTTATTCTTTCCGGCTCATTTTTGTTTTTAATTGCCTGTGGTAAAAAAGCAGCTGAATCAACAGATCTGGATGCAGCCCAACATGCCCAGTACGATGAGGCTCTGAAAAACAAAAAATTGACATACTTTCAGTCGTTACCTGATAAAGCAATAAATCCGGAGAATCCAACCAGCGCCGCCAAAGTAAAACTGGGCCACGTTCTGTATTACGATGTGCGTTTGTCAAAAAATAACACCATCAGCTGTAATAGTTGTCATAATCTATCAAAAGCTGGTGTGGATAATCTTCCATTCTCACCTGGAGATGATGGAAGTTTAGGAGGACGAAACTCTCCTACTACATTAAATGCCGCTTTACATTTTAAGCAGTTTTGGGATGGAAGAGCCAAAGACGTAGAAGAGCAGGCTGGAATGCCAATTCTAAATCCCGTTGAAATGGCCATTCCAAGTCAGGATTTTTTAGTGAAGCGTTTATCAGAAGTTCCAATATACAAGGAGCTATTTATGAAAGCTTTTCCTAACGAAAAAAATCCGCTTACATATAGTAATATTCAAAAGGCTATTGCTGCTTTTGAACGAGAATTGCTTACTCCATCACGCTTTGATCAATACTTAAAAGGCGACAGCCGAGCATTAACAGTTCAAGAAAAGAAAGGAATGCTAAGCTTTATAAATATTGGTTGTATTAATTGCCATTCCGGAACTTTATTAGGAGGTGATCAGTTTCAAAAGTTTGGAGCATACGTACCATACTGGGAACTTACCGGAAGTAAAAAAATAGATAAAGGTTTGTATGAAATTACCAAAAACGAAATGGATATGTATATGTTTAAAGTTCCATCATTACGCAATGTTGCTGAAACATTTCCCTATTTCCATGATGGTAGCGTAAAAGATTTAGAACAAGCCGTTCGAATAATGGGAAAAGCCCAATTAAAATATGAAATGAGTGATGCTGAAGCTCAAAACATAGTAGCTTTTCTAAAATCATTAAGTGGCGAAGTCCCTGCATTTGCTAAGGAGGTTCCGAAGGAATTAGCCAGTAAATAAACTACACAAATTATTAGGAAACGCCGGATAATTCCGGCGTTTTTTATACCTTGTCAAGTGCTTGCTTCAAATCAGTAATCAGTTCGTCTGCATCTTCCAAGCCGATGTAAATACGCACTAAGTTCCAGGGAATATCGTATTTGTATTCTTCTTTTGTATCAGTAAATGCACATACGGGGAAGGCCAACGATTCAAAACCACCCCAGGAACAAGCCAGTAAAAAATGATTCAGGTTATCACAAAATCGTTCAATTCCGTCATAATTATCGGTTTTAATTTGTATTGAAAACATTCCACCGGAACCCTTCATTTGCTTCTTAGCCAATGTAAATTGCGGATGCTTTTCACTAAATGGGTAATGAATTTTTTGAATCTTTGGATGATTTTCCAAAAACTTAACAACTTGTGCAGTGGTTTTATTTACCCGCTCCATTCGTATCGGCAGGGTTCTCATACCTTTCATTAGCTGCCAAGCATCATGCGGACTTATAATTGCTCCTAACGTCATTAATTCGTGAGAAAATAGTCGGTCAATAAAAGCTTTACTTCCACACACGGCTCCAGCCACTACATCGCTGTGCCCAGAAAAATATTTTGTAGCCGAATGACATACAATATCTACACCCATTTCAATGGGTTTTTGATGCAATGGTGTTGCATAACTGTTATCAATCATGGTAGTAATACCATGATTTTTTGCAATAGCAACAACTGCAGAAATATCCTGCAATTCAAAGGTCATACTATTAGGTGATTCTAGAAAAAACAAAGCCGTATTGGGTCGAATGGCTTTTTCAAAATTATGCGGATCTGTACCATCAATAAAATCTGTTTCTACCCCAAATCTCTTTAGCAGGGTCTGAAATAACTGGTTTGTCCAGCTATAGGGCTTTTTTACACAAACTACATGATCACCTTGTTTTAATACAGCAATTACTGCAGATGCAATAGCCGCACTACCACTACTAAAAAGCATGCAATCTTCGGCACTTTCCAGGGCAGCAATTTTTTTTCGTACAATAGCTACTGTAGGATTGTATCCACGAGTATAAAAGGGTGCACAAAATTCTTCTTTCAATCGGTTTCGCATTGCTTGTACCGTGTTAAAACAAAAATTAGTGCTTTGAATTATGGGTGGTGACACAGCTCCGTAATACAGTTCCCTGTCCTCTCCCAGTTGATTAATGATATATGATAGCGATTGTTCCATAAGCAAAAGTAAATACGTTTAGTTATTCAATTGAACCTTTCTAACCATGTTATTAAGTTAAAAAACTAGATTTTTCTATAAATAAAAGAAAAGAGGATTAAAAAGACAGGAAATTGCTTTATTCAATTCGTCCAAATCTGGAAATTATACCAAAACCAATTGTAAGGTTAATAGAAGGGCCTTTATCACTTCTATTATAAATTGTTTCGTCACTTTGTAATCCGGTAGCCTTTTTATTGAATTCATGCGAAAAATAAGTGGCTCCGAGCACCAAACCTACTCCTAGCCTTTTATTATTTCTTACATAGTAATAAAAACTATGATTTGTATTTACAATCAGCCCTACATCGGTTAGAGTTTTGGGTGGTTCATGATCTTTGCCTTTCTTAGGTAATAATAAGTTATTGTAGTAAATATACCCTACACCAGCATTTACACATGGAATATATGCAAACCTTTCACCCAAAGATACTTCGTACATGATATCAAAGGTTGCCATAAAAGTTAGGCTTAATGGATTGGATTGATTAAACCGTGGGTTCCAAATATTAAAACCTGTAAATCGTAGCATTGGACCAAGGGCTAATCCTTTCCAAAGCCGGATATGGTAACTGGCAGATATATTTCCTATGGCTTCAAAAGCCCGGGCATTGGCAGGATTGTACACATAATGAGGAACACCCATATCCAGCATAAAATTATGACGATAACCTTTTCGTGGTGGCGGAGAAAAATCTTCATCTTCTATGTCTTGTGCATACACATGTAAACTACATACACTCAGCACAATGAAGAAGAAGATTGAAAAAAATGAATATGTTGATTTGAATCTCATTGAATTTAATAACGATTTTGAAATAAAAACAGTTGCTTCCACTGCTTCATTTTGTATGGAAAAATTGCTAACAAAATGAAAATCAACATACCAATAATAGACTCTACTACCATATAATCGACATCAGGTGCAGGTGTAATAAATAATGCCGGCGTATTGAGTGAACTGCCAGGAAATGTTTTAACCAAGGCAACATACAGGTTATTTACCAAATGAAAACCCATGGCCACTTCCAACCCCTGAGTATAAAGAGTAACAAAACCCAGCCCTAATCCAAGTGCAATGTACACTGTCAGCATTTTAAAAAAACCAAACTTAGTTACCTCTACATTAAAACTGTGAGCTAAGCCAAATAAAACAGATGAAACAATCCAACCTGCCACAATACTTCTTGTTCCAAGTGAAACACCTTGTAGCACATATCCTCTAAAGAATATTTCTTCAAATCCAATCTGTATGGGAAAAATGAGTAAGGCAACTACCAAAAAAGGAAAGAATTTTTCTGCATCAAATTGCCAAACATATTCTTCGGGATGCAACGTATAATTAATTATATCGCTGAGGGTGATTACTACAAAGGCAGAAATTATTCCCCATCCCAGCCGGTTAAAACGAAATTCATTGGTTCCGGTAAGCAAACTTAGTGGCGGTCGTCTGTGCAATAAATATGTAAACAATACCAGCGCCCCTAAAGCTAAAATAAATTGAAGATTTAACAAGATAAAAAATACCGGGTAACTTACTTGTTGCGCTATTTTTTCATTATACAATACATTGTTCTGGCCGGCTTTCAATAATATTAACGATATTGGAATTTGACCGACGAAAAAAAATCCAAATGAAAGTAAAATGACTGCTAAATAAACTTTCCAAGAATTTTTACCATTTACGGCTTTTTGAATAAAAGCATTCATTCTATTTACTTACTACCAAATTTCTATACAACTGTACATGCTGATTTTCTACTTTCAAAAAATACAACCCAGAAGATAAATTACCAATATTCATGCTGATTTTATTTTTACCTATCAAAGTTTGCCAGGATAAGGTATGTATCGTCTTACCTTCTAAAGTTTGAAGTGAAATTCTAATTGGAGATTCTTGGGTACATTCAAATTCTATCCATACCTCACCAACTGTAGGGTTGGGATGAACACTCAGCGAATTAAGAGATTCATGGAGAAGGTTTGCTGTATTGCAAGAACTAATAACTTCAATATAGGCAGTATCAGAATTAATACATCCATTTATATCTGTAACTTGATATACAATGGCATGTGTACCAATGCCAGCAACAGATGGATCAAAAATTCCAGAAGAAACCCCCGGTCCACTGAATGTTCCACCACCAATAATTCCAGACAAAGCAAATGCAGCAGAGTCTATACAGTATTGTAAGGGAAGATTATTGATTTGTGCTGTTGGTAAGTCATGAACCGTTATCCAAACAGTATCTCGTCCGATACAACCTTCTGAATTAGTTACTGAATAGATAATGGGATGAACCCCTACTCCGGCAATATTGGGTAAAAAATTGTTGCCCAATATTGGTGTACCACTATAAACACCTCCAGCCGGAGATGAATAAATGGTAATTGGATTACCATCTATACATGTTTGGGTAGTGGTAGCAGTAATAGTGGCGGTTGGAGTGGTTGAAAGGGTAACAGTATATG
>JAOABX010000030.1 GCA_026418175.1 Flavobacteriales bacterium
GTATTCGTGCTGCGTCAAAATTTTTCACCCAAGCAGTTTATCCGTAGTATAGATGAGTACTATCGTTCCGGTAAAATAAAAAGCATCAGTATTCTGCTAAATGACATCTATAAGTCCGGATTAGGATATGGTTACGGACAAGGGTATGCGTATCATTACGGTTATTCTTATGGCTATAGAAGCCAAAAAGGAGGTGGATATGGTTACTATGAAGTTTAACTTTTTTTCCGATTTCAGTTGACCACTATGCATATTCACATAAAACCGACTGATGGATGGAAACTTTTCAGTTCTACTGAGCTACTGCACTATAAGGATTTATTATGGTTTTTGGTTGTGAGGGGTGTTAAAGCAAAATATGCACAATCTGTTTTGGGTGTAGGATGGGCAATAATTCAGCCTCTACTTTCTACAATAATATTTACAGTGGTTTTTGGGTATTTGGCAAAGGTTGAATCCGAAGGAGTTCCTTATTTTATTTTTAATTTACTTGGCAATATTCCATGGGTATATTTTGCGAGTACTGTTAACGATGCAGCAGGAAGCTTAGTGGCAAATGCTGGTTTAATCACAAAAGTTTATTTTCCACGTCTTGTACTTCCTCTATCAACGGCCGTAGCCAAACTTATTGATTTTTTTATTGCCTTTATCGTCGCACTGGTGGTTTTGTTGATTTTTGGTTATAAGAATCTTTTATGGGGAATCGTTTTGCTGCCATTTTTTTTATTGATCCTTATCCTTACCTCCCTCGGGATTGGTATGTGGTTATCGGCTCTTGCTGTGCAGTTTCGGGATGTCAAGCACGTTTTGAGTTTTATTATTCAACTGTTGATGTACTTGGCTCCAATAGTTTACCCCACAAGTAATGTACCAACCCGGCTTCATTTCATTTATTCCCTTAACCCACTCGTAGGTATTATTGAAGGATTTCGTTCGGCTTTTTTGATGCATCAGCCAATTCCTTGGAATTTCATACTTGTAGGCAGTTTTGTTTCGATAATTTTGTTTTTAAGTGGTCTAATATATTTTATAAAATCTGAACGAAAATTTGCTGATATTATTTAAGCGTTTTCTATAATGATCCCGATAACCGCAAGAATCTACGTGGCTGGTCACGGTGGTATGGTAGGCTCGGCCATTGTGCGCAGACTTCAAGATCATGGATACAAAAATTTAATTTTTATAGACCGAAGTGATCTTGATCTTACTGATCAGTCCAAGGTTTCTGAGTTTTTTAAAAGAAGCAAACCTGAATACGTATTTCTTGCGGCAGCAAAGGTAGGTGGAATTTTGGCCAACAATAACTATCCAGCCGAGTTTTTATACATCAATTTAATGATTCAATCTAATGTTATTCATTCGGCATACTGCAATAATGTTAAGAAGCTCCTTTTTTTAGGGTCCTCTTGTATATATCCTAAAATGGCTGAGCAGCCTTTACGGGAAGAATACTTACTAACGGGTCCGCTTGAACCGACCAATGAAGCCTATGCTGTTGCTAAAATTGCAGGGGTAAAGCTTTGTCAGTTTTACCGTAAGCAATATGGATGCGATTTCATATCTGTCATGCCTACTAATTTGTATGGTATTGGTGATAATTATCATCCTGAGAATTCGCATGTACTTCCTGCGCTCATTCAAAAATTTCACTTAGCGAAATTATTAAACAAACCCAGTGTGGAAATTTGGGGAAGTGGTAGGCCTTTACGCGAATTCATGTTTGCTGATGATTTAGCAGACGCTTGTATTTTTTTAATGAATAATTATAGTGATAAAGAGGTCATAAATATTGGAACTGGTGAAGAAATTTCTATCAGGAATTTAGCTTTATTGATCGCTGAAATTGTTGGTTTTAAAGGTGAATTGAAGTTTAATACTTCTAAACCTGATGGAGCTCCCAGAAAGTTGCTTGACTTATCGAAGTTGCATGCTTTAGGTTTTAAGCACAAAGTCTCCCTGAGGGAAGGTATTGCCATAGTGTATAGAGATTATTTACGACAAAACCCAAGACATTGAAAAGCGCACTTATAACTGGTATCACCGGTCAGGACGGGGCCTATTTGGCCGAGTATTTATTGGCAAAGGGATATACCGTTCACGGTATAAAACGAAGAACTTCACTAATCAATACTGACAGAATTGATCATTTGTATATTGATCCACATGAAAAACCCAAATTCCGATTACATTATGGAGATCTAACAGATAGCTCCAACCTTATTCGAATAATTCAAGAAACCCAACCTGATGAAATCTACAACTTAGGAGCAATGAGTCATGTTAAAGTGAGTTTTGAAATGCCGGAATACACAGCTGATACCGACGGACTTGGGGCGTTACGGATTCTGGAAGCTGTACGCTTATTGAATCTGAAAGACAAAACTAAAATTTATCAGGCCTCAAGCTCAGAATTATTCGGTCATGCAAGGCAAATTCCCCAAAATGAATTAACACCGTTCTATCCGCGTTCACCTTACGGAGTTGCTAAACTGTATGCTTATTGGATCACAGTAAACTATCGTGAAGCTTATGGGTTTTATGCCTGCAATGGTATTTTATTTAATCATGAATCTCCGCTTAGAGGAGAAACATTTGTTACCAGAAAAATTACCATGGCGGCAGCCAGGATTGCGTTAGGTTTACAAAAGTGCTTGTATTTAGGAAATCTTGACGCAAAACGAGACTGGGGACATGCTCGTGATTATGTTGAAGCCATGCATTTGATATTGCAACAACCTCAACCGGATGATTATGTAATAGCGACTGGTTTTGCTCTAACTGTTCGCGAATTTTTAATTCGAGCATTTAAGTTTTTAGGAGTTTCACTTGATTTCAGAGGAAAAGGGCTAAGTGAAACAGCAGTTGTTGATGATGTTAACAATGATGAAGTTAAGTGCAAGAAAGGTGAGGTAGTAATGCGAATCGATCCTGATTATTTTCGGCCGGCTGAGGTTGACTATTTGTTGGGTGACGCCTCTAAAGCGATGAAAATACTAGGCTGGCGGCCTCGTTATACAATTGATGAATTAATTAAGGAAATGGTTTCCTCTGATTTTACTAAAGCTAAAGCAGAGTTGATTTCGAAACAAAACCGATGAGTAAAAAAGTAATTGAAGTTAACGGGTTAGGCAAAAAATTTCGAATCGGATTAAGGATAAAAAGATCAGACTCGTTGGTGGGTGAACTTTGGAACATTATTAAGTACCCTTATGAAAACTATAAGCGTATAAAAAGTCTATCTCAATTTTCTAAACCAGATGATTCTATTTTTTGGGCTTTAAAAGACATTTCCTTTTCAGTAGAACCTGGAGAGGTTTTAGGAATCATAGGGCACAATGGGGCCGGAAAAAGTACTTTACTAAAAATACTAAGCCGTATAACTGAACCTTCCGAAGGAGAGGTAATTATTCGTGGCCGTATAGCCTCACTGTTAGAGGTAGGTACAGGTTTTCATCCTGAGCTTACGGGAAGGGAGAATATATACATGAATGGCACTATACTGGGAATGCGCAAAAAAGAAGTTGATCGTAATCTCGACTCGATTGTCGAGTTCAGTGGTATTGAGAACTACCTGGATACACCCATAAAGTTTTATTCCAGTGGGATGAAGGTTCGGCTGGGTTTTGCAGTTGCGGCTCATTTGGAACCGGAAATTTTAGTTGTTGATGAGGTTCTGGCTGTTGGTGACATGGGATTTCAGCAAAAATGTATTGGAAAAATGAATGAAGTAGCCAGAAGTGGCAGAACTGTTCTTTTTGTCAGTCACAACATGGCAGCAATACAAAATTTATGTACACGCGCATTGTTGCTGTCGCATGGTCAACTGAAAAGTATAGGCGAAGTAAAGAAAGTTATATGGGATTACATGAATGAATTTCAGAGAGAGAAAGAAAATCTTATTGCGGTCAGCAATAGGTTAGGTTCTGGACAAATTCGTTTAACAAAGTTTGAAGTAAGGGATGCTTGTAATAGAGAAATTTCATCCATATATTCCGGCCAGCCCGTAAAATTTTTTTTTCATGCCATTCGGCATGATTGTGAATTTAACGAGCTTATTGATGTAGGCTTTTCCATTCATCACGCTGAAGATGATCGCCTGGTGAGTATTTTTTATAGTTCCTATGTGGGAACCATGTTTCCTTCGGATAAAGATGAGATCATTTATATATGCGATATTGAGGATCTGAATCTTGCTGAAGGCCGATATTTAATGCGTGCGCAGTTAATGAGCCGTCAGCAGATAGTTGATTACCCTGTGGCTGGCGTTGGTTTTATAGAAGTTGTAGAAATAGATTATTACGGTACAGGTATAAAATCGGCTAAACTTACTCGGGATAAACCTTCCATGTTAATCAGAGGAACGTGGCATACATGAAAAGCCTAAAAAAGAGAATATACAGGCTACTACGCTTTCAAAAAAATAAACAGGAACTAATTTCGGATCAGGATTTGATTGATTTTAATCAAGTTTATCCTTTAATTGATCAGATCCCGGGGTTCTTAAAATCACCTAAGCAGGAACAATGGTTTTTTAAAGCAGCTCGTCACGCACCTCCTGAGGCGGTTATTGTTGAAATAGGATCATTTATGGGCAGAAGTACGGCAAGTTTTGCATTTGGTTGCATGGGGAGCTCCAAGCACGTTTATGCGATTGATTTATTTGAAGGCGATAATTATATGTATGGTTCTGGGGATTTTCTGAAAACTTTTAATGAGAACATAAAAGCTTGTGGCCTGGAGCAATTTGTTACCCCAATAAAACAAAATTCCTTACAAGCAGCCTCTACTTGGAGTAAGCCAATCGATATACTTTTCATTGATGGTTCCCATGAGTATGAAGATGTAAAAGCTGATTTCTATGGCTTTTATCCGCATGTTAAGAAAGGTGGGATAGTGGCTATTCATGATATTAAAGGAAAATGGGAGGGAGTAATACGATTTTGGAAAGAGGTTTGTAATAGTGGATTGTTGGATAATATTGGTATGGTGAGCAGTTTGGGATATGGTACGAAATGTTAGTTTGCCTATGGTTTCGGTAATAATGCCTGTTTATAATGGGATGCCTTATCTACCTAAGGCTGTGGCAAGTATTTTAAAACAGACTTTTTCTGATTTTGAATTCATTATTATTGATGATGGTTCAACTGATAATTCAGCCAGCTATTTGCGCTCAGTGCACGATCCCAGGATTAAATTGATTAATTTGCCGACAAATGCTGGTGTGACAAAAGCTTTGCAGAGAGGATTGCTACATTCAAAGGGAAAATATATAGCAAGGCTTGATGCTGACGATTTGGCATTGCCTGATAGACTTGCTTTTCAGGTTCAATATATGGAAAGCCATCCGGATATTGTGCTTATGGGCAGCAGTTATCAATTGATTGATGAAGAGGACAATGTTATTAAGTATGTAAACATTGCAAAAAAGGATTTGGAAATCAGGTGGAAATTGCTTTTCAAAAACCCATTCATTCATTCAACGGTAATTTTTAGACATTCTGTTCTTACAAAAAATAATTTAGGATATCGTCAGGCTCACGGTGAAGATTACCGTTTATGGGTAGACATTTTGGAATATGGAAAGGCTGAAATATCCGATAAGCCATTAGTTAAATATCGGGTGCATCCCAATAGTTGGACAACAACCAAAAATGATCAACAGGTTAAAGCTGCATATGAAATAGCCTCGAAGGAGATTAGAAAATATATTTCGATAGAATCTGGCAAAATTCAACCACTTATATCATTTGCCCGTGGAATTATCATAGATGAAAATATTTCATCGGAAGTTAAAAGATTGTATAAAAATCTTCTTAAGTCTTTTTTACTGAAAAATCATCGACATATAAACATGGAAATTCTTTTCAATCAACTTTTGGAAGCGAAGAAAAGAATGGGATTCAAGGTGATTTTTACATGGTGGCCTGATATGATTGCAAACCTTTTAATTAAACGTTTAAATGATAGACCACAGTAGATATAACGGATTTGTCGAACAAAAAAGACAATATGATATCAAGTATTCCAGGGGCTACATGGAAGGTTGGCCAAAATGGAAAAAAAGACGAGTGAGTAACTTGATTAAAAAGCTTAATTTGAAATCTGGGGAGAGATTCTTGGACTTTGGATGTGGAAAAGGAGAGTTCACAGCAGTAATAAAACAAGAGCTAAAAACAGTTAAAGTCGAAGGTACAGACATAAGTGATGAGGCTTTGAAAATTGCAAAAAATGCACATAGTGATTGTTTCTTTTTTGAATTTTCGGAAGAAAATTTTAATCACGAAAAATATGACCTTGTCTTTACGCATCATGTGTTGGAGCACGTAGAAGACATTGATTATACCATTGGTCAGATCGCAAAGCTTTGTCGTGAAGGCGGAAAAGCTGTGAATATTCTGCCATGTGGAGATAGAGGAAGCCTAGAATATTTGATTTGCGGATGGCGTATAGACGGATTTGATTCTGCTCGTGGCAACAAAATGTTTTTTGAATACCCTGGACATCTTAGAAGATTAACATCAAAAGAGTTGATTTACAAATTTAGCGTAAGAAATTTTAAGGTTGAGAAAGTTTTTTTCGCTAATGTTTTGTTTGGCTCAATAGAATGGATAACTTCTTCGGATTTGAAATTAATAAAAAAAATAACCGAACTAAAAAATCTTAAGAAGTCGGTTTATGCCATCCCGCTTTCATTATTCAGGGTCTTTTTTCTTTCTATTTACTTTATTCGTGTACCTGCAATAAAAATCGGCGGATATTTCAAAAAAATTAATAGGCGTAAAAAATATAGATTGTTGTTCCTGCTAGCACTATTGTTTTACGTTCCATCCTTAATTGTTAATACTTTGATTATAGGGCTTAGTAGTTTTGAATACCTGATTATGAAACAATGGTCCGGTAGTGAAATGTATCTCATTTTTGTAAAGTCCGATAAAAACTGACATGCAGACAAAAGTTCGGATTTTGTTTTTTGAACTGCTTTATAGAATTCTTCGAAGAATATTTTTAATTTTTAACAAGAAACTTTCCAGGCAAAAATTCAGAAGAAAAGTTGCGAACTTGTTGGCATTCGTAATTACTAGTCCTGAAGTTAAAATTTATGGGAGGAGGTTTCAGTATAAATTAAGTACAACATTAGGTCTAAAGTTATTTTTTGACGGCTCTTTTGAAGGGATTCAGATTAAATATTGTGAAAAATTTATAAAAGAAGATAGCGTTATAGTGGATGTTGGTGCAAATATCGGTGTTTATAGCTTTCATTATGCACCTATTGCCACTCAGGGTATTTTGGTTGCCATAGAACCCGGACGAAAAGCCTTTCAAATGTTGGTAAATAATTTGAGATATTTTTCTAACGTTATACCACTTAATGTGGCAGTCAGTGACGTTGAATCGGTAGTAGATTTTTATGAAACCAATGACACTGCTTATTCTGGGCTTCGGATAACAGGGCGTGATCAAGTAGTTAGTGTACGAAAAATTTTTAGCTATAAAGTTGATACTTTGATTGGTGCATTTAATTTACCCAAAGTTGATTTTCTAAAAGTAGATGTTGAGGGTTTTGAGTTATCGGTTTTAAAGGGGTGTAATAATTTGCTTGTAAAATATAGGCCAGTTATTCTATGTGAAATTTGCTCAAGAAACTCGGGCATTGATTCTTCAATAGTTATTCAGTACGTTTTGAGCTTAAACTATAGAGTTTTTGTTTTTCAAGGCAAAGAATTTGTTCCTTACCATATTCATGCTGATACGTATCAGGATTATTTGTTTATTCCTTTTGAAAAGTGCATAGAAAACTGCGCATAATAATATTGAATCATACAGATAATGTAGGCGGTGCTGCAATCGTGGCTCGAAATTTTTTTCAATCTTTTTTAAAGTTAGACCATGATGCATGGTTCATTGTCGAAAATAAACTCACCAATCATGAACGAATAATTCAAATTGATCATGAGAATTACTATAATTTCTGGACCAGGAGTCTACTCTCACTGAATAGAAAGTTCGTTAACAGAATTTCATCTTCGTTTAAAAAAAAAATTTTGACTGAGTTTATTAATTGGGCAGCACATCCTTCAAAAAAAATACTTTTTGAGTTGGGTATTGAGGATTTTAATTACCCTGGAACGAAGCGTCTATTTTCTGAAATTATCAAATATCCGGACATTGTTCATCTACACTTGCCCAAATCGGGTTTCTTCGACTTAAGGTATCTACCGGTTTTGTCACATAAGTTCCCTGTTTTTTTTACATTACACGGAGCTTGGCTGTTATCGGGTCATTGCGTCCACTCCTTCGATTGCAGAAAGTGGATGACTGGTTGCGGCAATTGTCCGGACTTAACAATTCCCAGCCCGGTTAAGAGAGATAATACTGCGCTTAATTGGATCAGGAAAAAAAGGATTTATTCAAGATCAAAACTTTACGTGGGTACACCATGTAACTGGCTTGCCGCTAAAGTCCGTCAATCCATGCTTTATCCCGCCTGCCAAGAACTTAAAGTAATTCCTCATGGCGTTGATCAGAATGTATTCTATCCAAAAGATAAACGGCTTTCAAAGGAAGCCTTAGGGCTGCCGGAAGATTGTGTTGTCTTTTTATTTTCCGCAAACGGTATCCGAAAAAACAGATGGAAAGATTTTGACTTGCTAAAAAATGCTTTGATTAAATTTAAAAGCTTTACTTCGACAAAGAAATTTATTTTTATTGCATTGGGAGAAAAAAAAGATAATGATCCTGTCGAAAACCTTCCGGAATTAAAATTCATAACTTATAAACATAGCCCGGTAGAGGTGGCCGATATTTACAATGCTGCAGATGTTTACTTGCATGCGTCCAAGGCCGACACATTTCCAAATGTTATATTGGAAGCATTATCATGCGGTTTGCCAGTAGTTGCTACAGCTGTTGGTGGAATACCCGAACAGGTTAAAGGATGGGCGGGGCTCAACGCTATATTACCAGAATACAATATTTATTCTGATGAATCGGCAACCGGGATTCTGGTTCGATCCGGTGATTCAGATGGTTTTGCGATGGCCATGGAGAAATTGGCAATGCCCGAACCACGATCTTACTTAGGAAGAAACGCTCTTCGTGATGCTCGAATGAGATTCTCACTCGACCGGCAAATAGCTGAATATTTGAATTGGTACTATGATGTCCTTGATTCGCGAAAGTGAAATAAATAGCCGAACGAATGTATTGTGGATGTGGAATGAAAAGGTACAGGAATTTCCGCCTTTCATGCCAGATGGTAAACCTTGGCCTAAGATTTCTGTTGTAACGCCATCATTTAATCAGGGAAAGTACATTGAAGAAACCATTAGGTCTGTTATTATGCAGGGATACCCAAACTTGGAATATATTATCATCGATGGAGGTAGCACAGACAATACAGTCGATATAATAAAGAAATATCAAAATTATATTACTTATTGGATTAGTGAGAAAGACAAGGGACAAACTCACGCAATCAATAAAGGCTTTGATAAAGCTTCCGGCGAAATACTTGCATACATAAACAGCGATGATGTGTACATGCCTTACACATTTAGGTTAGTTGCGGAATTGTTTAAAAAGTTTAAGATTCACTGGCTCACTGGAATTCAATCAAGATTGGTTGAACATAATGTGATATCACCTAAGCGTGATGCCGTAAAATTGTTCAACCAGTATTTATACAAAAATGGTTATCACGTGGGTTCACTTTTTGGATGGAATCAACAATGCTCTACTTTTTGGTCATCCGAGTTGTTTTTTAAGGTGGGAAGAAGGTTTGATGAAAAATTTAATCATGCTATGGACATTGATATGTGGATTCGAATGTCAAATTTTTCTGAGTTGATTAGTGTTGAGGCAATCTTGGCTTTGATGAGGCTTCATCCCGATCAGAAAAGCAGAAATATCAATATAGCCGAAATCGAAATTAATAGGAAAAGCGACGCGTATCGTTTATCGAATTATGCGTTACGAAAAACTGTATTCCACCTGTATAAGGTTCCATTAATAAGAAAGTTCCTCAAATTATTTTGGTGTCGTGGTGATGGAAAGTACATAATATGGAACGCTCGAAATTCCGAATGGGAAATGGCCACTGGTTATGTTAGAGTTTAGTTATGAGGGATTTTAGAAAAAAAATTTTTAATATCCTGGCATGGTGGGTGTCAAAGCGTAAGCTATTACGACTTATGGACACACAGGATTTGGATATGATACTAGAAATACCAAACAACTTTACGGGAAGAGGGTTTTATTCAAGAATTCATGCAGAGCAAGATCCATTTGAAATACGAGAGTTGGCAAAACTTGTTAGTAGTAAAAATCCTAAGGTTATAGTTGAAATAGGTACTTATAAAGGAGGAACTTTATTTATCTGGACGCGTACAAATCCTCTTGCCGAATTGATAGTGAGTATTGATTTACCGGGAGGTCAATTTGGCGGAGGTTATGACATACAGAGAGAGAAGTTATATCGTCTATTTTCTTATGACAGACCTAATTTGCGAATGGAATTCTTAAGGGGTAATTCGCATTTGATCGAAACAGTTACTAAGCTTAAAAAAATACTCGGAGACAGGTTAATTGACTTCCTTTACATTGATGCCGATCATACTTTTGACGGCGTAAAGACCGACTTTGAATTATATGCTCCTTTAGTAAGAAAAGGTGGGTTGATAGCATTTCATGATATTTACAATATGAAGCCTAACCATGAGGTAAGATTATTTTGGAAAAAAATTAAGCAAAATTATCATCACAGGGAAATTCTCGGCCCTGCAACAAAGACGGGTACAGGTGTACTATTTATCTGATTGCGTGCCACTAATATCCGTTATCCTTCCGTGCTTTAATGCCGAATCGCTAATCGATCAGGCAGTTCAAAGTATATTGAATCAAACCCTGTCATGCTTTGAGCTAATTGTTGTGGATGATGCTTCTTCTGATTCAACACTAAAAGTTGTCAGAGCATTCCAAGACAGTCGGATTAAGGTCATCCAACTTCAAACTAATCAGGGCTATCCATCGGCTATCAATGTTGGCATTTCAATAGCTAAAGGAAAATATATTGCAAGAATGGATGCGGATGATGTTTGCTTACCAACACGATTTGAAGAACAACTCAAGGCGCTTCATCTTTATCCGAAAGCTGCTTTTTGTGGTGTTAACCGGTATCGAATAACGCCTGGAAATAAATTTTACTGCGACAGAACTTTACCTGTAGCGAAATACATAGTAGAGACGTGGGAGGACTTAATGAATAACCAAAGACTTTTTACCGATCCCTCGGTAATGGTTGAAAGGCAAAAAGTTTTAGAAGTAGGCGGCTACCGCACTTTTCAACGGTCCGGTATGGATGTTGACCTATGGTTGAGGCTCATGGAACGTTTTGGTGATTGCGTTACTGTTACCAGTCCATTGTATGGCAAGCGTCTGGAACCGGGGTCTTTAATTTTTAATCCACGAACGGCGCTTATCAATCAGATTCCTCGGGTTTTGGCAATGCAACGCAAGAAGTCAGGAAGAGACGTGATTGACTTAGGGGAACAAATAGAGGTAGAAACCTGGTTAACAAGGGGTTGGATTAAGCCTTTTGGGTTACGCGAAAAGCGATCGTTAATAATTGGATCAGCCGTTATCTGTGCTTTTTTTTTGGATGGTAAAGGATTTAAAACATACTTTTATAGCGCGTGGAAGGCTTCTGTTACATTAAAAGAAAAATTTGCTCTCTTACTTGAAATTATAAGTAAGTTATTAAGGCGTATTCGCCACAATCCTTACAAAAAATTTGATATAACCTAATTTGAATTTCTATAGCCAAATCATAAGGACGCCTATTGTTCCTCCGGTTGTATCTTATTACAGATTACCCGGGGATGATAAATTGGATTATCCTTCTATATGCTGTTTTGCGGCTTTAGGTTTCTTTTTGGAGGACGATACCTATTTTACAAATTGCAAAGCTTTTCGACCATCAACCATTTACGAATTCAATGACAGAGGAGATCTGGTAAGCAAGCAACGATATTTTGAATGGCATTATTCTCCAAGACAAGTTTCGTTTGAAGAAGCATTGTATGAATTCTCTCAGTTGTTAGAAAACATTGTTGCACAAGATACTGAAAAGAAATCTGTTGTTTTGCCGATTTCCGGAGGTTTGGATAGTCGGACGTTGGCCGCTGTTGTGTCACATCGGAAAGACGTATTCAGTTATAGTTACCAGCTCGATGGCGGTATTCATGAAAATAAATATGGTGCTGCTGTTGCAAAGCTGTGTGGGTTCTCTCATCGCGCATTTATCATTCGGGAAGGATATTTATGGGATGTTATTGATAAACTCGCTTGTTTAAATGGGTGTTATGCCGAATTTCTTAACCCAAGACAGATGGCTGTGTATGGTGAATTTAGCGATAAGGGCGACATTTTTCTGTTAGGACACGGCGGAGATTTGTTTTTTGATGGAATGGGTGTTCCGCACGATTTTACAGAAGCTGAGCAACATCAATATCTGATTAATAAGCTGATTAAGCCATCGGGTTTTGAACTAGGTAAACGTCTTTGGGATGCCTGGGGATTGACGGGTGATTTTAAAGAATACCTGTTTAGTAGAATACTTACTTTGTTACGTACTTTAAAAATTGAAGATGCCAATGCCCGACTGCGAGCTTTCAAAACCGAATATTATGTTGCCCGCTGGACGGCAGTTAATCTGGCCATATTTCAAAATCAATTACCGGTTTCAATTCCTTTTTTTCACGATGAGATGTGTAAATTTATTTGCTCAGTTCCGGAAGCCTATTTAAGTAGTCGAAAGCTTCAAATAGCGTACATAATAAAAAAGAAACCTGCTTTAGCGACTGTTCCGTGGCAAAAGTTTTATCCGTGTAATCTATATAATTATAATAATTTTAATTCTCCTTCTGTGATGTTGAAAAGAGCAGGGATAAAAATATCAAGGGAATTAGCAAAACACTTTTTTGGGAATCAGGCCGATAAGTGTAACTGGGAGTTACAATTTTATGGAAATGAAAATGAACGCCATTTAAGAGAGCATCTTTTTAAAAGTTTTGGAAGAGAATTATTCCCAAGAGAAATTCTTCATGATTTTTATCGAAAATTTCAACAACAGGGGAAGCTTTACATACATGCTTTATCTATGTTACTTACTTTAGTAATGTTTCAAAAGCATTATTTAAATAAGTTATGAAAGCTCATGTAAGAAGTATTGGGTTAGTTCTTTCGTCAGTTCCTGCTTATTCTGAAACTTTTTTTGTAAACAAAATCAATGGATTGACCGAACGGGGTTATAAAATTATTTTATTTGCTAGAGGTACTAACTCAGCTCATTTAAAATGTCAAATTGTTCAACCTTTCCCCGTTCTGCATAATAAGGTGCTTCAATTTATTTTAGAGTGTTTTGTGTTAGCGATTACTTTTTTACGGGCCCCCCGTGCCACAATTAGATTTTGGCAATTGGAATCGAAAGAAGGTGAATATGTAATTAAAATACTGAAATTAATTTATTTTAGTAGCCATATTCTGCCGTATAAACTCGACTGGATATCCTTCGGATTTGCTACCCAGGCTTTAGGTAAAGAAGTATTGGCCAGAGCGATGGGGGCTAAAATGTCAATTAGCTTACGAGGTTTTGATATAACAGTTTACCCCTTACTGCATTCCGGATGCTACAATAAGTTATGGAAATATGTTAATAAGGTCCATACTTTATCCGATGATCTGATGATAAAAGCATTTCGCAATGGCATGCCTTTAGCATTAGAGGTAGTGAAAATTCCGCCCGCCATTAGTGAGGATTTTTTTCACCCCAACAATCAACCTCTCCATATTAATGATAATAATAAAGTTATAATACTTACTGTAGCCAGATTGCATTGGATCAAGGGATTAGAATATGCGTTAGAGGCGTGGGCCAGTTTAAAGATGCGAGGGGGAAAATTTGTATATAAAATTATTGGTGAAGGCAAGGAATTTGAAAAGCTTGTTTTTTTAAGGGATCAGATGGATTTGAATGAAGAAGTCGAATTTTTAGGTAAGAAAAATACTTATGAAATTAAGCAGATTATGCAAACTGCACATATTTACCTTCAGCCTAGTATTCACGAGGGCTTTTGTAATGCTGTATTGGAAGCCCAAGCAATGAAATGTCTTTGCATTGTAACGGATGCAGGAGGCTTAAGTGAGAATATTTTACACAACAAAACAGGTTGGGTAGTTTCTAAGTGTGATTCGCAGGCTATTGTAAATAAAATAGTTCAAGTATTGAATATGCCAAAAGATTATGTTGAACAAGTTCGCACAGCGGCAAGACTAAGAATAGAGTCGGAGTTTTTGTTAGAGAAGCACTTAAAGAGCTGGATTAGTTTCTATGAAAGCTAAGTGCTATATGAGAATTTTTTATAAACCTTATAGAAATAATATCAAAGGGGTATTACGTAAATTAGGTCTATTAAAATTACTTCAGAGATTTTTTTATCGGAGAAACAAAAGTAATTTAATAAAGAAGTTAGGCGGGGTTAAACAGTTTAAGTATCAGATATTAAACCAACAAGTTCTATTTTCTGTTGATGACCCATTTTCTGCATCGTTTGTGAGTTATTATTTAATGGGCAAAATTTATGAGCCGAAAGCAATTGAGTTGTTAAGTGAACATTTAACTTCTGCGGATATTTTCGTTGATGTGGGAGCGAACATAGGTTACTTTACTATTACGATGGGTTTGTGTAAACCGGGCATCAAAATTTATGCTTTCGAAATGAGCGCAGAGAATCATTCGATATTAGTTAAAAACATTAAATTGAATAAAATAGACCACGCTGAGGCCTATCAATTAGCTGTTTCCAATACTTGTGGTATATGCTATCACTCGTATAGTGCAGTGGGCAATGCAGTTTTAAAAATAGTAGAGCAAAACTATACACGTGATCCTGACTTAGTATGTGTAGAATCGGTAACATTGGATGCCTTTTTTGAAAGCAAAAATGATAAACCTACTTTCGTAAAGATTGATGTTGAGGGAGCAGAAATGAAAGTGTTGCAGGGAATGAAAAATTTGCTTAATAACAATATGAAATTATTAATAGAAATTCATCCGAAGGCATTAATTGAATTTGGTTCTAGTAAAGAAAAGTTATTTAGTCACCTAAATGATTACGGGTTTTCATTAAATTATTTTTTAGGTGAGGACAAGAAAAACGGATTATTGTTCGCGTGGAAATAAAAAAGCCTCAATACGGCTACCTTTACATTGCTGTGGGCGAAATGTTTCGAAATGAAGCTGAACAGTCTTGTCGATCCTTAAAGCGATTCACCCGGTTTCCTGTAGTTTTAATTACCGATGAGCCAAATTATCAAACTGTTTATTTTGATTCTGTAATCTACGCCGATGACTTAGGGCACAGTTTCGAAGTAAAAATAAGGGGGATGATGCGTTCTCCTTTTCAACGAACAATTTATTTAGATACCGATACATTTGTTTGTGCCAGTATCGATTCAATATTTGAATTCTTAGACTATTTTGATTTTGCTATGACGCTTGATCAGTATGGACACAGCTACTCATTTTGGAAAACATATCAACCGAATTACCCTATCGCTTTGCAAAACACGCTCCATGAATTTAATACAGGAGTTGTTGGTTATGTTAAAAGCTCGATTGTTGAAAATTTTTTTGGATTATGGTTACAAATACATCGCCAGTTGGGTATGTATGCTGACATGCCAACATTTCGTGAAGCCTTTTTAAAAATGCCTGTTCGCATTGGAATTCTCCCTGGTGAGTATAATTTTACTGGTATTAAGAGTATGGCAATAGCTTACAATATTATTCGTGTTATCCATGATCGACTGGGTGAAAAGTGGAATAACTTAAGGCCTCATATGGCGGATTATGATTCAATGGATAAAATTGCTAAACGCTTAAACAAAAGATCCTGTAAGCGCCTTATTATTCCTTATATTGGAGTTATACCATTTATGTGGAGTCCCTATAATATGAAAAGAAAATTTAAATCTTGGCTTGGTATTAAAGCAAAAAAGAAGCGAGAATCTTTTTTCGTTAAGGTTATTCGTGATAAATGAGGACCATTACGGAAGCACATCCTTTCTGGTAAGGAAAATTTTCAGCATTTTTTTAACAATTTTCTTTACCACGAATTGTGCGGGAGAAAGGTAGTACATTAGCTTATAAAAGGCCTAAAAAATTAAAGGAATGGATATTCTTTGTTTGGGGCAGAAATCACAATTTTTTCACAGCCAGGTATCAAACTTATATTTCGGAAATATCAAAAAAATCAACGAAGAGGTTCGGTATCAATTGCAAAATAGCAGAGAGCGATATATCCTCTTTACCTTTAAAGAAACATCAATTGAGCAGCCAAAGAGAGTAGAAAAAGGAGGGTATATTATAGGAAATAATAAAGTCTGCTTTCCGGAACTCGTTAGCTTCTCGATGCCCCTTTCTTACTTTAACATGGCTGCAGACGAGAATCGCTTTGCTCACACGTGCTGGCTACTTGATTTTGATGGATTATGTGTAGATAAAGCATTACTAAGAAACGGCTTTTTGGATCCTAGATTTCAATCGGTCCAAGGAGCATTGATGTTTTGGATTTATAATCAGTTGAATCATGGAGCTATAGTTCGGTATGAGCCAAAGGGAGCAGCCTCGCCCAAAAAAGAAGAGAATGTCAAAGTTCCCTTCGTTGATCAGTTACGCTTTGTCAGGTATGTTATGGGGCGAAAATGGATGTGCTGGACTATCATACGATTGTCTTTTCGAAAATTAATCTTGGCGTTAAAGCTTATACCTCAAGCCTTTGCATTGTGGAGTGAAGTACCTTTACCTAATCAAAGCATCAACTGGAAATCATGGAGATTTTATGAACAAGCACTTGGTTCGGTAACTGTTATCATACCAACGGTAGATCGTTATTCTTATTTGGTAAAGTTATTGAATCAACTTCGAGTTCAGACTATTAAGCCCTTTGAAGTTCTTGTTATTGACCAAACTGATCAAAAGGATAGACAAGATATTACTATAGCCGATTTGCCCTTAAAAACTTTTACTTTAGATGAGGCCGGTCAATGTCGCTCACGCAACCTTGGTCTGAAACATGCCCAAGGTGATTTTATACTTTTTCTAGATGATGACGATGAGATATACCCTCAACTAATTGAAGATCATCTTCGTACTTTGGCATATTTTAATGCCGATGTTTCCTGTGGCGTTTGCAGGGAGCCTGGTCAACGTGATAATCCGAAATCATTTTACAACATAAGACTTTCTGATGTTTTTTCAACTAATAACAGTATGGTAAGGAAAGCAGCTATTCAAAAAGCAGGTTTTTTTGATATTATTTATGATCGCGGACAGAAAGCCGATGGCGATTTGGGAGCACGGTTACATAGATCAGGAGCATTAATGATATTGAATCCAGAGATAACAGTTCTTCATCATCGTGCACCTAGGGGTGGGTTGCGAAAGCATAATGTCAGGAGAATTACCTATGAAAGCAGTCGCAAATATGTTACACACTTCAGACTTCCGCATATAACTGAGCTTTACTTTAACATGAAATACCTTACAACTGATCAGCAGAGGGAATATTTATGGCATATTTTATTGGGAACATTTAGCATTAGGGGAAATCTGTCAAAGAAATTCGCAAAAGTAATATGGGCTTTAATTAACTTGCCTTTTAACTACTCTGAGATTAGGAAAAGACTAAAAAAAGCAAAAGAAATGTACAAAGCCACCAAAGCCGAAATAAGCTAATGCGCGTATTGCATGTAATAGATAGCCTTGAAGTTGGTGGTGCTGAAAAGATGGTGATATTCACGGCAAATGAATTGGTTAGGCGCGGGCTTCATGCCGGTATAATGGTGATTGTTAAACGAGGTACACTGGCTAATCTGTTAAACAAGCAAGTTGAGCTCATTGAATTAAATCGAAAATCACGATTCGGACTTCGTGCTTTAAAAAACTTTAGTTGTGCAGCTCATCGGTTTGATATAATTCATATACATCTTGCTCACAATTTTAAATATGCATTTGTAGCAGATATCTTGTTTGGATTGCCTCAAAAAATTGTTTTGCACGATCATTCCGGTGAAGTTTTATTTAACAAAAAAAAAAGATCGAAAATCCCATTGTTCATGCGAAGTTGGATGCGCAAGTGCTTCTATATAGCGGTTTCAAATGATTTACTTGAGTTTTCTGTAAACAAGTACCGGTTAACCCCCGGCAGATACACTAATTTGTCCAATGCTGTGCCTGTTTGCTCAAATTGGAGATTGGGGTTAAAACCCGGTCCCGGTTCACCTATCAGGCTACTTTTAACTGGAAATGTTAGACCAATAAAAAATATTGAATTTGCTGTTCATTTTATTTATTTCCTACTTAAAAACAAATGCGAGGCTTATCTCACAATAGTTGGAAATATTTCCGATCAAGTTTATTATCAAAATTTAGAGATTTTAATCCAAAAATTTAATCTTCAGCATCGAATTTTTTTTGCAGGTAAAGTTAATTCTTTAACTGATTTAAAAGAGCAGTTTAATTTGGGCATTCACTGTTCACATGCTGAAACGGGTCCTTTGGTATTACTGGAATATATGATGTTGGGATTACCATTTATAGCAATTAACAGAGGAGATGTTTCACTTCAGGTGAAAAGTATGATTCCAAAAATTATTTTGGATGATTTTGAATATACCAATTGGCAAAAATCCCTTGAATATGTTGTTCATAATTATGATAACTTAGTAAAGAAAGGCTTGGATTTTATAGTTAAGCTTAATTCGTTCGATAAATATATGAACAAATTAATCCAGGTTTACTCAAGATGTTAAAAGGAAGCTATTCGGATGCAGTTTTTTAAGCTTACCAAATTTACCTGCAGTGAGCTGCTTCAGAAACTGATTTTGGCTGACAAAGAAACACCAGGCGAAAGTTGGAATGAAGTACATTTTTTGACAGATTTACCCGGTAAGTGGGATTTTTCGGTTTATAGTTTAAACGATCAATCTGAGTTGGTGGCATTTCTGATCTGTTCCCTAAAAAAAAGAAACTACTTACACATACATAGATTCGTTGTGATTCAAAAGTTTAGAAGAAAGGGTATAGGTAGCTGTATGCTAAATTATATTAAGGATGTTTCAAGAAAAAATGGTGTTAGTACCATAGGTCTTAAAGTATATAAGCATAATCAAACCGCTATTACATTTTATATTCGAAATGGCTTTCGTATGGGTGAAGTTATTAATGATAATATCATGATGACTTTTAATTTTTAAACTATGCTGAATTTTAAAAATAAGATTATTTTTGCTATTGCTCCCCATGTTGATGATGTTGAGCTGGGAGCTGGCGGGACAATCAATCGACTAGTACAGAATAATGACGTTTATTACATTGGTCTTTCTCTTCCACCTCTGGTGGATGGTCAAATTTTACTGAATGAGTTCTATCAAAGTGCAAAGATTCTTGGGATAAAACTTGAAAATGTTATTCTTAAATTTTACGATCCACGCAATCTTTTTGAGGTTCGACTTGAGATTCTCCAATTCTTTTATGATCTAAACAAAAAGCTTAATCCGGATCTTATTTTTTTACCCAACAGTAAGGATATTCACCAATCGCATGAAGTTGTATTTGCTGAAGGAAGAAGGGCGTTCAAATACGCTTCAATTTTAGGATATGAATTACCATGGAATAGTTTTGACTTTAAAATGGACCTTTTTGTAGAACTATCCTATGAAAACGTAAAGGCGAAGATAGATGCTATAAATGCTTACACCACACAAAAGAACAGGATTTTCTTTTCTAATGATATCGTTGGTGACTTGGCACGTGTTCGTGGAAAGCAAATTGGAAAAGAATACGCTGAATGTTTTGAAGTAATTCGGCTGATTGCATGACAGTAAGTATACATCAACCTCATTTTCTGCCCTGGTTAGGTTATTTTAATAAAGTTTGGAATAGTGATGTATTCGTTTGGCTTCATAATGTACAGTTTAGAAAAAATTACTTCCAAAACCGAACAAGAATTAAAAATCCTCAAACCGGTCAACCCTATTGGTTAACCGTCCCTGTCCATGCGTCCATAACAACGCCTATTGATCAGGTGGTTGAAGCCGGTAATAAGTGGCGTAAATCCATGGTGTCAACCATTGAACAATTTTATCGAAAAACTCCTTTTTTTAAAGAATTGGGCGCTGAACTTTTAAGCGAACTTCAACAGGCGCCTAGTAATCTTGATAGATTAAATTATCGGTTGTTTGTTTTTCTTTTAAGTAAGTTGAATTATAAGGGAAAAGTAATTCGTGTGGAAGAACTTTTACCTTTACCTGAGGATCCAAATCAAAGGTTGGTTGAAATTTGTCATAAACTTGGAGCTAAGCGCTACATTGCGGGTCAGGGAGGAAGGAATTATTTAGATTTACTACTGTGGGAGCAGAAAAATATTGAGATCATATGGCAACGCTTCGACCCGATTTCAGTTTATTATACACAGGCAGGAGATAATTTTTTGACAGGCTTGTCTATAATTGATTGCTTGTTCAATATTGGAATAGATAAAACCAGGGAATTGGTTCAAAATTCTTGGAAGGTTACTGCATGAGCTCTGCTAAATTTAATTCCACTTTGGGAACCATTACTCAGACTAACCACTGGAACACAGAAGACGGTATTGTAGCTTATGAACCCTATGTTCGCGAAATGAAAATGTGGGCCAGCCTGTTCAACAAGGTTAATATTTTTGCTCCTATTACCACCGATCGAAAAAAGGGTAATTTGATAAAATACGAATGTGAAAATGTGAATTTCCATTTTGTAAAATATAATAACCGGATTTTTGCATTTGGATTTTTGGTTCGATTTTTTCAGTTTCCCTTTGTATTCTTTCAAATGATGCTCTTTATTCTTAAGCACGAAGTTTTATTAATTAGAAGTCCGGGCCATTTTGGCTTAATGGCGCATTTGCTTTCAATTCTGTTTCGAAAAAAAAGTATTACAAAGTATGCTGGCTTTTTTGGTAGTTTTAAAGGTGAGCGGTTGCCTTCGGTTTTTGAGCGTTTTGTTATAAGAAATTTTTTAAGGGATAATCAGATCGTTTTGGTATATGGAGAAAGTAAACATCCGAATTTGATTAGTTTTTTCCCTTTCCTGATGTCTGAAAGGGAAATGAAAGAGATAGAAAGTGGACCTATCTTAATTAAAAAAAAAAAATTTGTTTTCTGTTCTTTAGGTAGATTGACCAAAGTAAAAGGTTATGATTTAGCAATTAAAGGTTTAGCTGAGGTACATTACCAGGCTCCGGACTGGGAATGGGAATATCAGCTTGTTGGGGATGGACCCGAGGAAAAGTTGTTGAAGGAACTTGCTATAAAACATAATATTGATTCGCGGGTAATTTTTCTGGGTAAACGTGATTACATGGATGCCATGAAAATAATTAAATCAGCTGACGTTTTAATTATGCCTGGTGTGCAAGAAGGATGGCCCAAGGTAATCATTGAGGCATGGCTCACCGGTATAATCCCGGTATGTGCCCGAGCTGGGCTAATAGCTAATATTATACGTCATAATGTTAACGGATTTCTCTTTGAGCCAAAACCTACAGAACTAGTTAAGGTGTTACTTGAAGTCAGAAAGCTGCCTCCTGTAAAGCGAAGTCAAATGATTAATTATGGAAAATCTCTGGCTCAACAATACAGTACAGACAATTTTGAACGAGCAATTTATGCCATTTGTCGGAACCAGCTAAAGATTGCTTAAATCATCCATGCGTCTTCCTTATTTTGCGGTAATACATGTGCTGTTAGGATTTTTTATTGCCCAACAGCCTTCACTTTCTTTTGAAGTTGGATTAGCGATTATCTTTTTTGCTTTAGGCCATATTTTATTAACAGGTAACGCTGAAAATCAGGCAGCGTTGTGGGCTTCTTACATCGTAGGTATAGAAATATTGCTTCGAATGACCGGAGGATACCTGGTATGGGAGGCTGGTAAATATTCTGTGTCTATTATATTGCTCACCGGAATGCTTGTTCAGCGAAATCCAATAAGATGGCCTCGACCAATAGTATGGTATGGCCTACTATTACTGCCTTCATTTGCCGTTGTAAATTTTCCTGATTTTGAAAGTTTCCGCACGGGGGTTTCATTTAATCTCTCTGGTCCATTAACCTTGTTTATTTCATCAGTCTATTTTTATCAACGTCCGCTTGCTTTCAATTTTCTGCTGCGAATATTTCAAATTATGGCCATACCCCTTATAAGCGTTCTAGTTTACCTTACTATAATTACACCGGAATTATCTGAGATAGAATACGGTACCCAATCCAATTTTACTGCTAGCGCAGGCTTTGGACCAAATCAGGTGGCTACTGTGATGGGACTAGGGTTTTTTGTATTGGGTCTTTTATTGTATTTTGGAAATACTGTTACGGGCTTCTTCTGGATGGATTTAATATTTATGCTTTTCCTATTAATTCGTGGACTCGCTACTTTCTCAAGAGGTGGAATGATAGGCGGTGTATTAGCTCTTACTTTGCTTATCGTGTTAAGTATTGTGTTGGCCAAACGAGTTATATCGTGGTATAAGCTTACAACGTATTCTATAGTTGCCGGTAGTGTAATTCTTTTTTCATGGAATTACGTTGATCGTGTTTCTGATAATCGTTTAACATATCGGTATCAGGGAATTGATTATCGAACAGGGATGAAGAAAGATATTACCTCACACCGGTTGGAAATTTTAGAACATGAGATGCAGTTATTTACAGATAATCTTTTACTGGGTATTGGACCTGGAATGATTAGGGAAACAGCTCTTAAAGAAAATTTTATAGCGAATACGCACTCGGAATTTTCAAGAACCTTGGCCGAGCATGGCTTGTTTGGTTTGCTGGCGTTATTGATTATGATCGTTTTTCCAGTTCGTTATATTGGTTTTAAACCAAAAGCGATCCGACCTGTATGGTATGCTATTTTATTCTTTGTTTTTTTTACGATGTTTCATTCAGCCATGCGGTTGGCAATGCCCGGTTTTATTTATGGCTTGGTTTTTTTTAATCCACTAAATACGAAGCGACAACTCGTGTGAGGATATTAGTGATTACCACAGAATGGCCAACACCAGATAGGCCGCACTGTGTTCCTTTTTTAAAAAGGCAAGTTGAGTTGTTAAGATCAAAAGGTGTTGATGTATATATATTTTACTTTAAAGGTAGAGGTAATCCTTTGAATTATGTGAAGGCTTTTTTTTCGTTGCGCAAGATAATCAAGATGGGTAATTTCCAGCTTATTCATGCCCAATGGGGACAGAGCGCTGTGCCTGCATTGGGTTGTGGCTTACCACTGGTAATTACTTTTAGAGGCAGCGACTTGTATGGTATCACTAAAATGGATGGTTCCTATTCCTTGAAAGGAAAGCTTCTAAAAAATATTAGCCGTTTTATGGCTCATCGTGCGAGTCATGTAATTCTAGTTGCCGAGCAAATGCGGAGCAAACTATCAAACATTCCCCAAGATCGAATTAGTGTAGTTCCTTCAGGTGTGAATTTAAACTTGTTTTATCCTATGGATAAACACGAGTGCAGGAAAAGGCTGAATCTGTCAATCGATCGTAAAATTATTATGTTCGGTGGTGACCCTGAACGCCCTGACAAACGCTTTTATCTTGCCAACAAAGCAATTTCTTTAATTCAAAATACATTGGATGTAGAATTATTAGTTGTTAAAGAAGTTCCTCATGCTAGTATGCCTGTATACATAAATGCCTCTGATGTGGTTTTGCTTACTTCCAAACATGAAGGTTCACCCAATATTGTAAAAGAAGCACTTGCTTGCAACTGCCCTGTTGTTTCGGTTGACGTAGGTGACGTTAAACAAAGATTAGCAGGCTTAAATAATTGCTATGTTGTTAATGACACACCTGAAGACATTGCTCAAGCTTTAATTAATGTGCTAATATCGGATAATTTGACCGATTTTCGCAACACAGTTTTAAGTTTAAATGAAGAAGCTCTAATCGACAAAGTTTTAAATATCTATAATAGTCTGATTAAATGAATAGTCTGATTAAATGATAAGTATCGTTTGTCCAGTTTATAACGAAGCAGCTTACATTTCTGATCTACTAACGTTCTATGAAAGAATTAAACCTGAGGCTAAAGAAATATTCGTTGTAGATGGCTGCTCGCATGATCGTACAGCAGAAATGGTTCTTCAGTTTGCTGCAAAGAATCCAACAATATATCTGCTTAGAAACCCAAAAAGATTTGTACCATTTGCCCTTAATCTTGCAATTCCAAAATGTAAGGGTGACATAATCGTGCGATGGGATGCTCATACACAGTATTCGGAAGATTACTTAGAGCAGATAGTAAAGGTTTTTGAACGCACTGGCGCAGATATCGTTGGGGGGGCCATGAGAATAAGGGGTGGTTCGGATTTTCAGAAGGCAGTAGGACATGCTACATCAACAATTTTTGGCATTGGAAATAGCAGTTTTCATTATGAAAATTTTCGTGGTTTTACCGATTCCGTTTACCTTGGAGCATGGAAGCGATCAGTGTTTGATAAAATTGGGATGTTTGATGAGCAGTTGCTTAGAAATCAAGATGATGAGTTTCATTATAGGGCAAGGCACTCTGGACTTAGAATATACCAGGATCCAGCGATTAAATCTTATTATTTTCCAAGAAAAAATTTTAGGGAGTTATTCAAACAGTATTTCGGGTACGGTTTATTTAAGCCTGTAGTAATTAAAAAAATTAAGTCTGAATGGAAATTTAGGCATTTTGTTCCCATGGTTTTCACGGCCTATCTTATTACTCTTCCATTTTTATTCTTTGTTAATAGAATCTTTGTTGCACCGCTAATTTTATATTTTCTCTTATCAATAATTTTTTCCTTAGCTAAGAAGGGGAGTCCTAATGAAGTTATTCTTAGGATTTTTATTTTTCCAACCTTGCATATTGCATACGGACTTGGTTTCTGGAAAGGTTTGTTAAAACTCTATGCAGTTAAATAATAAGCTGAAAACTAAAATATTTAAATTTTTGGAATTACTTCCCAAAAGTTGGGGAGACACCCTCTATCATCATCTTCAATGTTTAAACTCCAGGTCAATTTTTTCAGAATATAATTTGCATCGATCTACAATTGAAAAATTTGCTGTAATACTGAAGTCTGTTAATTTAAGTTTTGAGGGGAAGCGAATTATTGAAATTGGCTCTGGATGGCTTCCGGTTATTCCCTATGAGCTGATCTTCCGATATAAGGCTAAAGAGGTTTTAACATTCGATATTAATGAGCACTATCAAAAGCGTTTATTAAAAGAATTTAATCAGTTTTATAGTCGATTATATTCGGTAAATCTTACAACTACTTTGCCTGCAAGTATTAGGTATTTTCCAAGAACTAACATCTTGAAATCTCATTTTACTAATTCCACTATTAATGCTGTAATCAGTCGCAACGTATTGGAACATATTCCGCCTGATGATTTGATTAAAATTCATAAACAGGCTTATGATTACCTCACTCCAGATGATGGTTTTATTATTCATTTGATTTCTCCTAGCGATCACCGAGCGTATAGTGATCCAAGAATTTCATTATGGGATTTTTTACAATATTCTCAAAAAGAATGGGATCAAATTCAAACTCGGTTTGATTATCACAATAGATGGAGACTGCCTCAGTACATGCAAATGTTCGAAAATTGTGGTTTTTATGTTGAATTTTTATCTTATAAAACTGCTCGCGAAGGGCAAAAGCTTCCTGTTAAAATACATTCCGATTTCATTAAATATAGTCAGCAGGAGCTTACAGCAGGTAATGTGATAGTAATTCTAAGACCTAATAATAGATGAAAATCCCCTTCTCCCCGCCATTTATTGATGATGATGTCCGGAAGGAGGTAATGTCTGTGCTGGATAGTGGCTGGATAACTTCCGGCTCAAAAACACTTGAGCTGGAGAAGTTGGTAGCCCGCTCTGCAGGCATCTCGCATGTGGCCTGTATCAATTCAGCTACTTCCGGCCTCTTGCTGGCGTTGCACTGGTATGGCGTGACCCGTGGAGATGAGGTCATTGTTCCGGTTTATACATATGCTGCTACCGCATTAGTGGTGATGCATCTCGGTGCAACACCCGTAATGGTAGATTGTGGCCCGGACCTGAATATGAACATGAACAAGCTCCGGCAGGTTATCACAACCAGAACCAAAGCTATCATTCCGGTTGACGTAGCCGGTTTGCCCTGTGATTATAATTCCCTTATGCAGGTGGCAGAGTCGGATGAAGTGAAAAAAAAATTCACACCATCAACCGAAGCCCAGAAAAAACTTGGGCGTCCGTTGATATTAACCGATGCGGCCCATTCCATCGGAGCCGAGTATTGCGGAAAACCCGTGGGGAACTGGGGTGACCTGGTAGTCCTTTCCTTTCATGCCGTTAAAAATGTAACCACAGCCGAAGGCGGGGCCATCTGCATCAACCTGCCGGAAGCAGTATTTGATCACGAGGTCGTCTACCGGACTTTTAAACTGTGGTCGCTAAACGGCCAAACCAAAGATGCCTTTGCCAAAACCAACGGAGCTGGTTGGAAATGCGATATTGTTTATCCGGGTTTCAAAATAAATATGCCCGATGTTTGTGCTGCCATCGGATTGGCCCAACTGCGGAAATACACATCGCACCTGCTGCCGGAACGTTGGCGGGTGTGTCGTGCGTATCAGGATTTACTG
>JAOABX010000031.1 GCA_026418175.1 Flavobacteriales bacterium
GTGTTGTTTTTCGACAACAAGCCGGCATCCAAAGAACCGCAAACCAAAGAGCTTTGGTTTTACGATTTCCGTACCAACATCAAGTTTTCGCTGAAGAAAAACCCCATGCGGTTTGAAGATTTACAGGACTTTATCACTTGCTACAACCCAACCAACATCCACAAACGGAAAGAAACCTATCATCCGGAAACCAATCCCGAAGGACGTTGGCGCAAATTTACTTATCAGGAAATCATCGAAAGAGACAAAACCAGTTTAGACATCACCTGGATAAAAGACAAGAGCCTTACCGACCTCGACAACTTACCCGACCCTGACCAACTGGCCAACGACATTGTAGAGAACTTAAAATCAGCAGTGGAAAGTTTTGAAGAGATTATGATGAAAATCAATGGAAATTAAATAAAAAGTGAACTATAATACATAATTGTGATGGCGAAAACTGAAATCGTAAGCCGCAACAATACTAAAAACGTTAGTTAATACATTCCTTTTTTACCATAAAAAAAATCAGGGCTTCATTTACACCACAGTCCATTGTAATTTAAGTCAGTAACATCAATCCACCTCGTTTTAACACTCTATTTACTGGATTTTTCTCCCCTTTATACCAAAACGCAAATACCTTGCGTTTTGTGGAAGTAATTTTGAATCAATCAATACCACATTAATGCAAAAAAATTAAAACTATGATACAGAATTCATTAATTGTCAACCAACCGTTTATTGAAACAGTTCCACTCACCCAAGTGGAAGAAAGTGGATACACCTACTTACACTGTAAATACACTACTTCTCCAAAGTATGTTTCAGATTGGTGGATAAATATTTGGAAAACCAGCTATTTAATCAATCGCATAACCCGTGAATCAGTAAGTTTAGTAGATGCAATCAATATTCCATTGGCTCCTGAAAAATACTATTTAAAACATTTTGGAGACTCATTGTCATTTGTTCTTGTATTCCCTCAGTTACCGGAACATTGGCATTCATTTGACTTTATTGAACGATGCAATGGCGAAATAGGACTTTCTGCATACAATATTTTACGTAATTCAACAGGAGTGTATCATGTAACTATTAAATAACCTTACCCTGGTATGAAAATGTAGCTAAGGATTGTTTGAATACATTATTTATACAGAAAATCACCTAAAAATTCAGATTGACTTTTAGCCAATAATCTTTTAAAAAGAATTGCAAACGAAACCTGCTTATTTAATTTACTTAAATTCGTAATGCAAGAAAATTGCTTAAGTGTTAATTAAACATCGCAAAGTTAGAATATGATAACCATTGAAAATTATTTGGATAGTCATTACATACACCGCAGCAATTGGTTGCGGGCAGCGGTATTAGGTGCAAACGACGGAATTATTTCAATTTCCAGCCTGGCCATTGGTGTAGCATCTGCCAGTGATAGCCGGCCATCTATATTATTGGCAACCATTGCAGGGCTTGTAGCCGGAGCATTATCCATGGCAGCCGGCGAATATGTATCAGTTAGCTCTCAAACCGACATAGAAAAAGCCGATATAGAAAGAGAAAAAGAAGAATTAGAAAAAATGCCCGAAGCAGAATTAAACATATTAGCTGAAATTTATGAAAAACGTGGGCTGAAAAAAGAAACAGCCATGCAAGTGGCTAAAGAATTAACGGCAGCCGATGCGTTGGGAGCACACATTCGTGATGAGCTGGGCATCAATGAAATTACACAAGCAAAACCCATTCAAGCAGCATTTGCATCAGGAGCTGCGTTTACAGCCGGTGGTTTATTACCCCTACTTGTAACATTAGTTAGCCCGGTTTTGTATATGGAATATTTCTTATACGGCATTACAATTCTTTCTCTTATTATTCTTGGTGCAGTATCAGCTAAAACTGGAGGTTCAAACGTTTTAAAGGCAATTTTGAGAATTGTAATATGGGGTACAATTGCCATGGGAATATCTGCAGGAGTAGGTTATATTTTTGGAGTATCTGTTTAGTAAAAAAGAATAGTAATTAAATTAAACAGCCTTAGTGAATCGGGCATGTTTGCAATCAAAGTTATCTTGAATAAATATTATCTATCCAGCCAATACACTATGAATATTCGTGATAATTATATTATTCCGCTTTATACAAATCGCTCATAAATTTCAGCAATAATTCTTTGGTTACTTCCTTGGGCAAGTCATTCAGCAATTCATTTATAACGGCCATTCGGTCAGGTAATTGCCCATCTTTAATACCTAATAGCGGAGCCAATTGTGCAAACGTATTTGCATCGAGGGTGCCGGCCAGGGCTTTTCCGGTTTTTAGCTTTGCCATATCCATCAACTTGGGCAAAACCCGCTTAGAAACGGCTTTAAGAGCCACCTCCAGGTCGTTCAAAAACTCATGCACCCGATGAATATGCTGATAGGTTACTGTAAGATGAATATTAGGAGGTACATCACGATGGGCGAATTGTAAATTTACTACCCAGTTTTTTTCACGAAGTTCATCTACCAAATCATACACATTGGCGTTGGTAGGCCTGAAACAAATTAGGCTACATTGCTCGCTGCCAATTAGCTCCAGTCCGGAAATTTTTTTAATTCCTTCTTTCAGGGCATCAACGGCACGCATAGTTTCATCTGCCATGGCCCGGTAACGTTCTAACCCCAAATAACGCATCACAGCCCAAGCTGCAGCAATAGGGCCACCGCTTTTACTGCTAAGCATGGTAGGATTCACTACCGTATAACCCGTCCACTCATTACATACAAAATATTGAAACTTCCGAATCTCTTCATTTCGATACAAAATTACCGAAGCACCTTTAGGAGTATAACCATACTTATGTAAATCCATAGAAATAGAGGTAACCCCAGGTACTGAAAAATCAAAATCGGGTTGCTCCATGCCATTTAACCGATTGAGTGCTCCGATAAATGCACCGATACAGCCATCTACATGAAAAAGAATATTTTTCTCTTGTGCCAGTTGTCCTATTTCAGCAATCGGATCAGGCACTGCATACGCATACGACGGAAAAGAAGCTGTAATCAGTACAGTTTGTTCAGTAATATATTTGGCAATATCTGCTGCGTGTACTTTATGGTCAGCACGTGCGGGTACCACTACCGGTTTTAATCCAAAATAATGGGCTGCTTTAAAAAATGAAGAGTGAATGGTTTCAGCTAAAATAATTTCAGGTTGCGTAATGTGCGGCTTGTGAGCACGGGCATAATCACGGGCTGTTTTGGCAGCCAACAATAAACTTTCAGTACCACCGCTGGTAATGGAACCGCAAACTTGTGCATCGCCACGCAACAATTCACGGCACATGCCAATCACCTCGTTTTCCATATCTTTTAAACTAGGAAACGCGGTTACATCAATTCCATTCTCTGTAAGATATTCGTTATAGGCCATTTTGGCCACTTCTTCCACATCATCACCGGCATGATATACATAAGTCCACACCCTTCCTTCTCGCCATTTTACATCATTTCTTCTGAATTGCTGCAACTTCTGCCTGATTTCGTCTTTGCTCAGGCCTTTTACATTAAAACCCATAAATTAATGTTATTCAAATCTGCTCTAAAATAATCATAAATCCATCGTCAATAACTTGTTTTAAAAAAAATAATGTCAGCTATTTCCAATCACTTAGCAATAATTTCTTTCAATGTGTTTGATTTAGTAATGATTCATTTGTTACGTTCAACGCGTAATATCAACTTCAGTTTATTTTTAGATAAACAACACGCATGCATTTTTGAATTTTAACCCGGGTAGTTAACTTTGTTATACATTCATGGTTATGTTTAAATTTCCGGTTCCTACACCCCAACAACTGGATGGAATCAACATCGGCTTGATGTTAGTTTCATTGGTATTAGCTTACTTACTACCCTTCGAACTGTTTTTATTCTCCTATGCTGTTTTGGGGCCGTTGCATTACCTCACCGAAATCTCGTGGTTGCACCAAAAAAAATATTACATCCCCGGTAAAAAAACCTTTGTGTATTTTGCCATCATTGCCACCCTGATAGGGCTATTGGTTTTTATTTCGAATTACGGAGCAGATTTTTATCAATACTTCACTGGAAAAACTGTTTCATTTGAATTGGAGGATTGGGGCACTAACCTTATTTTGTATGTATTCTTTTTATCATTGATTTTGGTACTGCTTGAAAAACGAATGCACCGAATATTGGCAGGTGCTATTTTAACGGTGGTAGTATTATTGTTCAATTTTGAACGACGCTGCATCCAGGTAGTGGATTATAAAAATGAAGTGTTGGGAGAAACTTGTGTAGCCGAATATCCCAAATATATCGCCATAAAAAATGTACAAGTAACTGATGAAAATGGCAGCCAAATGGATAAGGCAGTCATTTTGATGAAACACAACAAAGGATATCAGTTTGAAAAAATTGGAACAGCATCGCAAATAAGAATTCCCAATCATTCAAGAATCATTGATGTGGGCGGCAAATCAATTGAATTTGGAGAGGAAAAAGGCTTCCGATTTGAAACCCGTGCTTCACATAGCGTATTGTTCTTTTCGGTTTTTCTTCCCACGTTGATTCATGTTTTTTTATTTACTGCCCTATTCATGTTGTTTGGTGCATTAAAAAGCAACAGTATAACCGGTATCATTTCAGTAGTGGTATTGTTTTTATGTGCGGCCATGCCGTTCATTTGGGATGCTCCTTTTATTAAATACACGTTGCACAGTGAGTATATTCGTAAAAGTTACAATGATTCGTTTTATACTCTGAATTATCAAATTTTTGAGCTTTTTAAATTAGGGCCGCTACAAGGCCGCGAAATGGCAGAATCAACCATTTATAGCTCACCCATGGGGGTGGCAATCACCCGATTCATTGCATTTGCTTACACCTATCACTACCTCAACTGGTTTAGTAAAACCTCCATTATTCAATGGCACAAAACACCCATCCTTAACCTTGTGGTGGTATTGGTGCTTTGGGTTTTTTCTGTAGCCTTGTATGCTATAAATTATAAAACCGGCCTTATTGCTTTGTTTTTCCTAAGCTTTTTACATGTATTCATGGAATTCCCACTCAACTTTCAAAGTATCTTAGGTATTAGTAAAAATCTAATGATGCGAATTCGCCCAGCCACCGCATAATTAACTTTACTAAAAATACATCATGCCTATCTGGCAATAAGTATTTTACTTTGGTGTAAAAATCGAGAATTGGAGAGTTGCAATAAATAAATTCCCGAAGAAAAAGTTGAAACATCCAGGATAAAATTATGTTGCCCGGCAGGAATATTAGCTTCCATCATCTTACGACCATTCAAATCCATCAAAATAGCTTTTGAATTTTCATCCAACGGTAGTTCAAATACAACTTGTATCTTATCTGAAGCAGGATTGGGAAATACGGCAATACCTGAAGCTAAAATGGTTTCTTCAATGTTTAAAACCGGAGCTGTTTGTGAAACCGAAACGCCAAAGCTATCTGTTTTTGCAATAAAACAAGCTGTGGGTCCCGGCCCATAATTTTCAATTTGCCCCACCAAAATATATCCTTTATCCAATGTTTTCAATACATCCCAGGTATATTCCTGACTGGGGCTGCCAAATGTATTAGAATATGTGTAAGCTCCAAATCCATAGGTAGTACGGCGAATATCAATTTGAAAATGATTGGTAGCAGATCGGTCCCAAAATGTAAAAGCGCAATAAAATGTACCCCAGTTCCCTTCGTTTTTCACAATGGTTTGTTTTCGTTCATAGGGGAATTGTGGTCCTCCGGCAATTTCATACAACTGCGTTCCATTAGCCTGAACCCGCATTAACGATTCTACTGTAATATCTTCTGTAAGATGATAGCGGTTGCCACCAAAGCAATACGACATGTTATTGCTGTTATCAAAATACATATCGCCACTGGTAAACCATTCATCATGCTCTGTGCCGAAGCGTTTGGTAAAAATTGTATCGCCCGAAGCATTTAATTTGATAAAATAACCATCACGAAGGCCCAAACCCCAACTTTTTGTACTGCCCAATACAACTAAATTCCCATCTCGGTCTTCAAACAAATGATTTGCCACATCATCTTGTGCCCCACCAATCATGCGAGTCCAGAGAGTATCCCCATTCATATTCATTTTTATTATCCATGCATCACGATTACCATTTCCAAAACTGCTGGTTTCGCCGCAGAGTACAATGTTACCATCAGAAGTAGTATCCAAACCATACACAAAATCCCAGTCACTACCTCCGATTGTTCGAGTCCAAATGGTATCGCCGTTCAAATTCGTATGTACAATATATGCATCATATGCTCCGGCTCCAAATGAGTTGGTGTGACCTGCAAGAATATAACCAGTTCCACCGGGGGCATGCATGATGCGGCGTGCCCAGTCATTTTGAGCTCCACCAATGGTTTTCATCCATAACTGATTTCCTTGTGGATCAATTTTAAATAATAACATGTCTGCTCCTTGCACATTGTAGCTGGAAGTAGCACCGGCTATTACATAACTGCTGTCACTATTCTGAATTATAGACTGTGCTACATCAAAATTTCCTCCCCCATACGTTCGAAAAAAACGAGGTTGTTGTGCATTAGCAATACCAACCTGCAATAAAAAAAAGAATATGATGATTTCCCATTTCATTCCTAAAACATTCTGGAAAATTTAATTCCTGCACTAAGTCCGGTAGCAAATGTATTGGGAACAATACCTTCCACGTTTCGGGTTTGCAGAATCAGGGTGTATCCTTTTCCGAAATCCACGCCTGCATCCAAGCCAATATTTAAAGTACCAAAACCTCCATATCCAATAGACGTTCCCACCATGATACGCGAATGCGGATAATAAGTACCCTGTACATACACCTGCGGAAAATAATACGGGGTAATACGAGCCTGAACACCGGCTTGCAACATTAGTTTACCATTTAGTAGAAAATGCGTATATGCCAAATGAAAACGCGAAGGCAACATCCGGAAACCGGGACGGTCGTTTGTATGTTTTATGTAATACGTATTGATTGAATCTAGAAAATTACTGAATTCAGAACCGTCGGTAGTAAAAATATTATTGATGGTAATGCCATTGAACCGAAACGTGGTATCCATGGTTAACCAATCGCCAGGCCGCTCCCAACTGATAAAACCAAGATCTTGTACCTGTATCGAAATAAATCCATTACCAAGCTGAGCCTGATATTGTAAGTCAACCGATAATCCAGAACCATTATTTGTAAAAAAACGACTATATTCTGGGTTATTTCGATATAAATAGCCGTTGCCCTGTACTTGCAAATAATCTGCCTGAGCATCGGTATAAACGTTCATTTGATTAAAATTTGCTTCCAATAAATTATTTCCATTCAAATAACTTAATGCAATACCAAACACATGCGATGATTTCGGCCTGGTCCAGGTTTTTACAAATCCTAATTGAAATTGTTGATACATAAAAAGCCTCCCTCGTGTATCTGAAAGATAAGCCGTATCTCCGGCAAACATTGTATTGCCATAAAAAGGCAATTCAAAAGCATTTCGCGAAAAACTTCCTTCTGCCGTTACCCGATTTTTAATGGCTGCATAAAAACCCCAGTTTTTGCCAAGCAGGGAATCATGCATATTCAAAAAACTAATCTCTGTACTCCAATCAATTCCGAAACGGTTATGATCACCCAACCGATGGCGAACACTGTTTTTCAACTCATCGTTGATGAATTGACCGGTAAAAAAACTATTCAAAAACTTAATATTCACCGAAGTTGAGCCTAATTCTCCAAAAGAATACACTCCCAAGGCTCTCCGTTGAGTTGAATACTTATGAATAAAAAAACGATTGAATTGTGGTTGTCCAAACATGAACAATACAGGCAAGATAAATGCTATTTTTTTAATCTCTGTCATCTTATAAAACAACCCGATACTTTAAATCAGCCAATAATTTTATACGTAGGTAATAATCACTGTACATTTGTAATAATTGTAAATTCGGCACTGTAGTAAACCTGGCTTTTAAAAGCATACGCTCAGCCTGTTTGATAGTTTGAATTTTTGCTTCATCAAATGGTAAGGTAAGCGTGGAAGTTACGGGTTGTTCAACGCGTAAATTAGCATTAACAGGAGCAGGAGCCACTACATTATTTACCAGTAAGGTATCAATCGGTATTCCTGCTTGATTTAATGGATATAATTGCAAAGCAAACCCAAGTGGAAATTTATTTTCTGCTACAAACGTAAAAGTACCGGATTGAAAATGATCTAACTGTAATTCGTCAAAAACCGGATTCATAATAGTATCTACAAACTGCAATTGATACACCGAAAATTTAAGGGGTGCCTGTAGGGTAACTGCAATTTTGGGTGGACGCGTAGTATAGAAAAAATTATTATTGGCTGTAGCATTCCCTAACGGGTTCACTTCAAGCACAGCATTCATTCGCAAGCGGTCAGGAATATTTTCAATGAGTTGGTCCAGATTACTGTTTTGAGGAGTAAACCAAAGGTTATAGTCATAATGCTGCACAGGATTATTAGGATTATAAAGGTTTTGTGCCATTTGCAGGTTAATGTAATTACCAATGATCGGATGGGTTAAATACTTTTGAACTCCGGTTAAATCATTAATACTTCGAATCTGGTCAAAACGTATGCGCATATCCACACCCATGGTATTGATAAATTTCACTCCCAATCGAAAGCTATCAATATCCAATAGACCACCTTTGATGTATTTTGATGTACCTAAACTCAGAAAATTACTATTAATAGCCTCTGTAGCAGGTTTTACATATCCTTGGGCATAAAAGGGCTTAATTTTCATTAAGGTATTTTCAGCACTAAATAAAAACTGATTTGTAGTTACAGGAAATGGTGCACCATTCGTATCAAATGTAGGTGAAAAATAAAGGTATAGAACATTGTATTCATTTTGATTGGGTCCCCGTAAGTCAACATAATAATTTTGCAAATCAATGTATCGTTCAAACACGGTAGTATCTCCTGGAGCGGCTGCTTGTAAAGTTTCGGTAAGTGAAAAAGGTACTCCGTTTAGCGTAGCTAAGGGAATTGAATATTGCACCGTTACGTTTCGTGGAATCACCGATCGGATTTTTACCCGAAGCTTTCCGGATTTGATGCGGGCTGCCGTCAAATTAATACGGTTACTTACTCCAAATTTAATTTTGATTGGAATGGCTGGCAATGCAGTGCCAGGCTGAATTGTAAAATTAGGAAACGTCCAAAGAATATTATATAAATAAAAGGTATCTGGCACCGCTGCCAATGAATCCAAATCAATGGTATATACAGTATCATTAAAATTGATATACACTGCACTATCTGGTTGATAGGCTAAATGTTCATCTCCAATAGCTTTGCTTAAATCAAAGGTTGTTTCGATAACTGGCCCCATCCCATCAATATCCCAACTGGTACCTAAATAAGTACAAGAAGTAATAAGCCCAAAGGCTAAAATCATGATGAGTAAACAAAATATTTTTTGCATACGCGTATCCAAAGATGATGATTTATTTGCAGAAAAAACAACGATAATTACAGAATATTACTAGATTAAAGACGGTATTTATTCTTCCAAAGTTGGCATAATCGGCTTTTTATCTCATTTTCTCTTACATTATCTCCGGGTTGATAAAATATGGTTCCTTCTAACCCTTGAGGCATAAATTCCTGTTCTACAAAGTTGCCTGGAAAATCATGGGCATATTGGTAACCAACACCATAATTTAATTCTTTCATTAGTTTGGTAGGAGCATTGCGTAAATGTAAAGGCACAGCCAAATTACCGGTTTGCTTCACAGTTTCCATTGCTTTGTTAATGGCTACATACGATGCATTACTTTTAGCTGAACAAGCTAAATAAATTGCAGTTTGGCTAAGAATGATACGTGCTTCGGGCATACCAATTACATCAATGGCCTGAAAACACGCATTAGCTAATAAAAGCGCATTGGGATTGGCATTACCAATATCTTCCGATGCTAAAATCAACATACGGCGGGCTATAAATTTAGGGTCCTCTCCCCCATTCAACATGCGGGCCAACCAATACACGGCTGCCTGTGGATCGCTCCCCCGCAATGACTTGATAAATGCAGAAATAATATCATAATGCATCTCGCCATTTTTATCATACATCGGCATTACCTGCTGCAAAACTGCCATCACCCGTTCATTGGTAATTATAGGTTTTTCTGAACTTGAAAATGATCCGACTACCATTTCCAGAAAATTGAGCAATTTACGAGCATCTCCTCCACTCATTGCCAGCAGGGCATCTGTTTCTACAAATTCAACCTTACGATTACGCAGCCATTCATCTGATTGCAAAGCATGTTGCAGCACTTGTAACAAATCGTCTTTCGATAAGGCCTCTAATACAAAGGTCTGGCAACGAGAAAGCAAAGCAGAAATAACTTCAAACGAAGGATTTTCAGTTGTAGCGCCAATCAGGCATATAGTTCCTTTTTCAACGGCTCCCAGGAGTGAATCTTGCTGTGATTTATTGAATCGATGAATTTCATCAATAAACACTATGGGTTTTTTAAATTGCCCTATAAAGTTGCTACGTTCTGCTTTTTCAATAATATCCCGAATATCTTTTACACCTGAATTAATTGCGTTGAGTTTTAATAATTCGCGTCCAAACTCATCAGCCAAGATCTGAGCTAGGGTGGTTTTTCCAACTCCCGGAGGCCCCCATAAAATCATTGAAGGTAGAATGCCCGATTGAACCATTCTAGTAATAGCACCATCAGGGCCTACCAAGTGTTTTTGACCTACAAAATCAGCTAATTTTCTTGGACGCATTCGTTCCGCCAATGGGATATCTCTGTCAGATGCCATAAATATTGCTCGATTGAATTATTACATTACATGAAGTAAAATTGAAAAAAAAGGCTGATTTTTATAATCAGCCTATACATATTGTTATCTTTTTGTATATAAAGAACTACGAAGAATACATTTCGCAATTCCCACTATCATCAAAAATTGCTAACTTGCTAGTACCATCTGAATAAAAGAAAAAATAAATATCTCCATTACTACATTCATAAGCGTCTCCTGTAAAGCCATCAATCGTAGTTCTTTCATAATTGATAATTTTACATCCATTTCCCACCGTTATCCAATATCCACCATTTCCGGATATATACATTTCTATATAATTTTCTGATATTTCAAATTTATACGATGATTCATACACAAAAGAGCTATTACTACAATATACTTTGTAGTAATAATAATATACTTTTTGAGAATATTCACTAGTTTTTATTAGATCGTTTTTTTCTTGAATTGATTTTTTTAAATAATTATTCGGAATACTAATATACAAAGCTACAATAGCTAAATTAAATAACTTGTTCATAATACAGGATAGTTAGGTTTATTACCAAAACTAAATCATATTTAGTTTATTTGCAAAAACTACAGACAAAAAATAATTCTATGTCTATAGAAGTAAAAAATATCACCAAATTATATGGCGAACAAAAAGCGCTTGACAATGTGTCATTCGAGATTCGGAGTGGACAAATTGTAGGTTTTTTAGGGCCTAATGGAGCTGGAAAATCTACCATGATGAAAATCCTTACAGGATTTATTCCACCTACTTCTGGTACAGCCAAAGTTTGCGGGTATGAAATACTTACCCATCCCATGGACGTAAAACGCTGTGTAGGATATTTACCTGAAAGTAATCCGCTTTACGGTGATATGTATGTGAAAGAATACCTTCATTTTGTGGCTGGAATGCATGGTATACATACCAACGTAAATGCATTGGTAGCACGCATGATTGAAATGACCGGATTAGGCATTGAACAGAAAAAAAAGATCCGGATGCTATCTAAAGGGTACAAGCAGCGGGTTGGTTTGGCGCAGGCTCTCATCCACGATCCCAAAGTACTTATCCTTGACGAACCCACTAGCGGGTTGGATCCTAACCAACTTATTGAAATTCGCAATCTCATTAAAGAACTGGGGAAACAAAAAACTGTGATGCTAAGTACACACATTATGCAGGAAGTGGAAGCATTGTGTGAACAAGTGATTATCATCAATCGCGGAAAAATAGAAGCGAATCAAACCATTGCATCTATTCAGCAAGCTGCACATAGTAACAAAGAATATGTGGAAGTAGAATTAGAAGGTGCCGTAAGTGAAAACTTGCTGATGAATATACCAGGAGTAACTGCTGTAAAAAAACAGGCTGAAAATATTTGGCTGATTGAATCATCCAAGGGGCAAGACATTCGTGCAGATCTATTTCAGTGGGCTGTAGCCCATCAGATTACTGTACTAACCCTGAAAAAACACGAAACTTCGCTGGAAGAAGTATTTCAGCAGGTTACACGGAAAACGAAATGATAGTAAGATGGATAAATAAGATTGAAAATAAAAAGCTGATAAGTAAACACAACCAATACGAGCTTACACCACAAAATAGTATTAGCTATTAATTTTAATTTTTTTATGTAGGTTTGCTACGCTTTAAAAACAACTGATTAAACATGCCATATTTATTCACTTCAGAGTCTGTATCCGAAGGACATCCGGACAAAATTGCTGATCAAATTTCTGATGCTTTGATTGATCATTTTCTGGCTTATGATCCTGATTCAAAAGTAGCCTGCGAAACTTTGGTTACTACGGGTCAGGTAGTGTTGGCCGGAGAAGTAAAATCAAAAGCGTATCTCGATGTACAGGATATTGCCCGTGAAGTAATCCGCAAAATTGGATATACCCGTAGCGAGTACATGTTTGAAGCAAACTCCTGCGGTATTTTATCAGCCATTCATGAACAATCACCAGACATCAACCAAGGGGTAGATCGCAAAGTAAAAAAGCAAAGTTTTGAAGAACGAGCCAATGCCCAGGGGGCCGGCGATCAGGGAATGATGTTTGGTTATGCAACCCGCGAAACAGACAATTACATGCCGCTGGCATTGGAAATTGCCCATACTCTGCTTCGTGAACTAGCTGCCATTCGGCGCGAAGGAAAAGTAATGAAATACCTGCGCCCTGATTCAAAATCGCAGGTAACTATTGAATATGCAGATGATCATACCCCATTGCGTATTGATACCATTGTGGTTTCTACTCAGCATGACGAATTTGACAGTGAAAAGAAAATGCAGGAGAAAATTAAAAAAGACGTTAAGGAAATACTAATTCCACGTGTTATAAAAAAACTGCCTGCAAGAATTCAAAAATTATTCAATGATAAAATTATTTATCATATTAACCCCACCGGAAAATTTGTTATTGGTGGCCCTCATGGGGATACCGGGCTAACCGGAAGAAAAATTATTGTAGATACATACGGAGGTAAAGGAGCACACGGAGGAGGAGCTTTCAGTGGTAAAGATCCCTCAAAAGTAGACCGTAGTGCAGCATATGCCACCAGACATATTGCTAAAAACTTGGTGGCAGCCGGCGTATGTGATCAAGCTTTAGTTCAAGTAGCATATGCCATTGGCGTGGCAAAACCAGTAGGCTTGTTTGTAGATACGTACGGAACTTCTAAAGTAAAAATGAGTGATGGCGAAATTGCAAAAAAACTCGAAAAAATCTTTGACATGCGTCCGTATGCCATCGAGCAACGATTTAATTTGCGTAGCCCCATTTATTTTGAAACTGCAGCCTATGGCCACATGGGACGTCAACCAGAAAAAGTTACCAAAATTTTTAACAAGGGCAAAGAGAACGAGAAAAAAGTGACAGTTGAATTATTCCCTTGGGAAAAATTAGATTATGTGCCAGCTGTTAAAAAAGCTTTTGGCTTGAAATAATTGTTAGTATACCATTAACAAAAAAGGGCGAAACACACGCCCTTTTTTTATGCCGTATATTTTAAATCAATCATAATATTCCAATACAACAATTTTGCTGGTAGGATGTGCTTGACAAGTTAGTACGTAGCCTTTTTTAACTTCATCCTCCGTAAGGATATTATTTTCATCCATTTTTACAGACCCTTCAATAACTTTGGCCATGCAGGTACTGCAAATACCAGCTTCGCATGAAAATGGAGGGTCAATTCCGGCTTTAATACCAGCATGCAAAATGGTAGTTTTATCTTTTATCAATAACTCATATTCCTTTCCTCCGAGTTTTACAAATACTTTAGAGCCTTCAAAATCAGGCTCCGGAGCTGATACTTCTACCGGTTTTTCTTCACCACTTACCGGGGCTGTAAAATATTCTATATGAATATTTGATGAATTTACACCCAATGACTCTACCGCTTTTTTTGCCTGCTCCATCATACCTGCAGGCCCACAGATAAAATATTCTCTTTCTGTAAGTTCACCTTGATGTTGTATAATTAATTGCTTTATGGTATCGGCTGTAAGCATGCCCGTGATACCCGTCCATCCAGCTTCAGGCTGGTCAATGCTATATATTACATTCAATCGGCCAGGATGTGCAGCGGCCAATTCATCCAATTCATTTTTAAAAATTATTGAAGCCGAATTTCGATTACCGTAAATTAACGTACAGCAGCTATTAGGTTCGGCATGTAATACGGTTTTAATAATAGACATTAAAGGCGTAATTCCGCTTCCTCCACCAATTAGAAAATAATGCTTTTTATTGGATGCATTAATTTCTGTAAAAAATCGTCCTTGCGGAGGCATTACCTCAAGCACTGTTCCAAGTGGAATGTCATTTATTTTATTCGACATTTTTCCCCCTTCAACCCGTTTTACTGTAACTGTGTGTAAATCATCTGTAATGGGACTGCTGCTGAGTGAATAGGCCCGGCGAACTTTCTCACCGTTGATTTCCATTTGCAAGGTAAGGTATTGCCCTTGCTTATACCGAAACAGCTCTTTCAGTTCTTCTGGAATTTGAAAAGATATAGAAACTGCATCAGTAGTTTCTTGCTTTTTTGCTACAACAGGTAAACTATAAAATCTTGACATGCGATTAATTTTAAAAACTAACTTTGTTTGGTATGATAAACCATTAACACCGGCATTTTGTTCCGGACAGCAAAACTACATAAAATCTATGAGTGAAACAGGAAAAAAAGCCTTGATACTAGGAGCCACCGGATTGGTAGGTTCTACCTTGCTCCAACAATTAATAGAGCATCCCAATTATGACTTAATACGTGTTTTGGCTCGAAAATCCACCGGCATACAACATCCAAAAATAGAAGAGCACCTCATTGATTTCAGCCAATTCAAAGATTACACTCCGTTGTTTGAAGTAGATGAAGTATATTGTTGCTTGGGAACAACCATGAAACAAGCTGGAAGTAAACAGGCTTTTTATTTCGTGGACCATGATTTACCGCTACAGGCAGCTAAAATGGCGCAGTTGTTTGCAAAAAAATTTTTTCTGGTTTCTTCCATTGGCGCTAATGCCTGGAGTTTAAATTTTTATTTGAAAGTAAAAGGTGAAACGGAACGTGATATTTTACAAACTACGTTGGAAACCATTTATATCCTTCGCCCCTCCATGTTGCTGGGAGAAAGAAAAGAATATCGAACCGGAGAAGAAATAGGCAAAGTGTTGATGAAAATTCTAAAACCCATCATGATTGGTGGATTAAGAAAATACCGGGGCATAGAAGCCCAAACCGTTGCACGAGCGATGATTATTTTAGCACAGCGCAATGAAAAAGGAAAATACTTTTTCGAATCACATGATATTGAAAATATAGTTCGAAATCAACCTTCCCAAGCACCAATTATTCCACAACTATAATTTCACAACAATTTCCATGAAAAATTTACCACAAGCCGAAATTTTGAACATCGGGGATGAAATATTGATTGGCCAGATTGTAAATACTAATGCCGTTTGGATTGCTCAGGAATTGAACAAACGGGGCGTGCCGGTGAAGCGAATGACTACCGTAGGTGATAACAAAGCCGATATGGTAAAAGCCATTGACCAAGCCATTCAACACCACGATATCCTCATTATTACCGGCGGATTAGGCCCTACCAAAGACGATTTAACCAAAGAAGTTTTAACAGAATATTTTCAAACCCAATTGGTATTTAATCATGAAGTATTTGAATTACTAGATAATTTTTTTAAAAAACGCGGCCGCATTTTAAATGAAGCCAATAAAACACAATGTTATGTTCCCAAAAATTGTACTATACTGATGAACTATTGGGGAACTGCTCCAGGGATGCTATTCAAAAAAGAGGGAAAAATAATTGTTTCGTTACCGGGAGTACCATTGGAAATGAAAGAACTTATGAACAAATATGTTTTCCCATACATTGAAACGCACTACCCCCTACCGCCAATTCTTCATCGTTCTTATTTAACAGAAGGCATCCCTGAATCAGAATTAATGATGAAGTTAGCTGAATGGGAAAATAATTTACCTACCTCTGTAAAATTAGCCTATCTCCCGTCTGCAGGACAAGTAACCTTGCGGTTAAGCACCCTGAATGAAAATGGAAATGGCCGAGCTATCATTCAAGAACAAGAAGAAAAATTAAAATCCATTCTGGAGGATGAAATTATTGGCTATGACGGTGACACTTTAGAGCAAGTCATTCAACGTATCTTTATTGAAAAGCGGCTTACCTTAGGTACCGCCGAAAGTTGCACCGGTGGGTACATTGCACATAAAATTACTTCTGTTCCGGGAAGTTCTGCCTATTTTATGGGCTCTGTAGTATCGTATCACAACCGGGTGAAACAAGAAGTTTTGAAGGGAAAAGAGGATACACTTAAAACCGTAGGTGCCGTAAGTAAAGAAACAGTAATACAAATGGCAGAACATGTCCGAGCCATATTGCAAACCGATTATGCTATTGCTGTAAGTGGTATTGCAGGACCTGATGGAGGCACTCCCGAAAAGCCGGTTGGAACGGTTTGGGTGGCATGGGCTACTCCACAAGGGACGCTGACCAAAAAATACCGGTTTGGTAACGACCGGCTCACCAACATACATCGTACCTACCAGGCATCACTTGGCGTATTAAGAAAACTGGTATTGAATATTCCTGTACGAGAGAACTTTTGGGAGTAATTTATTCATTCCAGATATTCCATGAAGCTTCCGCCTGCAGGCAAAGCATTTCGTATCCATTTTTTACCATCGCACCATGTGCAGCCCCTTGTTTCAAAAACAAGGTTTCTGCAGGATTGTAAATTAAGTCGTATAACAAGTGTTGAGAAGTGATATATGTAAAAGGCAAGGGAGGAGCCGCATCCACGTTAGGATACATTCCTAAGGGAGTTGTATTTATAATAATATGATGCTGACTCAAAATTTCATTCGAAACTTCTGAATAAGCTATTTCACCCGATTTATTGGGATTTCTTGAAACAAACAGAAAAGGGATCTGTAGTTTGCGTAATACATAAGCTACCGCAGAAGCAGCTCCTCCAGTTCCCAATATAAGTGCTTGTTTATGGTATGGTTTCAAAAGTGGTTCTAAGGATTGACGAAACCCGATTATATCGGTATTAAATCCTACCAATTCATAGTTCGATTCTGATTTCCACAATACCTTTACGCAATTTACTGCTTTAATAGTTAAGGCAGCAGGCTGTATAAAATCAAGGTATGGTAATATTTGCTGTTTATATGGAATGGTTACATTAAATCCTTGTATATGTTGTGTAATTATCCAATCATTGAGTTTTTTCAAATCATCAAATTCCCCTGTAATATACTGATGGGAATCTAACTTCAGGGATTGAAATTTTTGCGCAAAGTAACGGGGAGAAAAAGTATGCGTCAATGGATAACCGATGACACCGTAAGTGTTCAAACAATAGCATTTTTACGGTTAGCCAATTTTTCAAAAAATACAATTAACAAAACACCCACCAGCATAAGAGACAATGCATAAAACAACGAACCAGTTTGCCCCGTTGCCATTTCAAATTCTCTAACTGTAACGCTTCGCTCCAGAAATGGCACCATTTCACCTTTAGAATTGACGCGATATTCCGTAACTATTTTCCATGGCCATACTTTATTCAATGAGCCTACCATAAATCCGGTGAGCAAAGCCAATGTAGCATTATGAAACTTTTTAAATAACCAGGAAATTACTTGAGCAAATGAAATAATTCCCACACCACAACCCAATGCAAACAGCACAATGGTTTTAAAATCTAGTGCTTTTACCGCATTAAGAATAAAGTGGTATTTTCCCATCAGTAATAAAATAAAACTACCCGAAATACCCGGAAGAATCATGGCGCAAATGGCTATGGCCCCGGAAAGAAATATAAACCACCAAGCCTCGGGAGTTTGGGCCGGGGTGGCAATGGTTATGTAATAGGCTACAGCTGTACCAAAGAGAAAAGCAAAGCCACCCAGCACATCCAGTTTGGTTATTTTTTTAGCAACAAACCAGGTAGATGCAAGGATTAATCCAAAAAAGAAAGACCAAATCATCACCGGATGTTCATGAAGCAAAAAGGAAATCAACCTGGCTAACGATACAATACTAGTGGCAATTCCACCAAGCAACACGAATAAAAAAGTTCCATTAATATGTTTCCAAAATGCAGCAATACCTTGTGAAAAAAGCGTTTTTAAGGCAATATGGTTCAGGGATTTAATGGATTCAATCAATTCTTCATAAATACCGCTGATAAATGCAATGGTTCCACCGGATACTCCGGGTACCACATCAGCCGCACCCATCCCCATTCCCTTAAGTGCTAGGACTACATATTCACGAAATGTACGCGAATTGTTGGTTACATTATGTTCTGACATACTATTCTTTTAATAAGCCGATAAGGTTGGGTCAATTTCTGCAATCCAAGCCAAGATTCCTCCTTTTAAGTTAAAAACATTATCATACCCCATTGATTCAAGCACACTTACAATGGTTCCGGAACGGCCACCACTGCGGCAATGCACTACCACCATCCGGTCTTTCGAGATTTTATCCAAATTGGCCATTACTTCACCCATGGGAATAAGTTCTCCACCTATGTGGCTTACCTCATATTCATAAGTTTCTCTAACATCAATGAGCTGAAAATCCTTTTTTTCATCCATCATTTGTTTCAGCTCCTGCACCGATATTTCTTTCATGATTTCACTTTCTTTTTGGCTTCGCTAGATGCCTGTTTTTCATTATCTGTAAATTTTGGTATCCAACTATTTACTAAATCTTGTGGCAAGAATGTAAAAAATGTATCACCACGTAAGCCCAGCCTCAAGGTTTCAAGCGGAATCACTTCTTCCGGTGCAATATTGCCCAGGTTTACATTTGCTCCCAGCAATTTGATCCAGAATGCCTGTTGCGATTTGATGGGTGCTTCCCAAATCACACTTTCCGGACTGATCTTTCCAAGAATTTTATTGATGAGTTGAACGTGTGCTTTGCCGCTAGGACGATAAATACCCACGGTGCCGCTCTCCCTGGCTTCGGCTATTACTTTCCAGGCACCTGCTTCCAATTCTTTTTGCATCATCATTTTCCACTTATTCGGTGCAATCAAAATACCTTCTTCCTTCGAACCTACTTCACTCAATACTGTTCCGTATCGGGAAAGTTTTGATATGTATTCACATTTGGTATCATGCTGCATCCGAACTGATCCATCTGATACTTCGATGGTATCTAACCCCAGTTCATCAATCAACCGTAGATAATCATCAAACATATTGCGAACCACAAATGCTTCAAAAAAAGTTCCTCCCAAATACGTGCGAATTCCGGCATCGCGGTAAATACGCACTTTTTCTTTTACATTTTTTGAAACGTACGAAGTACCAAAACCCAGCTTAATAAAATCAATCAAATGCCCCGAAGAAGCTGTTAAATCTTCAGCCTGCCGAAGACTCAACCCCTTATCCATCACCATGGTAATGCCATGATTACGGGGCTTTTGCGGACGTTCGGGAAGATACGGAAGTTTAATTTCCATGAGTAGGTTTGTAATGGTTAATAATTTCAATAATGAGAGGGTCAAAGGCCAGTTCGGGGAAAAATTCCAACATTTCCTGATGTCGTGAATATTCAATTTCTAAAGCTTCAACCAACAGCTTTATGGCTTCTTGCGAAAATCCGCGAAGATACATAATACCAGCAGCTCGATACTTTAAATCCACCGCATACGGTAATATCTGCATTCCCTCATTTAAAATTTCTGATGCTTTTTGGTAATCGTCTAATTTATAATACAACGCTGATGCATCGAGCCATAAATCAGGATTTTCAGGCAGCGTATCATACAATATTTCGTAAATTTCTTCCGCCTCTTTAAAATTATTTAATTCCTGTAAAAAATCAGCATACACCAACAGGTATTCTCCGTTGGAAGGATCGAGCGATACAGCTTTTTTTACATATTCTAATGCTTCGCGAACACGTTGCAACTGCCCGAGGCAAATACCTATACCCAGCCAGGCATCTGCTATTTCTTCACTAATCTTTAATGTCTCGCGATAATACTCAATGGCAGATTCAAACTCTTCTAAATTTTCATAACATTCGCCCAGTGTGTAATAAATCCGAGCTTTGTTTTCGGTATAATTCAGAGCTTCTTTCAACGGTTCAATGGCGTGACGATAATAATCCAGGCTAATATAACATTCCGCTTTTTGAATGTATGCATCTACATAATTATCCTTTATCACTAAGGCGTAGTCAAATGATTCGATGGCTTTTTCATACAATTCCATGTCTTGATATGATAAACCCATATAATACCAAGCCAGATAATTGTACGGATCGTGATCAATCACCTGTTGAAAAAAATCAATTGCTTCTTCTACGCGTTCATCAATTTGCATGGTAAAAAGCAATTCGAGATACGCTAAATCATTGTATGGATTTTTACGAATAGCTTTTTTGAGATATTGACGGGCTTTTTCAAAATCGCCTTTATTTTGGTATTCAGCCGCAATATCAATATAAATATAATCATGCTCCTCTTCCTCCATGTAATTCATAGCATGCAGAAAGTTGCTGATTGCTTCATCGTATTCCTGAAGCTCTGAAAGTATTTCCGCTTTAAACAGGTAAATTTCCGGATTGGTTGACTCGATTTGTTCCAAATCCTCAAGGCTATTCAGTGCATCGCGATATAGACCTTTTCTTGATTGAATCTGTGCTTTTTTAAATTTTAATTCAGCCGATGTGGGATGCTGAGATAAGCCAACCGCTACTCCTTTTTCGGCCCGGGATAAATCACCCTGTTGCAAATAATAATTGATGATGGATTCAATTTGCTCTACATCATAAAATTTTTCTTCGTTTCGGCGAAGCATGGCTTCAAAACCGGCTACCTCTTTTCTGATTTGTTCGTTATTTTCCAATTCAAACTCTCCGCTCATGCAATTTGAATATATACAAATTTAAGAAAAGGGATGCATCTATCATGCAAAGCCCTTTTGTTTTTTTAAAAGATATAAACATTCAATATCAACACAATATGAAAGTGCTGCTATTGAAAATAAGTAAAAAACGTTAGATTAATAGCGATAGTATTCTGGTTTGAAAGGCCCTTTCGGATTAACTCCGATGTATGCTGCCTGTTCTTCGGTGAGTTCGTCCAACTCAACTCCAATCTTTGCTAAGTGTAATCGAGCTACTTTTTCATCGAGGTGCTTGGGTAAAACATACACTTTGTTCTCGTAATTTTTGTAATTATTCCACAACTCAATTTGAGCCAATGTTTGGTTGGTAAATGAATTTGACATTACAAACGAAGGATGGCCGGTAGCACAACCCAGGTTTACCAGGCGGCCTTCTGCTAACAGAATGATATCCTTACCATCAATGGTGTATTTATCTACCTGAGGTTTAATATTATCGCGGGTATGTCCATAATGTTTATTGAGCCAGGCTACGTCAATTTCATTGTCAAAATGGCCAATGTTACAAACAATGGCCTTATCTTTCATGTTTTTGAAATGCTCTGCCCGAATAATGTCTTTACAACCGGTAGCCGTAACAATGATATCGGCTTCTTTTACGGCATTGTCCATCTTTTTCACGGCAAATCCGTCCATGGCTGCCTGCAAGGCACATATGGGGTCAATTTCCGTTACAATAACACGAGCACCTGCACCACGCAATGAAGCCGCGGAACCTTTTCCAACATCGCCATAGCCAGCTACTACAGCTACTTTACCGGCAATCATAATATCGGTAGCCCGGCGAATGGAATCAACTAACGATTCTTTACATCCGTATTTGTTATCAAATTTTGATTTGGTTACCGAATCATTCACATTAATTGCCGGAATGGGTAAGGTTCCTTTCTTCATCCGTTCATACAAACGATGTACGCCGGTGGTAGTTTCTTCGCTCAATCCACGAATGCCGGGAACTAATTCAGGATACCTATCAAATACCATGTTAGTAAGGTCACCGCCATCATCTAAAATCATATTTAAAGGTTTACCACCTTCAAAAGCAAATAGAGTTTGCTCTATACACCAGTCAAACTCTTCTTCTGTCATGCCTTTCCAGGCAAATACCGGAATACCGGCAGCAGCAATGGCTGCAGCTGCATGGTCTTGTGTTGAAAAAATATTACAAGATGACCATGAAACCTCTGCCCCCAATTCTACCAATGTTTCAATCAATACGGCAGTTTGAATGGTCATGTGCAAGCAACCTGCAATGCGTGCTCCTTTTAAAGGCTTTTGAGCGCCATATTCTTCACGCAATGCCATTAAGCCGGGCATTTCAGCTTCTGCTAATTTTATTTCTTTTCTTCCCCACTCTGCCAGAGTAATATCTTTTACTTTATAACGAAGTTTGTTTTCTACCGAAGTTGACATATTAATTTGTTAATTTATATTCTGCACAAAGGTAGCAAAAAAGACAATAGTATTGGATGCTATTCCTTATCATAGCATATATTTAAGAATTTTAAATACTACAATAATTTAATGGTTTCATTAAAATTAAGCTAAAACTAACCCGACTCTTCAAATTTTTTTTTCCATCTTTTAAAACCCTCTTTGTATTTTCACCCCATGATACTGGATCAGATCCGGCAAAAAACAAAACAAGGAAAACCGCAACTGGCGGTACTATTTGACCCGGGAAAACTAAGTTTGCCGGAGGTTCAAAAAACTGCAACCCTGTGTGAACAACATCGGATTGACTGTGTACTGGTGGGTGGAAGCCTAATGCTGGATAACAGCCTGGAAAATTGCCTTACAGTCATCAAAAAAGAATATTCCGGGCCGGTTATTCTATTTCCGGGAAATACCTTTCAGGTACATCCAAAAGCAGATGCTATTCTCTTTTTATCCTTAATTTCTGGTAGAAATGCAGACTTATTAATTGGGAAGCATGTAGAGGCTGCGGGAATAATTAAAGCCTCCCACTTGGAAGTCATTCCTACCGGCTACATGCTGATAAGTCAAAGCCAACCAACAGGTGCACAGTACATGAGCCAAACATTGCCCATCCCCCATAACAAACCCGAAATTGCAGCCGCCACAGCCATGGCCGGCGAAATGTTAGGTTTACAAGTATTATACTTGGATGCCGGCAGTGGTGCTTCAGAACCCGTTCATGAAGAAATGATTCGTGCTGTTAAACAATATACTTCTATCCCATTAATTGTAGGTGGCGGAATTTGTAAACCAACTATGGCGCAAAAGGCCTGGAGTGCCGGTGCAAACATAGTGGTTATAGGTACGGCTTTTGAAAAAACACCTCATCTTATTGCTTCATTTACTGAGGCAAGAAATATTTGCTATGAATAATTTTTGCCAAGAAGTAATAGAACAAGCCACCTTCATGCAAGCCTGGGAATTGATTGGAGTGGTTTCAGCTCTATTTTTTACTATATTGGCTGCATATGAAAAAAAAGCGTGTTGGATTTTTGGATTGATAAGTTCTGCAATTTATGTGTATTTATGTATAAAAATTAGACTGTATCAAGATGCCATCATTAACATATATTATGTTTTTATGGCTATTTACGGATGGTGGAATTGGTCAGTACCTACCCCGGGTTATCAAACGCTTAAACCCATTCAATGGTTAAAAGTTAAAGAAAGGATTTCATATTTATCATTAGCAACAGTGTTTACCATAATGAGTGGTTCACTATTTTATTTTTATACGGATGCTTCATTCCCTTTTGCCGATGCGTTCACTACTGTATTTGCCTTTTTAGCCACCTGGCTGCAAGCACGGAAAAAAATTGAAAACTGGATTTTATTCTTTATCGTTGATGCGGTTTCTGCGGTGCTGTATTTTAAAAAATCGCTGTACCTTACAAGTTTATTATTTGTATTATATACACTTCTTTGCGTTTTTGCATGGTATCGCTGGAAACAAAAAATAAAATACTCCGCATAGCCATTACTGGCCCTGAATGTTCGGGTAAAACATACTTAGCTGAACACCTGGCTAAATATTATCAAGGATGCTGGGTACCTGAAGTGGCTCGTGAATTCATTCCATCGCTTGGAAGAAGATACCATTTTGATGATTTGCTTCAATTATCCCGGTTACAAATATCTGAAGAGGAAAAAACGATGCAAGCATGTTCAGGGAACATTGTATTTTGCGATACCGAACTAATCAATATTAAAATCTGGAGCGAATACCGATTTGGGAAAGTACATGAAGAAATTATTCACAATATTAAAAATGCAACATATGATTTTTATTTTTTAATGTATCCGGATATTCCATGGGAATATGACCCATTACGAGAAAATCCGGATGACCGGTTGGAATTATTTGATTGGTTTGAAAAAGAATTGAAACAATTCGGAAAAACATATCACATTATACAAGGAGGATTTCACCAGCGCCTACACGATGCTATTTACTGGGTTAATAAATATAGAGAATACATCGGAAATAATCCGGAAACATAGAATTTCATCACCAAAAAATTGAAATTGTTATTTCTTAAAACTTCCTTTATCAGCAATTCGGCCCAACCCAATCAGCACCCGTTTAAAAATATTTCCTTTGCTGCCTTTTTTACTTCCATTTCGAATACTATCAAAAAAGAGTTTTGTGTACATAGAAGAATAAATGGCACATTTAAAGTGGTCAAATTTCCTTCCACCATGACGAAGGCTTACCATCTTGCTACCGTTTTTCTTCATGGCCTCATAAGCCACTAACGCATTCTTATAAGTTACTTGTTCATCTCCTTTACAATAGCAAATTTGTACCGGACTTTCGGGTTTCCAGTCGTACACATTATTGTCCTTTACTGCTGCATGCATGGCAAACTGGGGGTTATTTTTAAATTCATAAACATACTTATCTTCAATCATATCAACCGGACGTTCAGGTAAGTATTTATTTATTTCTCCCATTTCATATTGACCGTTATAAAAAAATTTCACTACCGTATCATAAGGCGACTTGTAAATTTCAAAGATGTTGCCAGGTATTACTTTATACACCTCGTTGTATGAATTTAAAAGATAGGGCAAGTAGCCCGGGTGAGAATATTTTTCAAACATCACTTCGCTTTGTACTCCAGATAAATCATACGGACCTGACATGGGTGAAGATGCTGTAACCTTCATGGTTCCATTCATTTTTTCCTGAATATATTTATGTGTTGCCATGGATGCATGTCCACCCTGAGAGTAACCGGTAAGAAAAAGCTGGCCATTGGTTTCAATTTGAAGCTCGTATAAGATTTGTTGTGTTGCTTTGATTAAATCAACCGAAGCCCGCGCTTCTGTTTCTGCATGTTGATATAAATGAAATTTTTCACCTTGCCCCAATCCTACATAATCAGGAAAAGCCACCACATATCCATCTACAGCAAATCCAATACAAATAGATTGTTCACCATCTTCTACACCCAATCCACGTTTTTTCTTAATCCGAGTTCCATGATTATAACAAACCATTGCTGGCTTTTTTTTCAAATCTCTTGGAATGAAAACTACTCCTGAAGCCTTGATTGGAGTACCATCATACCACCTGTCTCTTATACACATCT
>JAOABX010000032.1 GCA_026418175.1 Flavobacteriales bacterium
ATATAAATACAATAAAATTTATCACTATGTGTGCCATTTAATGTATTAAACTTCTTAATCTCATTCGACTGTATTAAAAATAAACCATTGTTAGTACAAGCCCAAATATGGCCGTTTTTATCTTCAGCTAGTTTAAAAACATTAGGGTCATCTAAAATGATATTAGAATGATGAAATAAAGCCTGTGACTGTATTAAATTTATAAAACAACTTAAGAGTAAAAATATGAGCAAAAACTTCTTAAAAAACATTATAGTTTTTCTTAATATAAGATATAAATTCATCCCATCGATTATTAGAAATTTCTTTCAATTCATCATTGCTTAAATGAATAAATTTTTTATTATTTTGAGATTTATATCCTTTCATGTAATCTAAATTAACTAATAGTGATCTGCTTACTCGAAAAAAGGGATGATGGGAAAATTGATTTTCAAACGTTTTTAAAGTTTTACTAGCTAAAATATCGTCATTTCCATTAATCTTAATTTTTGTATAGTTTCCTTCTGCTTCAAAATATATCACGTTTGATAATTCAAAAACACTGAACGAACCTTTATTAATAATAACAATTTTATTTTTTTTAGTTATTAGATTTGTTGAATTAGATTTATCAGAAATTTCTTGTATCGCCTTATCAACCGCATTTTTTAACTCCTCTAACAATATAGGTTTTAAAACATAATCAATAACACCTGATTTTACAGCCAAAATTCCATATTCATTATGACCACTCACTATAATCACAGGAATGCGTTCAGCATATTCATTAACTTTTAATAGGTCAAATCCAAATTCTGATTCTAAATTGATATCTAAAAAGATAATATCAATTGGCTGTTTATCTAATACAGCCTTTGCCTCTGCAATGGATTTGCATTTTACAATATCACATTCATAGCCTAGAATTTGCAAATGTGATGCAAGATTCTCTCTGCTAAAATGTTCGTCGTCCAGGATTAAAAAACGATACATTATCCAATTATTAGCTTTGACAAGATAATATTAAATAAAATTTTCCCTTGTTTGTTTAATACAATACTATCGTTTGAATTAGTAAAGTAACTATTTAATTGATTAGAATTTATTAAACTAATAACATATTCCCACGTATCATTGTTGAATTGATAAACAAATTGCTCTTTTTTTATTCCTTCTATTAATCTGAGTTTTACCATCACCCACTCATTCACTCGGTTTTCAAAAGTAAGTTGTTCTGTTTCATACCAAGGTGTTCCCTCTTTTATCCCTTGAATATATCGAACATTGCTAGAAACATTCCACCTGCGCACATCATAACCATTGTAAGAATGTGCAGATGGCCCTATCCCCAAATAAGGTTTAAAATCCCAATATGATGAGTTATGCCTGGAACGATACCCCGGCAATGCAAAATTGGAAATTTCATAGTGCTCAAACCCTGCATGGGTTAACGTGTCAATCAATATAAAAAAATGTTCTGCGGCGTGCTCATCGTCTGGTTCGGCTTTTTTCTTGCGGCGTATTAAATGATGCAATGGGGTTTGTTCTTCTACAGTTAATGCATAGGCAGAGATATGAGGTATGGAAAACTGTATGGCCTTGTGCAAATTCTCTATCCACTTGCTGTGTGTAAGGGTAGGTATGCCGTAAATTAAATCAATAGTAATGTTTTCAAAACCTGCATCCTGCGCTCCTTTTATTGCATATTCTGCTTGTTTGGTAGAATGAATGCGGTGCAGGTATTTTAAATCTTCTTCATGAAAAGATTGCACTCCGATGCTAAACCGATTGATGGGCGTATTGCGTAGCTCTTTTATCTTCTGTAAGGTTAAATCATCGGGATTGGCTTCCAATGTAATCTCTGCATCAGATACTACCTTGTTGTGTTTAAATATCGCATCTAGTAATTGCTGAATTTCTCCGGTTTTTACTATTGAAGGGGTTCCTCCTCCTAAATAGATGGTTTGAACAGGCTCAGGCAATTCTTCTTTTCTCATTTGTAATTCCTGCTGCATGCATAGCAATACATCATCTTTGGTTTGCTGCGATGTAGAAAAGTGAAAATCGCAATAATGGCAGGATTGCCTGCAAAAAGGGATATGTAGATAAATCCCGCTCATGAATTTATATCTATAAACCGGGCCTCTACTACTAGCAGGGATGGTCTTCCCCAAAATCGAGGAATTATTTTTTTTCGTATGGCATAGCCATGGGGCTTAAACCAAAGCTCTGTTTCTTGAATATTCATCAGGCTTAGGTTGCGAGTCTTTATTTCCAACTCGGTAAGTTCCGGCTCATTTCGATGTAAAATTTTTACCCACTTTACAGGTGCTGTTCGATGTGCTAACCGATATATCATCATTTGTTGTGCTCCAGTATTTATTACCTCTATTTCATAAGCATCCAACAAAGCCGGTTTGTTTAAGTTGCATTGTGTAAACAGTAAAAACTCCTTTTCCCAAGATATGGAAGCCGCCGGACTACTTACCGTTTCTTCACGCCCATTGAGATATAGCTTCTTTTCTACCTGAAATTCTGACTTCTTTAATCGTTCTGCCTGAAAAGCAAAAAATCCGGGAATATCAAAATACCGTTTGGTGTTTTGAACAGTATTGGGCTGATTGCATGAGGTACATGCCATGATAAAAACAACCCAACTTGGCAAGATGATGAAAATATTTCTGATGTTCATCAGAATGCAAATTCAATTCCCTGTGCCAATGGTAATGATGTACCGTAGTTAATGGTGTTAGTTTGCCGGCGCATGTATTGCTTCCAGGCATCTGAGCCTGATTCACGGCCACCTCCGGTTTCTTTTTCTCCACCAAATGCCCCACCAATTTCAGCTCCGGATGTACCTATGTTTACATTGGCAATACCACAGTCAGAGCCCTGATGTGATAAGAATTTTTCAGCTTCTAGTAAATGATTGGTAAATATTGCACTGCTTAATCCTTGCGGAACACCATTTTGCAAGGCGATGGCTTCTTCAATGTGACGATATTTCATAATGTAAAGAATGGGGGCAAACGTTTCTGTCTGCACAATTTGCATATCATTGGTAGCCTCAGCTATACATGGCTTAACATAGCAACCAGATTCGTATCCATCGCCGGTTAATACACCTCCTTCTACAATAAAATTGGCTCCTTCAGATTTAGCTTGTTCAATTGCTTTTAAGTAATTATCTACTGCCTGCTTATCAATCAGTGGGCCTACATGATTGGCAGGATCCAACGGATTACCAATTTTTAGCTGAGCATATGCATTGATCAACCGGTTTTTAAAATCATCGTAAATAGATTCCTGAATAATCAAACGGCGAGTGGTAGTACAACGCTGTCCGGCAGTTCCAACAGCTCCAAACAATACTCCACGAATGGCGAGGTTCAGGTTAGCATGCTCAGTTACAATAATGGCATTGTTACCACCCAGTTCTAACAATGAACGGCCTAAGCGTTGTGCTACGGCAGCACCTACCATTTTTCCCATACGCACTGACCCTGTAGCAGAAATCAACGGAATGCGGCGATCGTGGGTCATCATTTCTCCTACCTGATAATCACCATTCACGATACAACTTACTCCTTCGGGCACGCCATTGCGCTCAAATCCCCGAGCCGTAATTTTTTGACAAGCTACCGAACAAAGCGGTGTTTTTTCAGAAGGCTTCCATATGCACACATCTCCACATACCCATGCAATAGCAGTATTCCAACTCCAAACAGCCACCGGAAAATTGAAAGCGGTGATAATACCAACAATGCCCAGTGGATGCCACTGTTCATACATACGATGGGCCGGTCGTTCGGAGTGCATTGTAAGCCCGTATAACTGGCGGGATAATCCAACAGCAAAATCACAGATATCAATCATTTCCTGTACTTCACCCAATCCTTCCTGGTAGCTTTTTCCCATTTCATAAGATACCAATGCCCCCAATTCATTCTTGTATTTACGTAACTCTTCGCCAAGTTGGCGAACCACTTCACCACGTTTGGGTGCAGGAACTAACCGCCATTGCTCAAAAGCTTTCTGAGCGGTTTGTATCACTTCTTCGTATTCTTCGCGGGTTGCTGTTCCTATACTTCCTATGCGTTTACCGTCAGCCGGAGAATACGATTCAATCACTGTACCTTTTCCGGTTTTAAATGCATGCCCGGTAGAAACTCCGGGGTTGATATGTTCTGTATCTATTTCCAGCTTTTTCAGCACTTCAGTAATAGAGAAACTCATAAGCATTTTTTTTCATTATAAATATTAAAAGAAATCATTGAGGTTTGCATAGAGCAGCAAGGCCAAGATTAAAATAAAACCAATCATGTTTGCATACTCCATAAATTTTTCGCCGGGTGGTTTCCCGGTAATCATTTCATACAAAATAAAAATCATGTACCCTCCATCAAGCATAGGGATGGGTAGAAAATTCATAAATGCCAATACCAGCGATAAAAATGCGGTAAGATTCCAAAATGCTTCCCAATCCCATGTGGCAGGAAAAATGCTTGCAATGGATTTAAATCCTCCTACTTGTTTATAGGCTTCGGTTTGGGGTGAAAACATCAGCTTAAGTTGTTTGGCATAATCTACAATGACTTTTACAGCTTTTTTGAATCCTGCAGGAATGGAAGCAAAGAAACTATATTTCTGCACTCTGAATTCAAAAATCCCTTGTTTAGCTAACTCTACATACGATTGTGGACCAACGCCAATCCTGCCTTCCGGTGTGGTTTTAATTTCAAAATGCAACGAATCAGATCCACGCAGTACGCTTACAGTAACCACCTGATCTTTAAAAGATCCAATCTTTTCAAAAAACTGATCAAAAAACATCACAGGTTCATTGTTCAAGGCTACAATCTGGTCGCCCACTTTTAGCCCGGCTGCTTCGGCTGGAGAGTCTGGTGCAAACCCACCAATGAAAAACGGAATTCGGGGTTCAATGATTCCTGTCTTTTTTACTTTTTTTATAGCATCACGAATAAATTCGGTGGTAATAGGAATATTCAGTTTTTCGCCGTTTCTTTCTACCTGGATGCTTTTTGCCTGATCTATCACTACCCGGCCCATCACCTGATGAAATGCTTTGACGGGTTCGTTATCAACACTTAAGATTTTATCACCGTTTTGTAATCCAATGCTATAACCTAGTGAATCAGTAACCCAAATTCCGTATTTGGCATTTTCGGTGGGCAGGTATTTTTCACCCCATACCATCAACGTCATGGAGTAAATAAAAAATCCTAAAAACAAATTTACAATGATGCCACCCAAGATAATTATTAGCCGTTGCCAGGCTTTTTTGGAACGGTATTCCCATGGTTGAGGAGGATTTTTCAATGCTTCTTTATCTGCTGATTCATCCAGCATGCCGGCAATTTTTACATAACCCCCCAGGGGGAACCATCCTAAGCCATATTCCGTTTCGCCCCGCTTTATTTTGAATAGTGAGAATTTAAGCAAATTGGGAAAAGGAAATAAAAAGTCGAAAAACAAATAAAATTTTTCAACCCGAGTTTTAAATAGTTTGGCTGCAGCAAAGTGCCCCCCTTCATGCAACAATACTAAAATTGAAAGACTGAGCAACAGCTGCCCGATTTTAATCAACCACTCCATGCAATACGAATAAAAATAAAAATTAAGGCATAAAGGTACATTTTTCCTGAAGATTCCGGTGAATCAAAAGAAGCAGTCACTAGCCCGGCGTTTTCGCTTACCAATGTCAACACCAATTAATATTTCATGCGACCCGTAGTTGTTGTAACGCAAATCATTGTAAGGAAAATCAAAGGCATAGGCAATATGCAACTTCTCCCAAAGATAGATACCCAGGTTGAAACCCAACGATTCATTATATCGCCACAGCAATCCCATCCATAATTTTTTTATCCACACTGCACTTGGATTAAGTGCAAAGGTAGGAGGGGCATTTTCAGTTAACTGAATGATAGCTGAAGGTTTAATTTGCCATTCAGGCCCCACATTAAAATTATATCCACCCACCAAATAATAATGTCGAATAATGGACGATGGCCCGCCCCATCCCGCTTGATTGCTCAAAGAAAAATTTAATAATCGCGGAATGGAAAACCCTACAAAGTGATATCTCCCGTAATACATAATTCCCAGGCCAAAATTGGGCATAGCACGAAAAAAATTTCCAAGTCCATAGTTCGGGTCATTGGGATCTTGAACAGGTAGGCCGTTGTAATCTACCTGATACAAATCTGCACCTCCAGTTACAGCAATGGCCAAACGATGATTAGCGCGATTGAGTTTGGCAGCATATGCAAAGTCAATAAAAACGCCGGTATTTCGCCGCACACCAATCATATCATTGGTTAAATGCATACCAATGCCAATATTTTGTTTTGCTAAGGGCATACTAAAGCTAAAATATTGAGTCATGGGAGCTCCATTAATTCCTACCCACTGACTTCGATGATGGGCAACGAAATGGATGGTACCACGGCTTCCTGCATATGCTGGATTAAAATATTGCGGATTAAACATGTACAGCGAGCTTTGTGGCTCCTGTTGCGCAAAACCAAAACTTGTTGCAATTATGAATGCAACAACGCACCAGCCAATGTTTTTATATTTGAAGGCTCTTTCCATGTACGATGATGCAATATTAATACAATGCTTTGTAATTGTCAATCCTTCATCCCTGTATAACTTGTGTAAATAATAATTAAAACAAAATTGACCAATGTTTAATTTACAACCATTATTTTATAGTTAATAAAAAAACATTGTTCATTTCTTTCGGTAGTTAAACTTGTTGTATTAGCAAGTGTATCGTATATTTGCTCTCCTTCCTTTTCATAAACTTGGGTTCTAGAAAAACATGTAGTGCCAACTGCCACGGCCTACATGTTTTTTTATTTATAGTTCAGCCTGTAGTTCCTTATTCCTTACGTATATTTGCCACCCTGACCAATTAATCATTAGGCTTAAATTATCATGGATTACCCGTTTAATGAGATCGAAAAAAAATGGCAAAAATATTGGGATGAACACAAAACTTTTGCAGCATCCAATCATTCCAACAAGCCCAAATATTACGTGCTGGACATGTTTCCTTATCCCAGTGGAGCCGGGTTGCATGTAGGCCATCCGCTAGGATACATTGCCTCTGATATTGTAGCCCGCTACAAACGCCTGCAAGGGTACAATGTGCTGCACCCCATGGGCTTTGATGCCTTTGGTTTACCGGCTGAACAATATGCCATTCAAACCGGTAAACACCCGGCTGAAACAACGGCCATCAATATCAAACGATACATTGAACAATTAAAAAATATCGGATTTGCTTATGATTGGGACCGCATGGTGAATACCAGCGACCCGCAATATTACCGCTGGACACAGTGGATTTTTTTACAATTGTTCCATCACTGGTACGACCGTAATTTGCAAAAAGCTCGCCCCATCCTGGAACTTATCAGAATCTTTGAACAACAAGGCAATCAAGGATACCACCAGCAAATGCTGAGCGGAAATGTAGAAGGAGTAACACAAATTTTTACCGCCGATGAATGGAAAGGATATAGTGAACAAACCAAGCAAAATATTCTGATGAATTACCGGCTGGCATACCAAAGCTTTGCCTATGTAAATTGGTGTGAAGCATTAGGTACGGTGCTGGCAAACGATGAAGTAAAAGATGGGGTAAGCGAACGGGGAGGGCATCCGGTAGAACGCCGCCAGATGCGTCAATGGTTTTTACGTATTACTGAGTATGCTGATCGGTTATACGAAGATCTTGACCAATTAGATTGGTCAGATAGTATGAAAGAAATGCAACGTAACTGGATTGGCAAAAGTGAAGGGTTGCTAATTCGATTTGCATTAAAAGATCACCCGGAAAAATTAGACATATTCACAACCCGCCCCGACACGATCTTTGGAGTAAGCTTTATGGTGCTTGCTCCAGAAAGCGAATGGGTAACCTTGCTTACCACAGCAAATCAAAAAGAAGCAGTTTCAGCCTACGTAAATGAAGCTAAAAACCGCAGCGAACGTGAACGCCAGGCGGATGTAAAACGCGTTACCGGTGTGTTCACCGGGTCGTATGCCATTCATCCATTTACCAGACAGGAAATTCCAATTTGGATAAGTGAATACGTGCTAGCCGGATATGGTACCGGTGCTGTAATGGCTGTGCCTGCCCATGATGGGCGCGATTTTCGTTTTGCAAAACATTTTGGATTGCCCATTCCCCGGGTGATTGCTGGCCCAGATGGAGATAACTCTGAAATAACTGAAGAGGCTTATGAAGCCAAAGAAGGTACCGTCATAAATTCAGATTTTATTACCGGGTTTTCAGTAAAAGAAGCCATGGAAGCCGTAAAGCGGCGCATCGAAGAGCTTGGACTTGGCGAACGTCAAGTGAATTACCGCCTACGTGATGCCAACTTCAGCCGGCAACGTTACTGGGGAGAACCTTTTCCTATCTATTTCAAGAACAATATAGCAACCCCAATTCCTTTGGATCAACTCCCCCTGAAGCTACCTCCCATGGATGATTTTAAGCCAACCGGAAATCCGGAAGGGCCCCTGGCTAAACTGCCTTTGGAACAATGGAACTTTGATGGCTATCCTCTAGAAACCGATACCATGCCCGGCTTTGCAGGCAGTAGTTGGTATTTTTTGCGATATATGGATCCACAAAACCCCCATACATTTGCTTCAAAAGAAGCGCTTGATTACTGGAAAGATGTGGACATGTACATCGGTGGTACCGAACATGCCGTGGGTCATTTACTGTACAGCCGATTCTGGCATAAGTTTTTGTACGACCTGGGATACGTCTCCACAAATGAACCGTTTAAAAAATTAGTAAACCAGGGAATGATTCAAGGGAGAAGTAATTTTGTGTATCGGGTAAAGGGTGAAAATAAATACGTTTCATTGGGGTTAAAAGATCAATTTGATACCATTGCCATTAATGTAGATGTAAATTACGTTCAAAATGATGAATTGAATTTACAAGCTGCCAAAGAAGGAAAACTTCTAAATCTGGTAGATGCTGATAAGGCAGAATGGGTATTGGAAGATGGTAAATACATTTGCGGGTGGGAAGTTGAAAAAATGTCCAAATCAAAATGGAATGTAGTTAATCCCGATCAGATTTGCGAAGACTATGGTGCCGATACCCTTAGAATGTATGAAATGTTTTTAGGCCCCATAGAACAAAGCAAACCCTGGAACACACAAGGCATAGAAGGAGTACATAAATTTTTACGCAAACTTTGGAGAACCTGTATAGGAAATGATGGAAACATCATCCTTACCGAAGACGAACCCACCGCCAAGGAATTAAAAACTTTGCACAAAACCATCAAAAAAATCAAGGAAGACATTGAAACATTAAGTTTGAATACTTCAATTTCAGCCTTCATGATTTGCCTTAATGAGCTAACTGACCTAAATTGTAGGAAAAAAGCCATCTTTGAGCCGTTTTTGATCATATTATCTCCCTTTGCACCACATATTTGTGAAGAAATCTGGCATAAACTGGGACATAATGAATCCATTGCACATGCACAATTCCCTGAATTCAATGAAAAATACCTAGTAGAAAACACCTTCAATTATCCGGTATCGTTCAACGGCAAGGTACGTTACAACATTGAGCTTCCACTTGGAATTCCAAACGAAGAAGTTGAAAGGGCAGCATTAAACCATGAATTGGCTGCCAAATGGATGGAAGGAAAAACACCCAAAAAAGTAATTGTTGTGCCTGGTAGAATTGTGAATGTGGTGATGTAATATATTTCAATTAGCCTTTAAAGCTGCCAAAACCTGCAGAGAGGTTTTTATTTAATTTAACTTTTGAATTTCAATTGACCCGTTTTGCCATTCATGCATGTTGCTAACACTCCACTGGCGAACAGTAGGTGGAAATTCTCCCTGCAATTCAGGAACATACGTTTTTGTATTAGCATTCATGTATCGGGGATCATTTTTCCATTTCACATTATTGATAATTGCAGGTCCTGTAATATCTACCAAAACATTGCCAGTAAAATTGGTTCCACTATATATTATCAATCGAGTACCAGTTGGAACAGCAATTCCATCAAATGTATATTTCACTGAATTAGGTAAATAATCACCTATTCTTTCATATTTTCCGGGAGTTAAAAATTCAGAATATTTATCATCCATGAATGCTTTGCTGGTATGGCTTTCCCAATAATTATCACTCATCACCAATCCGGTAAAATGAACTGTGTTATTTTTAATGCGATCGCGTATTTTTTGTGCATTGGCTACAGCATCCGGATTAGCACTACTTTCCAACAACACCCTGCTTCCTTCTGCATCTATCATATAAACAGAAGAACCAAAACTTAGGTCTTCAAAATTTTCAATGGCTTGCTCTTGTTGATATGTATTGGTATTGGACTGATATATGTAGTTCGGGCTTCCATAAAAATTATATCCTACATTGTTTGAATAGGAAAAATTATTGGGATTATATGTACTACCCGCACCAACACCGTAGTAATAATTATTATTTGTAGTATTATCAGTAAATTGAGGCCTGGTATTATTATTTTGTGTGTTGGTATTAGTGGTATTGGAATAGTTATTTGAGTAAGAAGCTCCGCCGGAAGGCTTAAAAATGGATTCATTGTTTTGCGGCTTGGTAACCTGTGGCTTATTACTTCCGGTATAGCTTTGCGTAGTGCGAACACCTATATGGCTTCCAGTATTGGATGTATTACTCTGGCCAGTTCCGGCATTTTTTACAATCTGAGAAAATCCGAAGATATGTAAAGAAAGCGCCAAGTTCAGGGTAAGAATCATTTTCATAAACAACCGTTTTTTTGAATATTTAAAAATAATAAAAAGGATATTCTGCTTATGTCAAATACTCTGCCAAACTTAAACTATGGAAATTAAGGCTTTTAAATCGGCCAACGTATTGGCATCTTCAGCTTTTTTATCAGTACGCCAGCGGGCAATTCTTGGAAAACGTAAGGCTATTCCAGATTTGTGGCGGGTACTTGTTTGTATGCCTTCAAACGCTAATTCAAAAACCTGTAAGGGCTCTACACTACGCACAGGACCAAATTTTTCCAAGGTATGTTGTTTGATCCAACGGTCTAATTGCAGAATTTCATCATCCGACAATCCGGAATATGCTTTGGCAATGGGTACTAATTTTCTCTGATCATCCCATACGGCAAACGTATAATCAGTGAATAATCCGGCCCGCCTTCCATGTCCGGATTGTGCATAAATCATCACGGCATCAATGGTTAGCGGGTCTACCTTCCATTTCCACCAGCCATTTTTTTTTCTTCCGGTTCCATACACAGAATCGCAATGTTTTAGCATCAATCCTTCACTACCTTTTTCTGCAGATCGCTCCCGTTCCTGCAATAAAGATTCCCATGAATGGGCAAAAAATATTTCAGAGAGTTTCAAAGTATTAACATTGCAATTATAAACCAGTTTTTCCAGTATTTTTTTTCGGTGTATTAACGGTTCATTACGAATGTCCAAACCCTGATGTTCCAATAAATCATATGCCATCAATACTACCGGAATTTCTTCTATAAGTTTTTTGCTGGGTGTTTTCCTTCCCATGCGTTTTTGTAAAAATTGAAAAGGAAGAGGTTTGTTATTTCTCCATGCGAGGATTTCTCCGTCAATCACTGTTCCCGATGGGATTTGTGAAAGCAATGGATGAAATTCCGGATATCGGTCGGTAACTAATTCCTCACCTCGTGTCCAAACAAAGAGCTGGTTATTTCGCACAATCAATTGTGCCCGAATGCCATCCCATTTATGTTCAGCCACCCACTCGGAAAGATTTGATTGAATTTGTGAAATATCTTCCAGTGAATATGCAAGAAAAAATGGATAGGGTTTGGAGAGTTGATCAGATGCCTGAGGGTGCAAAATAAGCTGTTGAAACGTAGTAGTTCGCGGATCCCAATTTCCCATCAATCGGTGGGCAATGATATTTTCTGGTAGTTGAAATGCTTGTGAAATTGCTTTTATCAGTAATCCCTGAGAAACACCAATGCGAAGGCTACCAGCAATGAGTTTATTAAATAAAAATCGTTCGGTTTTGCTAAGTTGCTTCCACATTGTAATCACTGCTGCTGCTTTTGCTTCTTCCGAATTGAGAGCATGAATTTGAAATATTTGTTGTATGGTAGCAGCTAAAGAATTGAGGGGAATAGTTGTTACATCCGGTTCGGGTAAAATGCCGGCAAGGGTTTCACCCAAATCGCCTACTGTATGCCAGGTGGCTTCCACCAGCCAATTTGGCAAGCCTGCAGCGCAGGCAGCCCAGTTTCGTAGTTGGGTAGTATTAGCAATACGGGTAGGTTTTCGTCCGGTAAATAAGGCAATGGTCCAAAGTCGGTCTTCATCAGAAGCGTGTAGTAAATATTCTGCCAGGATGTTAATTTTTTCCTGTGTTTTGTTGGTTTGATCCAAGGCTTCAAACAAGGCAGCAAAGGCTTTCATGTTTCTGTTATTTCTGTTTCAGGCTCGTTTACCTGTTCGCCAGTAAACTGTGTTTTAAGTACCGATGCATTCAGGCCTTGTTCAATCAGCCAACGGCTAAACAAGTCAGCATACCCATGCGTTACCAAAATTCGTTTAGCACCCGTAGCTTGAATGGCTTGATTTAATCCATGCCAGTCGGCATGATCACTGAGGATAAATCCGCGGTCGGCGGCTTGCCAGCGGCGTGCTCCCCGCATGGCCATCCACCCGCTTGCCACAGCAGTACGGTAAGGTTCAAAACGTCTGAGCCACGAATTACCTGCAGCCGATGAAGGAGCAATTACCAAAGCCCCCTTGCTCAACGAAGCATCCGGCAGTTCACTCACCCGGTAAGTTGGAGGCAAATTAATACCAGCCTGTCGGCACGCCTCATTCATGGCATGTGTGGCACCGTGTACTATAATCGGACCGACCGAAGTATCCAAATTTGCCAAAATTCGCTGCGCTTTGCCCAACGAATATGCAAATAGAATAGAACTGATTCCATCACTTCGGTTTCTTTCCCACCATTGTTGTATTTGCCGCATCACTACCCATTGCGGTTGCCAATGAAAAAAGGGCAAGCCAAATGTAGATTCTGTAATAAACGTATGGCAAGTTACGGGTTCAAAAGCCTGGCTAATCCCGTCTGCCTGAGTTTTGTAATCGCCGGAAATGACCCACACCTCCCCTTTGTATTCCAAACGCACTTGGGCAGAACCAACCACATGGCCAGCAGGATGCAAGGAAATGGTTACTCCATTGGATATGATTGTTTCCCCATAGTCTAATCCCTGCACAGCAATATCTCCCAAGCGTGTTTTTAATATCGGAATGCTATGATGATGGCATAAATAATATGTACTTCCGTAACGGGCATGATCTGAATGACCGTGGGTAATAATGGCTCTTTTCACACCTTTCCAGGGATCTATATACAAATCAGCCTGCGGGCAATAAAGTCCATGATCTGTAAGTGTTACCAACTCAGCCATGAACTATAAACAAAAATTCAATAGAAAAGTTAAAACCTAACAATTATTTCACCAGTACACCGTACAAGGCTGCTTTTTGTTCTTTCACCCGCGGGTCTAAAATGTATTCATCGTAACTCATTTCTTTATCAATAAACCCGTTGGGGCCGAGTTCAATGATACGATTGGCTAACGACTGGATAAATTCGTGATCGTGGGTGGTGAAAAGCATCGTCCCCGGAAAATTCTTCAGGCCATTGTTAAAGGCAGTAATACTTTCCAGGTCGAGGTGATTGGTGGGTTCGTCCAAGATGAGAAAATTGGCGTTTTGCAACATCATTCGGCTAATCATACACCGTACTTTTTCGCCTCCGGAGAGCACCTTGGCACTTTTTAAACTCTCTTCTCCGGAGAAAAGCATTCTGCCCAAAAACCCGCGAATATAGGTTTCGTCTTTTTCTTTTGAATATTGGCGTAGCCAATCTATTAAGTTGTAATCTACCTGAAAATATTCTGAGTTATCATTCGGTAAATAAGCTTTAGTGATGGTAACGCCCCATTCAAAAGTACCGCTATCGGCCTTTTCTTCACCCATTAAAATTTTATACAGCATGGTAGCAGCTAAACTTTCTTTAGAAAGAACAGCTACTTTATCACCACGACGCAATGTAAAGGATACATTATTCAGTAATATATTACCGTCAATCGATTTGGTTAGGCCTTCAACCCGAAGAATCTGATCGCCGGCTTCACGTTCCTGAGTAAAAATAATGGCTGGATATTTTCGGTTGCTTGGCTGAATTTCTTCTACCTGTATTTTCTCCAATAGTTTTTTACGGCTGGTTGCCTGACGTGATTTAGAGGCATTGGCGCTAAAGCGGGCGATGAACTCCATCAGCTCCTTGCGTTTTTCTTCAGCTTTTTTGTTTTGCTGAGCACGCTGACGAGCTGCCAACTGGCTTGATTCATACCAGAACGTGTAGTTACCAGTGTACATCTGAATCTTTTTAAAATCAATATCCACAATGTGTGTACATACGGTATCTAAAAAGTGGCGATCGTGCGAAACCACAATCACAATGTTTGGAAATTCAATTAAAAATTCTTCCAGCCACATCACGGTTTCTACATCCAGGTCGTTAGTAGGCTCGTCCAGTAAAAGGATATCCGGATTGCCAAATAAGGCCTGAGCCAGCAAAACTCTTACTTTTTCATTTCCGCTAAGTTCATTCATCTGCTTGTAATGAAGATCTTCTTTAATGCCTACCCCACTAAGCAGATTAGCCGCCTCACTTTCGGCGTTCCACCCTTCCATTTCTGCGAATTCAGCTTCCAGCTCGGCTGCTTTGATACCGTCTTCTTCGGTAAAGTCAGGTTTAGCATAAATAGCATCTTTAGCTTGCATGATGTCCCACAGTTTTTTGTGGCCCATAATAACCGTTTGCAATACCTGGTATTGATCAAATTCAAAGTGGTTCTGTTTCAACACGGCCATTCTGGCTCCGGGATGAATGGTAACGCTTCCTTTGGTAGGTTCAATTTCGCCGGATAGAATTTTTAAAAAAGTTGATTTTCCGGCACCGTTGGCTCCAATTACACCATAACAATTACCGGGAGTAAACGTAAGATTTACATCCTCAAAAAGTACGCGTTTGCCGAACTGCAGCAACAAGTTATTTACTGAAATCATGACAGGATTTTGCTAAATGGAGTGCAAAGGTAGGCTTTTTTGCGCAGAGTATTGCAGGAGCAGTATTACTTTTTTGTATAACTGTTAGTAGTTTTTATTTCAGCTTTTAATTGGTTGAGGATGCTAAACAAACCAAAATACGCACGATTGATATAAAGAATATGGCGCGACCCTCTTGCAGCACTGAACTTTCGGGCTTCCGGAGAGGTACCTATCTTCTCTCCCAGCTCCATAATTTCACAAATGTACCTGTCGTCTCCAAAATCAAACGTTGTTGATTCAAATGGTTTTTTTAAATACCCAAGCATTAACTGGAAAGTTTTAGTAAAGAATGCTATTTCTTCATGGCTGCTCTGATCATTCAAAATCTCCACTTCTTTTAACCGACGTGCCATGGCTTGAGGATTATAGAAATTTTCTTCATCAAGCAGTGCAAAATATCGGTGATAAAAATCTTCAGGAACTTCTTTTACACACCCAAAATCAATTATTCCTAATTTGTTATCAGGAGTAATAAAAAAATTTCCGGGATGCGGATCAGCATGTATTAAGCGTAAGTGATGCATTTGATAATCATAAAAATCCCACATGGCTTGTCCAATACGGTTTCTTAATTCACGAGGAGGCTCTGATTTTAAAAATTCAACCAACGGGATTCCCTCCACCCAATCCATAACAATCACCTTATCTGAACTCCATTCTGGATAATATACAGGAAAATGTAAATTAGGAAGATGACGGCAATGTTCTGAAATAAATATGGAGTTTTTAACCTCGGCACAGTAATCTGCCTCTTCAAGCAACTTTGATTGAATTTCGTCAAAATATGGTTTGATCTCCGATTCTTTTACATTCATCAGCCTTAGGGCAAAAGGCTTTACCAATTTCAAATCAGAAACCACGCTGTTTGCTACTCCCGGATATTGAATTTTTACGGCAAGTTTTTTGCCGTTCTTGGTGGCCTGATGTACCTGCCCAATTGAAGCCGCATTCACAGCTTTTTCATCAAAACTATCAAACAATTCGTGCGGCGATTTTCCTATGGTACGTTGAAAGGTTTGAACAATGAGTGGTCCGGATAACGGGGGGGCTTTGTACTGCGCTTTTTGAAATTCCTGAATATATTCAGTGGGCAATATATTTCGATCCATGGCAAGCATTTGTGCCATTTTCAATGCACTGCCTTTAAGTTCACTCAATGCTTTGTAAATATCTTCAGCATTGGCTTTGTCTAATTCAGATTTTTCAATGGTTGGGTCGAAAGCTTTTTTTACATAATGACGAATATAATTTCCCCCTACTTTAGCACCGGCACTAAAAAATCGGGTAGCCCGTGCCACTTTGGAAGTAGGTATTTTATCTTGTGAATTATTTATTTCCATACTTGCTGAAAAAAGAATTTACCTAGTTCCGCTCCAGAATCAAGCCCATTCCGGGTGATTAGATCCATTTGAAAATGGACGGACTTCTCTATGAATTCATCTGTTTTTTCAAATTCATCACTGGAATCATCAACCCAAAATTTAATAGTTGCCAACACATGTATAAATGCGGCATCTGCATAGAACCGGTGAATTCCAAAACGCGAAGGAATCTCTCCAGATTCAAGCCCTTGATGAATTAATGCATGAAAATGATCTTTTATGGCATTTCTAAACCGATGAAAAAAATAGATATCTTTTGTTCTACAGGCAGTAAATCGCCAGGTTACAAAACTGCGAACTGGTAAAAGTTGCTGAGTCAAGCCAAAGCAAAAAGCCAAGTATTTTTCACGTACCGAATAGTTAGCGTAAGCTTCGGAAGACGACACTTTTTGAATGGTTTCTTCTATCCAAGTTTTCCAAATATGGTCTTCCAGTACTGAAAAAGAAGCATATTGTTTATAAAATTCAGGTTCTGTAATGCCGGCAGCTTTACAAAATGCACCAACCGTAGCGGGTTGAATACCATGTTCTGAAACGTACGAAATGTATTGCTCAAAAAGTTCCATCGTTAATTTTTTACAAGGTAAAGAACTAATGCTTGGTATGTAAATTTTGTTTGAGAATTTTTTGAATTTTTCAAATGCTTTAACATTATCAGCGAATTATATCTTAACGGCACAGGCCAGGGTAAGAATACCTACTTTCGATGCACCACTATCCAACAGGCACTGTGCTGCAGATTCGAGGGTTGATCCAGTGGTAACTACATCGTCCAGCAGCACCACGTTTTTCCCTTGAATTTCTTCAGGACGTTTCAATGCAAAAATGTCTTTCACATTTTCCCATCGTCCAATCCTGCTTTTTCTAGTTTGAGATGCTGTATTTTCAGTACGATAAAGATTATTATTTAGTAAATATATTCCGGTAGAAGAAGCCAACCCTTCTCCCCACACTTCACTTTGATTGTATCCGCGTTGTTTTAGCTTAAGCGGATGTAATGGAATAGGAATAAAATAATCTACTTCCTCTAATGCATGATCTTGTTTGAGAATATGTCCATATAACATCCCAAGTTGTCGGGCTAAATTCTGATTGCCTTTGTACTTTATGGAATGCAAGATGGATTGCACCTTTCCACCTTTGTCAAAATATACATACGAAGCTGCCATTGCTATTGATACTCTTCCACGAAACAACTGCCAAACCAAATTCTGCGAATCGCGGTGAAAGTTGGTTTGAGGAATTTCTAGCAAACAAGCCAGGCAAATTTCCTGTTCACCTTTTACAAGATTTTGACCACATCCGGCACAAGTATGTGGATAAATTAACCCGATAATGTCTGCCCACCCTTCTTTGAGTTCTTGCCATAAACGATAAATCATAAAAGGTTAAAGTAAATAAATGGAAAATGTAATTTACAAAAAACTCAGCAAACCAAAATGTTAGTGGTGAAACACTACATCTTATTGCCACTTCATTGTTCCTCTAAGTAAAATAATTATCACGAATTACTTTCATTTACCGATAGCCTGTTTTACCATCGGCTTTTCTTCTATGCATGTATGCACGATATGATTCAACAGGAATAAAATATTCAGTAAACTCATATTCACTAAGGCGTTCTTCTTTTTCATTTATCAACACATACGGTTTCAATTTATTTGCATGTTTATCAATTTTAAACCGATATGCAACACCAGCATGAAAACATAAATAATCTTTGATGCAATATGCTTTAGGATGTCGAGGAAATAAAAGGATTAATGGAATTCCAAGTAAAGGCGTAAGAAAAAATAACAAGATAAAAGCTCCCCACCATCCACATTTTCTAAACGAGCCGATGGCTTCAGCCATAATAATAACTACCATAAAGTAGATGAGTGGAAATGCTTCCATGCATTTATTCTAACAATGTTTAATTTAAAAAGTTCACTATGTAATTGCCATATCATACGATTATTCATAATAAACTTCATATAAGGAATCCCTTGCAGACTGGTATTTCATTATGTCTTCTTTGGTAATAAATTTTTCATTTTCTTTTAATAAAAAAAATTGGGTTAAATATGTTCTATCAAGCCAAAGAATACTTCGATAATTGACAGCCTTTTTATGTAATTTTTGACTTATCCTTAAACTATCAATTAGATTTATTTTTGATATAAGTTTAGAAAATTCATCCACTTGTTTTTGAGCATATACTTTTTGTTCTTGAATTGTACTTAATGAATCAAAATAACACCAGTTATTATATAATGAATCATGAGCATTAATTACTGAATTAATCATTTTATCGTAGCGATAAATATCATCAGGAGTGTTTTTTATTATTAGCACGCTTGCATATATTGTTCCATATACAAGTATGATTAAAAACCCATTTACAATTAATTTATTTGCAATTTTTAACTCCGCATAATAGTAGGGAAATATGAGTATAACACCTGTTATTAATCCAATAATATGTCCTTCAACAGAAGTACTATTATTACTAAGAAGCAATAAAAGATTTCCCAAAAAAAGCCATATAATGATTGAGCCAACCATTCTTTGCCTTTCTATATCATTTTTAAAATAAAGATTTACAAAGGTTGCGCTTAATAGGGCCATAATTACACTCGAAAAACCAACGGAAACATGATATTCATCACATCGAAAATAAAAAGTAGCAATTCCGGATGTAAAAGAAGAAATGAGAATAATTAATATTAATTCAAACTTTTTAAATAGCTCTTCGGCTAAAGTGCCTATAGCCAGAAAAACACCCATATTAAGCAACAAATGAAAAAAGCCATCATGTATATAAACATATGTAAATAATCGCCAATACTCTCCTTTGTATATGCTAATATTATCTGCCCCGCCCATTTGAATAATCCATTTTGTACTAAATGAAAAAAAAGATTTATCCACAAATACAAGTACAAAAAATAATATCCAACAGGTAAGCAAACAAAAAGAAAAAATGGGATAATACTTAAAAAACTTCACAGAGTTTTGTAGTTTGTTCTACAAATTACTAAAAAAGTTTTATGTTATAGATAAATAGTTAATTGCTAATAAAAAGACACAAACTAAAATTCAATAAAATTTTTTCAATGCAACCCAAACTATTGTTTAACCATTTATAAAATGCAAATTATGTATATGAAAAAACTAGTACTTGTATTCTGCTTATTTATCCCCTTTTACATTATCCCATTATCATTATCAATTGCACAGGTTACTCCGTTAGTAAACACTACATGGAACCAAGGATGCTATTACAATGCAAACTGCCCAACAGTTGGAAGCGGTGGTGCATGTGGTCGTGCCTGGACCGGCTGCGGTGCTACTGCATTTGGGCAGGTATTAAAATATTATGCCTATCCGGTTAGTGGATGGAACGGTAATTATTGCAATAATTTAGCACCTACACATTGTGTTGATGTTGGTGCACAAACTTATAATTATGGGATGATGCCAGCTGCTCTATCTTCACCGAATGCTGAAGTTGCAAAATTGCTTTATCATATGGGAATAATTCTGGATATGGCCTGGAGTGGTAGTAATTCTACCAGTAATCCCACCGCTTCGCATTTTAAAAGGTTTTGGAAATATTCTTTAACTGCACGAGGTGCAATAAAAGCTATGTATTCTAACGCTGAATGGGAAAATCTAATAATAAATGAGTTGAATGCCGGACGTGTAGTTGTAGCAAGTGGAGGAGCCCACATTTATCTCATTGATGGTTATCAAACTTCTCCTTCTTTAAAATTTCATATCAATTTTGGTTGGGGTGGTCTTTATGATGGGTATTATAATATCCATAATGTGATAGCAGGTGGTTCAAATTATACTCCCAGTAATTTAATAATTGGATTAAAACCAATGATTACTCAAATTGAAACAACTACGGATACAATTGTAACCCCTGCAACGGCATCCACCATGATAGGGTATGAAATTGCAGCAACTACTAATTGGAATATAACGAGTAATCAATCTTGGCTTACTCCTAATCTATCTTCAGGTGCTGCAGGATATTACAGTTTTCATAATGGAGGTTCAGCTACAGTAACTGCCAATCCCGGTTATATGCCAAGATTTGCTACACTTACAGCAACTGCTGGTAGCCATACATCTTCATTTGTTGTAAAACAGCTTGGCATTCAACCCTTTTTAAATGTATCAACCAACAATCTCACTTTTTCCGCCGCAGCATCCGGTCAAAATGTTAATATTTCTACCGATAGCAATTGGGTAGCCAGTACGTCCTATCCATGGATTTCTATTTCTCCTGTTTCAGGTATTGGGAATTCAACTATAACAATAAATGTAACTGCCAATGGGCCAGTAGCACGAACAGGGACTGTTTTGATGACACGTGGTAATTTACAACAAACTATTACTATAAATCAGGCATCTAATAGTAGTTTTTGGTGTATTCCTGCTCTTTCAATCAGTGGAACAAATGGTTTAACCAATGTAACATTAAACACTATCAATCGAACTTCTCCCAATAACGAAGGATATATTCATACAGGACTTTCTACTACATTAAAACTAGATTCCATCTATAATCTTTCTTGTACATTTGTTGGAGGTAATGCTCCAGCTATCTGGATTGACTGGAATATAGACGGAGATTTTAACGATGCAAACGAAGCGATTATGCCACCTACTGGAACCTGGTATCCTACCTTTAATAGTACTAAAACATTAACATTTACAGTACCATCAAATGCTGTGGAAGGCACTACACGCATGCGGGTATATTGTAAAAACTTTCCTAACCCGACTACAGGACCCTGCAATACCACTGACCAAGGAGGTGATATTGAAGACTATGATATTGTAGTTGTAGATCATCGAAACATTCAGGTAAATCCAAACTCGTTAACTTATAATGCAGGAGGAGGAAGTCAAACGGTAAATGTTACATCAGATAGTGCGTGGACAGCAACCTGTCCGGCGAGTTGGATTAGCTTTTCAACACCAACTGCTACAGGCAATGGCTCAACCCAGATAATAGCTACCCCTAACACAGGAACAACGTTACCCCGAACAGCCATTGCGACCTTTACTCGCGGTAATAAATTTAAAACCGTTTCTATTTTACAACAAGGAGAAGATACCTTGCTTCAGGCTTCCATAGATACAATATTTTATCCATCTATCGGTGGAGTTTACTTCGTTTCCGTAAACTCTAACGTAAATTATTCAATTACCCCTTCCACTAGTTGGATTACTACCGATATTGTTTTGGCTACTGGTATATCAAGTTTTACTGTATTTGCTGAAGAGAATACCAATACAAGTAACAGAATAAGCTCTGTAATTATAAAAGCAGGTACCTATGCAGATACTATTTACATAGTACAACAAGGTGCAGCATCTTATCTTAGTGTAAATCCAGACTCATTATATTATGTTTTTGAAGGTGGTAATCAAACTGTAAACATCAATACCAATGGTAGTTGGAGTGCATATATCAGTGATACATGGATTTCTTTAAATTCAAATTCCGGATTCGGTAATTTTAATTTAATAGTTACAGCTGATACAAATCACACGGGGCCGGTCAGAACTTCAACAGTTACAATAACAAGTGGTTCATTAACTCAAGAAATCTGGATATATCAGGATGGATATATTAATTCTAACACAGATATCATTACTGAAAATATAATTTTATATCCTAACCCTGCTTCAGATTTTATTCATCTATCAACTGATGCTCAAAAGCTGCCTGCTGAATTTACAATTATGGACATACAAGGCAGAATTGTAAACCATGGTAGTATTGAAAACACTAATCAACCTATTAACTTACAAGACTTAAATTCTGGTTTATATCTAATTCAGGTAATAGAAAAAAATCTAAACATAAAATATTTGCGTTTTATTAAACAATAAGAACATTAAAAAAATGCCCGTAGCTGTATGGATGCAATGTGAACAAACTTTGCTCCTTCTGATTTACGTCCATCGTATTGAAGCGTAAGTTGCAGGTTGTTTCCAATGGTACGCTGAAAGGAGGCTCCCCAGGTAATATTTATACCGGTACGCAGGCTTTCCAGCATTTCAAATGCTAAGGGTGTATCTTGAATACTATTGTAAGTAATCCAAATCAAATTACTACGCACCTGTAATTGGCCTTTGGCAATGAAGTTAGTTTTTATATCTACACCCCAGTCGTGAATTCTGGCAGATTCTCCCCCCGGCAATAAACTATCACCTGGTACTCCCAAATTGTCTTTCCAAGCAAAACGATATGTAAGTCCAATACGAAACATATTGCTTGGCTGCACAAGTATTTCAGGCATAATTTCATGATATTGAATGGTATAATTTCGATTGCGCAGAAATTGAGATTCAAAAACTTTTGTACCGGTTCGAGCATCCATGTTTAGTGTAAGCATACGAATTATATTCCATCGCAAACGTAATGAGCCATAGCGATTGATACGCGTATCTATTCCATTGGTTAGCAACTGTCGATTTTGAATATCCTGATAATTTAACTCTGTACCAAATTTGCTTCCAAACCTATTAAAATATAGTGTTTGCCGTAGTGAATAATTTAAAGAAATCAACGAAGTATCTTGCGAATTAGTAATAAACGGATTGAATGACGCAACCCAGTTATCTTGCTGGGTTTTTCGATCTGAACGAAATACGGTTTGACTGCTAATATGCGTGAAAAACTTTTTAATTCCTCCTTGCTTTTTCCAATGCTGCGGAGCCTGCAATTCAAATGATGCAGTAAATTGATTATAAAATGTTCGAATAAACTCTGTAGTAGGTACAAAAAATTTAATGTAGGTCAGTCCATCAGTTCCTACTACCGTTCCGGAACGTATTTCATATTCATCGCGCTGCTTAATTCCGTCATTGTTATAATCAATCCACACATGTGTACCCAATCCATTCAGTGAAACTACAAATTGAAAATCACGGCGGTTTTCCAACCCTGATCCAGCCTCATAAAAAAAGTTGAGTTTAATGGCTCCTTTGGCATAATTCCCATTATATT
>JAOABX010000033.1 GCA_026418175.1 Flavobacteriales bacterium
ACCATACACAGTCCCGTTTAAAACAATAGCATGCTGTAACAAATATCAATAAGTCAAAGAATGAAAGCAAATCACAACATTGGCGTTCCATTCCCAAAAGATGAAAGGCTGTAACAAATATCAATAAGTCAAAGAATGAAAGCAAATCACAACTCAAGGTGGGTGGAGTAGTTATGATTTTAAGCTGTAACAAATATCAATAAGTCAAAGAATGAAAGCAAATCACAACAAAAGCAGATACAATCATTATTGATATTGAGCTGTAACAAATATCAATAAGTCAAAGAATGAAAGCAAATCACAACGTTGAATTTAAAGTAACGAACGGAAATAAGGCTGTAACAAATATCAATAAGTCAAAGAATGAAAGCAAATCACAACCTATGAATACTAATGTTTCGACGAACATAAGCTGTAACAAATATCAATAAGTCAAAGAATGAAAGCAAATCACAACCGTAAACAGCTTGTAAAATCAGGTGTTTCGCTGTAACAAATATCAATAAGTCAAAGAATGAAAGCAAATCACAACGATAACCGGTGATAGCGATAACAACAGCGGGCTGTAACAAATATCAATAAGTCAAAGAATGAAAGCAAATCACAACCACCGCCGGCAGTTAAACTATCTCTTTCACGCTGTAACAAATATCAATAAGTCAAAGAATGAAAGCAAATCACAACAGAATGACAACAGCTGGAGTAATTGAGTTTGCTGTAACAAATATCAATAAGTCAAAGAATGAAAGCAAATCACAACAATGCTCCAGTAGCTCTAACATCAACACGTGCTGTAACAAATATCAATAAGTCAAAGAATGAAAGCAAATCACAACAATCAATATCAAAGCTTAAAACAAAAAATCGCTGTAACAAATATCAATAAGTCAAAGAATGAAAGCAAATCACAACCAAACTTATCGCAGAAAGAATTAAGCGATAGCTGTAACAAATATCAATAAGTCAAAGAATGAAAGCAAATCACAACGTATTCATGGAAGCATAACGAAATATACAGCTGTAACAAATATCAATAAGTCAAAGAATGAAAGCAAATCACAACAATAATTCGTGGGCTTAAAAACATTCAGGAGCTGTAACAAATATCAATAAGTCAAAGAATGAAAGCAAATCACAACAGGCAAATGCAATGAATACGGCCAATATTTGCTGTAACAAATATCAATAAGTCAAAGAATGAAAGCAAATCACAACTAAAAGGAGATGATGGTTACAATAGTGCATGCTGTAACAAATATCAATAAGTCAAAGAATGAAAGCAAAACACAACAAAAAGGAGATGATGGCTACAATATTGCTTGCTGTAACAAATATCAATAAGTCAAAGAATGAAAGCAAATCACAACGTTCTGATTGGCTACCCTCTATGTTTGAATGCTGTAACAAATATCAATAAGTCAAAGAATGAAAGCAAATCACAACTAGATTCTGCTGCTCCAATCATAGGATATGCTGTAACAAATATCAATAAGTCAAAGAATGAAAGCAAATCACAAGGGGATCGGCTGCTCTACTATTTATTATTTTAATCACTGAACAACAATCTTTCTCATTGTCCCACTCGCTATTCCTCTCAATATATACACCCCCTTGGGTAGCATGTGGCGGTAATTTAAGGGCTCGTTTTCTTTTATAAAAATTCTATCAATTCGCTTTCCACTTACATCTATTAATTCAAAATCTTCGCTTTGGTTACTTATGATGGTAAATTCCTGATGAGATGGGTTGGGATAAACATAAAACATGGAGTACACATTATTTTCATGCATAGAAGAAGTTGTTCCCACATTTATTTTAGTTACAAAAACATCATAAAGTGCAAAGTTTGCTCCTCCGGTTGTTTGAAACGCCCCGGAAGTTACATCAAAATTAGTTGACCACGTGCACCCTGTTATGTATATTTCACCACTTGAGCCTGCTACTATGGCTCTTCCTTCTTCTCCACCATTCCCCCCCAAATAACTGGAATATAGTAACGTAGATGCGGTAGGGTCTAATTTGGTTACAATCACTTCCGACCAAAAGCCATCCCCTGACGTTTGGTCTGCATTGGTAGTTATAGGATAATCTACATAGGCATATCCCGTAATGTAAGCACATCCTGTATTATCTATATCTATTCCATAACTGTATTCGCGATTACTTCCACCAATAAATGTTGAGTATATTAATCCGGTTCCACCGGAATTTAGTTTTAAAACAAAAATATCGGAAACCCCTCCACCATAGATTGTTTGAAACACCCCTGTTGTAACAGGGAAGTTTGTATTGCTTGTATATCCTGTAATATAGGCATTTCCATCGGCATCTACAGCAATACCGTATCCCTCATCATCGTAATATCTTCCTATATACGTTGAATATATTAAGGAACTTCCGGTAGAATTTAATTTTGTAACAAATACATCGCTGTATCCAATATATATCTCCTGATATGCACCGGTTGTTATATCAAAATCTGCTGATTCAGTATATCCAGTTACATATATATTTCCATTTACATCTATATCCAGGCATTTTGCAACTTCGTCATTAGCCCCCCCTAATAAGGTTGAAAAAACTAACCCTGTGCCCGTTGTATTAATTTTTGAAATAAACGCATCTAAATTGCCGGCTAACGTAGTTTGATATGCCGAAGCAGTTGTATCAAAATCAGAAGATTGAGTAGAACCAACTATAATAGCATACCCATTATCATCAACTTTTATATTATGCGCAATATCATCATTACTTCCGCCCATATAAGTTGAATAAACCAAAGCTGTTCCGGTTGGATTTAATTTAGCAACAAAAGCCTCATAAAATGAAATATTGCTTATATTTTCTTGAAATGCCCCAGATGTGGTAGGGAAATTATTAGATAATGTTTTACCCGTAATATAACTATTGCCATCATTATCAATATCAATTCCGTAACCAATATCAACGTTACTACCGCCAATAAATGTAGAAAATATTAAGTCAGATCCATTGGAATTAATTTTTGTAACAATTACGTCTTCATACCCAAATATTTGGTTGGGTTGAAAAACACCTGGAGTAGTACTGTAATTACCCGATTTACTTGAGCCGGTAATAAAAACATTCCCGTTATTATCTAAAACTATACTTTGACCAAAATCATCGCTCGAACCGTTTAAATACGTTGAATATACAAGTGGATCAATAATAAGAAGCTCATCTTTTTTATAATTATCAACAGAAATACCCAAATAATTATTTTCTTCAACAAATTTGCTTGTTATTTTTTTATTGCCTTGATATGTATGTAAATCCTTAATCTCAACATCACCCAATTCTGTACTTAACACAATCACATTATCATATCGCAACTTCAACGAATTTTCTCCTTGAAAAGTAAACTTTATTTTTTCAGGATTACCACCCGGCGAAACAATAAAATCAAATCTTAAAAGATTGCCTTGAAAATAATATCGAATGTCAATGCCATCATAAATATCTTTTATATAAACCTCCTTGTATAATCCCACATTTGTAAAATGGTTATTTGGATTATTTCCAATTAAATAATTATAATAACCCCCTTGTTTTTTAAGCCCCTCAATCTGGGGGTTGATGTTTATGCCATGAAACTTCATTAGAATTCGATGGCCTATTAAATTATCATTTTCATTTGTTTGATTGATAAAACTATCCTTACTGTTTTTTTTATATCCATAAAAAGAATAGTTAATTCCTGATTTTGTAATCCATGCATCCATTTGATTCGAACGACATAAAAATAACACATCCGATGGCCATTGCCCTTTATTTTCAATAAAGAAAGAATCATCTAAATTAAAATTCTTGTTTGCATAGACCACACTTGAAACGATGGCAAAAAGCAGAATTAAATTTATTTTCATACTATTATAGTTTTATTTATAAATTCATTATTAATTAGTAGATAAGATTGTTTCTACATGCAATAATCTTTATTATGATTTTAATAAATCACAACTAAAAAATTAAAGCATTCAAAACTTTCATTATTTATTTTAATTTGAATAAACTAATAAATAACTAGGCAATTTTAATGATATAAAAACACATAATAAATACATCATATGCAGTATTTTACTGCTTATTATATTTGCACACATAGAATAATAATAAAATTTAATCAATCATCTATAAATACACATAAGACTTGTAAAAAAATAAACTAATTTTATTTTCGTTTTATTTAAAATACTATCAAGAAGTTTTACTTTTTTATTGTTTTTATAATTTGCAATAAAACATTAAAACTCCGACATATATTCATTATTAAACCAATTAAAAACCTACAATAAAAATATGCTTATAAGTAAGAAAATAATGGGTGCATGCATTGCTTTGCATGTTTGTTTTTCAGGATATACTCAGCCGGTATATGGTTCTGAATGTAATAAATCATATCCTGAAATTGGATTTGAGTTAAGTATGAGATGCCATGTAGTAGAAGAGATAAAAGATAAGCAATCGGTAACTATATTTAACCGAGTAAAAAACGCTAGTAAAACAAGAGACTATGAGGTATCGTCAATAAACTTATACAAATTAGAAAACCCCGTAGTATTAGAAAAAAATATATTTATAGAAGAAAGCAAAAAAATGCTTGAAAATTTTTTGAATAAAATAAACCATCAATTTCGTGATTTCAAATGGCTCAACGGTTCATTATATGGCAGGAAGCTAACATACTATCCAGAAAATAACAAGGCTAATTATAGTCAGTACCTTGTAGCTAAATTTGAAAATAACGATATGTTTTTGGAGTATAACTTAGAATTGTTTTTCGAAAATGGAGATATTGTAGCCCTAGCAGAAATATTATCGTATAAAGACATTTCATCAAGTTACGCTAATGATTTACGTTCTGGAAAAGAAACCATTTGGGAAATTTTTTATTCATCGCCCTACAACCTCAAATATACTACTGCTCCGCTTTTGAGAAAAAATTTAGAATTCTTTAATTTTTCTCTCACGCTGCCACGTCATTACCTGAGAGCCTATTTTGAAGATCAAAATCACACGCTTGTCTTTTCTCCCAATGCCATTTGGGATGAAGCAATAACAAAAAACAAAAAGTTAGGAGATGTAAAACTTCGGTTTGTAAAAAAACTAACGGCAAATGAAAGTTTTAGCACTTATGCTGCGCCATTTTTAAAACAATCATCCAACAATAAACTGAATGACACTGAAATTAAAAATCTGAATAAAAAAATTACAAATGTTCTTGTCTTTAAAGAAATGTATGTTGAAGATAGCCGTAAAATAGACCATCCATATTATCCATCAAAGTATATTTTTGAATGGAATAAAGCTATTTATGAATTAAGCGGAGATGTTTCACAACATGAATTACTTCGCGATTTATATGCTTCTATTGATGTTATGACCCCAAATGAAAGCAATCAAGCCTATGAAAGTCCAAATACACAATACAAACAAATCATTGATGTAATGAATGCCTGGGTAAATGATTTTTTTATTAAAAACAAACAAGGCCGTATAGAAACACCCGGTTTGTTAGGAGCCTGGATATCTCGATATGCAACTGATTTAAAATTTGGGAATTATACAACATATTTGGAAGAAGAGGGTTTAGCCCCCAATAACAAAAGGTATTGGGTGGCATTGGTTGGAAGTTTTAACAACCAAGATTTAGCTTCAACAGAAATGCGTAAATGGATTGTTTTTTTTGATGAACTTGTAACCGACCAAATTAAACTCACAAAATCCAGCGAAAGTGCTACAAAGATGTTATGGCGAATTAAATTTATTGATAACAATAATGCAATAGAAGCTTTCAATAAAATGGAGATTAAAGTAGAGCGAGCCGAAGTATTGTATTCGGTAAATGGTAAAACTGAAGTTAAGCACGAAGTATATATCAAAATCGGCAGTCCGCTTTAGTTGATGGATAGCTCATCAATGCAATCGTGAAATTTCTGTAGTAAGCTTACTTATTTAACCCTGATTTATGGTAGTTTACAAAATTCCAACTTGAATCCATTCTCATTAAACATAATTACAGTAATATAACTTTAGATACTTACTGTAACAAATATCAATAAGTGAAAGAATGAAAGTGAAAAAACAGCGGCAACTCTACTATATAAATTACAACCATCATAATTATAAATGATCGCCTTGAAAATAATAATCCCGTTCTATCTTTTTGGCCGGACGCATAAAGGTAACTACATAGCTATCGCCAGGCCCAATGATGTACTCAATATACACCAATTCTCCCTTTTCAGTCATCCCTACATGGGCCGAAGTCATGGAAGGTAGATTATCTTTTTGAACCCTGAATCCACGTAAATCAGCCAATAATTTAACCACTTCACGATGGGATAAATATTCGTTTTTGGAATATTGCTTTTTCTCATTAAAAGCGGCCATATGCAATGGATTAATTCAATTTAACCATGAATAGCACATTACATGGTAAAAATATATTAATAATGAAAATAATTAAATAACTAATGTAACGATGAAAGCACGGATAGAAGTACGAAAAATAATCTGCTGCAGATGGAAGCAGAAAGCCCGCAATGGCGAAGCCCGCAGGACAAGGGATAGCGGGGCTGCAGGGATAAAGACACCGCTATGCCTATGACCCTGCGTGGCTGAGCCATGAGGACTTGAAGCGAACAGCTGCAAATAGCAGCCGGCTAATGATTAATTATTTTTTGACAAGCCTTAGGATTTGCTCGTTATCATTGATTTGAAGCTTCACTACATATACTCCGGATGTCCAATCAGCACAGGAAATAACCATTGGTGAAGTAACATAGAAAGCTTGATAAATCATTCGACCATGCATATCGAAAATTTCAATTTGCATAGGTTTAGATGAAATTTCTGCTGAGATGTTAAATGATTCATAGGTAGGATTTGGATAAAGTGACACGCTGGTAAAATCAGATGTTTCAAATCCGGTGGTATTTGAAATGGTAATGATATTGGATGAGGCCTCGCATCCGTTATTATCTATTGTTGTTACAAAGTAATTGCCGGGCTGCGTAACCATGAAAGATTGAGCGGTGGCACCCAATACCGGCGAACCATTCCAGTACCATTGATAGCTTGCTGCCGATGTAGAAGTAAGTATGTTGCCTGATTGTGTAATTACTGGCACTTGTGGAATATTTACTGTAATGGTGATAGGTGCTGATAACGCTGTACACCCATTTACATCGGTTGTCGTTACTTGATACGTTCCACCTTGTGTTGTATAAATGATGGGGGTGGTTTGTCCGGAAGGGTTCCAGCTAAATGCGGTAAAATTAGCATTATTGGCCACCTGAAGCATGGCAGAGTCTCCCTGGCAAATATAAGTTGTATTGGTTTGTATATTAGGTAATATGGGAATATTTACGGTAACGAAAATAGGAGAAGAAGTGCCTATACATGTTGGTGAATTGCTGGCAATCACTGTATATGTACCTGAGGTAGTAACCGTAATTGTGTTAGTACCGGAAACGCCATTACTCCATGTATAATTTTGAAAACCGGAAGTAGCCTGCAATTGTACACTTCCGCCCTGACAAAACGTGGTGCTGCCTCCGGGCGTAATGACAACCAGGGGTTGATTAGTAACGGTAATGAATACCGTATCGCTGTTGCTACATCCGGTTGAATTATCAGTAGCTTGCAAGATATAAGCAGTATTAATAACCGGAGAAACCGTGGGATTGGCTACACTACTTGTAAAACCTGAAGGTAAAGAGAACCATTGATAGGTATGATTAGCCAATGGGCTTTGGCCAATGGCTATGGATTCCCCCGTGCATATAATGGCATCATTGCCGGCATTGACAACCGGAAGCGGGTGTACTACTACTTGTGTTTGACTAGTGGCTGTACAACCAGCATTAGATACTATTACCTGGTAGGTGGTAGTATTTAATGGATTGGCTTGTGGGTTGCTAAGTGATGGGCTATTCAACCCACTGGAAGGTGTCCAGGAATACGTTAAGCCTGCCGGCACTTCCAGCACTAAGAGTGAAAAAGCAGTAATTTGTCCTGCATCGCCGGTAGCATCATCTACTACATACAATCGCCATAAGCCTTGCATAGGACCTGTATAGGTACTAAACAAATTTCCTTCCGGACGATAATATCCATTGGATTGAATGGCAGCAGTGGTGGGAGGAAGATTTAGTGCACTATCTACAAAGGTTACGTTTACATAATTATCATTACTGCCTCCATTATCGGTTGAAATAACAAATACCTGGTCATTGGGAGTCCTTAAATAGATATCTAAATCGCTGCAATAGGTATGATTAATGCTAAACCGCACACCTTGTAATATAAAATTATTGTGAGGTAAATTTACTTCGGCACGAGCCAAGGAAGTATTGTTTAATTGAGCAATTGTAGGCAGATTATTACCGGTTTGTAAGCCTCCTGTAGGTGTATTATCCGGAATATTTATTGGTAATGTGCTCGTAGAAGGTTTAGCCGTAGGCATGAAAGGAGCAACTTGTGTATTAAGTTGCACACTGCCTCCGACACATACCGGGCTACCGGATTGTGTAGCTTGTACACTAAACGAAGGTGAAATAGTTACAATCACTGTATCCTTAGAAGAACAGCCATTTTGTGTAGCTGTAACAATGTAAGTGTAAATACCTGCATTGTTGGTGGATAGTGTAGGATTCGCTATGGCAGCATTGGATAAAAACTGTGTTGGCGACCATTGATAGGTTACTCCACTTACTGCAGGTGTACCAATTTGCACAGTATTTCCAACACACGTCCCTGTATTGGGCCCTGCATTAGCTACCGGAGGTTGTATCACCTGAACATAGACTGTATCCTGCCGAACACATTGGCTGTATTGATTGGTATAGGTTAAATAATAATATCTGGATTGCGTAGGTTGAACGACCGGTGTAGCTAACGATGAAGTAAATCCGGCAGGATTGGATGTCCAACTGAATTGATATCCAAACATCAGGGTAGAGCCTAATTGCAGGGATTGCCCTGCACAAACAGTAGCGTCCAACCCGGCTTGTGGAATACATGATTGCTGCCAGGTAATTTCAGAATTATTGGAAACCTGCAACAAGCTGTCAATTTTACTTTGTGGATGACAAGCACCTTTTAACACTTTATTAAGCCAAGGCACTAAGTACTTAAACATGCGTTGATGTTGCACAGCACGGCTAATGGTAGGGCCAGGAGAACAGGTAGTTTCACCAAAGTTGCAGTTGAAATTACTTTCAGCAAATTGACAATGACTGCCCCCTACAATGTTGATAAGCGTTTTGCATTTAGTTCCGAGGGAATCATACATTTTTAATTGATGATTGATCGGTGGAGTAACGCAATCGTTGCCTCCATACATCACTAACGTGGGTACTTTTACATTTTTAGCCGCATTGATGGCAGAGGGGTTTGTTTCTGCTGCTGCTACAGTGGCCAATGCCGTTATATTATTATTATTGGCCGCAGCTAAAAATGCTGCACCACCACCCATGGAATGCCCCATGATAGCACAGGTAGAACCCACCCGCTGATAATACACACTGGATGGATTCTGGCCTAAATTGCGAAAAGAATTAACCACGAGCGCCAGGTCTAACCCAAAATCGTTATGATTTGGCGTAATGCTTCCTTCTGTTCGAGGGAATAATATAATGTATCCTTTCGGCACTAATTCATTTACGAAATTCATATAAGCATCCCAGGTCATAACAAATCCATGGCCAAATACAATGTATGGAAACGAATCGGTAACAAAAGGAGTATTATCGCCGGCTGCTGTAGCCGGATAATAAATTTCGGTTTGAATTTGCCGGCCCGGACCACCCCCAGAACCAAAACCTCCGGTTCGGCTTGGGTCGTTGAATGTAAACGTTCGATGCCCAATTAAATACTGGGCAAACATTGAAGAAACAGATATAAATAAAACCAAAAACAGGGCTGTTTTTTTCAAAGTCGTTACCTTAATATTAACTTTATGCGAAGCTATGTAGCCTTATAAAAATTTTATTTACCCATGTTTTGATGAAAATCAGATAGCCACCTTATGATAATAGTTACATTTATTGAACTACTTCCCCCTCAATTATACCAGGATTTTAGCCATTATTTAAATAAAAACCATGCAGAATTATCATTAAAGCTTATAAAAACTATTCATCAAAATGCGAATTTGCATATTGCTTCAGATAGCGAAACCCTTTGCAAAACAATATACGGCCAATGCAATGCTGCCAACCAAAAAAAATTATACCAATTAGCCTATCACACTTTTCGATTAGGAGGATACATCATTAAGAACTATCCTAATTTTCTTAGCGAACAAATAAGTGTTGTAGAAACGTATTTTAATGAAGGCAAAGTATCAAAAGCTGTTGAGCTATGTTTTAAGATATTGGATGTTGCCGAAAAAATTGAAGATTTTATCACAGTAATAAAAATATATCCTTGGCTCATTCAACATTATTTTCTCAAAGAGGATAAAGTGCAATGCAATAAAATGATTGAAAAATATCAACACGCCATTTCCCTCTACCATGAGCTATCTACATTGTTTATTTACCTGCGAACCAAACTCAATTACAAGGAACGAAAAAACCTGAATCAGGAAGAAATAACTCAACATGAAACCTTTTTCAAAAAATACATGCAGAGTAAATCGCTCTCTGTTTCCATCATTGCATCTTATGGGTATTATTATGCTTTAAGTTTATTGGGCGATCCCAGATTTTATAATAAAATATCATACGACGGTATCAAACAACTCATTGAAACGCAGAAAAAAAATCATTATTTATCAAATTTGCTTCATGATGATATTTTGCTTTATACCGAATACCTGCACTTAAAACAAATGCTCGGCTTACATATTGATGAAGAGCAAATTGAACAATCTGGATTTGAAATTATTGATAAAAAAATACCGCTTAAATTTTGGAAAGGTTATGTGAATACACCGGTAATTATGGATTTAAGTGTACTAGCAAGCTATTATGTTTCAAAGTATTTTGAATATATATTAGAGCCGCAAAAAAGCAGCAAAATAGAGCCGCGGGTTAAAGAAAAACTAATTACTCTAAAACATTTTACCGAAAGCATGATGCAGGATGCACAATCATGGAAAGATGAATTTAATGTGCGGTATATAAACTTGAGCACGATTTACTGCTGCTTTTTGTTGTTAGCAGGAAAAAAGAAATTAAAAAGGCTGTTGATTTATTGGAAAGAATTTTGTTTACATACCAGCAAATTAGTTTTCAGAAATTATACGATGGCGTATTTAGTATTTTAATGATGGGGTATGTGGCATTACACGAATGGGAAATGGCACACAAAACTTATTTACGGTTTGAAAAACTAACCAAAGACATGGCCACTATTGAAGAAAATACGTATACCATTCAGGCATTGTATTATTATAGCAAATGGCAAACCAATCAACATGCTCAATATGTTCGAAAAATCAATGAACTTTACAACCAATCTTTGCAAAAGCAACTTAAAAACAACCTGCAATTATTGGCATATTTAAAAGAAAAAATAAAATAGCATTTACAAGAGTTTGCTCAAATCCACATCAAGTATGTTAGAATAAGAACTAACAGTGCAAATATTCCCCGCTATCTTATTGCAGATTTTCTTTTCAATATTATAAATACAGGATTCTTCAATCATGGTATTTATTCCCATTATTTCTAGCGAAGTATTGATTGCATTTTGTACGTATTCCCCATAGACAAAATCAATAATAACATAGGATATTATTTCATTGATCAATCTTATTTCGCTTATTTATTAAAAAGACATCAACTAGCACAATTTCTATTAATGTTTTTCAATAAAAAAGTTATTTCTGTAATAAGAAATTAAATCTCCATATTCATACAAATAGTTGGTATTCATGTATAATCGCAACTCATATCTTCCATATTCATTTAATTTATTAACAGGATAAACATAAAACTGCCTGTTACTTGAATACGATGAATAATCACTCAATTTTGCTTCTCCAAAAGGATAATCCTTAATATCAATCAATTTATTACGCAGGGCATCAAATAGTTCATCCGCCTGTTTTCTGCCATTCTTACAATATCCATAATCAGCATTGAACTTGAAATTCTCAAAATAATCAATGTATGATTTACTTAAAGAATCTAATTGTATGAAGGAATTATATCTGCTATAATAAGCTTCTGTAACCGGATATCTTCTTCCACGTATAGTTTTAAAGTCATCTTTCGTTGAACGTATAATGGCAAACAGGCGGTCATAAAAAGTTTCTAATCGAGAAGCACAAAAGCCATCTTGTAATTGTACGCTTTTAGCATTGGGTTTAGTATTTGGGGGTAAAACAGTAATGTTTTTTACAACATTATGCATAATTTCTTTTATAAATAATTCATCGGGTGGAACATTTAATTTTACCCCCGAAGGATATTCAAGAAAAATTTGACAAGCAAGAGTTTGAAAAGTATTTGGAACTACTAAAAAATATTCTGATAAATAATAGTCTTTCCCATCTATATTTTCTAAAAAATCAACTGCAAACGATAATGAATGATATTTGCTTATCCAATAAAAATCATCTACAAGGGTATTATATTCTTTTATCTGTAAAAATTTTCTAGCATAAATACCCTTCGATGCATCTTGTTTATAAAGATTAATTTTTTGTTCAAGTTCATCCATTGAATTATAATTTAATACTCTACAAACTACATAATAATTATAGGTATCATTGATATAAATATCATGAATATATACTTGTGCATTATTCTCTTTTATAATGGTATGTGTTAGTCTGCCTTTTAATGGAATAGATAGATAAAGTTGGGGAAGATTAATTATATCCGGCGATTCTTTAATAGAGTTCAATATATTTTCATGGAGCGATTCAATCTTTTGATCTTCAGATTTGAAATAGATGAATGTAATTACTACAATAAATTTTTTAGAAGAATAAATAAAAAAATCGCCAGTAGCATTATTATTGTACCCTCTGTAAAAATATATATATAAACCTTCTCCAACATACTTGTATTCTTTATCGTATTTAACGTTGCTATACATTGATTTGAAATTTTTCAAATCTGCAACATGCTTTGCTATTGCTCCTTTATACAATGTATCAACAACCAGATTGGATTTAAAGACCGTATCTGATGCATAAGAGTTTGCTCGTCGATGATAATTGTAAATCCATCCGCCTGTGTAATTTGGAGGATAAAAACGTACAGCATCTTTAAAATAATTTAGCTTTAATCCTAATTGAGGAAATGCATATTCTTTTAAATCTCCAATTGCCCATGTATGTTTGCTACATAACATTGAAATAATGATGATAAGTATGTTTACGAACCTTAATATCATAAATAGTGCATTATAATGATTATTTTATTCTGAGGTTTATAGGCATTTCCCATCTTTCTATCTTCTACACACATCAAATCTAAACTTTATTTAACCTAAATATTATCCTTCAAATGCATGAATTTGTAAAAACTAAAACCTTTTGATGCATTAGTTGTTTATTTGTCTGATTTTGAATGATTAACAACATGAAAAAAATAATTGTTATAATTTTGGGAGTTTCCATCGGAACTTTACTGCATGGACAATATAACGGTATTATTCGCGGAAAAGTGTTAAGTGTAACCACCAACGAGCCCGTACCATTTGCTAACCTTATAGTAGAGGGTAGCACGCAAGGTGCAAGTACTGACATTGATGGAAATTTTGAAATTAAGGGCATAGAACCTGGCTTTCGAAATCTTAAAATAAGTTGCCTGGGTTACAAAACCATAATTTTTCGGGATGTATTAGTAACCAATGCTGCTCCGGCGATTGTCACAATAAAATTAGAAGAAGATGCAAGGGAGTTACAAGAAATAGCCATTGAAAGTACCCCGTTTAACAAGACTTCGGAAAGCCCCATCTCATTGCGCACTATTGGTATAGCCGAAATTGAACGAAATCCGGGCGGTAATCGAGATATTTCAAGCGTAATACGTTCCTTTCCCGGCGTTGGTTCTACACCTGCATTTCGTAACGATATTATCATTCGGGGTGGGGCTCCCAATGAAAACCGATTCTTTTTAGATGATGTGGAAGTGCCGGTAATCAATCATTTCCAAACGCAAGGAGCTTCGGGGGGGCCGGTTGGTTTAATCAATGTAAATTTAATACGTGAGGTGGATTTTTTATCAGGAGCATTCCCTTCTAATAGAGGCAATGCCTTAAGTTCTGTACTTGAATTTAAACAAGTAGAAGGAAACAATGAACGTTGGCGATTCCGTGGAACCATCGGAAGCTCCGATGCCGGGGTAAAAGCCGATGGACCAATCGGGAAAAAATCATCACTTATTGTTTCGGTTCGTGCTTCATACTTACAGTGGCTTTTTGCGGTACTTAAATTACCTTTTTTGCCCACATACTACGACTGGCAATTCAAATACAAGATAAAATTTGATACCAAAAATGATTTAACCATTATCGGGTTAGGGGGCATTGATCTCTTTAAGCTTAATTTGAAAGCAAATGAAACCAAGGAACAACGCTATTTACTCAATGTACTTCCGGTAAATAATCAATGGAATTACACGCTTGGAGCAGTATATAAGCATTACTCCAAAAATTCTTCGCATACGTTTGTACTCAGTCGCAATATGTTGGATAATCGGGTTTGGAAATATGAAGAAAACGATGAGACTGATCCCAACAAAAAAATTCTGGAATATCGATCGCAGGAAAGTGAAAACCGCTTCCGCTATGAATTTACATACCGAATCAAAGGATGGAAGTTAAATACCGGGCTAAATGCAGAGCATGCCCGATTCACCAATTACACTTATAATCGTATTAATACACCATCAGGTATAGATACCATTCAATTTAATAGTGTTTTACATCTATTCAATGGGGGAGTGTTTGCTCAGGTAAGTAAAAGTTTTTTCAACGATAAACTTTCACTTTCATTGGGATTTCGGATGGACAACAACAGCTTTAACAGCCAAATGGCCAATCCACTCAACCAATTCTCCCCCAGATTTAGTTTATCTTACCAGTTTATAAAAACCCTGGCATTTAATTTCAACATCGGAAGATACTATCAGCGGCCAGCGTACACTATTCTAGGATTTAGAGACAATAATGGAAATTTAGCCAATCAGGGCCGAATAAAATACATAGGTTGCGATCACATCGTGGCTGGGTTGGAATGGACACCAACTCCAAATACAAAAATTACCGGCGAAGGGTTTTTTAAATACTATCGTAATTATCCATTTTCACTTCGCGATTCCGTTTGTTTAGCTAATCTGGGTGCCGATTATGGGGTCATTGGTAATGTACCTTCAGAATCAAAAAGTGATGGCAGAGCCTACGGATTTGAATTCCTAGCTCAGCAAAAACTTTGGAAAGGGTTTTACGGAATTTTAGCATATACATTTGTTCGCAGCGAATTTCAAGATAAAAAAGGGAATTATGTTCCATCTGCATGGGACAGTCGACACATCATCACGCTTACTGCCGGTTATAAGTTTAAACGCAATTGGGAATTAGGGATTCGCTGGCGTTTTGTAGATGGTCAGCCTTTTACACCCTATGATACTGCAACTTCATCACTCATTGCAGTTTGGAACATCACCGGCCGCGGATTGGACGACATCAATCAACTCAACACACAACGGATTCCAGCGTTCCATCAGCTGGATATCCGGGTAGATAAAGTGTGGTACTTTAAAAAATGGTCGTTGAATCTGTACTTTGATGTACAAAATGTGTACAACTTCAAAGCCGAATCCAGGCCATATCTAACCGTAATAACAGATGCCAATAATAATCCGGTAGTGAATCCAAATGATCCCACCCGATACCTTACAGAAACTATACGGAACCAAACAGGAACCGTATTACCGACTCTTGGTATTATTGTAGATTTCTAATGGAGAAAAAATGTTGAAGATGTAAAATAGGTACGTTTAATGAGAAATTATTGTATTTACTCAAAGCGAAGACCTATGCCACGATTCTGTGGAAGTTATTCGATTAACTAGCATTGAAATAGATTTTAGCGATTAACTGGATAAATTTTGTCTGTTGCCGGCGCTGATGATTACTCTTTTTTCTATTTAACAAAACAAAAAGTTTATTTAAACTTAATTATTACTTCAAAAAACCTTATCTAACCAAGTAAGGTTTTTATTGGAGATAGTTATCTTTGAAACAAATAACCCATGTGAAAAAATGGCTGGTTTTCGTGGTAGGAATTCTGTTTGTGTTTAAAAAAAATATTGCACAGACCGATAGCATTCAACCCATACAACAAACCATAAAATCAGAATATACTAAACGCCCCAGGTGGCATCTTCCGTTCGTAATTAGCACCGAAACAGCATTGTTTGCTGGTTCACTCGTTGGATTGAATTATTTATGGTATGAAGGATATCCACGCACTAATTTTCACGTCTTCAATGATAATAGCCAGTGGATGGGGTTGGATAAGTTTGGGCATTGCTATAGCGGATACGCCATTAGTACCTTAAATTACGACGTGTGGCGTTGGGCCGGATTAAAACATCAGCCAGCCATTTGGATATCGGGCGGATTGAGTTTTGGATTTTTAACCGCTATTGAGGTATTAGACGGCTTTTCAGAACAATGGGGATTTAGCTGGGGCGATATGATTGCTAATACCGCAGGTATAACTTTGTTTACCTGGCAACAATTGCAATGGAACGAACAACGGTTTCAAATGAAATATTCATTCTGGCCTACCGAATATGCCAAACTACGTCCGGATTTATTAGGAAAAAATCTGCTGGAACAACCCTTGAAGGATTATAATGGACAAACGTATTGGATAAGTGCCAATATTTGGTCGTTTTTACCCAACAGAGAGCATCGAAAATTTCCCAGCTGGCTAAATATTTCGCTGGGATACGGAGCTAATGGTATGCTGGGTGGTACTGAAAATCCTCCTGAATTTGCTGAAATGAAGCGATACCACCAGTTTTTTTTATCCATAGATGTTGATTTTACAAAAATCAAAACGAAACATAAAATTGTAAAAACATTGCTTAAAACTCTTAACATGATTAAATTTCCTGCACCGGCATTTGAATTCAATACCTCTTCAACAGAACCGGTAAAGTTTCACTGGTTAAAGTTTTAATAGGATTGAAAATTAAAAAAGAGAGCAGTATGTTGCTCTCTTTTCATAACAAACTTATACGTGTAAATGTCAGTTACGTGTAAAATTATACGTATAGGTTGATGTAACTAACGACATGGTATTGTTCTCACAGGTTAATGTACCTGTAATACCACTTAAAGCTTCGTTGCCGGTAAATGTTACATCATTGCCACACTTTTTACCTTGCGTACTAAAAGCAATAGCCATAGTATTATCGTTGTAAGTATAGGTAAAAGTGTATCGGCGTGTCATGTCATTTCCAGAACAACTGGGATCAGAAATTACCATGTTGCCAGTACCCCCTTTTTCAATGGTAACGTTGGTTCCTAATATCCAGGGCGGATTACTCATGGTCCAATTACCTACATAACAAGGATCCTTTTCGCATGATGAGAAAAACGCGGCTATGGCTACAAATGCCATCATTCCAATAATTTTTTTCATAACATTAAATTTTAATTTTTGAATTTGCAAAACGAATATATAGATAAATTCCGTATTCTGAAATGAGCAAATAGAAACTATTTTCATAAATTTCATGTAGGTTTGCATAAAAATACAGTAAGTTATGTCTGATGGTAAAAATCTCTCTGTAGAAGAAAAAAGAGAATTATTAAAAAAGCTGATGAAAGAAAAAGCAGCTAAAGCCGCCTCCTCACCGGCTCCTGCTGCTGTTTCATCCAACGCTACTGAAGACAAGTCGATCTATACACAGTTTGATAAATTTCCTGAAGTACAAACCCTGGCAGCCCAGTTTCAAACCCTACAAATGCTGCATGTAGACAATCCTTATTTCCGGGTAAATGAAGGCATTGTAAATGATAAAACCCGAATCAATGGCAGGGAACTAATAAGTTTTTCCAGTTATAATTACATCGGCTTATCGGGCGACCCTCGAGTTACTCAAGCAGCGAAAGATGCAGCTGAAAAATATGGCACATCGGTTTCAGCCAGTCGAATTGCTACCGGCGAACGCCCTATACACCGTGAGCTGGAACAAGAAATTGCTAGCCTTTTGGGAGTTGAAGATGCTATTGTTTTAGTAAGTGGTCATGCTACCAATGTTACGGTAATTGGGCATTTAATGCGTGCAGGTAAAGATTTAATCCTTTATGACGCCCTAAGCCATAATTCAATTATTGAGGGCTGTGTTTTATCTGGTGCACGACGCATTGCTTTCCCTCACGAAAACTGGGAAGAGCTTGACAGAATTCTAACTGAAATACGTGGAGATTATGAACGGGTACTTATTGTGATAGAAGGCGTTTATAGCATGGATGGAGATATTGCCAATTTGCCAAAATTCATTGAAATCAAGAAAAAACATCATGCCTTGCTCATGGTAGATGAAGCCCATTCTATGGGTGTTATTGGCCCCCATGGCTTAGGTATTCGCGATTACTATGGAATTGATGGTAATGAAGTTGACCTTTGGATGGCTACCTTCAGTAAATCATTTGCCAGTTGTGGAGGATACATTGCTGGAAAAAAAATATTGATTGATTATCTAAAATACAATACCCCTGGATTTGTGTATAGCGTGGGAATTAGTCCGGCTAATGCTGGAGCAGCCTTGGCTGCAGCAAAAATCATGAAAGCAGAACCATGGCGTGCATTGAAATGTCAGGAAAACGCAAAATTATTTTTAAAACTGGCCAAAGAAAAAGGACTAAATACTGGTCCCAGCAAGGATTCGGCGGTTATTCCGGTAATTACCGGGAACTCTGCCCATGCACTGATTTTAGCTGATGCCTTATTTAAAGATGGCATTAACGTGCAACCAATTTTATATCCTGCTGTTCCGGATAATGAAGCCCGGTTACGATTCTTCATTACCTCTGACCATACCGAAGATGAAATAATTTATACTATAAATAAAGTAGCTGAACATTTAAACAGAATACGAAAAGACATGGCAGATGTAACGTTTCCTAAATCCATGATTGGCTAAAATTTGTGTATAATTTATATTTGATATAAAATTAATTACAACCAACACATATGAGTAAAGGAAAAATCTTCGTAACCGGTGGAGCCGGATTTATTGGATCCCGTGTAGTAAAAATGCTTCTTGAACAGGGGTATGAAGTTCGTTGTTTACTTCGCAATACTACCAATACCAGGCGTATAGACGGGTTGAATTACGAAAAATTCATAGGAGACATTACTGATCCTAAATCACTGGAAGAAGGGATGAAAGGATGTACTGGAGTAATTCATCTGGCTAGCCTTTCAAACTGGAAAGACATTAAGTCGTCCAAAATGCCGCTGGTGGTTATCGAAGGATCAAAAAATGTAATTGAAGCAGCCAAGAAGAATGGTAATTTGAAAATGGTATACGTTAGTTCTTCTACAGCCATTGACGGTACCGACGATTTACGCATTTTAAATGAAGATTCGCCACTTACTTTGCCCAATAATAACCATTATATATATGCCCATGCAAAAAAACAGGTGGAAGAGTATTGTAAGCAAGAGGCCCAAAAAGGTTTTCCGGTGGTTATTGTAAACCCAACAGAAGTGTATGGGCCATATGATTATGATAAAATAACTTTGGGTAACTTAATTGATTTTGCTACGACCAAAACTGTTCAACTGGCAGAAGGTGGTACCTCTATCGTATATGTAGACGATGTAGCAAACGGAATTATCGCTGCACTAGAAAAAGGACGTCCTGGGGAACGCTACATTTTAGGTGGCGAAAATATGGAATTTAAAGATTTGGCAGCACTTACCCTTGAAATATTAGGAATTAAAAAACCTATAAAAACGATTAGCCGGAAAATGTTAATGACCTTAGCCTGGATTTCAAAAACCTTTGGAATAAATATGGGTTTTGAGCCGGCAGTAATTCCCTATGCTGTAAAATATTGGTTCGTTGATAATAGCAAAGCAAAAAAAGAATTAGGGATTTCTTTCCGTTCTCCACGTGAAATTCTAGAGCCTACCCTTCAATGGGCAAAACAGGAAGGAATGATTAAATAATATATTTCATACAAGTACCATTTTAAAGCCACATTTATTGTGGCTTTTTTAATTTTTTTATATTTTAGTTAATAAATTCTCACTTATGAAACGAGTTTTACTGTGTAAATTTTTTATCTTTTCAATCTTAATTAATCATTTCCAATATTCTTTTTCTCAAAGCTTTCAAACCATCTATCAATTGAGTGACGGAGGCACACCATGGAGTGTTAAACATTCACAATTTGATAGGGATATTGTGTATCAAACGATGCCTTCCTTTGATATTTCTACTTTGTTATTAGAAGATTCAATTAATGCAAACAATAAAAATATTCCTTATCGTTTTGGATACAATTTTTTCACCAATATAAATTTATCCAGCAGTGGTAGCTGGCATAATTTATCAGATGGGGGAAGAGTTTGGAGACTCGGCATTATTTCACCAAATGCTCTTTCAATCAATATTGCTTTTAAAAATACCATTATTCCAGAAGGTGGCCAATTATTCATCTTTAATCCAAGAAAAACAATAATACTAGGTTCTTTCTCTCAAAAATATTTTTCTAATGGTGAGTTAGGATCAGAATTGATAGATGGAGACACTATTATTGTAGAATATTATGAACCTGCTCAATATATTGGACAATCAAATCTAGAAATTTTTAGAGTAACACACCGCTATAGAGATTTTAAGGATTTTTTAACCAAGGCATTTGGCGCATCAGGTTCATGCATGAACAATGTTCGATGCCCATCATATGTTGGATATGATCAACAAATTCGTTCTGTGGTATGCTTAGTTTCAGGAGGAAGCGAGTTTTGTACCGGAGCATTAGTAAATAACACATGCAATGATGCTAAACCATATATTTTAACGGCTAATCATTGTGGTAATTCAGGATTTGGAAGTTGGGTTTTTCGTTTTAACTGGGAATCTCCTAATTGTTCCAACCCTCCCAGCTCCCCTGCTTTTCAGTCTATTTCGGGGGGAACTCAACGCGCTGCTTTTACCGGTTCTGATATGAGTTTAGTTGAAATCAATTCTGCTGTTCCTTCTAGTTACAATGCATATTGGGCAGGTTGGGACCGTTCCAATACCCCACCTGTAAATCCATATGGAATTCATCACCCAAGCGGAGATATTAAAAAAATTAGCTTTTCAACCGGAACCGCCACAACAGCCACTTGGGGCTCTCCTGCAGCAACTACTTGGCGAACTCCCACTTGGACTGATGGAGTAACAGAACCCGGTTCATCTGGCTCTCCTTTATTTGACGCTAACGGTAGAATTGTGGGGCAATTATACGGTGGGCCTTCTAATTGTTCTTACGAGGGAGACCCATCCAATGGTTTTGACTATTATGGTAAATTTTTTACCTCTTGGACAGGTGGTGGAACAAATAGCACTCGTTTGAGCAATTGGCTTGCCCCAGCAGGTTGTGGTGCTGCTCCTACAACATTAAACGGATATGATCCCAACATGGTAGCTTTGGATGCTCAAATCTATAGTATTTTAAATCCTCCCTCCTCCATGTGTTCCGGTTCTAATATTACTCCGGTTGTAATTCTTCGAAACAATGGAACTACAACCCTGACCAGCGCTACAATTTCATATACAATCAATGGAGGAAGCCCTGTGAATTTTAATTGGACTGGGAGCTTAACCACTAATTCTTTTACCAATGTTTCTCTTAGTCCGTTTTCTGTAGGTGCTGGTACTCATACCATCGTAGTAACTGTGTCTAATCCCAATGGTGGAACAGATCTAAATAGCTCAAATAATTCTCAATCATTAACATTTACGGTAGTTAATCCAACAGGGTTAGCATTACCATTTACTGAAGGATTCGAATCTACTACTTTCCCACCTACTGGATGGCTGAATGAAAATCCCAATAATAATACAGGAAATGCTTTATGGGTTCGAACAACCACAGCAAGTGGTTTTGGTAACAGCACAGCTTGTGCCATGATAGACCAACTTAGCCCCGCTTCAAGCACAGTAGGACAAGTAGATAACCTGGTTACTCCCTATCTAAACTTAACCACTGCGGGACCTAATCCACAACTAACATTTAGCGTTGCAAATGTTAGATATAATGCTACTTATTATGATTCCTTAATTGTTCACATAACAACCGATTGTGGGGCAAGTTGGATTCGTTTGGCCAGCTATGGAAATAATACCGGACCAAGCCCACTTGCCACAGCTCCAGACCAAACTACTGCATTTGTTCCCAATGCAACACAATGGGCTACCAAAACCATTAGCTTAAGTAGTTATGCTTCACAACCTCATGTAAGAATAAGATTCCAATTGAGAAGTGGTTGGGGACAATTAACATATATCGATGACATTAATATTTCAGCGGCTCCAACACCTCCTGTTGCATCTTTTAATGCATCTAGTTCAACTATATGCTCAGGGAACTCTATTACATTTACAAATACATCTACCAACGCTACAAGTTATTCTTGGTCATTCCCAGGTGGAAGCCCTTCTACCTCCACTGCAACAAACCCTGTTGTAACTTATAATACACCTGGAACCTATACTGTAACTT
>JAOABX010000034.1 GCA_026418175.1 Flavobacteriales bacterium
AAATCATCGTTTCCAAAAGGATTAACTAATACTCGGTAACCATCACGATAATCAGCATCAGGCATACGGTGCATCCATGCAATATTTGCACCACCAGCAGGAATAGTAATTGGACCAAAAATCAACCAGTTAGAAGCTGTGTTTACAGGCTCAAACCATGAAACAGCATACCAAAAATAACCAGTATCTACATCACCTTGATTTGGAAAGATATTTAATGGATTTGTAGAAAAAAAGATTCCAAAATCCTGAGATAAACCAGAAGGAAGATTAGAATTTAATGTATAACCATCAACATCTTCAGTTACAATATCAAATGTTGGCTGATCAGTTGGATTTATATAATAAACATCCAAGGGACACCAAAACAATGTATCACCAGCGGCTTTATCAGAATTTTCTATTTTCTTAATACCGCCATTGAATGGATTAAAAGAGTTGGAGTTAGCAAACTTGTTCTGAGCATTTACTGAGAAAGCAAAGCTTAAAGCTATTAAACTTACGTAAATTTTTTTCATTGCAAAATTGTTTTAAAGTTAATGTTACAAATGTATTAATCTTTTTCTGAATTTTTAATAATTATATCCAATTTTTTTTAACATGACTTATCCAATAAAAGGCTTCAGGTCCTTTGTTCATTAATAAATCTAACACACTAACATTGGCATTAAACGGATATTTATATGAAAAAACCTGTTTGTATGGTAATTCAATACCCTCAGATATTAAAAAATCTATTTTTAAAAGTGAATCATCATACAAGTCTGGCAGCTTTTCTTGAATTTTAGGAATAGGTAGCCCCAACATGAGAAATAACCAGGAAATTAAACGATAATTGTATTCATATAAGTATAAATCTTTTTGAAACCACATCTGGTGTAACTCTTCTATGTAATGTTCAAAATAAGGAGCATTTTGATATGCAGAAATAATACTATGCCAATAGCGTTGCTGCCAACGATCAGTATAAACGATGACAGCATTTTTCATAAATAGGTGAGATGAACTTCCATTCTTTACAGGAATAATTAGGGGCAATACACCTTGCGATGATAAAATATGTGTACGATTTCTGCAAGTTTGTTTATGATATTTTTCACCGATATAAATTGCTGGATTAACCGCATGAAACCATTTGGATACATAATGTATAGAAGGTAAAAAAGCTGATGGGAATAATGTTACCATTAATGTACTAAGCGAAGAATTCGGTTCCAGCGAATGTTAGATGGGAAGGGTTTATCTCCTTTATCATCGGTGCTAAACCAGATAATTAACGCTTTACCAACTACATGATCTTCCGGAACAAATCCCCAGAATCTTGAATCGGCTGAATTATGGCGATTGTCTCCCATCATGAAATAATAGTTCATTTTAAAGGTGTAGGAAAAAGTCAACTGTCCATTAATAAAGATTTGGTTGTCTTTAACTACTAACACATTTCTTTCATAAGCTTCAATAATTCGCCTATACAAAGGCAAATTCTCTATAGTCAACTGAACAGTTTCGCCCTTTTTAGGTATTTTTAAAGGCCCAAAGTTATCTCGGGTCCAAGAATATCGAGGGTCGTTAGGGAATACGGCAATGCTGTATTCATCTGTTTCTTTTATGGCTGGTTTGATGGAATCAATTGCGGGATTATTTTTCAGAATTTCATATTGTTCATCAGTAAGCACCCAGTTTACATCAAAATTGGGATCTTCCGGATAGCGTGGATTATTGGGACGAATACCCATATCCTCATTGGTTACTCCCAATTGATTCAAATATTTTCTGCTTAAATCAGAACGTAACTTAATATCATAGGACATTTCGATTTTAGGAGGTCGTTCTCCTTTTGAGCCATTGATATATAATATACCCTCTTTAATTTGTAATTCATCACCCGGCAAAGCTACACATCGTTTAATGTAATTAGAACGCTTATCTACCGGATGATATACTATATTTCCGCGAAATTTGGTATGGATATACTTTCTACCTTCAGAAAGATAGTAATTCCAAGGACGCTCAGGCGCATTATTGCTGATGTCTGACTGCCGGAATTGATAAGCGGCAAGAATAACCTGCTCATGATAATTATGAGCAGCAAATTCTCGGGTGTTTATGGTAGTATCATTGGCCGGAAAATTAAATACTACAATATCATTTCGTTTGATGGACTGCAATGCTGGCAATCGGAGATAAGGAATTTTCCACCATTCTAAATAAGATTTTTTCATAGGAAGATTTCCTACCGGAATATCCGCAAAGCTATTATGAGTAAATGGAAATGTTAGCGGTGTATTGGGCAGTCGCAAACCATAATTAATACGACTTACAAACATAAAATCACCTATGAGTAAATCTTCTTCCATCGAAGAAGTGGGTATTTTAAAAGCTTCTATAAAATACCCCTTTATGAAAGTAGCTGCTATGACCGCAAAAACCAAAGCTTCTCCCCATTCTCGAACTATATTCTTTTTAGGTTTGGGCCACTCAGATGGAGGAACATATTTTACATCATGCTGAAAACCTAACTTTGGAAAATAGTAAAAAAACAGAAATATAGCCTTCAAATGTTCCAGCCAGCCCTGCTTTCCAAAAGCTTTGGCTAGCTGTACCAACATCACGGCAAACATCATCAAATTTACTCCCGGAAAAAAGAAAAGAATTGTCCAATACCAGGGTTTTCCTGTAATTTTTGTCCAAACATAAATATCATATACCGGAACTACCGACTCCCATCCTTTTCTACCAGATTTTTCGAAAAGTTTCCATAATCCCACGTGAAAAGGAATGAGCAATAATGCGAAAATTAGTAAAAACATATTTTTCTGTTTAAAACAAATCTACTAAATATTGGAAGGAAACCATGATTGCCTCCATTTAAAAAAAGTGAATGGCTGCATATTTAATTGTTTATTTGAAATTATTGACAAAATTTTTCCATCAAAGCAGCACTAATTCCCATACTACTAAACCCTCCATCATGATAGATATTTTGCATAGTTATCATTCGGGTAAGATCAGAGAACATGGCTACACAAAAATTTGCACAATCTTCGGCCGATGCATTTCCTAATGGTGACATTTTATCAGCATATTCAAAAAATGCATCAAATCCACCTACACCAGTACCTGCCGTGGTTTTAGTAGGTGATTGAGAAATGGTATTAATACGAATTTTTTTGGCAACACCATAATGATAACCATAACTGCGAGCTATTGATTCAAGCACCGCCTTGGCTTCAGCCATATCATTGTAATCAGGAAATGTACGTTGAGCTGCAATATAAGAAAGGCCTAAAACACTGCCCCATTCATTGATTGCATCCATTTTCTGAGCTGTTTGAAGCATCTTATGAAATGATATTGCAGATATATCAATGGATTTTAAATACCAATCATAATTCAGGTCGGTATAATGTTTCCCTTTACGTACATTAGGCGACATGCCAATGCTATGCAGAATGAAGTCAATTTTTCTTCCAAACGTATCCAGAGTAGCTTGGTATAATTTTTCCCAATCTTCCACAATGGTAGCATCGGCACCAATTACTTTGGTATTACATTTTTCGGCTAATTGGTTAATTTTTCCCATTCGCAATGCTACCGGTGCATTGGATAATATAAATTTAGCTCCGTGTTCGTGGCATTTTTCAGCAACTTTCCAGGCGATGGAATTTTCGTCCAATGCCCCGGTAATAATTCCTATTTTACCTTCTAATAATTTTGACATAATCTATGGTATTTAAAAGCGAATAAATAAATTTTTTAGCGGAGTGCAAAATCAATGTGTCATTAATTGCCTGGCATTTGCAAGTGCAGCTTCAGTAATTTCTTCTCCACTCAACAAGCGGGCTACCTCATGCAAACGTTCATCCACATCGAGACATGAAATACCAGATACAGTTTTACCTCCTTCTTCTTTTTTCCAAACTCTAAAATGTCGGTCTGATTTTCCCGCTATTTGAGGTAAATGGGTGATTACAATTAGTTGGCGATGCCGGCTCATTTCTTTCATCATTTGTCCAATTTTATCAGCCATTCCACCAGATACGCCTGTATCAATCTCATCAAAAAGTATAGTTGAAAGATTTTTCTTTTCTGACAATAGCGTTTTAAAAGCCAACATCAACCGAGAAATTTCGCCTCCAGAACCGGCTTTGCCAATTTCAAGCAGCGGCATGCCTTTGTTAGCTGAAAACATAAATGTTACCTGGTCCCATCCGGTTTCGCAAAATTCATTTAATGGTTCAAAAACAACCTCCAATGAAGCTTCAGGCATTCCCAGCCGTGATATAAGTTCTTTCACCCGTTGAGTAATGATGCTAGCGGCTTGTTTTCGATTTTGAGTTAACTTAGTACAAAGTTCTTCTATCTGTTTTTGCAACAACTCTTTTTGTTGAATGAGTTCTGCCAATATTTCATCCATATGATGAACTGCTGATAGTTTTTGTCCTATATCATTTTGGATCTGAATTAATTCAGCAGTTGTTTGAACTTTATGTTTTTTAAACAGTGATTGCAGCGTTTGCATTCGTTCTTCCAACCAGTTTAAACGTTCTGGGTCATGTTCAATGCTATCATGAATTCGAGTTATTGCATAATTTAATTCTTTGGCTTCCACCTGTAATGCCTGTACTTGGTTAACTAGCTCAACTAATTCAGGTAGAAACGAACTAACTTTTGATAAAGATGTTTTAATCTGAGAAAAAGCAGATAGTATATTTGTTTCTCCTTCAGTAAGCCAATGCATGCATTGCTTTAGTGAAACAGAAATATCTTCGCTGTTGGCCAACATGGTTAATTCACGTTCTACCTCCTCTTCTTCTCCTGGTTTTAAAGTGGCTTTATTTAATTCATCAAGTTGAAACTGTAAAAAATCTGCTTCCGATGAAAGTCTATGATTTTCTTCCCGGGTATTGTCAATTTTTTTACAAAGCTCTTTCCATTCTTTTACTGCATGCGATAATGTTTTCAATATTTCTTCCGAACCTGCAAAAGCATCTAACATTTCTAATTGAAAACGACTGGTTTTAAGAAGTAAATTCTGATGTTGTGAATGAATGTCAAGTAATTCATCAGAAAGAGTTTTTAATACCTGCAACGACACTGGGGTATCATTCACAAAAGCACGTGTTTTACCGCCAGGTAATATTTCTCGTCGAATAATACAAATTGGTTCATAATCCAATTCTAGTTGCTCAAAAAACGATTGAAGATTCAGAGATGAAAGATCATATTGCGCTTCTACCACACATTTTTTTGATTCATCAGATAACACAGTGAGGTCTGCTCTATTTCCAGCCACCAGAGATAAAGCTCCCAACAAAATTGATTTACCGGCACCGGTCTCACCCGTAATGATGTTTAAACCAGAATCAAACTCCAGGTCAATTTCTCGAATGATGGCATAATTCTGTATGTGCAGTGATTTTAACATAATACCTGCGAAAACAACACGAATTTAAGAAAAGATAGTGAGTGTATATTTAGGATTTTTTAAGTCCTACTTATTTACTTCATCATACTTTGAAGCCTGTGCAGGATCTACTTTTTTAAGAATAGGTATTAGATCAGCTTTGATACTAAGTGGCGTATCTTTAAGCATAGCCAATATTTCGTTTCGCTTGGTACTAAAAAATACCTGAAGTAAAAATGCATTGGGACGTTGGGTCCAAATTTGTTCTAAGGTTTTTAATGATTCAATAATTTGCGCACGGCCTGCTTCTAAATTCTGCTGCATTACATCAAATCCTTTTCTGTGATAATTATACATCAGCGTACGTAGTGGTTTAAATGCGGGATTGAGATAATCAAATACCAACCAATACCGATTGTTGTTACCTTCGTTTGCCTTCCATCCACGGTCAGCTAAATTTTGCGACATATTTACAATATTCTGAGCTTTGATCATGTATTTTTCCCCCCCTTCCAACGAAAATGATTCATGATCCAGTGCAATAATATAATATGCATAAAATGCTATGATGGCAGTAAGATTAGACATACTGGCATTTTCAGAATAATAAAATTGCTGAAAGGGTATGTATTGAAAGGTAAAATCATTGTCTTGATAATTAAACAAGGTGGTATAATAAGACGTATTGTATACCGGGCGACGGGCATTTACTGTAATCGTTCCTTTGTATCGGTCGGCAACAACCTGACCGGCATTATCTTTTTCCTGTTCTGTAACATTGATAAAAATTCCACATTCAATTTTTTCGTAATCCTGATAAATTTCATCAGTCCACTGCGTGTTGTTTATAAACTCATAAACTCCTTTTTGCAGAGCATCAAATATAGAACGGTCCACCTGAGCTATCTGATTGCTATTAACTGTTACATTACATTTCAGCTCCTGGCTGAAAACCTTCCAGCTAAAACCAATGCACACTGAAATCAAAAAAATACTACGTTTCATTTTTGTACATTTTTTAAAACAGTTTCCAGATAATCAGCAATATCAGCTGCTACTTGTGATTTAGATTTGAGGCCGAAACGTATCACTTTAAAATTTCGGTCAATGATCGAAATTTTATTAGTATCATGCTTAAATCCTGCGCCCGGATCATTTAATGAGTTTAGTACAATAAAATCGAGGTTTTTCTTTTTGAGTTTTTCTATAGCATGTTTTTCTTCATCATTAGTTTCCAAAGCAAAACCAACCAGCACTTGTTTTTTGGTTTTCATTTTGCCTAAAGAAGCTAGAATATCAGGAGTTTTTACCAGTTGCAACGTCATTTTATCCTCTGATTTCTTAATTTTAGTGGAGGATACACTTTCAGGCATATAATCAGCCACGGCAGCAGCTAAAATTGCAGCATCTGAATCCTTAAATGCTTCTACCGCTGCTTTATACATTTCATTAGCCGAAATTACATCAATGCGTTTTACCGATGGATGAGAGGATTTGATCATCGAAGGGCCGCAAACCAAAGTTACAGAAGCTCCACGTAAAGCCAATTCATCAGCCAAGGCTATGCCCATTTTTCCTGAACTATGATTTCCGATAAACCTTACCGGATCAATCGCTTCATAGGTAGGCCCTGCAGTAAGCATTATGCGTTTACCCTGCAAGGTGTTTTTGGATAAAAAATGATGTAATACCTGCTGTAATAATTCTTCCGGCTCTGGCATCCTGCCTTCGCCTGATAAACCACTGGCTAATTCACCACTGGCCGCAGGAATTACATGGTGCCCAAAGGCTTTCAATGTTTCTATATTAATACGTACTACAGGATGCTGGTACATATCTAAATCCATAGCGGGTGCCAGCATCACCGGAGATTTGGCAGATAAATAAATTGCTAATAATAAATTATCACATTGCCCTTGAGCCATTTTGGCCAAAGTATTGGCCGTAAGGGGTGCAATAAGTATTAGGTCAGCCCACAAGGCCAACTCCACATGATTATTCCATTCGCCATCAGTACCATAAAAATCAGTAAGAACCGGATTTCGTGAAACAGTGGCCAATGCAAGCGGGGTAACAAAATGATGAGCATCGGGGGTCATTACTACCCGTACCTGCGCCCCCTGTTTAACTAATAATCGAACCAGTTGGGGGGTTTTATACGCAGCAATGCCTCCGGTAATTCCCAGTAGGATTTTCTTACCGGATAAGTTCATAGACTATCTTTTATTTAGAATAAAGCTTATGCTTCTTCTTCAGGGTTTCTGAAATAAATTTGACCTTCCACCCATTCCTGGTAAGCAATGGCTGCGGGTTTGGGAAGTTTTTCATAATGACGGGAAATTTCAATTTGCTCCCTATTTTCAAATACTTCTTCCAAATTATCGGTATGACTGGCAAACTCTTCCAATTTATTTTGAAGCTCTTCCTTCATTTTTGCCTGAATTTGGTTAGCTCGTTTCCCTAAGATGGCAATAGATTTATATATATTGCCAGTATGTTCATTCAACTGGGTTACATCGCGGGTAACTGTTGTAACTTCTGCCTGAACTTTCTTATAACTCATACCTCTATTGTTTACTTCTTAATTTTTCTTCTTTTAGCCTTTTTTCTTCATTTTCCAAATATTTCAATTCAGCCTCCACTTTTTCTAAGATTTCCTGAGCTGGTTTTGCATATTTGGAAGAAGCTAATTTATCGGCAAATTTAATATAATTATCTTTAGCTAACTGCAAACGTTCTTTCTTTTTTGACCGCACACTCAACTTTCCGTACATATAATTTGACTTAACAATCATATAATACAATTCAAACCTTCTGTCAGTATCAGGAAATTCTTTTAATACATTGGCAAAAGCAACCGAAGCAGAATTATATTTTTCCATGTTGTAATATTGCATAGCATTGCGATATGCTTTATTTTCAAGCTTCTTGCGTAATTCTTCAATTAATTCATTGCATCTGGCCACTCGTGTACTTTGCGGATAACGATTTACAAATGACTGCAACTCGCTTATAGCCAATAAAGTATTTGACTGCTCCAACACATCACGAGGAGAATCTAAGTAATGGCAATATGCTGCCATAAAATCACACTCCTCTACCCTGCTACTCATAGGGTAAATGGAAGAATATGTAGAAAAAAAGTGATTGGCAAGAATGTAATCTCCTACTCCATAATGACTGTAAGCATAGTAATAATAAATTTCTTCTGCCTTGGTAGTGCCTCGGTAGATTGTTAACAATTCCTCGAACAAGGTAAGAGCCTTGGAATATTTTTTCTTGTTGTAATACTCTTTTGCCTTTTCATACTTTAAGGCGTAATCGGAACTTTTTATCAACTTTTGATATTCGCTACACCCAGTAAAAAGAGACAACAAAAAAATGCATGCAAGAAAAGATATTTTAGTATTCAAACCCTCCATCAACCGAAAAAAACGCTGTAATTCGATAGAAATTGTTAAAAATGAGCGACTACTTTTCAAACGACTACCTGGTTTTATTTTAAATTTGCGCAAAATTAACCATTTATTCTCAGAGTATTTACATTTAAGATTTTGTAACATGGGTGATATTTTTGATAAAATTCTTAAAAATCCCGGGCCTTTAGGGCAATATGCCAAAGTTGCTCATGGGTATTATGCATTTCCGAAACTTACGGGAGAAATTGGCCCACGGATGTATTTTAAAGGTAGAGAAGTACTGGTATGGAGTCTGAATAATTATTTAGGGCTTGCCAATCATCCTGAGATTAGAAAAGCTGATGCTGAAGCTGCTGCAAAATATGGATTGGCATATCCGATGGGTGCCCGAATGATGACCGGAGAAAGTGATTTACACGAACAATTAGAGCAAGAACTGGCTGCATTTGTAGAAAAACCTGCCGGTATGCTTCTGAACTACGGATATCAGGGTATTATGTCGGTTGTGGATGCTTTGCTGGGAAGGCATGATGTAGTGGTATATGATGCCGAATCACATGCCTGTTTGGTAGACGGAGTACGGTTACACTCCGGAAAACGTTTTGTATATAAGCACAACGACATGGAAAGCTTAGAAAAACAGCTACAACACGCAAAACACATTACTGATCAAACGGGAGGAGGAATATTGGTAATTACCGAAGGAGTATTTGGTATGAGTGGTGCACAAGGAGATTTACGTGGCATAGTAGCTCTAAAAAAGAAATATAATTTCCGATTGTTGGTTGATGATGCGCATGGAATTGGAACAATGGGCCCCAAATTAGGAGGTACCGGACAGGAACAGGGCGTTCAGGATCAAATTGATGTATATTTTGGCACATTTGCCAAATCGTTTGCCAGCATTGGGGCTTTCGTTGCCGCTGAGCCAGAAGTTATTAATTTCTTAAAATACAATACCCGTTCACAGATATTTGCTAAATCGTTACCAATGCCATTGGTAGTAGGTGGGTTGAAACGATTGGAATTAATGCGTACCCGACCTGAACTGAAAGAAAATTTATGGAAGATAGTTCATGCATTACAAAACGGATTGCGTGAAGTAGGTATCAATATTGGCAAAACTACTTCACCGGTTACGCCGGTTGTGCTTTCCGGTAATCCACAAGAAGCATCCCATGTGGTATATGATATCCGCGAAAAGTACAACATTTTCTGCTCTGTGGTATTGTATCCTGTAATACCCAAAGGAACAATTATTTTGCGTTTAATTCCTACTGCAGTTCACACCTTAGAAGATGTGCAATATACCGTTAATGCTTTTGCCGATGTGGCTCATAAACTTAAAAACGGACTATACGATAAGGAACGCTACGCTGAAGCTGTTCCACAGGCATAAAAAAAGCCCCTACTGGGGCTTTTTTTCAATTAGTTAATAGGAAAATGAATGGTAAATTTATTGCCGTTTTTTGCTTCTAACTCAAAGGTTCCATTAAGCTCTTGTACGAATATTTCTACCAATTTAATACAAAGGGCATCTTTTTGATTCATCATTTCTTCACTTACTTCCTTACCATTATCAGTATAAACTAACTGAAAATAATCTCCTAACTTCTGTAACCTAATTTGAACATTACCTGATGGAGAATTTATTAATGATTCTTTATATGAATAATTTAATAATTCAAAAATAATTAATGCACAAGGCAGCGCTTTTGAAATTGGTAAAAACACATCAGGGGCTTGCACTTGAAAATTGATTGAAGAATTGCCTTGATATAACTTTTCCATCAATCCAAGAATCCGAAGAATATATTTTTCAAATCGTATGTTTTTAAAATCAACAGCTTCCAATAATAATTCATGTACTGATGACACTCCGAAAATATGGTTTTTTATTTCTTCAATCAATTGTATGCTTGCTGAATGGGTTAGTTTATTGTACTGATAATTCAGCAAAGCATTTACCAAAGAAAAGCTACTTCGTACTCTGAATTTAACCTCTTGCATTAATTGTTCTTTTTCTTGTAGCAATTCAGCTTGCCTGGTCAATAATTTATTTTTTTCAAAACCTTCTAAAAATAACGAAACCAACTGGGCAATGAGCAAAGCAAATTTTAGTTCATATACATTCCATTTTCTCACTTTCCCCGTATGTTCAAAACAAATTACACCGATTAACTGTCCGTTTGACCGTATAGGTGCATCAAGCATAGATGTAATCTTGTATTTTATCAAATAAGAATCAACTAATTCTTCGGTTTGCGGATCTTTTAAAACATCATCAGTTATCACCAAATCATCTTGCATCATCCGCTCATAATACTTTGGAAAATCTTTTTTATACAAAATTTCACCTTTAAGGGTATTTAGTTGAAATGTTCCTTGGTCTTCTATTATACTACCGATACAATAAATTAGTTCTTGCTGATGATCAAACAACCATAAGGTAACCCTTGAAACGTCTAAAGCAACAATACTTTTTCGCATTACCTCTTCGATGGTTTCATTCATTAATCCCTCTTTTATAGAGGTAGCTTTACTTAATGCCTCAATTACCTGAAGTTTTTCTAAAATTCTTCTTCTGAATTCCATTCGATGGCTCAGGTCGGTAATAAATAATGCTATTTGCCCATCATCTCGATGAAAAATGCGTATATCAGAATAAAAATCTTTTCCCTGAGAATTCATTAAAACAATTTGCTCCATTACTGTATTATCAGGAGCTTGTAAAATCTTGTTTAATGTGCCATCTATATTTATTGGAGAAATAAACTTTTCGAATGAATTTCCAATCAATGGAGTATCAGGTGATAATTTAAGCAAAGCTGTTTTATTAGCATAGCGAATTATTCCATCCCGCCCAATAAGCAATATAATTTCTTTAGTTTGGTCCAGCAACTGGGTTGGCATACTGGTAAATTAAGAACACCAAAATAAGAAGTATTATTTATAAAAAAAAAGCCCCTGAAAATTCAAGGACTTCAATATTATAAATATAATTTCTATGCCGAGTTATTTCATACCTAAATCACTTGTATTCCACACTTTTATCATATTATCATCTCCACAAGTTACAACTGTTTTACCATCCGGACCGAATTCAATATCTTCTATGGTTCCATCATGAGCATAAACTACTTTTATTTCATGATACGTATTGGCATCCCAAATAAACATATTTCCGGTTTGATCTCCTCCTAAAATATATTTTCCATCAGGGCTATATTTTACCGTATACCCCCAGGCACCTTCCAGCTCAAATGATTGTTTAAGTGAACCGGAATTTAAATCCCAAATTTTAACGGTACCATCCCAAGCTGCACTGGCAATTTCTTCTTTCATGGGATGAAAATCTACACACCACACACTGCTGTAGTGTCCTTCAAACTTACGAATCAGTTTCCCAGATTTTAAATCCCAAAGGAAAAATTCTCCGCTGCTGGCTGTTGAAGCTACATAACGATTTTTATTATCCACTTTTATATTCCAAATCCAATCTGAATGGCCATTAAGCGTTTTTACAAGTTTACCATTTTTAGCATTCCAAATTTTAATGGTCATATCGGTAGATCCGGTAACAATGTATTTATCATCCGATGTGAATACTACAGAGTAAATCCAGTGCTGGTGTCCTTTACATTCAAATTTTAATTGCCCGGTATTTAAATCAAAAACTTTGACTAGCGAATCCCCACCAGCTGCTGCCACTAGTGTACCTTTATTATTTACAGCTACAGATGTCATAGGATTTTTAAAACCAACATATTCACGGATAACATCACCGGTTGTATAATTCCAAAGTGTAACCCCTTCATCGTATTCTACACTAGCCAGTTTACTTCCATCTTTGGTAAAAGCAATTTCTTCAACAGTTCCGCGATTACTGAATAATGTTCGTACAGGATACAAATACTCACCCTTAAATACATCTGAATCGTAATCCCCCCAATCATTGAAATCATAATTAAAGTCATCGGTATTTTCAGCACTGGTATTTATATCTTCATTAGGAATAATGAGATCACTATACTTCCAAATTTTAATTTTACCATCAGTAGAACAAGTAATAACGTTCTTGCCATCGGGGCTGAATCGAATGTTTTCAATGGTTCCATCATGTGCTTGAAAAGCACTGTTAAAAGTTCCTGATTCAGCATTCCATAATCGAAGAACGCCCTTATCATCTCCTGTTAATACAAATTTCGAATCGGGTGCATATTTCACTGCATATACCCAGCTGCTTCCATTATTGATAGTTGCACGCATATAGCCACTTAGTTCCCATATTTTCACCTGATTATCCCATCCCCCACTTACAAACTCTTTTCCATCAGCTCTAAAATCAACACTCCATACCGAAGACGAATGACCAAGAAGCTTCTTTTCCAGATTTCCATTTTTTACATTCCATAAAAAAAGCTCTCCTCCGCTGGCCGTTGAAACTAAATACGTTGAGGTTTTATCCCATGCTACATGCCAGATCCATTGTGTATGCCCGGTAAGTGTTTTTAACTGTTTGCCGGTAGTCATGTCCCAAATAATAATTGTTTGGTCGGTTGAACCGGTAGCCAGTAATTTTCCATCCGGCGAAAATGCTGCAGAATAAATCCAATGAGTGTGACCTGTAAGATTAAATTTCTCTGTACCGGTCTTAATATCAAATACTCGGGCATTGTAATCACCTCCTGCTCCTACTGCCAGTGTTCCTGCCGGATTTACATCTACTGTGGTGAGTTGTTTGGTAAAACCGTTAAAACGACGAATCTCTTTGTTGTTTTTATAATCAATCAGTCGCATGGTAAAATCATCGCTACCTGCAACAACATACATCGCATCTGGAGTAAATGTTGCTTCTTTTACCGGTGAAGAAAATAAACTAACTTCATAAAGTGGGGTAGCCTGTGAAAAAACCGATATAACGGCCGCAAAAAAACCGGCTAAAAGAATTGTTGCTTTGCATGCATTTAATTTCATTTTGTTTGATTTTATTTCTCAAATGTACAAACACAAGCATTGAAAAACTGAACCAAGGTGAAGATTTTCAAAAAAATAGGGCAAATGCATTATGATAAATTATCTATAATTTATCTGTACATAACGAACTAATTTTAATAACACGAGTTAAGCCTAGGAATATAGCACCATATAATTCAAATCTGCAAATGCTTCAGAAGTTTATTTTATAATTAAGGTTGAAGCTATTTTTTTATACAATGTATCAGACACTGGTGTTAACGGAAGGCGCAAACTGTTTTCACATAAACCTAACTGGTGCATAACAGCTTTTATACCGGCAGGATTTCCCTCTACAAAAAGATGCTGAATTACATTAAGCAGCAGATAATGATATTTTCTGGCTTCAATAAAGTTATCTTTTGCTGCAAGTCGAACCATCTCAGAAAATTCAAAAGGATACGCATTGGCAACCACAGAAATTACCCCATCAGCTCCTGCTGCCATTAATGGTAACGTAATCGCATCATCTCCGGAAAGCACCACAAATCCTTCCGGACGATGATTGATAATATTCATAATTTGTTCCATATTACCGGAGGCCTCTTTCACTCCAATGATATTTTCAACATCACAAGCTAATCGAAGGGTTGTTTCAGGCAATACATTCGAGCCAGTTCTTCCGGGTACATTGTAAAGAATTACCGGCAACGGACATTCTTTAGCAAATGTTTTGTAATGCTGATATATTCCTTCTTGTGAAGGTTTATTATAATACGGACTTACAGACAGAATCCCGGCAGCTTTATTTAAATCAAATTCGTGCAACTGGGCAATAATTTCCTTGGTATTGTTTCCACCTATACCCAGCACCACCGGTACACGTCCTGCTACCCGGGCAGTTACAAAATCAAAAACTTGTTTTTTCTCCTTTTTATCTAACACCACCGATTCGCCGGTAGTACCCATCACCACCAAAAACTCTACCTTCCCATCAATCCAATAATCAATAAGTTTTTCCAGACTATTATAATCCACTTGTTGGTTTTTATCAAAGGGAGTGATGATAGCAATACCGGTACCTTTAAATAAAGAAGTATTCATAATTTTATTTGATAATTAATCAGAAATACAAAGCAACTAAAAAAAGTAGATTAATCCGCGTAATTCAAACAAATTGAATTTTTTTTAGCTGTTCTTCCAATTCTTGGCCTAGTTTATAAACAGTATAGATTTCTAATGATTTAGAAATATCTACCGTAAAAGGCAAATGTTTGTTAATAGATAGATCAGCTCCTATTTTAAACTTCGCTTTTGAAAGTACTGATAAAGTATATAATCGGATTTGCCCGGAAATATTCAAATCAACCAATAAGTCAAACGGCTCTTGAATAAAATGTTGTAGAATTTCTGTTTTAGGAACACCGGCTGAAGAAAAATCTTTTTTGGTACAATACTGCCAATGATTTCGCTTTTCAAATGTGATTTTTTTAGTATCTGAAATATAGACTAACACCTGTACTTGTTTACCCTCATTTTCCCAATTCTTTATCAAATCTTCTACTTCGCGAATCATCGCTTGATTATCAGCCTGAAAAATTAATCCAATATTTTTTACTGCACTCCATGCCACAGGCGTAATTACAGGTTGCTCATCAGTCAACTGCCTTCTAATAACCTTATTAGCAAATCCGTGTTTTATTGATTTCCAAATCATAATTACGAATTAAGAAATATCTTACATAACTTCCTATTATTTACAAAAAAATTAAAAGAATAAAATAAATATTGAAATGTTGAAGTTATATATAAAAACTCTGCATGATACAGCTATATACCCAAATCCCAAGTTATGAAAAATTGGAAAATATATGCTGTATTGGCATTCATGGTGTTTATTATTCCAACTTATGCTCAAACTAACCCAGAAGATGAACGGCCGCCACGATTTAGTTTTGGAGCAAGAAGTACGATGAGTTTATTTAGCCACGGCGAACCTGAAACCATTGGAGTAGGAGCAGGCGGACAATTCAGGGTGCAAATTACTGATCGAATCAATACAGAATGGTTTGCTGATGTAATTTCCACCCGATTACATCACGGATTGGCTTCTCGAATGGATTATCATATTGGATGGTCTGTAATGTTCTACATTCTACATCCCAAAAACTTTTCAAGAAAATTTACTCCGTATGTGGTAGCTGGTCATTGCTTTGATTATACTCGGTTAAGCATACATCAACGTGATGAAACACCTAAAGCCCGATGGAGTTCTGCCGTTCAAATGGGGGGCGGCGTTCATTACAATATTACCCGTCGGTTTGATATTACTTTAACTTGTCAATATATGATGCATTTGGGTAATGACCTCCACATTCATTTTCATGAAGATGGTAGTGCTGAAATAGAAGAACACGCCGGTACCACTGGCGAAGGGCATCTGCTTGTTAATCTAAGCGTAAATTATAAAATTGGGAAACCATGGAAAAGAAAAAAATAAGCGTATTTATTATACTTTGTTTAATGTCATTAAAGGGCATTACTCAGGAAGACGCTATTGAAAGAACAGGGATGTTTAGGGGGCAAGCTAATCTAGCTGGTAGTTATATAATGCCTTTTAAACAATTCGGTACATTTATAACTGGCGATTTTAATTATTACCTCAACCCTCAGGTAAGTATTACCGGCGAAGGATGGTATATGCTACCTGTAACAGAAAAACAACTATTTACAGCGCATCATAATTTACTGGGTGGAATTACCTGGCATCTTAGCAAAAATACACGTTGGGACCCCTATCTCGCTTTTACGCCAGGTATTTCATTTACAGCACAACGAGATACGACCGAAGGCAATAACAGAATAACACCTGTTGCTTTATCCCCTGCACTTACCTTGGCTGTCGGCTGCAATTATTACGCAGGTTCTATCTTTCATTTTTTTGTTAAGATACGTTACCTGTACACGAATTTAATTGCGCAGGAATTGCCTTCATCTACCCTGCATGAAATAAGAATTACAGCAGGTTTAGGATTTAATTTTAGAAAAAAGAAAATTAAATCACAGGATTAACTAAAAATTGTGAAATAAAATACTTATCAAAAAATAGGATGACAAACCTATTAATAAAGAGCTAAAAATATTCAGCCAGAAACCAACCTTTACCATTTGTGAAATACGGATATGTCCACTGGAAAAAACCAATGCATTGGGAGGTGTACCCATGGGCAACATAAACGCACAACTTGCACCTAGAGTAACCGGCACACACAATAACAACGGATTAACTTGCATAGAATCAGCAATAGCTGATGTAACCGGAACCAACACAACTACCAAAGCCACATTGCTCATTATTTCTGATATAAAAACAGCAAAAAATGTTAGTACAATTACAAGTAAAAGAATATGATTACTACTAAATGACCCTACAACTTCACCCAGTGCATTAATCAATTTAGCCTTTTCTAAACCATCGGCCAAACTTAATCCGCCGCCAAAGAGTAATAATATTCCCCAAGGTAATTTACCAGTATCATTCCATTGTAATACCGGTTCAAACGTTTTTGTGTTATGTGGAATAAGGAATAACAATAATCCGGAAAATAAGGCTATGCCGGTATCATCCATTTTAAAACTTGGGAACCAGTTATCCAGTTGCGGTTTAAACGTCCAACGAATAACTGTAAATAAAAAAACCCCTAACACTATTTTTTCTGCGGATGACATGCGGCCCAGTTTTTTTAATTCATTTTTGAGTAAATTACCAGAACCACTGATACGCCCCATTTTATTAGGATATAAAACAAAGACTAGGATTGTATAAGTAAAAAAGAGAATAATTAAGGCAACCGGCGTGGCAAGCAGCATCCATTCGAGAAAATCAATGGAATATTGATATTTTTCTAAAATAAATGCACTCATTACCACATTGGGTGGTGTGCCAATCAGCGTTCCCATACCACCGATATTTGCCCCGTAAGCAATGGATAGCATCATGACCATTGCAAACCTTGATACATCGCCTTTACCGGAATAATTTTCTTTTACCAATTGAATTACAGAAATGGCAATAGGCAACATCATAATAGCAGTAGCTGTATTACTCAGCCACATACTCAATAAAAAGGTAGCCAGCATGCATCCAAGAATAATGGTATTGGCCCGGGTGCCGGTAATGCGAATGATGGAAAGCGCAATTCGGCGGTGTAAATTCCATTTCTCCATAGCCAATCCCAATAAAAAACCTCCGAGAAATAAAAAAACAACCGGATTACTGTATGCACGGGCAGCTTCATCCATCTTCATCACTCCTGTTAACGGAAATAAAATCAAAGGAACCAGTGCAACTACCGGCATGGGCAAAGCATCGGTTATCCACCAAAGAATCATCAAGCCGGCAATTCCCAATACCGATGCCTGTATGTCTGATAAAGCCAAAACATTTAATTTACCAATCAGCAAAAACCAAAAAATTCCTGCACCCAGGCTAAAAAGCCTAAGCCAAAGCGGAATAGATTGAGTTTCTTCATTCATAGCATCATTACATACCTGGCATAAATCCCATGGCTACGCCTCGCATTTCTGATTCCCATGTATTTTCAGCTGCCTGTATGGCTTGATTCATCGCTATGATTAAATGGTCTTCCAGTTCCTCCGGATCACCTTGAAGTAACGCAGGCTCAATCTTTATGGATTGTATTTTTTTGTCGGCACTGGCAATCACTCGAACTTTATTTCCGGGCGATACCCCCTGAACGGTAATGGTTTGCAGGCGTGCTTTGGTATCTTCCATTTTTTGCTGCATTTCTTGCAGCTTTCCAAGCATAGACGGGTCAAACATAATTATCTGAATTGAATATCATCAATAAGATTTACTCCAAGTTTTTCATTCAATCGTTCCATAATTTCAGAACGAATCATCATCAGTTCATTTCTCAGCGGGGCTGAATTTACCTGGATAGAAAGAATTCGGTTTTTATAAATTACTCCGGTAGTTTTCGATGCAATCATCTTCCCCATCAGCTCCCTCCACATATCGGCCAGCTTTAATTCAAGCATCTTATCATCCATGCGATAAGACTTGATAAGCTGAGCAATCGCTTCTTTCATCGAAAATTCATTTCCTCCTGCCATGTTTACGGATGTATAAATGATGATGTAATTCCAAATTTATCAAAAATTGCAGACAATTTTTCTTTTCCGGTATCGGTAATAAACACTTGACCAAACCCTTCTTCCGAAACCTTGTGAATCAACTTTCCTACACGATCGGAATCGAGCTTATCAAAAATATCATCCAATAACAAAATTGGGGCAAATCCTTTCATTTGGGCCAGAAAATCATGTTCAGCCAATTTTAAAGCAGTTAAATACGTTTTCTGCTGGCCTTGCGAACCAAATTTTCTTACCGGATAACCATTAAGTTGAAAGATTAAGTCATCTTTATGCACTCCTACCGTACTATACTGCATCAACCGGTCTTTTTCAAGGGCTTCGTTCAGCAAGGTGCCAAAATCTCCGTTGTGCAGATGCGATTCATACATCAACGTTACCTCTTCGGCCTGGCCTGACAGGTAATTGTATAGTGCCGAAAAAACCGGTGTAAACCGCTCAATAAAATCTTTTCTACGTTGATACACCGCATTTCCATAAGGTATCAACTGTTCATTGTACACATGCAGGGTTTCCCGGTCAAATTTTCTGGATTCAAAAAAATGCTTCAACAAAGCATTGCGTTGCGCTATAAGCCGGTTGTAAGCCATCAAATCTTCAAGGTAAGAATGATCGAACTGGGCTATCAGGCTATCGGTAAATTTTCGCCGTTCCTCACTTCCTCCGGTCAATAAAACATGATCAAGCGGAGAAATAACTACAACCGGAAACAAACCGATGTGGTCTGCCAGGCGTTCGTATTCTTTTTTATTTCGCTTAAATTGCTTTTTCATTCCCCGCTTTAGCCCACAAAAAATTTGTTCTTCTTTCCCCTCTCTCCAAAATTCCCCTTCTATCACAAAAAATGGCGCTCCATGGCGGATATTTTGTGAATCCACCGGATTGAGAAAACTTTTACACAAACAGAGATAATGAATGGCATCCAGCAGATTGGTTTTACCCTTTCCGTTTGGCCCAGTAATGCAATTAACGGTAGGAATAAAGCGAAATTCTGCTTCATCATAATTTTTAAAACCTACCAGCCGGATATGTTGAAGATGCATATTGCAAAGAAACAGCCTGCAAGCTACAATCACAAATAAAATCCTGATTCTGGCCTGAATTTTAATAAGACTGCGTTTTTAATTTTTCCATTAAATTTAAAGAATCAGGCTGCGTAACCGGCTGTCCGCTATACGTTATTTGCAGGCAAGCACAGCTGCTATGGCTGCGGGGGCTTTCTGCCGTTCCGCCTCCTCGCCTTAGTAGCTGTAGCCTGCCTGCTGCATACCGTGCCGCTTCCATCCGGCGCAGAAGAATGTTTTTTCTCTCTCATTGCTTATGGTCGGTGTTTTCACCGACCATGCACCGCTCTCATTCTCCTTCTCCGCTCTGCTTTCACGGTTGTCCCTAAAAACAAAAGCAGCATCGCTGCTGCCTTTGTTTTTGTTTAGGTTTTCTTTCTTTACCTCGCCACCATTACCTTTTGTCCCATCCACAACTCTCCGTTTACGCTCATCTGAACCAAGTACATGCCCACCGGTACGTTTTCCATATTCCATGCATACAATCCGCCGTAAGCATACCGCTGTTGCATCACTACCTGTCCGTTCAGATTGATGAGTTGCACGGTAATTTCCTGCCCATCTTCCACCGCCGGTAAGTTTACATACAGCACATCCCGCGTTGGATTAGGATATAAAAGTTGTAGTAAATTACTCCATTCTTCAAACTCTTGTATATTTTCATTATTACCTACTCTGGCACTGTATGCATTTAAAGGTTCTATTATTTCCATAAACAACGTATCAAATGCCATAGTCCATAAATCTTCGGCAAATAAACAATACCATTTTTGATTTTCATCTGAATCGAATGCTACGTCCTCTACTATTTGTTTTTTACTTTCATCAATTACAATGGCTTTACAACTTGCCTCAGCATTTCTAATG
>JAOABX010000035.1 GCA_026418175.1 Flavobacteriales bacterium
GCTGCAATCATTTACAGTAATAACTTCCGTATCAGAACCGCCGCAAGTGCCGGGGGTGGTATAGGTAACGGTGTGTGTGCCTGTGCCCGCTACCGATGGATTAAACGATCCGGTGGTTGGATTAATACAAGCACCACAGGTAGCACTCCAGGTACCTCCCAGAGCTGAGGCAGTGAGTGTAACTGCCGGACCATTGTTGCACAACGGACCTGCCGGGTTCACAACAGGAACGGTTGGTGGATTAACCACCTGCGTCACGGTTGCAGTAGCTGAACAACCCGGCCCTGAGGAAACCGTAACCGTATAGGTTGTTGTAGCTCCGGGTGTAACCGTAATGCTTTGAGTGGTAGCACCGGTATTCCATAAATATGTTCCCCCTCCATTGGCCGTTAAAGTTGCCGATTGCCCCGAACAGATGGGGGTAGTGGCATTGATCGTAGGCGTGGGAAGCGGGTTTACTACCACAGTAGTTGATGCTGTACAAGTATTGGATCCAGCAGTAACTGAAACTGTATAAACTCCTCCATTTGATAATGCAGCTGATGGAATGGATGGATTTTGAGAACTAGAGGTAAAACCATTTGGGCCCGTCCAAGAGTAAGATGTTGCACCAGTCACTGTGGAGGCTGATATACTGATAGGTTGACCTACACAATAAGGGCCTGTATTATTAGCTGTTACCGTACATCCGCATGATGGATGACTAGCAGGTAGTACAGTAACAGTTGCAGTAGCTGTTCCGGTGCCACAACTACCAGTACCTGTTACGGTGTAAGTGGTTGTACTACTTGGACTAACTGTAATACTTTGAGTAGTTGCACCGTTACTCCAGTTGTAAGTATTCCCTCCATTAGCAGTTAAAGTAGCTGAACCACCTGGACATATAGTAGCACTGTTAACAGTTATAGGAGTAAACGTAGTACAACTTACTTGTGCTGTACCAAAAAAATTCAGAGGCACACTAGTAACGGCTGAACTATAATTAGAAAAACAAATAATAAATTGTTGACCACAAGTAACATTTAAAGCTGGCTCAAAATTACCAGGTTCTCCACCTGGGGGTAATGTATTTGCAATACCAGTGAAGCTTTCACATGGATAATTCCAATTACAACGTATAGGTGGTAGTAAATTACTTTGAATCGCACTGCAAGTATTTGAATTATAAGGCCACATAATCCAGTCGTAGCAATAGGAACCACCATTGGCACCAAAGGAAAATTCAAGTGTTCCAGATGTAGCTACATTTATAATCATCCAAGTACTGTTTAATTCTCCGGACAATAAGCACCCAGAATTACTAGAAGCAGGATTAGTTGAGGGATTAGTGGTTGTACCTATGCCAAACTCCTGAATATTTCCATATCCATTCGGATCAATGGAAAAAGAAGCATTCGTACAAATATTTACTGCTTGATTACAATCACCAGCTGTTACTGGTTGTGAAAAAACATATCCAGTATTTGTAAATGTAATACACAATCCAAATAATAAATAAATGTTTTTCATTTTACTTAGGGTTAATTTTTGTTGATGAATTTATTTTTAATCAAATTAAATTCTTCTTCAACTTCTTTTTTAGATTTTAATTCTATGTAGTCCCCCCAAGGACTAACAATGTAAACAACTCTTTCATTTTCTTTGCGGGTATGATCAAAATTCATAATATCAGTACGCGATGGATCAATGTTTTGACTCACTGCTCCCTGATTATTTTTCAATACATAAGAATCTTTATACAAGTAATTTAGATACAAAATTTGAATTGGATTTTCAGATTGCCATTGCTCCAGTTGTTCTTTAGAAAATCTTTTATAAATTCTTTCATCTTCCACAGAAATAGAAATCTGTGAATTCGCTGTTAGTATAAAAAATGTAGAAAGAAGAATGAAAATTGTATAGATTTTAAACATAGAATCTAATCTTAAATATTTGAGCATATTCATCATAATAATAAAGAGCTTTTTGTAAGGTTGTTCGACAAAATAAAATTATAGTTTATCACTTCTTTTTAAAATTACCAGTTTGTAAAATACATACATCCAATTTTTTTATCCATATATGAACAATTTCAATTAAATCCCCAATGGGAAGAACATAATTATGCAAGAAATACGCTTTTTTAGTTTTTGGAGATGAATATTTTTGGCAAAAACAAATTGAAATTTCATTAGAATTTGAAACGCATGTATGATTATTTAAGATTTGACAAAAGGAGTTTTTTCCAATTAAGGCTTTTTTGCAATTAACACCAATAGTTCCTAGTTCAACTTGCCATGTATTGATTTGACTATTATAAGCATGTTGTTTATTTATAAAAACCAATACACAAAATACTAGTAGAAATAGTTTTTTCATCAAAGTAAAAATTGGGTTCAGATTTTATGCAATTTATAATTTAAATATTTATTTCAAAAACAATTTATATCATAATTATTAAATCATATACTGAAATTATCAAACAACAAATTAGTTATCACACTTATATTCAATTTTTGGGATACTTCCTTTTTGGTGTTATTTTAGTGCTCTTTTTTAGTAATTGATACAAAATTATCATGGGATTATTAGGTAATATTTTAAGCAAGTTAGTTGGAAATAAAGGAGATCGGGACCTTAAAGAATTGAACCCCATCATTGAACAGGTCAATCAACATTTTCAGAAATTACAGCAACTAACCAACGATGAGTTGCGGGCTAAAACGCTTGAGTTTAAAAAGAAATTGGCAGATGCCATTAAAAATGAGGATAATCAAATTGCAGACTTAAAAAAACAACTTGAAGAAGTTAATTCACTTACCCCTGTTCAAAAGGATGATATATATAGAGAAATAGATCGTCTGGAGAAAATAAAGCTTGAAAAAATTGAAGAAACTCTGAAATTAATTCAGCCAGAAGCATTTGCCGTAGTGAAAGAAACCGCAAGACGCTTTAAGGAACTAGCGCCACTGGAAGTTATAGCTACAGATTTTGATCGTGACCTGGCTGCTGTAAGACCCAATGTTACTATTAAAGGGAATAAAGCCTACTGGGATAAATCATGGAAAGCGGCAGGTGGTGAAGTTACATGGGAAATGGTACATTACGATGTACAGTTGATTGGTGGTTCAGTTTTGCATCAGGGGAAAATCGCTGAAATGGCTACCGGTGAGGGAAAAACCTTGGTGGCAACCTTACCGGTGTATTTGAATGCATTGGCTGGACGAGGAGTTCATGTTGTTACTGTTAATGATTATTTGGCAAAACGTGACTCTGAATGGATGGGCCCCTTGTTTGAGTTTCATGGGTTAAAGGTGGATTGTATTGATAAACATCAACCCAACTCAGAAGCAAGAAGAAATGCATACTTAGCTGATATAACTTATGGTACAAACAATGAGTTTGGGTTTGATTATCTTCGGGATAACATGTGTCGCACTCCCGAAGAGCTGGTACAACGTGGGCATCATTATGCCATTGTGGATGAAGTTGATTCAGTATTGATTGATGATGCAAGAACTCCATTAATCATTTCAGGGCCTACGCCCCGCGGTGAAAACCAAGAATTTATTCAACTTAAACCTAAAGTTGAAAAATTAGTAAATGCACAGAAAAAACTTATTAATATTCAGCTGGCTGATGCTAAGCGATTGCTATCACAGGTAAATCCATCCAAAGAAGATGAACGAAAGGGAGCAGAGTATTTATTTAGATGTTATCGGGGTGGTCCGAAAAACAAGGCGTTAATAAAATTTCTCAGCGAACCAGGCATCCGATCTATTCTTCAAAAAACGGAAAATTATTATCTACAAGATCAACAAAAAGAAATGCACAAAATTGACGACGAGTTATATTTTGTCATTGACGAAAAAAATAATACCGTTGATTTAACTGAAAAAGGCATAGAGCTAATCACAGAAGATGCTGCTGACCCCAACTTTTTTGTTATTCCCGATATGGCAACCGGTTTAGCTAATATTGAACAGCAGCCTATATCGAAAGAAGAAAAAATTCAGCTGAAAGAAAATCTTATTCGGGATTTTAGTATTAAAACCGAGCGAATCCACACCATCATTCAATTATTAAAAGCCTATTCGCTTTTTGAAATTGATGTGGATTATGTAGTGATGGATGGAAAAGTAAAAATTGTAGATGAGCAAACCGGACGTATTCTGGAGGGCAGAAGGTATTCTGACGGATTGCATCAGGCCATAGAAGCAAAGGAAAATGTAAAAGTGGAAGCTGCTACTCAAACCTATGCTACTATTACTCTTCAAAATTATTTCCGGATGTATCACAAACTGGCCGGAATGACAGGTACAGCTGAAACTGAAGCCAAAGAATTTTGGGATATTTATAAACTTGACGTTGTGGTTATTCCTACCAATAAACCCATTCAACGTAAAGACCTGAATGATTTGGTTTACAAAACCAAACGTGAAAAGTATAATGCCGTAATTGAACAGATTGAAGCTTATATTAAACAAGGCCGTCCGGTATTAGTTGGTACTACTTCTGTTGAGATTTCTGAATTGCTGAGCCGGATGTTAAAACTGAAAAACATCAAGCATCAGGTATTGAATGCTAAGCTTCACCAAAAAGAAGCTGAAATTGTTGCTGAAGCCGGTAAAGCGGGTACAGTTACCATTGCGACCAACATGGCAGGCCGTGGTACAGATATTAAGCTTGGTCCAGGGGTGAAAGAAGCCGGAGGTTTGGCAATTATTGGTACAGAGCGCCATGATTCTCGGCGTGTAGATCGTCAGTTGCGTGGTCGTGCGGGCCGTCAAGGCGATCCAGGGTCATCGCAGTTTTTTGTTTCGCTTGAAGATGATTTGATGCGTCTTTTTGGTTCAGAGCGAATTGCGAGTATGATGGATAAGATGGGATTGAAAGAAGGTGAGGTAATCACCCATTCAATGATAACTAAATCCATCGAACGGGCACAGAAAAAAGTAGAAGAAAATAATTTCGGCATTCGTAAGCGTCTGCTTGAATATGATGATGTGATGAACCAGCAGCGTGAAGCTGTTTATACCCGTCGTCGTCATGCCTTGTATGGGGAACGTTTGTCAGTAGATATATCAAACATGATTTATGACCTTGCAGAAGGTATTGTACAACAATGTGTAGAACAACGTGATTTTAATCAGTTTGAAATAGAGCTTATTCGCACGCTTTCCATTGAATCGCCCATTACTGAAGATCAGTTTATGAAAATGAATGAGGAAGATATGGTGGAAGCAGTATTTGAAAAAGCAACTGAATCTTATGCAAATAGAATGGCTCATATTGCTGCAATATCATTTCCTGTGATTAAAAACGTATATGAACAATCAGCACATTTGTATCAGAACATTGTAGTGCCTATTACTGACGGTATTAGAGCCATGCAGGTTGTTACAAATTTAGAAAAAGCATATAAAACACAGTGTAAGGATTTGGTGCTAAGTATCGAAAAAACTGTATCGCTGGCATTGATTGATAATGCATGGAAAGAACATTTAAGGGATATGGATGATTTAAAACAAAGTGTTCAGAATGCAGTGTATGAGCAGAAAGATCCTTTATTAGTGTATAAGTTAGAAGCTTTTAATTTATTTAAAGAATTTACAACAAAAGTCAATCAGGATATTATTTCTTTTTTGATGAAGGTAACGATTCCGGTTGAAAATCCTGGAGCTGTTAAAGAACAAGCAACTCCGGTAAGAACAAACCTTCAGAATCTTAAAACAAGTCGTACTGATGATTCAGGTGCTTCTGATCTCAGAACGAATGATACCCGTGAAAGACCTAAACAGCAACCTGTTAAAGCGGAAGAAAAAATTGGCAGAAATGATCCATGCCCCTGTGGTAGCGGTAAGAAGTATAAGCAATGCCATGGCAAACAATAAATTTACAGGCATTATTTAAAGCTTAATTTGCTTCCTTGCATGGGAACAATAAATTGATCACTTTTCTTTTGAAGTAACTGAAGTGTTTTTGCACATTGCCACTTTTTAAGCAACCGAACTGGTTGATGCCATTTTCTAAAAAAATTCTCCCAGTGACAAACTATGACCTGTTTGCCAAATGTTTCATGCGTTTCATCAGAATATTTTTTCATCCATGATTGTAGTGTGTAATAATTCATCACAGCTACATCCGGCAATCGGTATTTAATTTCTTTTTCAAGTTGCAAATCTTTGAAATACGAAGCGCTTGAAGTTTGAATAAAGATTCGATGTTCTATCTGGAGATTGTTTAAAAAATCTATTAAAAATGCTACAATCGTTCCATCTTTCCACTGACTAGTTTTTGTAAGTATTTTTTTAGGTGGCTTTTCGTATTGTCCATGATAAAGCCTTATGCCCATGAAATGAGGGGCATGATTACTAGGAATGGGCATAATTCGAACAGTGCTATCTGTACAGTATATCCATTTATAAAAATGAGTTTCAGCAACAATAAATTCATGATTCAAATTAAATGGCGTCATTTGATTTTTAAAAGAATAACTACCTACAATTTTACCGTTAGATGGTATAAGTGAGTCTAATGCAGGTACATCCAGCGCATGATCATAATGCCCATGGCCAATAAGCATAAAAGAAGTGTGTTCTGTAGAACTCAATCGCTTTTTAATTTCAAGAAAATCTGAATGAGCTTTTCCAAAAGCTGTTTGAATTAGTGATAAACGCGAAATAAAAGGATCTGTAATAACCTGGCGCTTACCTGATGTAATTTGCATACATCCCACCCCAAAATATTTTATTTGCAGGCTATCATTAAATGTCAACGGATGATTTATTCCTTCCTGCCAAATGTGTATGTTTTTGATGCCGTTGCAATGGCTAAAAAGTAACAATAGTAATATGTAAAAAAATTTTTGCTGCATATTAACTTATACATCCTCCGCTTGAATCACTTCCCGCTCCAGTAACAGAAGCCAGTGTGTTGATTTCATTTCTTATTCTTAATACACCTAATAGTCCAAAAATCAAGGCTTCTTTGAATTGAATTGTGGTATCATCTGGAATAATGATTTGTGCTAAACTAAGTTTTTTTAATTCTTCAATAAAAAATTTATTATAAGTGCCTCCTCCTGTTGTTAATACATTTTTAATATGATATTTATTCAATATATCTGAAATTTGAAGAGCAGCATGCTTTGCAAAAGTGTGCAGATGATTCTCAGTGGTATCCGGATATTTCTTAAACAACGGGAAAACATGTTTGTCAATCCATTCTTTACTCAGCGATCGTGGGGGTTTTTTATTATAAAATTCAAGTTGATTTAATGCTTCAAGTAATTTTTTGTTGAGTTTTCCGGTTGATGCATGTTGTCCACCCGAATCAAAACTTATACCCAAAGGTTGGCATAATTGGTTAAAAACTATGTTAAATGGGCTGATATCAAATGCAATTCGTTCATCCTGATATTCAAAAGAAATATTGCTAATGCCTCCCAAATTTAGGCAAGCATCATAGTTGCCAAATAACAAACGATCTCCTATAGGAACCAACGGAGCTCCTTGTCCGCCCAGCAACACATCCATTGTTCTAAAATCCCAAACAGTATCCATGCCTGTTATAGCTTTTATTCCACTACCATGTCCCAATTGAAAACTAAATCCTTGTTCAGGCTGATGAAAAATAGTATGTCCGTGTGAAGCAACAAGATCAGGAAGTAATTGATGTTTTTGAATAAACTTTAAAACAGCATTCCCTAGAAATTTACCATATTTTATATGTCGTTCAATTAGTTCTGTCGCGTTACAATGCATGGTATGAATCAGCCATTTTTTAAAATCATCGGTGTAGGGTAAGGTTTCGGCCACAATATGTTGCATTTTCCATTTTCCATCTTCCATAAAGAATTCAGCATAAGCCATATCCAGCCCATCCAGCGAAGTTCCAGACATTAATCCTAAAACTTTATATGGCTTCATGTTGTTACAGAATGAAAATGGCTATATTTAGCCCGAATTTAAGCGATTTTGATTGTTAAACTAAATATTTCTGCACATGTTATTTGAATTAAGCGAAGAGCACAAAATGATTCAGAAAGCAGCCCGAGATTTTGCCCGCGAAGAATTACTACCTGGAGTAATAGAGCGGGATGAAAATCAGATTTTCCCTGCTGAACAAATTAAAAAACTTGGAGAACTGGGTTTTATGGGTATGATGGTGGATCCGAAATATGGGGGAGCAGGTTTGGATACTTTATCTTACGTTTTGGTAATGGAAGAACTATCCAAAGTAGAAGCGGCTGCTTCTGTGGTAGTGTCGGTAAATAATTCATTGGTATGTTATGGACTAGAAGCTTATGGGACAGAAGAACAAAAAGAAAAATATCTCAAGCCATTGGCAAGTGGGGAATGCATCGGAGCATTTTGCCTTAGTGAGCCCGAAGCAGGATCTGATGCTACATCCCAAAGAACTACGGCTGTAGATATGGGGGATTATTATCTCCTTAACGGAACCAAAAACTGGATTACGAACGGCAAAAACGCTAAATATTATTTGGTCATTGCTCAAACGTATCCTGAAAAAGGCCATAAAGGAATCAATTGTTTAATTGTTGAGGAAGATATGCCAGGCTTTATCAAAGGGCCAAAAGAAAATAAAATGGGAATCCGGGCCTCTGATACTTGTTCGCTACAATTTACTGATGTAAAAGTGCCTAAAGCGAATCGTTTAGGAGAAGATGGATTTGGATTTAAGTTTGCCATGAAAACACTTTCCGGCGGACGTATTGGTATTGCAGCTCAGGCATTGGGTATTGCACAGGGAGCTTATGAGTTGGCCCTTGAGTATAGCAAACAACGCAAGGCTTTTGGAAAACCAATTTCTGAACACCAGGCAGTGGCTTTCAAGTTAGCGGATATGGCTACACGCATTGAGGCTGCTCGTTTGCTGGTTTATAAAGCAGCATGGTTAAAAGATCAAGGATTGAATTTTGATTTGGCATCCTCACAAGCCAAACTCTATGCCAGCGAAGTAGCTATGTGGGTTACTACTGAGGCTGTGCAGATTCACGGTGGATATGGCTATGTAAAAGAATACCACGTTGAACGTTTAATGCGTGATGCAAAGATTACTCAAATATACGAAGGTACTAGCGAAGTGCAGCGTATAGTGATTAGCCGTAGTGTATTATCGTAATTTAAAAATTTACATAGAATTTTAAAAGCAGCTTTAGGGCTGCTTTTTTTATTCATGCTTATGGCTGGTTATTATACATTCTTTGATGAATTCCTGTATTTCTGCATTTAGAATATCTTTGTATATCAACAATGCATGAATGCGTTCTTTTTGCCTTTTTATTTGCAGTTGCTTATCAGGATGAGGATCGTCTTTTAATTCGCTGATACGATTCATTTGATCTGCTGTTTCTTGGTCAGGTAAAAAATAACTCAAACTACTATAGCCAATTATTAGCATTTCAGCAGTTTCTTTATTTAGTTTTTCGAGTCGAATTAATTCTATTACATAACGATAAATTGCAAATTTAATCCGGGCTACTGAACAAGGTAAGTTGCTTTTGGGCTGAAAAAGATGCGGATGAACCGAATGAGATAAAACTTTACCGAACTCATTAATGATTTTTTCGGCAGTCTGAATCGTCATAAAAAATTTTTTATACAAGTTAATAACTTGAATTAATATCTACAAGCATTAAACTAGAATTAACTTAATTCAAATCTCATTTTCTTATTTCACATCACTTTTAATTATATGTTATATTTGGAAGATATTCGGTGATTACATTAACGTATGGATATTGATAAATACCTCATTGGTTACTGTCTTTTTTTCATTGCCTTGCTGGCTTTTAATTTACTAATTAATTCCATTTTACTGAAGTTTGCCACTAACCTGGGTGTTCGTAATTATTCAGAAAATGTGATTCGATGGACACTTCAAACCAAACCATCACTCGGAGGTTTTGGGTTTTATATTGCATTTCTAATTAGTTTAATTTTTTTCATGATATTCGAAGGCAATACAGAAATCTTTGCTAGAAAAGAATATCTGGGTATCCTTGCTGTAAGCTCATTAGGTTTTTTAATGGGACTTGCTGATGATGCATACAATACAAAACCAATTCTAAAATTTTCAGTTCAGTTTTTATGTGGAATTATTTTAGTATATACGGGCAATTTCATTCAAATTACTCCCTGGCATGGATTTAATGTTTTTATTACAGTATTTTGGACGGTTGGAATGATGAACTCACTTAATATGCTGGATAACATGGATGCTATTACCGGCATAGTTTCTTTAATGATAGCTATAATTGGTTTTTTATATTTAATATTTACTGGAAGGCTTATATCATTCGATGCTGTTATGTTGTTAGGGCTTATGGCAGCTCTGTTTGCTTTTTTATATTACAATTGGTATCCTTCCAAGATGTTCATGGGAGATTCAGGGAGTCAGTTTTTGGGAGTATTTATGGCAGTAATTGGTATTCGTTTATTTTGGAATGGACCTGATGTATTTCAGCAGGTTATACAAACCAAGCAGTTTTTATCATTGTTATTGGTTTTTGTTGTTCCGATTGCTGACACTACGACCGTTTTTATCAATCGAATTGCCGCCGGTAAATCTCCTTTTGTAGGTGGAAAAGATCATACCACACACCACTTGGCATATCATGGACTAAGCCAACGGTATGTTGCATTTGTGTTAGCTGCTATTACTTTGATTTCCGGATTACTTATGTTATTTTTTATTCAGCAAGCTGAAGACTGGGGATATACGGAAGTAATTTTATTTGCGTTGTACTATCTCTTAGTAACAAGTATGTTGTATTTAACCACCCGAATCAAGCCTCGAAATGGAGCAGGAAATGATGCAAATTAAGAAAGAGCTTCACCGAATGAGGTTGGCTCTTACCATTCTATCTTTTATTTTGATTGCAATTGGATTGGTTTTAGTTTTTTTACTTTTTCAGGGAAAAACAATACACACCCATGCAGAATCTGTTACTGAAATACCTTCAATACCAACAGCAGAAATATCCGCAAATAATAGTATACCACTTATTCGTTTTGATTTTTTATCCTTACCTGATTCAATTTCACTGGCTGGAGAAGCCGTGCCTTTAACCCAGCATGATATTCGCGAACGATTTGAATTTGAAATGTTGATAACTGTTTATAAAAATGCTACTACCATTCTTGCATTTAAGCGTTCTAAACGATGGTTTCCGGTTATTGAATCAATACTAGAAAGTGAAGGTGTTCCCGATGATTTTAAATATCTCTGTGTAATTGAAAGTAATTTATCAAATGCGATATCACCATCCAATGCTGTGGGTTTTTGGCAGTTTTTAGAAGGCACAGGTAAACAATACGGCTTAGAAATAAACGAAGATGTTGATGAGCGTTATGACGTTGAAAAATCAACCCGGGCGGCTTGTAAATATCTTAAAGATGCATATAAAAAATTTGGTTCATGGACCCTTGCAGCTGCTTCATATAATATGGGAATGAGTGGTTTAGAAAAGCAAATCGAAGAGCAGCAAGAATCAAGTTATTATGATTTAAGGCTGAATCAAGAGACGGCTCGGTATGTTTTTAGAATGGCTGCTACGAAAGAATTATTTATGAATCCTCAAAAATATGGCTATACATTTACTTCTGATCAACTCTACACTGCACCAGAAGTAAACTATATTGAAGTCAATTCATCCATTCCAAATTTAGTGGAATTTGCTAAATCAAACGGCACAACCTATAAGATGCTGAAAGAGTTAAACCCATGGCTTAGAAGTAAACAACTTAGAAATGCTTCAGGAAAAAAATATCGGCTGGTCATACCAGCTCACAAATAAGTGATGTGTTATCTCTATAAAACCCTCCATTTTGTTATTTTTGTTTCGTATTGAAAAGAATAATTGAACAATTTAAGGCGCATCATGTTGAAAAAAGTTGCGCTGATTTTATGGATAGCAAGAAAAATACATACATAGAGGTTTTGGGGGCAAGGGAACATAACCTGAAAAATATAGATGTTAAAATTCCCAGAAATAAACTAGTTGTAATTACCGGGCTTTCTGGTTCAGGGAAGTCTTCTCTGGCATTTGATACCATTTATGCAGAAGGGCAAAGAAGATATATTGAAAGTTTTTCAGCCTATGCCCGCCAATTTCTGGGGGGTATGGAACGTCCGGATGTAGATAAGATCAATGGATTAAGTCCGGTAATTTCTATCGAGCAAAAAACCACCAATAAAAATCCCCGTAGTACGGTAGGTACTATTACTGAAATCTATGATTTTCTTCGCCTGCTATTTGCCCGGGCTAGTGAAGCTTATTCGTACAATACAGGTGAAAAAATGGCACGTTATACCGATGACCAGATTCTTGAAATATTGCAAAAAGAGTATGTCGGTAAAGAAATTTATTTGCTTGCTCCCGTAGTTAAAGGGCGTAAAGGGCATTATCGGGAATTATTCGAAAAAATAAGAAAACAAGGTTTTTTAAAAGTACGGGTAGATGGTGAAATTACCGAGATTAGTTTTGGAATGAAACTAGACCGGTATAAAATTCACGATATTGAAATTTTAATTGATACTTTAAAAGTAGAAGAAGGCCAGATGGCAAGATTGAAGCGCTCTTTGATGGAGGCCTTAAAATATGGCAAAGGAAGCTTGATAGTTGCTGAGTCTGATTCAAAGAAAAAATCCCCGGGTCGACACCTTAGTCGGTTTTTAATGTGCCCTACCACCGGAATTGCATATGACGAGCCTGCTCCCAATCTTTTTTCTTTTAATTCACCTTATGGTGCCTGTGTACGTTGTAATGGATTGGGTGAAGTTCTCGAAATAGATTTGAATAAAATTATTCCCAATTCAGAAGTATCTATAAAAAAAGGGGGTATTGCTCCCTTAGGCCCATACAAAGACAATTGGATATTTCGACAAATTGAAGCGATTGGGAAAGTTTATGGTTTTAATTTAAATACTCCTGTGGGTGAAATTGATGACGAGGCGTTGAATGTTTTGTTATATGGTTCCTCTGAGTTAATACGTATTAAAGAAACTAAGGGTAGTACAAACTCGTTTGCATTTGAAGGTATTGCAAGTTTCATTAGTAACCAATTGATTTATGAGTCCAGCAAAGCCATTAAAAAATGGGCACATAGTTTTATGCAACATAAACAATGCCCGGAATGTAATGGTACTCGCCTGAAAAAGGAGTCTTTGTATTTTAGGATTGATGGAAAAAACATTGCAGAATTATCACAATTAGACATTAGGGAACTACAACAATTTTTTGCATCCTTGGAAGAAAGGTTATCACCAACACAGCAAAAAATAGCAGCAGAGGTGTTAAAAGAAATAAGAAAGCGCATACGTTTTTTAACCGATGTAGGGTTAGAATATTTGAGCCTGAATCGGCCCACTCGTTCTCTTTCGGGGGGCGAAGCCCAACGTATTCGATTAGCTACACAAATAGGTTCACAGTTAGTAGGCGTGTTGTATATTTTAGATGAACCAAGCATAGGTCTTCATCAACGAGATAATCAAAAGCTTATCCGTGCACTCAAAAGTTTACGAGATGTTGGTAATTCAGTAATTGTAGTAGAGCACGATAAGGATATGATGCTTGAAAGTGATTACATCCTTGATATTGGTCCGGGAGCAGGAATTCATGGCGGACGTGTAGTTGCGAGTGGCCCCCCGGATGAATTTATTTTACAAAATTCTGAAACAGCAAAGTTTTTATCGGACGAAAAAAATATTCCAATTCCATCACAACGTCGTAAAGGCAATGGAAAAACTCTTACCCTGCACGGAGCAAGCGGACATAATCTAAAAAATGTAACACTTAAATTACCGCTGGGGACTTTTGTTTGTATTACAGGAGTAAGTGGTAGTGGAAAATCAAGTTTGATTAACGATACGTTATACCCAGCCCTCAATAGGGTATTGTACAAAATGTCTGAAATGCAACCCCTACCCTTTAAAAAATTAACAGGAGAAGAGCATATTGATAAAGTAATCCGTATTGACCAATCTCCTATTGGACGTACACCTCGTTCTAATCCAGCTACATATACAGGTGTTTTTTCAGATATAAGAACCTTATTTGCAGAATTACCGGAAGCAAAAATTCGTGGATATAAACCAGGCCGTTTTTCATTTAATGTAAAAGGCGGAAGATGTGAAACCTGCGGTGGAGCTGGTGTGAAAATTATTGAAATGAATTTTCTACCTGATGTAGAAGTGGTTTGCGAAACTTGTAACGGAAAACGTTATAATCGCGAAACATTGGAAATCCGTTACAAAGGAAAATCCATCAGCGATGTGTTAGATATGACCATTGACGATGCTGTTTCATTTTTTGAAAACATTCCGCACATAACCCGAAAAATTGATGTATTAAAGCAAATCGGACTTGGTTATATTACACTTGGTCAATCTTCTACTACATTAAGCGGGGGAGAAGCTCAGCGCGTAAAGCTTGCATCAGAACTCAACAGAACAGATACCGGCAATACTTTATATATTTTAGATGAACCTACTACCGGCTTACATTTTGAAGATATACGTGTGTTGTTGGATGTATTAAACCGATTAGTTGATAAAGGCAATACTGTAGTAGTAATTGAACATAACATGGATGTAATAAAAAGTGCTGATTGGATTATTGACTTGGGCCCCGAAGGAGGGAGAGAAGGAGGTATGATAACCTTTGAAGGTACGCCCGAAGAAATGATTACATTGGCTGATAATTATACTGCAACATACTTGATGAAAGAATTTGAAAGTATTCATTACAAATAATTTTAAAAATTTAATTTATGTCAGAAATAGAAGATAAAAATGAAGAAAAAATTATAGAAGCATTCAAGGAAAAAGATTGGAATGAGATTCGTGTAAACGATTCTTGGGTAATTTTCAAAATCATGGGAGAATTTGTAAATGGTTTTGAAAAGATGAGTAAAATAGGACCTTGCGTATCTATATTTGGGTCAGCTCGTACCAGGCCTGATAGCAGATATTATGAATTAGCAGTAGAAATAGCTCTAAAACTAACAAAGCAAGGATTTGGTATTATTTCGGGCGGTGGCCCTGGAATTATGGAAGCCGCGAATAAAGGTGCTCATCAGGGGGGGGGCAAATCTGTAGGCTTAAATATTGATCTGCCTTTTGAACAGCAAGCTAATCCTTACATTGATAAAGATAAAAACCTTGAATTTGACTATTTTTTTGTTCGAAAGGTAATGTTTGTAAAATATTCACAGGGTTTTATTGTTTTGCCAGGTGGATTTGGTACACTGGATGAATTCTTTGAAGCGTTGACTTTGATTCAGACTTTAAAAATTGGTAAGTTTCCTATTGTATTGGTTGGAAGTGAATATTGGGCTGGTTTAATTGATTGGATTCAAAAAACGGTGCTTGAAAAAGAGCATAATATCAGTGCCACGGATATGAATTTGTTTAAAGTAGTTGATACTGCAGATGATGCTGTAAAGATTATTGTTGACTTCTATACAAAGTACACACTCAAACCTAATTTCTAATGGTTGGGTATATGCTCCATTATCTAAAATTTATTTTACTGCAAGCAACTTGGATTGGAATTTGTTATTTTTCTCTATGCGGAATCTTGTGGGGTCAAAAATCAACGATTGACAAGCTAACATGGGAGGGCATAACGTATCTTAATCCAACACCTAAAACCTTACACTATCTATATACACATTTGAATGATTCATTATGGAGATCAACGTTAATTCCCTTGGGCTTTATAGAAATTCCATGGGAACACAAAGTAGTTGCATTACAGTTTGAAAAAGGAGCTCCTGGTAAATTGTATCAGGTTGTTACGTATGATCATATTTTTAATATTGTTTCTGTATTTTGGCAAGACCCTTCTAAAAAAATAAGTTTAATAAATCCATTAAAAAATAAAATAAAAGGCACTCCCATTCTTCAGTCAACATACACTACCTATGAGCTAAATCAGGGCGGGAAAAAATTCTGGTTTAGTATTCGATCACAGGTTAAAAACGGAGCTTTAGAAGAAGAAGCTACGTTAGAAAATGCTCGTTAATATTACCGAAGATTTACTATTTTAGTGTAATCTAACCCGTTTTTATTCGTGAATAAATCTTTGTATAAAAAGCCTGTAAGTATTAAATCATGGGCAGAAGATGACCGTCCAAGAGAAAAGCTCATGTTGAAAGGACAATCGGCCCTGAGTGATGCGGAATTGCTAGCCATACTGATAGGTAGCGGTACTCGGAATGAATCAGCTGTTGACTTGGCTAAGCGAATTTTATCCAAAGCAGAAAATAATTTATCACAATTATCGAAATTGACACTTTCTGAATTAATGTCTTTTAAAGGGATGGGAGAGGCAAAAGCAATTACAGTAATGGCTGCTTTGGAATTAGGAAGAAGAAGAAAACAAACGGATCGGATTGAACGTGATAAGGTGTCAGGCAGTAAGGATGTATTTGAAATTATGGAGCCACTTTTGGCTGATTTACCTCACGAAGAATTTTGGATTATATTATTAAATCGTTCAAATAAAATCATCCGAAAAGAATGTATAAGCCGTGGAGGTATCACCGGAACAGTGGCTGATCTTCGGCTCATATTCAAGCCGGCTATTGAGTCTTTGGCTACAGGAATTATTGTCTGTCATAATCATCCTTCAGGAAATATAAAACCCAGCGATGCAGATATTTCATTGACTCGAAAAATACGTGACGCAGGTAATTTGTTAGATATTCAATTGCTGGATCATTTGATTATTGTAGAAAAAGCCTATTATAGTTTTGCTGATGAAGGGAAATTGTAATTGCAATTTTATTAGTCAATGTTTGAAAAAAATAAGTAATAATTAACTAATTGAAAACAATCATAAAAATGTTAGGTAAACTGCTGATACTATTGGTAAGATTTTATCAGTGGGCAATTTCGCCTCTATTCCCGGCATCATGCAGATTCCAGCCAACATGCTCGCAGTATATGATAGAAGCCGTTCAAATGCATGGCCCTTTAAAAGGACTTTGGTTAGGCATTCGCCGGATAAGCCGCTGTCATCCATGGGGTGGGTGGGGGTATGATCCTGTACCACCTTCTCCCCAAAAAAATATTGAGGATGAGTAAAAAAATATTGCAACTTTTTAACAGTTATTCCCATCTTACATAAGACTTTTTAAATTTAGTAAAAATTTCTATCATGAAGATAATTATTATTTATTTATGCTTGTTATTTTCTTTAACTTTTAGAATAAATTCTCAAGTTATTGATGAAAAAATTATGAATGTTTATGGTACTAAACAAAGTGATTTTTTCATCAATAATCCGGATTTGTATAGTTTTTTTGAAAATTTACTAGTAAACAGAATTGAATATTTATATGAGCCTTACCAAGTAGGAGAAAAATATCCCAAGCTATCAACTATTCCACTTAATAATAAGTATAACCCTGCCTTAACAAGGGATGAAAATTTTGATCTGAATACATTCAATCCTCTAAAATATCAACTAAATTTTTATTCAAAAAACATACAAGTGTATCGTATTGATAATACCGAGTATCTTTTGATCATCAAACCCCAATAAGCCTATGTTAAAAAAAATACTTTTTTTCTTTAGTTCTCTCTTTTTCTATAATCTGGTTTTGGCTCAGGTATATAACATGCCTGCTGGTACCAATACATACAATACCTGTTCTGCATTATTTTATGACAGTGGGGGAAGTGGTGGAAATTATTCAAATAACGAAAACAGGACCATCACATTTTGTCCAACAACACCAGGTGCAAAAATTAGAATTAATTTCTCAGCATTTAATATTGAGAATGGTTTTGATTTTATGTACATCTATGATGGGCCTAATACCGGCTCACCTTCTTTAGGTGTTTATACGGGTACAGGTAGTCCTGGAATTGTTCAAGCAACCCCAGGAAATGCTTCGGGTTGTATAACCATTAGGTTTACATCTGATGGTTCTGTTAATGCAGCTGGGTGGGCTGCAACCATTAGCTGTATTTTGCCTTGTCAAACGATTACAGCTAATTGGTTGGGTTCAACCCCCGCTCCGCAAGCGGATGGAGTGATTAGGGTATGCCAAGGTACTCCCATTACATTCAATGGAAGTGGTACATTCTCAAGTTCAGGTGCTGGAGCGACATACACCTGGAGTATGGGAAATGGGGTTCAATTAAGTGGTACCAGTGTTACAT
>JAOABX010000036.1 GCA_026418175.1 Flavobacteriales bacterium
AGATGTGTATAAGAGACAGATGCAACCCTGCAGGTTGGTTTTAATGAGCCAGCCATATTGAGTGGAGGTAGGTTGTGGTGGGGAGAAAGAAACTCTGAGCTCACCGGCCATGAGTAGCGTGCTGTCGTTAGGAATGTTGAGGCTGTAGATGATGGGAATGGGAGAATTTAGCCCTTGAAATTCACTAAATGGTAATGGTACGCTGTAATAATGTTTAAATATAATTTCACCATTCAGATTTATTTTATACAAAACACCATATTGAGTTTGTAACGGTATTTCATTTGTGCCGTTATGAATACTTGTGCTATCAAATTCATAACCACATGCATAAATATAATTATTATGAAGAGTTAAGTTTTCAATAAAATTAAAACCAGCTGTACTATTCAATTTTAAATCCCAATCAATTTCCCAATCATTTCTATGTTTTGTAATAGAATTAACAATCATTGCCTGTCCATTCGAATGATACTCAGTATAAGCGCCGGCGAAGACGATGCCTCCGTCGGGTGTGGGGGCCATGGCGCCGGGAAACCAGCTCATGGGATTGGGGTTGGTCCATTGGTTGAGCAGCTGCCCGGCGGTATCAATGCGAAACAGCCAGGTGGGGTATAACTCCGGCGTTAAGATGGGTACGTGTGCAAAATTCGATTTGCTGGAACCTATCAGGATGCTGCCATCGGGCATCCATGTCATGCATTGGGGTATTTCACTATGACTACCCCCACCGTATTTTCTACGCCATATCTCTTCTCCGTTGCTACGCAACTTAATCACCATGGTATTCACATCGTAACTGTTTTCCTGATAGTTTACAAGCAGGTATATTGAACTATCTTCAGAAGACAACACGTTCGTTGAAAAAAATGGCATTGATGTATGCTGATCAGTAATTTGTTTAATCCATTGTACACTATCTGCTTTGTATTTGTAAATTATAATAGTATATTCACCAGGAGTATAAATATTTCCTGTGGCTATTACCGAACTATCAGGAGTTAATACTATATTTTTTTTCGTAAGATATAATGATAAGGTAACTTTAAAAAAATTGTATCTATTGGATTCCCATTGAAATCTGTTTTGTATAAGGCATGGACATCACGTATATTACCACCCGTTGTGTCTGTTATTATAGAACTTACGTAAATGTTGTTATTTAAAGTAAATATATCTAAAAATACAGCTGTTGTGCCATTAAAAGACAGGGCTTGATTATATCCAACCTGTGAGTAATTAGAAAATGGTTGAATTAACCAACTAAAAATAACCAATATAATATATTGAATTTTCATGCTATTTTTTATTACTGGATAATTAAATTGCCGGTAAATACCCTATCTCCTTTGGCACGTATTTGATAATGATACATGCCCGGCTTCCATCCCGTGGTTTCAACCACATGCACACCGGATGATAGATGCAGGGGCGTATGATAAATTACATATCCCATAGGATGAATAATTTCAAGGGTTATATCCGTTCGGCTTGGCAGCATCTGATAGCTGAAAGATACCCATTGTGTGGCCGGTAAAGGATAGACATCCAATTGTTCGACCTGTTGCAAGCCGTATGACGGAAGTTCAGAGGCTGTTTTCATGCTTTTTTCAACTGGTATGTATGGATCTTCCCAGTAATTGTTTTGATAGTTGGGCACAAACTGCCCCAATACTGGGTTTAAAAAAATGGTAATTACAATGATAAATTGAATATATTTTTTCAAAGGTTGATTTGTTTACAAGTAAATTTAAAAAATGAAATCAAACTATTCAATAAATCAGGTTAAAAAATGTGTTCTTGTTTGTCCAATGGCTTGTTTCTAATTATCCAGAATTAAGAATTAGCATCCTAAATTCTTGCCTAATGGTAGATATCCCAAATGCTTCCTACAACATAAAAACACTTGGTCTGCCTCTGGCGAAAAATTCAAGTTCATTGAATTTCTACTGCTGAATTTGCGATAATCAGCAAGGTGTTCAGCTTAAAATGAATTTTTCAAAAAATAATCAGAAATATTATGATTTAAAAAAATGCTGCACAATCAGTCGGTAATACTTAGCCCTATATTAATTTGTTTGAAATTATTGAAGGCATCAATTCCCACCAGACGTAAAATATAATTTCCTGCCGGCATTGAGCTTCCAATAAAATATTCCTGATTAATTTGTGTAACTACCGAGGTCGTAGAATTATATATTTCGATGGAGTTGAATCCGGAAAACTGAGGCACCAGGGTGATTTTGATGCGATGCATGGAACCAGCAGAAAGATCAGAAATAATTTCATTCACTGAACCAATAATTTTCAAAGTATCTCCTTTGGCAATTGAAGCTCCGTCAGTTGGAGAAATTAATATTATATCAGGGATAATCGTATCTAATTGATTGCAAATCATAATAGGTACAGTGTCTTTGCCTTCATTGAATTGATTATTCAAAGCAGATACAATCAGGTGGTATTTGCCCGGTGTAAAATTATTTGGAATTTCAATTTCTCCTTGAATGGTAGTTCCGTTATAGGCAGGTGGAGATACATACAGGTAAGAATTATTTGCGAAAACATGCCACGAGCTGTTTACTATGGCGCTATCTAAGGGTTCGCATGGTGGGGCAAGTTTTAGTTCAATTTTATATTGATCAATGATGGAGTTGTTTGTTAGTATGGCATCAATTAGGATTTGAGAGCCTACCCAATAACGGGTATTGGGCACTGGAACAGATACTTCTACATCCGGCTTCAATCCATCGCCACTTCCACAGGATATTGTGTATAGAACTGTTATTATACTTAAAAGATAATGAATTAAATTTTTCATGTGTTAATTTAAAAGTACTAAGATATTAAAAACTGCCCCAAACCTGCAAATAAGTATGGGGCATTTGAATGAATGATATAAATCAAGGAACAATTACATCGATGCTTCCATGAGATTTGTTGAAATAGGAATCGTATGCTTCAACTTTCAGTTCCCAGGTGCCGGAAGTTATTCCGGATGGAAGATTGAACGACCTTGAAAATTGTCCTGTTGCCTGATTAAACGCTCCGCTGAAATTGGAAATTTCATCGTATTTACCCAGGCTGAATTTTTGAGAACCTTTTATTATCAGCACTTCAATTTGGCGAATTTCCCCATCGGTTGTACCATCGCTCAGTTTATCGGAAATGGTTGCATTAACCGTGAAGGTATTGCTGAGTGTTGCTCCATTGCTGGGAGTAGTAATGTTTACTACAGGAACCAACAAATCAATGGAATTTCGAATTATAATTGTTCTGGTTGCCAAACCTTCATTGCCCGATATGTCCGTTGCATAAACTGAAATATGATAAGGCCCTGGCCAAACTAAGGTAGGAATGGTAATGTCTATGTGTCGGTCAACCACATTACCACTGATGTTCTCAATAATAATGGTATCAAATGCCGGAAATACTTCAGCCAGCTTGCCGTGTGTATGGCCATCATGGTCTCCGTGAATATCTACTTTAAATTGATTTAGTGCATCGTTGTCTGTAATAGTAAAATCCAGATGAAACTCGGTACCTACTTCAATGATTGCATTTTCGGTAGGCTCATGGATGTCAATAACCGGCTTTTCGGAGTCAGCGGCGCAAGATGCCATAAATAATGCTACAGAACCTGTAAGGATAAATTTTGTGATATTTTTCATGATGTAATTTTTTGTTTATTGATTAAATAAATGATGAATGGTTGGGTTTGTTTATGCCATCCTTCCGGGTGGAGCTTTGTTGCGGTGAATGATTACAAGAGAAGAATTGAATGAGTTACATAATTTTGATTCAATAGCTATGAACAGCGGATTTAAAATCCATTGCAACGAAGGTATAATCGATTGATACCAGGGCTGTAAAAAACGTAGTTCCAGGGTACAGTCGGGCGTGTATTGATGAACCACGTTCGGTAAACCACAGTCATGATGTGCATGGGCATGAAATTCCTGCCAAAAGGCATCCGGAATCTGAATTAGCATTATGAAAAAAACAAGAAACAACACACCTGTTTTTTTAAAGAAACTCCAAAACACTCGATGACCGGTACTATTTTTCATGGTTTTTTTGATGCAAAGGATTGATTAAGCGAAAATGTTGCTGTTATGATAAACAATGTGCCGGGTTCAGGAAGGTTAAGAATGCGGTATCTGTTCACGTGTACCATGTATCGTTGATTAAAAATATTATGTATTTCAGCCTTGATTTCAAACCTTAACATCTTCCAGTTCAGCGAGGTGCCGGCACCGGCATTCAGCAATATATACCCCGGTGTGGTTTTTTCATTTCTGGCAGTAAACATCTGGGGCAATACACCCTGTGGCATAATTCTGAAGTAGGTATCTTTAAAGATTTTACTTCGGGTTTTTAGTTCATATTCCAGATCGATATGCATCATGCCGGGTGGAATAAACGGAAGCGGATATCCATCGTCCAGATTAAAGGCAAATACATAATCAAGAGTTGTATTCATGTGTAGATGTTCGGTAAAATGTACATCTTGCTGAATTTCCAGTCCGGTTTGAATGGTGTTGGCCTGGCTATACTGATACACTTGCCCGGCATCGGGCAATAATGAAAATTCGCCGGTAGGACGTAGGTAAATATAATTGTGGAAATAATAAAAGAACGGACTTACCGACAGGTTCCATTTTTTTCGTTGGATGTCTGCAATAAAATCTAATTGAACTCCTCGTTCTTGGGTAAGCGATGAATCCCCCATTTCATGACGGAATGTTCCGTGATGAATACCATTGGAAGTAAGTTCAGGAACAGTGGGAATTCGATAACTGCTACCTATATTCCAGCGAAGGCTAATATGTTCATTTTTATGCCAGGATAGCCCTACATTACCTGAACCGTTGGCATAAAATTTTTCAAATCCATATGTTTTTACATCAGTTCCCATAAATGTTCCTTGATAATTAAATAATGGAATTTCGTATCGAAAAATTTTTTGCCAGGCTGCATCAAACCGTACACCGGCATTCAGGTTTAGGTGTTCGTTAAATTCTTTTCTGAAATGTACAAATATTCCTCCCTGCCACTGGTTAAAATGTGGAAGTAAGTAAGCAAATCCAGCCGAGCGGTTTTGCTGATACTGGGTATTCATCCCAATAATCCAGTGCATACCTGAGTTGCCAAGATGCAAGCGGAAGTTTCCGGAGTAAGTTTGTAAAGTAAACTGGTGTTCAATATTTGTAGAGTCAATCACATAATATTGCCCATGATTATGCGGATAAGAGTATTCATTCCGTAAGTTTTGCTGAAACCCCAAATCGGCTTCGAGCCAGCTATTTCCAATTCGGAAATTGTTGTTCCAAATGGCTTTCCAATGCTCTATTAGTTGATATGGCAAATCAATGTTTCGGTTATTTCCATCATCTTGCAATTGGTACGATTGAGGTATTCCATGTGCTCCAGAAAAAAATCCGGCTTTTTGAAATACCCGTGAAACCGTGATAAAACTATATCCCCAGTTTTTCGTAATACCAACCGATGTGCTGAAATTTTGCTCTTTACCTGCTGTATTTTTTAATTGTTGATGAAGAAGTTTTAACCAGTACGAATTGTATAAAAAAGAATCTGCTGGCACCCTGTAATCACCATATTCCTGCTGGGTGTATCGCATATTCAAAGAAATATCTTTCCAACGCAATCTCACTTGTGATGATAATCCCCATAAATTATTCACGCTACGGTAAGTAGATAATACACTGGCTTGCACTGTATTTTCAGGTAGTATTTCTGGTAGTCGTATATGAATTACACCTCCAATGGCATCAGAACCATAAATTAGTGAAGAAGGCCCGCGAATAATTTCTACCCGATCTACATCCCATGCGTCTATTTCTAATCCATGATCCCATCCCCATTGTTGGCCTTCCTGTTTGATACCTTTATCAGCTACAATAACCCGGTTAAAACTAAAACCTCGGATAATTGGTTTGGAAACACCCGTGCCGGTGTTTATCACATTGATACCTGGTAATAGGTCTAATTGATTCATCAATGTAAAACCTGCATGGCGGTCCATGAATTTTTTATCCACCAACGTAATTTTTAGTGTTGATTCATTTTCACGGGTTTTTAGCATACTTTCTTCAACCAAATATTGGCTTATTTCGAGGGTAGATTCAAATAATATGTAATCTTTTATCAAATCATTTTTTTCAATATCTATTTCATCATTGATGGATTTATACCCCAGGTATTCTACATGCAAGTGATAATGGCCTGGACGGATGTTTTTTAATTCATATGTTCCATCCTCTTGGGTTATGGTACCTTGCATAGTTTCGTGCAAATGAACATTGGCTCCAGGCAAGGGTTGGCCATTTTTGTCAGTAACTTTGCCTCGAATGGAAGCGTTCTGTGCCGACAAATACACTACAGATTGTGCCAATAAGAATATGATTATAAACAGTTTCAATGGGAATAATACATTTTAAAAAACACAAATGAGAAATCAACTTCTTTAACAGAAATTGAAAAAAATATTGGACAAACAATTTTTTAAAGAAATAAAATAGGAGGAGCTCGGCCTGCGAAATGCCTAATGGTTACGATGTGTGGAACAAAAATATTAGTGTTGCAAATATTTCCTAAAACAAGCGGGAAGTAAGAGAGAATGGGAGGAGAATCTTCTATAAAATATAGATACAAATCGGGAAATTCACAATGAATATGTTCTGACTCAAGGTTAAATTCTCCGGGATCATGTGCTTCGCAGGTTATGTGTCGGTGTTTATGAAAATAATTAAGAATGGCATCCGGTAAAATGCTCAGCGTTAGAGAAAAGAATACCGAAAAAGCAAAAAATAATCGTTTGATGAAAGCGATTTTTTTCATAAACAAGCAGTGCTAAGTTATCAACATTTTTTTTAAAGCACAAGTTCAATGGCTATTTTTGAACTGTAATGGAAGCAACAAAAGAATTTATTGTTTCAGCCAGAAAGTATCGCCCACAAACCTTTGATGATGTGGTGGGACAGATGCATATTACCAATACACTTCGCAATGCCATCAAAACGCAGAAAATTGCGCATGCGTTTTTATTTTGCGGGCCACGTGGTGTAGGGAAAACCACTTGTGCACGTATCATGGCCAAAACGCTCAATTGTTTCAATTTAACTTCCTCTATTGAGCCTTGTAACAAATGTGCTTCTTGCGAAGCTTTCAATACGTCGCATTCATTTAACATTCATGAGTTAGATGCTGCCTCAAACAACTCGGTGGATGATATTCGCGCCTTGATTGAACAGGTACGTATTGCTCCGCAACTCGGTAAATATAGTGTATTTATCATCGATGAGGTGCATATGTTGTCTGCTGCTGCTTTCAATGCGTTTTTAAAAACGCTGGAAGAACCTCCGACACATGCTATTTTTATTTTAGCTACTACTGAAAAACATAAAATCCTTCCTACCATTTTATCGCGTTGTCAGGTATTTGATTTTCATCGTATCACAGTAGATGATATTGCAAATCATTTGGCACGAATCTCAGTAAAGGAAGGAATTGATGCAGAACCGGATGCATTGCATATAATTGCCCAAAAAGCCGACGGTGCCTTGCGTGATGCACTTTCAATATTTGACCGCATTGTTACGTTTGCTGGTACTAAAATTACTTATAAGGATGTTATTGATAATCTCAACATCCTCGATTATGACTATTATTTTAAAGTAACTGATTTGGCGCTTGCCGGCGACTACAAAGGGCTACTGTTACTATTCAATGATGTGCTTAGCAACGGTTTTGACGGACAACATTTTCTTACCGGACTGGGTGATCATTTTAGAAACTTGCTGGTAGGCCAGGATGAAATTACACTGAAATTGTTGGAAGTGGGGGAGCAAATTCGTGAACGATATGAACGACAGGCAAAAAGTTGTAGTCCCGATTTTTTAATGCAGGGGTTAAAAATTATCAATGATAATGACCTGAATTATCGATCAGCAAATAATAAACGCTTATTGGTAGAAATTACCTTAATGCAACTGGCTGGATTAAAAAAAAAAGTTCTGAATTAAAAACACCTTCCGAAGCACCTAACTCTTCAAAACAAACAGATTTAGTATCGTTGTCTCAAAGTACGTTTGACTCTTTGACAACAGAACCTGTAAAACAAGCTCCTAAGTCGTTAAATTCACCCACCGGTACGGTATCAGCCAGAAAAACCATTTCAATTAAAAACTTTAATGTTCATCAAAAAATTGGATCGCCCATGCCGGAAGTTTTGGAAGTCAATGAATCGGAAGTTTTTACTTTTGAAAAATTTGAGAAAGCTTGGGCAGAGTATTTAAACCAACTGATGAAACAGAAAAAAATGACGTGGTATGCAATGATGAAACGAAATATCCCAAAAATAAACGAAAATTTACTCATCGAATTTGTATTAGATCATAAAGGCCAAGAGCCAGAATTCAGCGAATTTAGGGTTGAGTTTTTATCGTATTTGCGTCAGGTATTAAACAATGGAAAAATTGAGATGGAAGCTGTTATTCGACAAGATACTTCAGCTAAAATACCGATTACCCCCGCTGAAAAACTTGAAGAGTTAATGAAGAAAAATCCAGTACTTAAAAAATTTACGGACGATTTAGGTTTGGAAATTTCACTTTAATTGGAATTAAATAAAAGCCGGCTATAACACCGGCTTTTACAATTTTCTATTCATCAAGCAATTTCTTCCACTTCAACTTCTCCCAGTCCTTGTCTAATCAAAATTACTTGATCGCCGGTACAATCTAACACAGTAGAAGCTTCATTATGTCCATAGCCTCCATCCACAATCAGGTCAACTTCTTTATCATGTCTTCCGGCAATTAATTCCGGATCGGTGGTATATTCAACTATGCTATCGTCATCATATACAGAAGTTGTAAGTAACGGTACTCCAAGTTCTTTTACTACTTGAATCGGTATTTGGTTATTGGGAATTCGTACACCCAATGTTTTTTTGTTGGGAATAATTTTCGAAACTTCACTACCAGCATTTACTATAAACGTAAATGGACCGGGCAACAAGCGTTTCATTAGTTTAAATGCATCATTACTGAGTTGCTTGCTGTACTTAGCTACCATGGCCATATCCGAAAATACAAAGGAGAAGCGAGCTCTTTCCACTGGTATTCCTTTGAGTGAAGCTAATTTTTTTACCGCTTCAGGGTGAGTAGACATGCAGGCATATGCATAAACACTGTCTGTGGGGAGAATAATTACGCCACCTGATTTGAGCGTTTCCACAATCTGTTGAATGTGGCGGGGGGCTGGTGATTTGGGATACACTTTAAGTTTCATGACAGTATGTATTTAAATAAAACATTCAAAACAAAAGAACGCTGCATACTGCCATTCAGGTATTCCTTATCAGGAATTTCCTTTCCGGTAGTCTGCTAAGAATTTTTCCAATCCAATATCGGTCAGCGGATGATTTAATAATGCAGTTATAGCACTTAATGGACAAGTTACCACATCTGCTCCTGATTCAGCACATTGTATAATATGCATTGGGTGTCTTACTGAAGCAGCTAAAATTTGCGTTTCAAAAAGATAGTTAGCATATATGGTAACAATTTGTTTAATAAGTGCCATACCATCCGTTGATACATCATCCAACCTGCCGATAAACGGAGATACATAGGTAGCTCCTGCTTTGGCAGCTAGCAACGCCTGTCCGGCTGAAAATACTAGCGTACAATTAGTTTTAATTCCTTTATCAGCGAAATAATTTAAGGCTTTCACACCATCCCGAATCATCGGAACTTTTACTACTATTTGGGGATGAAGGTCTGCCAATCGTTCTCCTTCATCAATAATGCCTTTGTAATCAGTAGCGATTACTTCTGCACTAACATCACCAGTTACAATTTCACAGATTTTTTTGTAATGATTTAAAATGTTTGCTGTACCAGTAATACCTTCTTTGGCCATTAATGAAGGATTGGTGGTAACTCCATCCAATACTCCCAATTCCTGAGCTTCGCGAATTTGATCCAGATTAGCTGTGTCAATAAAAAATTTCATACAATCCTAATTTTCACGAATCTCATTTGCACTCTAAAGCTATTAAAAGTTTTAAAGAAAGCAAATAATATTCGTTATTTTTTAACATGCTTATTGCACAGCGAAGATACTGTCTCTAAATAAACTTCAGATAAAAAGTTTTTTACAAAATTTAAACACTATCTTACAAAGAATAATGAGAATTACGCATTATAGAAATATCTTTTGCATGGTGATAACATTTTTCCAATAAAGCCTTTTTGTGGTGTCTGACAATAAAATGACAATAAAACTTTAACCGGCGATGGATTTACCTTGCTTCCAAATAAAAAAAGGGGCAAGTTACTTATATCGCACCGCTACAACCTTCTACCCTTGCTTTCTTCCGAACCTGGGGGATTTGAAGGGAGCTGGTCGTATAAGACTTACCCCACACAAAAGTAATTATTGTTTTACAATTCAGAAAATAAACCATTCGTAAATTCTAACTTTGCTGCCTTATGAAAAAATTTTATTCTATTCCACTTAACATAGGTACATTGGCTGGCCTGTTGAGCTATATTCTATACATGGGATTGTATGCTCTTGGTAAAAGCCCGCTTACCAATTGGCGTTATGTGGGTATTTGGATACCGGCGCTTTTTATTTTTCTTAGTATTCGTCGTGTTAAAATAATATCGCAAGAATATCAATTCACGTTTGGAAGAGCCTTTTACACCGGCATGCTTACCGTATTGGTGATGGCATCTCTCAAAGCTTTTCTTATTTATATTACCATTACTATTACCGGTGAAGGAATTATTGACCAGTATTTTGAAGAACTGGAAAGGGTTAAGCAGCAATTACTGGAGAATAATGAACCTTTACTACCGCTCATGAATGACTTGGAAGGATTACGCAAACAGTTTGATGCCCGCATGGTTAGTATTCTTGAATTTAATATGCAGGTATTTGGTGGTTTAGTTTTGTCATTAATTACAGCTGCATTGTTGTATAGCCGAAAAAAGCCAGAAAGTATATCTTTTGATAATTAAAATAATTTAACCTTTAGGGATAATAGTGCCTTTGAGGAATTACATTAATTTTATCCGCAACGGTATATAATGAGATAAAATAATGGCCATGGATGAATTATTTTTTGCAGATGTACACGTACACCCGAATTTAAAATCCGCCTATTCAGGATATCCCAAACCTCAAAGGAATATGTGGGAATTTATTGATCATCCGGTGCCCGAAGGGAAAGCTGCACGCTATGCATACAATAATTCTCCCAATGTAGCAAAATATTCACAAACTAATCTTTATGCATTGGCCGAAGGTAATGTAAGAGTTCCTACTATATCTTTATATCCGTTGGAAAAAGGATTTATGGATATACGCAACCTGCCTAAATTACTCACTAATAAAAAGAGCCGTATTGAAATGATGCAGGTAGTAACAGGTAATGAGATTTCAAGCATTGAATACTTACGCGATACCAATGATTATTTTAAAATTTTACAATTTGAATACAATTATGTAAGTTCAAACCAAGGCTATTCCCCAAACAAAAAATATCATTTTAAACTGGTAAATAGTTACTACTCTTTAATTGATCAACTTAGTAAACCCAATACATTGGCCGGTGTGCTAAGCATTGAAGGGGCACATTCGCTTTTTGATGAGGCTATGCTGAGTGGAAAACTTTCTCCTACGGAAATGAAAAAGAAAATGGAGGAACATGTGGGTATCATTAAAAGCTGGGATGTACATCCATTCTCCATCAATCTTTGCCATCATTTTTACAATCACTTGGCCGGACACTCCCGAAGTTTTTGGGGACTTGTTCGTAAAGGATTTCTCAATCAAAATGAAGGGCTGGGCCGTGGATTAAATGGATTGGGTATTAAAACCATGAAAGAACTGCTCAGCAAAAACAATGGCCCCCGGATTCATGTGGATATTAAACACATGAGTGTAAAATCAAGAAAAGAATTATATAATTGGATTCGCAGCTATAATTATATTTCTAACAACGATAAAATTCCAATTATAGCCAGTCATGCCGGAGTGAATGGTTTTAAAACCATGAATGCCAGTATTGCGACTCCTGATCATGAAAAGAAAAGTAAAAATCATGTATTTAACCGCTGGAGTATTAATTTAAGTGACGAAGAAATACGAATTATTCATGAAACAGGAGGTTTAATCGGACTAATGCTTGATAAACATAAATTGGGCGGTGAAAAATTTCATTCAACCATTGCCAACATTACAGATGAACGTAAATTAAAAGATGAATATCTAAAAATTTTTCTCGATAATGTTTTTCAGATTGTTCATGCGGTAGGCCATCCGTCAGCTTGGGATATCATTTGTATTGGATCAGATTTGGATGGAGGAATTCAGCATTTTGATTTTTACGATAAAGCATCTACTTTTCCCCAGTTATATGCTGACTTGATTGAATATCTGGAACGAACATCATACCAAAAAAAATTATGGTATGGTGAAACTGCTGAAACATTGATTCGAAAAATAATGCAAACCAATGTGATGAATTTTTATGAAAAACATTTTTAAATCAACCATTCTTGCTATAAATCTATTGACTTTTGTTCCTCTTTGTATGGCGCAACAAACCTTACGATTTGAAATTTATTCATTAGGAACAAAAACAGGCACTTTGACTGCTAAAAAAGAAATAAAAAATAATTTGGAATATTACATCATAGAAAGCCAGGCACATGCCAGTTTGCTAGTAAGCCAGGTGGATGTAAAAACCATTTTAAAGTCAACATATAAAGATGGCATGTTGCTTTCTTCCTATGCAAAAAATGAAAAAAACGGCGAAATTGAACAATATGCCGACACACACTGGAAAGAGATGGAATATTATATTACTTCACATACCGGAAAAAATACCGTAAAAGAAAAAATTAATATAAGTGTGGCTTCTTTATATTTTATGGAGCCTAAAAACTATGAACGAATCTATTCAGAAGTTTGGGGGCAGTTTTTACCTCTCACTGCAAAAGATAATAGCTATACATTGCAATTACCTAACGGAAGATCTACCACTTTTATTTATGTAAACGGTCAATTGCAGGAAATACATACAACAACCAAAGTGGGTAAAGTTAAAATCAAAAGGGTGGCATGATTACACTGTTTAGCCATATTCGCCAAATTTTACTTGCTGAACGTGAACCGATAGGAGTACGACGGAATGAATTGATGAAAGAGATTCATCCCTTAACTAATGCGTGGATGCTTATAAAAGAAGATAGAATCTTGGATTTTGGAAAAATGGAAGATCTTTCAAATTATCTAAATAAACATTCCATTCAGCCAAAGCAAGAAATAAATTGCACCGGTCGTTTAATTTTTCCGGCCTTTGCCGATAGCCATACACACCTTGTATTTGCTGCAACCCGTGAACAAGAGTTTGTAGATAAAATCAACGGGCTTACCTACGAACAAATTGCTGCCCGTGGAGGAGGAATTTTAAATTCTGCTGAAAAGTTAGCTCAATCCTCTGATGAGGAATTGCTGGAATCTGCAATGCATAGAATTAACGAAGTTATGAAAACAGGCACCGGAGCCATTGAAATAAAAAGTGGTTATGGACTAAGTGTAGAAGGTGAACTGAAAATGCTTCGGGTGATTAAACAAATTAAAGAAAAAAATATATTACCAATAAAAGCAACATTTCTTGGAGCACATGCATATCCAAAATTTTACAAAGAAAACCATCCTGCCTATCTTAATCTTTTGATACGTGAGTTACTTCCAAACATAGCTGCAGAAAAACTGGCAGATTACATGGATGTTTTTTGCGAAGCCAATTATTTTAGCGTACAGGAAATGGAATTATTACTGGAAGCAGGGGCCAAATATGGATTGAAGCCTAAAGTTCATGTCAATCAGTTCAATAGTTTAGGAGCTATAGCTACTGCTGTAAAACATTCGGCATTAAGTGTTGATCATTTGGAAATAGTTTCATCGGATGATATTGAAGCCTTGAAATCATCCAATACAATTGCAACGTTATTACCGGGTTGCAGTTTGTTTATTAATATTCCATTTGCTCCGGCTCGACAGTTAATAGATGCTGGCATAGCGGTGGCATTGGCCAGCGATTATAATCCCGGCAGTTGTCCTTCGGGAAATATGCAATTAGTAGTATCCTTAGCCTGTATGCGAATGAAAATGTTACCCGAAGAAGCATTGATTGCATCGACCATCCATGGAGCTGCTGCCATGGAAATGCAGGATACAATTGGAACAATAACACCCGGTAAAAAAGCCAACTTTATCATCACTCAACCAGTTTCTTCCTTCACCTACTTGCCTTATGCCTTTGGTACTAATCATGTTTATTCGCTGTATATCAGCGGAAAAAAAATGATTTGAGAGGTGTTAAAAATCTTTTTACCGCACAAGGTATTTTTAAAATCAATTTTTTTACATTTGCCTTCGAAACCTCGGGGTGCTTTGTGTATGCAAGGCTGAGATTATACCCGAATTCTGGCCCCTGGCCAGAAAGAACCTGATCCGGATAATGCCGGCGTAGGTAAAGGTAAACCCTCCTTATTGAGTAGTTTACCTGCATTTATTTATTAATTGTTTAACTTAAACGTAAAATTTATGCGTTTTGCAGGTAGTGTATTATTGTTTTTTTTCAGTATTCAGCTTTTTTGGGCTCAGGAAAAAATTAAAGGTATTGTAACTGATGCCGAAACCGGTGGTATTTTAGCCGGAGCCAATGTTCGGATTGTAAATTCTTATCAAGGTACAATTACCGATGCCAACGGTCGTTTTGAGTTGGTTGCCGGCAAATCTTCAGAGCTTATCTTACAAATAAGTTATGTGGGATATGAAACAATTACTGATACCGTAAAAATTCCTTTTTTGCATGAATATCGCTATTCGTTGAGAACGGCTTCGCACAACATTGCAACTATTGAAATAGCGGGCATTAGAGCTTCTGATATTACTCCTGTAACACAGGTTACATTGAGTGAATCAGATATACAAAAAGAAAACATAGGTCGAGATTTGCCATTCATTTTAGATCAAACACCATCGGTGGTAGTTAATTCTGATGCCGGAGCGGGTGTAGGTTATACAGGTATCCGCATTCGGGGTACTGACCCCACCCGAATTAATGTTACCATCAACGGCATACCTGTGAATGATGCGGAATCTCAGGGAGTATTTTGGGTAAATATGCCAGACTTAGCTTCGAGTGTGGCAAGTGTACAAATACAACGTGGTGTGGGAACATCCACCAACGGTGCCGGTTCATTTGGAGCTACGGTTAATATTCAAACCAATCAATTAATAGAAAATCCATTTGCTGAAATTTCTTCTTCAGTAGGCATGTTTAATACATTTAAAAATACCGCTGAATTTGGAACTGGTTTAATTGGAAAGCGCTTTGCTTTTACTGGCCGCTTATCCAAAATTACTTCTGATGGATTTATTGACAGGGCTTGGAGTGACTTGAAATCATTCTTTGTAAGCGGTGGATATTATGGTAAAACTACCACTGTAAATTTCAATGTTTTTTCAGGGGCAGAAAAAACCTATCAGGCATGGTATGGAGTGCCCGAATGGATGATTGATAGCAATCGCACGTTTAACAGTGCTGGTACAGATTTTGGCCAAAGAACTACTCCCTATGAAAATGAAACCGACAATTATCAGCAAGATCATTATCAAATGTTTGTAAATCAGCAAATCGGTAAGTACTCCAACCTGAATATAGCACTATACTACACTAGAGGCCGTGGATATTACGAACAATATAAAGTTGGCCAAAAGTTGTCAGCCTATGGAATGGATACTCTATTTGCAGGAACTGATACCATCATTGAAACAGATTTAGTACGCCAACTTTGGCTCGACAATCATCTTTTAGGCGGAAACATTACAGCCACCTGGAAAAAAAGAAAATGGGACATTGTAGGTGGGGGAGGAGCCAATACATATTTCGGAAATCATTTCGGGAAAGTAGTATGGGCTCAATTTGCTTCCAATACACAACCCAACCATGAATTTTACAGATATGATGCACAGAAAACCGATGTAAATGTTTTTACAAAAGCTACCTTCGAAATAATTCGTGGATTGTATGTTTTTGCTGATATGCAATATCGTTTTGTAAACTATCAAATCTCAGGATTCAGAAATAATCCGGGAATAACTGTTAATAAAGATTTTCACTTTTTTAATCCAAAAGGAGGCCTAACATATCAAATCAATTCTCAACATGCATTGTATGCATATTTTGGTATCGCTAATAAAGAACCTAATCGCGATGATTTTGAAGCAGGAATTACACAACAACCCAACCATGAAACTTTGCGTGATTTGGAAATTGGGTACAATCAACGTGGAAAAATTTATACTTGGAGTATAAATGGTTTTTGGATGGATTATACCAATCAGTTGATTTTAACAGGTAAAGTAAATGATGTAGGAGCATATACTCGCATCAATATTCCTAAAAGTTATCGCTTGGGGATTGAGTTAATGGGAAGTGTGAAGCCTCATCCCATCATTACCTTATCCGGAAACATTGCGTTTAGCATGAACCGCATTGAGAATTTTACCGAGTATTATGATAATTATGATACCGGCCAACAGGATTCTGTATATCACGGAACCACTGATATTGCTTTTTCTCCATGGGCAGTAGGTGGGTTTACTTTTACTGTTAGCCCTATAAAAAATCTGGATATAGAATTAACCGGTAAATATGTAGCCAGGCAATATTTAGATAATACAAGCCAAATCAGTCGAAGTTTGGATCCATTTTTTGTGAATGACTTTCGTTTGCGCTATGCACTCAATTTCAAAAGTGGGCTGTATCTACGTTTTAATATCATGGTTATAAATCTTACAAACCGAATGTATGCACCTAACGGATATACATTCAGCTATGTATGGGGTGGGACGCTTACTACAGAAAATTATCTATACCCTCAGGCAGGTATTCATGTGATGGGTGGTGTAACACTGGGTTTTTCTAAGGAATTATTTTCTAGATAATTTCCATAATAAATAAGTAATATCGTGATTCTATATGCAGGTTTTTTTTTGCAAGGGCATTAATAAAATTTATTGCATGTTATTTAAATTTCAACTTCACAATAGCCATATACATCATCCAGCCTATGGGACCTAACATAAATGTAAAAAATAGTGGAATGATAATCCATCCGTGTGGCATACCTTTTTGTTGTGAATTACGGGTTATCCATATACCAACCAATAAGTCAAAGCATAAGTAATGTACCCAACCGGTAAGTACTCCCCAGTCAGAAGAAAAAATTTGCCGAATATCCTCCATGTTGCTAAA
>JAOABX010000037.1 GCA_026418175.1 Flavobacteriales bacterium
GTATGGGGGCCGTATTTCTTCGATAATGGATATTACTACCCGCTACGGTAACCGCAAGCGTTTTTCAGGAAAAGTGGGCGCCACTACGTTTACGGCCAAAGGGTTGTTTGAAGGTCCCATTGTTAAGCTAAAGGAAGATTCCAAAACTTCGGCATCGTTTCTTTTAAGTGCCAAAGGATCTTACCTGGAACATTCATCCCGTGCATTTTATACATATGCTGATTCGAATGGATTGCCGTATAATTTCTATGATATTTACGGAAAGGTAAGCATCTATGCAGGAGACCAGGGAAGTAAAATCAATGTGTTTGGTTTTTCTTACAACGATCAGGTAAATTTTAGTGATATTACTCAACTAAATTGGCGGGCTTTTGGAGGAGGATTAAACTTTGCTGTAGTGCCTGGACAAGCCAATGTGCGTATTGAAGGAATTCTAAGCTATTCCAGTTACAAGATTAATATGACAGAAACGGTATCTCCACCGCGTTCTAGCACTATCAACGGGTTTAATGTTGGTTTAAATTTCCATCAGTTTTTTGGCACCAACCGCATCACGTATGGTATTGAAGCTCTTGGATTTACAACCGATTTCCGATTTATAAATGCTAACAACCGTCCGATTTATCAAACCGAAAATACCACCGAAATTGCAGGGTTTGTTCGCTATAAATTTTCCAAATGGGGGTTGGTGATAGATCCCAGTTTCCGCTTGCATTATTATGCTTCGCTGAATAATATTTCTGCCGAACCCCGCCTAGGTATTAAATACAACATTCGTGACTGGTGGAGAATTAAATTTGCCGGTGGATTGTATTCCCAAAACCTGATTGCAGCCAACTCTGACCGCGATGTGGTGAACCTGTTTTACGGTTTTTTATCAGGATCGGATAACTTACCCAAAAAATTCAGGGGAGAAGACGTTACTTCTCGCTTGCAAAAATCCCAGCACCTCATTGGAGGAATGGAGTTCGATATAACTAAACTTTTAACCTTGAATGTGGAAGGGTATTTTATGAATTTTGAGCAGTTGGTAAACATCAACCGAAATAAATTATATGATGATAATGGTGAAAATGCTACCAAGCCCGATTATCTGAAAAAAGATTTTATCATCGAATCGGGTAATGCCTGGGGAGTAGATTTTACAGCCAAATTTGAATGGAATAACTTGTATGTTTGGCTGGTGTATTCGCTTATGAAAATTGAACGCATGGATGAAATTCAAACCTATACTCCGCATTTTGACCGCCGCCACAACATCAACGTAGTGGCCAACTACCGATTCGGAAAGAAAAAAGGCTGGGAAGTAAGTGCTCGATGGAATGTTGGTTCCGGTTTCCCATTTACTCAAACGCAGGGATTTTATGAATTTATCGATTTTCAACAGGGAATCAATACCGATTATACCACCGCCAATGGGTCGTTGGGTATTCAATATGCCGATATCAATCAGGGAACCTTGCCCTGGTATCATCGTCTGGATGTAAACATCAAGAAGATATTCACATTTGGTAAGAACATGAAGCTGGAACTCAATGCCGGTGCCACCAATTTATACAATCGGCAAAATATTTTTTACATTGATAGAATTACTTACAAACGTGTTAATCAATTGCCCATTCTGTATAATTTCGGTGTGAACTTTGAATTTTAAATTTTAAATTGCAGTAAACATTTTTCATTGCTTAGTTTTTATTAAATTAGGTAAAATTTCAGCAGTGAAAAAACTTCTACCTGTTTTTTGGATTTTTTGCACTTTTATATTCTCTCATGCTCAAGAACGGTTGCTGCCGGATAATTTTCATCCATCCTATTTTTCATGGCCTGATACACTGCTGGAAGGTCGTGATATGTTGAGAAATACGGTAATTTTTAAAATTAAACCTGAATTTCGAGCACTTTGTACGGATACGCAAATAAATTTACCTTCGATTTTAGCATTGGCACATCGGCTGGAGTCGGTTTCATTCCGTAAAATGCATCCCGGGCATAAACCACCCATTACAACTTTTAATGCATCCGGACAAAAATTAGTGGATCTTTCGTTGGTGTATGTGTTTGAATATACTGTTGATGTTCCGGTATTACGGGTTGTCAATGAGTTGGCATCCAGTGGAGTGGTAGAGTATGCCCAGCCCTGGTTTCTTGATTCTCCTTTGCATGATTTACACACTATGCTAACCCCCAATGATACCAGTCTGCATCTGCAATGGTATCTCTATAAAATTCGGGCGTTGCAAGCATGGGACAGCACACAAGGCGATACTACCGTTGTAATTGGCATTGTAGATGGAGGCACAAATTTTTCACATCCCGATTTTATGGATAATGTTTATTACAACTATGCAGACCCTATAAATGGAATAGATGATGATAATGACGGATACGTGGATAATTACCGAGGCTGGGATATGGGGGATAATGACAATAATCCGCAATTTATTGGAGCCCATAACAGTGCCCATGGTACTTCCATGTGCAGTGATGCAGCTGCATCTACCAACAATGTGGCCGCTATGGCAGGAGTTGGATTTCGCTGTAAATATATGCCGGTGAAAATGGTTAGTACCAGTGCCGGTTGGATAGCCGGATATCCAGGTATTGTTTATGCTGCCGATCATGGCGCACATATAATTAGTTGTTCCTGGGGAAGTACCTTGCCAGGCCCATACGGACAAGATGTCATTCGATATGCAGCTGTGAACCGGAATTGCCAGGTTATAGCTGCCGCCGGAAATTCGAATAATACAGTTCCATTTTATCCGGCATCTTACGAATATGTTATAGCTGTGGGTGGAACTAAACAGGATGATACCAAATCTTCGAATTCTTCTTATTACGATTTTGTAGATGTGGCAGCCCCGGGCCAGGCTATTTTTAATGTATATGCTAATGGGTATGGTACCGGCAATGGCACTTCAGATGCATGTGCCATTACTTCAGGAGCTTCAGCATTAATCATGTCATATTTTGATACCTTACAACCTTTACAAATAGGTGCTCGATTGCAACAAACCGCTTATCTTATTGATACCATACCGGGAAATGCTTTGTATGTTGGGAAATTAGGATATGGGCGAATAGATTTGTTTCGTGCCATTTCTGAACCTATACGACCTTTTGTACATATGACGCAACGAAACTATACAGATGGAAATGATGATATATTTTTGATTTCAGATACGGTTACACTAAGCGGTAGTTTTATTAATTACTTATCAACCTCTACATCTTCGCTTTATGCTCAAATTACCAGCTTGAGTCCCTACGCAGTAGTCATTGATAGTATCGTAAGTATCGGAGTTCTGGGTGAATTGCAAACAGCTTCACCGGCTGATTTTTTTAGATTTCGGGTGTCCCCTTCTTGTCCGCCCAATACATTCATTACGTTTCGGATTGATTATAAGGATGGTGTGTACTTAAATAAACAATACATTTCAGTTTTCTTAAATCCTTCATTTTATAATACAATTAACCATGGCTTGGTAACAACTATCACATCCACAGGCCGAATTGGTTTTAACAGTAATAATTCAACTCAGGGTGTTGGTTATCGAATGGGAGAAAATGGCCCCAATCAGCTACTGCAATTATATTTTAATCCCATGGGTTTTTGGGCAGGTCATCAGGGAAGAGTTTCAAACCAAACACTAACAAATCCGCTCGGAACTTGTTGTCCATTTAACAACGACAATCACTGGGTAGCAGAGCAGAATATTCAACGTGTACAAAATACACTTTTAGCAGATGTTGAATTGGAGTCCATTTATAACGATAATGGTGCCGGAGTTAATGCCATTCAATTACGGATAAATCAATTAACACGTTATTGGCAGGGCAATGCTCAAGATAGTGCCATCATTTTTTTAGATTATTTGATTGAAAATACAGATTTAATTGGTAAAAAAAATGTTTTTGCCGGTATTTATAGTGATTTTGATGTTCTTGATACCATTTATAAGTTTACGCCTAATAAGGCGCAGTTTGATACCCTTCGTCAACTGGGGATGGTTTACAATCCAATCGGAAATACCTGGTGTGGTATTCAATTACTGAGTAATTATCCGGTGGCATATTATGCCAATAATTCTGATGGCTCCAACGGTAGCCAAAATATATTTAACGGGTTTAGTCAAGCTGAAAAATTCACTATGATGTCAGGAGGAATTGCACGACCAATTTCTGATTTGACGGATGTTTCACAGTTTATTGGTGGGAAGATTGATACGCTGGCTCCAGGATCTTGCGCTATCCTTAGTATGGCCTTACTCATAGCCTCTTCCCAAAGTGAATTACTCAGTCTAGCTGATTATACACGTACCCGTTATCAGCAAATCTATAATGTATGGTTAGGTACCACTGATGCAAACTGGCATAATGCTGCTAACTGGAGCCAAGGTGCTGTTCCAGATTTACAAGATTATGTAGTAATACCTTCAGTTACACCCCCTGCATATACTCCAGTAATTTCTTCAGCAGATGCGTATGCTAAAAATTTAGATATTTTATGCGGTGGGAAAGTACAAGTGATTTCAGGCAGGAAAATACATATTGGCTTTTAAATCAAGTATTATTTCTATTGAATTTCCTTTTATTTTACTTCATAAGCCCTATCATTTCTTATTAAAAAAAATTTGTAGGTTTGTGTAAAATAGATTATTAAATATGGAATTTGAAAAGATTATTGCAATCAGCGGACAAGGTTCATTATACACAGTGATTAGTCGTTCCAATAATGGATTAATTGCAGAGTCGCTAGAAGATAAGAAAAGAATCCCTGTGTTTCAGAACATGGATGTGAGTACTTTGGAAGACATAAGCATTTATACAGAAAGCGGAGAATTACCCCTTAAAGAAGTTTTTGTTCGAATATTTGAAAAAGAAGGGGGCAAAGAAGCCCTGGATGCCAAAGCAGATAACAGTACATTATTTGCTTATTTTGAAACTATTGTTCCTGATTTTGACAGAGAACGAGTATATGCTTCACACATTAAGAAAATGATAAAGTGGTACAATCAGTTGGTAAAGAACAACCTGATTGATCCTGAAAAACTCAAATCCAAAGAAGAAACTGATATGGTAGCCGAAGTTGAGGAAACAGAAGAAAAGAAAGCAAAAACTAAAAAAACAAAAGCCTCTGATGAACCTGGAAAAACAGAAGAAAAGAAAAAAGAAACCAAAAAGACTGCAGCTAAACCAGCAACAGCTAAACCTGCGAAGTCAACCGGTGCTGTAAAAAATGCTCCGGCCAAAAAGGTACAAGCGGTTCGTAAAGCTGGTGGAGCATAATTTTTTGATTCATAGAAATTATAAAAGAAAAGCCTGCATTACGTGCAGGCTTTTTTATTTCCATGCAATTTGAGTTTTTTAATATTTTTCAAGTAAAATAGCTGAAAAGTTTACTTTTTTTCCATTTGGCTAATCCATTCACGAATGAGTGTTACTCCTTCTTTATCTATAAGCTGACGTCCCATTTCCGGCATCATAATTCCAGGATCAGTGGATTCCATTCGATATACTAAAATTGATTTATCCGGATTGCCAGGCTCTATGGAATATTTCATATTTGCAGCGCCCTTGCCGGCTGCTACCGGAGCTTTGTAAACACCTAAAAGATTCATTTGTGTTTCGTATATACTCAGATTTAAACCAGAAGTTGCTGCCTGTCCACCTGTTTTGTGGCAATGGGCACAATTAATATCAAGATAAGCTCTGGCTCTATCGTTGAGCGAATAATGAGCTGCATCATGCCATACTGCAATTTTGGGTATCGTAGATTCATTCTTAGGTACTCCAGTTAATATACCTTGTTCTACCCAATAGGCTATTTGATTTTTTGAAACACCGTTGTATGAAAACTCAGAATTTAACTGCCTTGCTGTAGGTCCAATCGGTGTCATTTGGCCATAACTTTCATGACACGATTTGCACTGGTTGGCATTAGGAATGGAATAATTAATTTTCATTTTTTTCCCATCTGAATGGGTCCATTGTATGAGCTTGGTATCGCCGGCTACTTCTAAATAGGCTTCGGTTTGTTCTTCGTTCCAAATGTATGGATAAGCTTTCCATCCATTTTCTTCGTGAATCAGCAATCGTGTTTCTATTATTTTACGTCCCTTTTCCGGATATCGAAAATCATATGGATAATAAAAGGTTTTTACCAGTATGGTTCCTACCGGAAATTGAAAAACTTCCTTGTCATGGTACGTTACTTGTTTGCCGGAGGGTATATACACAAAGCGAAGTTTGTATGCATAATCAGAAAACAAGGGAGTTGGCAAAGTATATGGAATCACACGATCTGCCGGTTTTTGTTCTTTCATAATTCCAATGAATAAGCCGTAAGAAGAAAGGGTAGGATAGGGGTAATTGAAAGTTTTTTTTTCCACAGCAATTGTTGTTTTTACAGCAGTGGATGTAGCCATACTTAAAACTGTAGCTGCTATAAGTACAATTCCGCTCATGGTTTTGTAACGTTCATTGTGCAACGATAAGGGGCTAAATCAAACGTGATGTTTTTAAAGTTTTTATCAGCATCTAAATCAACAAATGATTCGTTTTCATTGTTCTGAATGCAGATTTTAAATTCATCTTTTAATTTACCGCTACCATTTAGCATTTCATCCCGGGTAATTCCATCATAAACAATGTGGGGTATTTTTTTTCCTAATTTGAATTTTAACAATAACCCAATCTTATTATTCATGGGTGGATTTGCTTTCTTCCTAAGGAACCTATTGTTATGAATTGAAATTTGATATGGAATAGGGTCATAGAGCGAATCATTAAATTTTCGTTCGGAGATATAAAAGCTACAAATGCCAATGCTAACGGTTTTGTTTTCTTCAATCAAATTATCAAAAATTTCAACTCGCGGTGTGGCTAATACAAACATCCCTGTGCCGGAAGGAACTTGCCCAACAATATTTCCTTTAGGAGCAAAATTTTTCGTATTGTTATGAATTACTCGATTATTGTAAACCCGTACATTTCCGCCTTGTTTTTTAGGTAATTCAGGTAAGTCAAAAACCAAAATTCCTCCTGTATTGTCGTGTGCATAATTATTAAACACTTCTGCATTCGTGGTGTTTTCAATTTCAATTCCGGCTACATTATATTTCGCTTCACAACCTGAAACTACCACTTGGTCAGACTGGCCAACATAAATTCCGGCATCCGAAGCACCAATGGCTACGCATTCATGAATAAGAACGTTAGAACAACTTACCGGATACAGGCCGTAAGCTCCGTTTTTTGGACTAATTTTTCCAGTCCAGGCCACAGTAATTCGAATAAATGATATTTTTTCTGTATTCAATGCTTTAATACAATCGCCTTTGGCATCGGTAACTGAAAAATCCATTAACGTGATGTTTTGGCATTGGTTAATTTTAATACCTTCTGCCCCTTCGTATTGTCCTTTGAATGAAAGAATACTTTGATTCATTCCGGCTCCTTTTATCACCAGGTTTTTCTTTCCATCAAGAAGCAAGCTTTTGGTAAGTTCAAATTTTCCGGAAGGTATATGAATGGTATCTCCCGGTTTGGCCAAAATAAATTGAGATTGAAGTTGTTTTTGAATGTCTTGTGAAAAAAGAAATTTAACCAGATAGAAAAATAAAAAAATCGTTGAAAAGTATTTCATGAATCCGATTTGAATTTATTGTGCTCCGAAAACTCGCTGAAGTAATTCATTAACGCGATGATTCACATCATTTCGAATCTTCCCTTCTTCAATGGCTACTATGTGGAACAAACCGTCTAATCCTTTTTGAGTAGTGTATTGAGCCAAATTGTCGGGAATATCCTGTAACCCTAGAATATCATTATAAGTGTTGTAATACGTAATCATGGCGTTCCAGGCTTGTTGAGCCCCAACGGAAGTTAAAGCATTTTCAATTGGTGGAGTAAATGCAGTTACCAACTGCGAATAAGTTTGTGCTTTTAAATATTGGGTAGCAGCATCATCCGGACCATTGAGAATATTCATGGCATCGTTAAAAGTAATGTTTGTAATAGCATTTATAAATATAGGTTTAGCCTCTGCTGCAGCTTGTTCTGCAGCTCGGTTAATTTTCAAAATTACATCATCAACCACGGCATTCCCAATACCGGGAATGGCACGCAAGGTTGATTCCACAGCTGCTGCTTCGGGAGGCAGTAATATTTTTACAGCTGCATTGGCAAAATATCCGTCGGTACGATTGAGGTTTGCAACAGACGTATCGGTACTAACTTTCAATGCTTCTTTTAATCCGGCAACTACATCACTATTGGTTAATGAACCCAGCAAATCGCATGAATAAAAAGTAATGGCAAAAATTGGAAGAATAAGCAGGCGTTTCATAATGTTTGATTTTGAATTTCCCAAATTAAATTCAATAATTATGCTAAATTTATGAAATTCTCTTAGGATACTGAATTTTTTGTGGTAAATTCACTTATAAAGTGGTTGAGCTATGTATGGCCATTTACTTTGAAAAGCTGGAATAGTGCCTATTCTGGCCAAATTGACCTTATTCTGGTTAATGGGAAAAAAGTACTTAATACTCAACATGCCAATTATTCGTTTGATTCGCTTCACCGGGTGTTTCAGCAAGTTTTAAAAAAACATATGTTACAACTTAATCCAGAGGAAAATATCCTTTTGCTGGGTTTGGGTGGGGGAAGCGTACCGTTTATTTTTCGGCGGGAAATGAAAATAACTAATCCTATAACAGTTATCGAAATAGACCCACTCATGATTCAGATTGCCCAGGAAGAATTTCAAATTGAAACATTGGGAAATATCACTATTATTCAGGCCGATGCAGCTACATGGGTACCTAATTGTTTTGAACAGTTTGCCATTATTGTAATCGATGTGTTTATTGATGATCTGGTGCCTGAATTCATTCAATCCACTGATTTTTTAAAAAAAATAAAACAAATCTTATTACCTAATGGCCGATTATTTATCAATACCATTCAACGGGAAAAAAATAAAAATCTAACAAATTTCTTATTGTATAAGAATCTTAGTTTATTAGGGTTTAATCAAAACTTGGAAATAATAGATGATGTTAATGTTGTATGGATTGCAGATTTCTTCACTCCTTAAAATTCAATTGTTGAATTTAGTTTATAATCAATTTCACATCTTATGATTAAAGATGATTTGTGATGTGTCTATGGATTTTTTATTTTTAAATTCCATTCCTAATTAGCCATGGAAAGAAAATGTCTTGACTGTGGAGAGGTGCTGTTCGGAAGAGCAGATAAAAAGTTTTGTTCAGATGCTTGCAGAAATAATTATAACAATCGATTGAACAGCGATATAAACAATCTGGTACGCAATATCAATAATGCATTGCGAAAAAACCGAAGAATTATTGAACAACTTGCTCCAGCAGGTAAAGCCAAGGTACATCGGGATAAATTAACAGCCGCCGGATTTAATTTCAATTATCATACGCACACTTATACCACCAAAAATGGTAATACATATGTGTTTTGTTACGAATACGGATATTTATTACTGGAAGACGGCTATGTAGCTTTGGTTAAAAATGACAGAGAGCCGGTGTAGTATAATTCTTATAGAAAAAAAGCTGCCTCTTGAAGACAGCTTTTTTATAAATCGTATTCATTTTTTATACATTTTCAGGCACTTTGGGAGCTGCTGCCAATATTTCTGCATTGGCTTTATCAGCATATTTTTCAAAATTGTTAATAAACAATTGTGCTAATTCTGCTGCTTTTTTATCATAAGCTTCCTTGTCGGCCCAAGTTTTACGTGGATTCAAGATTTCATCTGGCACTCCAGGGCAAGAAGTAGGAAAAGCTACTCCAAAAACCGGATGTGTTTCGTATGCAACATTATCTAAATCACCATTCATGGCTGCTGTAATCATAGCACGGGTGTATGATAATTTAGTTCGGCTTCCTACTCCGTATGGGCCACCGCTCCAACCAGTATTTACCAACCAAACATTTACATCCGGATTTTCATCCAATTTTTTTCCAAGAAGTTCTGCATACTGTGTTGGATGTAAAGGTAAAAATGCCCTTCCAAAGCAAGCTGAAAAAGTGGTTTGTGGTTCGGTAACACCTACTTCTGTACCTGCTACTTTAGCGGTGTAGCCACTGATAAAGTGATACATGGCTTGACCACGGTTTAATTTTGAAATAGGCGGTAAAATGGCATAGGCATCACAGGTGAGGAAGAAAATATTTTTTGGATTGCCACCTATGGATGGAATTTTAGCATTTTCTATATGATCTATGGGATATGCAACCCGTGTATTTTCAGTAATACTGGCATCTGCAAAATTAATTTTGTTGGTGCCTTCAAAGAATACTACATTTTCAACTAATGCTCCTGGCTTAATGGCACGATATATCTGAGGCTCTTTTTCTTCAGTTAAGTCAATACATTTGGCATAACAGCCTCCTTCGAAATTAAATACAGAACCTTGATCCCATCCGTGTTCATCATCTCCTATTAATTTTCGATTAGGATCGGCACTCAAGGTGGTTTTTCCGGTGCCACTCAATCCAAAAAACAATGCAACATCCCCATTCTTTCCTTCATTGGCACTACAGTGCATGCTTAGCACGCCTTTTTCGTGAGGTAAAATATAATTTAAAACCCCAAAAATGCCTTTCTTCATTTCACCGGTGTAAGCACTTCCCCCAATAAGAATCATTTTTTTGGTAAAATTTACAACGGTAAAATTCCCTTGGCGGGTTCCATGTATTTCAGGATTAGCTTCAAATCCGGGCGCTTGCAATATAATCCAATCTGGTTCCTGGGATTCAATTTCTTCACGAGTTGGACGTAAAAACAAATCGTTGCAGAATAAATTAGCCCACGGTGTTTCATTTACTATCCGAATATTTAATCGATGCTTGGGGTCAGCACAAGCATAAGCATCGCGTACATATATTTCTTTACCGGCATAGTATGCAGTAATATCCTTCAATATTTGGTCAAAATGTTCTGTAGAGATTGGGATATTAATATCGCTCCAATCTACTGTATGCTCTGTAATGGCATCTTTTACAGTGAATTTGTCTTTCGGTGATCGTCCGGTAAATTTACCGGTATTTACGGCTAATGCTCCGGTATCTGTTAGTCGTCCCATGCCTTTATCCAGCGTATGTTGGGTAAGTTCGGCAGGTGTTAAGTTCCAATAGGCGGTAGTGTAATTTTTAATTCCGATGGTTTCCAGGTTGGCGTTGGGTGATTTAAAGCCTTTGTCGCTCATTCCTTTGTAATTAGATGAATAATTCCGTGAAATTGAGAGCAAATGTACGGGTTTTGCCCGAATTTACAATTTGTTTTTTTAACGAACCGGTTTTCTGCACGGTTCGTTTTCCTTGATGTGGACAAGGTTTGAACTACTCAATAATGTTTTTGCCTTGTTAATAAATTCATTTTGATTTTTCTTTTCTAAATATTGTAAATCAATACAATAGTCCACTTCACCTTCTCTCCCCCACGGTGTTTTTTCAACAACAATTTTTCTTTTGTGTGTAGTAGTGTCTTCTATGATTAAATTATCAAGTGCTGCTTTGGCTTTGTGATCAATACCATAAGCCACACTAAAAAACGAAACTACCAGATGGTATTTTTTTTCTCCGCTGGAAGTAATCTGTTGCTGAGAAGAGTTAACATTTTTTTCGGTTGTTCTGCAACCGCCGCTAACACCACCCATAAGCAGGGCCAAGGCAATAGTTCGAATTAAGGATTCCATGATTTTTAGTTGTTAATATGGTAAATACTGTTGTACTTTTTATGAGCATATTGCATAAAGTATGCAAAATTGAGTTTTTCTCCTGTAACTTTTTCACATAGTTGTTGTGCTCTATGTTTCATACCGTGTTGATGAATGTTGGTACGTAGCCAATCAAGAATAGGAATTAGATTTCCTTTTTCTATCAACTCTTCTGTATTCAATTCTTTATTCATGGCATAATAAAACTGAGCGGCGTAAAAGCTTCCCAGCGAATAGGTAGGGAAATATCCAAATCCTCCATGACACCAGTGCACATCCTGAAGGATGCCCTGTGCATCATTAGGAACATCTAACCCTAAGTATTCTTTATAAAGTTTATTCCAAAAACCAGGCAAGTCATTCACCGTAAGTTTGCCTTCAAATATGGATTTTTCAATTTCATACCGTATCATGATATGAAAATGATAAGTTAATTCATCAGCCTGAATACGAATTAATGATGGTGTTACCCGGTTGGCTGCTTTATAAAAGTCGTTAGCATGAATATGTTTTAATTGTTCGGGAAATGTTAGTTGTAGTTTGGGAAAAAAGAAATTCCAAAACGCAGATGAACGACCGATGTTATTTTCCCAAAAACGCGATTGCGATTCATGAATGGATAGCGATGCTGCTGAACCGCTAGCTAAACCAAATTGATCGGCCGGTAGGCCTTGTTCATACAAAGCATGACCTCCTTCGTGTATTAACCCCCAAATTATTTCTGAAATATCATGTGGTTTTATTTTATAAGTAACCCGTACATCTCCAGGATGTAAGCCGATGCAAAAGGGGTGTTCGGTACGGTCCATTCGGCCAGAAGAAAAATCATAGCCCATGGCTTCTAATACGGTGCGCCCAAACGCAACTTGTAGGTTTTCATCATAGGGTTGATTAAAAAAGGAATCATCCGGTGATGAATGTTTGGTAATGGTTTGCACAAACGGTACGAGTTCCTTACGAACATCATCAAACAAACGGTCCACTTCATGAGTAGTAAGCCCAGGTTCAAAATCATCCATCAATGCATCGTATGGGTGCAATTGATATCCGGTAAGTTGAATTTCCTGTTTTTTCAATTCAATTAGTCTTTCCAAGTGGGGGGCAAAGAGTTCAAAACGGCTATAAGTTTTAGCCTGATGCCAGGCAGGGTATGCCGCCGAAATGGTTCGATTAAGTTCTTCTACGAATTCCGTACTTAATTGTAATGATTTTTGAAGGGTCCGGTTAAATTCATAAACATTGGTACGGGCTACATCATCCAACGAGCTATCATGTAATAATTCTTCAGTTAGACCCACTAATTCTTTGTCGGTTTTCAAATTATGAATAATACCGCTTAATACCCCCATTTGTTCTGCTTTGATAATAGCTCCTTTGGGAGGCATGTGCGTCTCCTGATCCCAACTTAAAAGCCCGGCAGCACTGCTAAGCACAGCAATTTTTCGATTTAGTTCACAAAAACGTTCGTACTTACGGTTGCTCATCTTTCATTCGGAATAATGATACAATAAAACTAATCCACCCTGCCATAAAACATAAACCACCTACCGGTGTTAATGGCCCAAGAAACGGAGCATGGATGTGAGAAATATCTTTGGTGGATAAAATGTAAATACTACCTGAAAAAATTAAAATACCTGTAAGAAATAAATATCCACTCCATAGCATAAATTTATCTGGCCAGTGTGCATAGATAATTCCAACGGCTATTAGTGCCAGGGCATGGTAAAATTGGTATTGAGTGGCTGTTTTAAAACTTTCCAGTTGATCAGTGGTTAATACTGTTTTGAATGCATGAGCTCCCAATGCTCCAAAAATAGTTGCTATCAATGCCAATAATGCACCGGATGCCAAAAAGCGGCGTTTTAAGATCATGGTGTGAGTTTTTTACAAAAATAGCATTATTACATAACCCAAAAGAAGGAATGATGATATTCAAATGAATTATAGTCTGAGGATTATTGCTCAATCTAGATCATTGATATACTGAACACTTTAAGAATATGTACCTTTGTGTCATGGCGGAAAGCAATTTTGTAGATTATGTAAAGATTTGTTGCCGTTCGGGTGCCGGTGGCCCCGGATATGTGCATTTTCACCGGGATAAATTTACGGCCAAAGGCGGTCCAGATGGGGGAGATGGTGGAAGAGGAGGCCATATCATTTTAAAAGGGAATAAGCAGTTGTGGACATTGTTGCATTTAAAATATAGAAAACATGTAATTGCAGAAAATGGCCAGCGGGGCGATGCCGCTTTAAGGCACGGAGCTAATGGCAAAGATGTGATTTTAGAAGTTCCTTTAGGTACGGTGGCTAAAGACGCTGCAACCGGAAGAATTGAATGCGAAATTACCGAAGACGGGCAGGAGGTGATTTTGGTACCTGGAGGAAGAGGAGGATTGGGCAATGATCATTTTAAAACACCTACCAACCAGGCTCCTCGCTATGCACAACCTGGTGAACCTGGTAGGGAAGAATGGAAAGTTTTGGAGTTAAAAGTTCTGGCTGATGTAGGTTTAGTTGGTTTCCCGAATGCAGGTAAATCTACCTTGCTATCAAAACTTACCGCTGCTAAACCTGAAATTGGCGATTATCCATTTACAACCTTGGTTCCTAATTTGGGAATTGTGCCCTATTACGATTATCAATCGTTTATCATGGCAGATATACCCGGTATAATTGAAGGAGCTCATGAGGGGAAAGGCTTGGGACTACGTTTTTTAAGGCATATAGAACGAAATTCTGTGTTGTTATTTTTAATACCCGCTGATTCAAAAGATATTCGGAAAGAATATGAAATTCTTTGTAACGAATTAGAAAAGTATAATCCTGACTTAATGCACAAAGACCGGTTAATAGCTATTTCTAAATGTGATATGCTGGATGAAGAATTAATGGATGAAATTCGTAAAGAATGTAAAGGAATGGATTTGATATTTATATCATCACATACCGGCTATAATTTGCAACAGCTCAAAGATGAATTATGGAAATTACTTAATAAAAGGACAGATTAAAGCCTATGTACTGGATTGAAAATTTTGACCATCGGCTTTTTTTTATCATTAATGGAACAGGGAGTTCGTTTCTGGATACAATGATGGTCTTGGCTTCCAGTAAGTATTTCTGGATTTGGCTGTACATATTGATTTTGATATATTTTTATTCTCGATTTCGAGCCAAAGCCCTGCTAGTTTTGCTACTGTTAGTAGTATCGGTAGCTTTAACTGATTTACTGAGCGTACATGCATTTAAAAATTTGGTACAACGCTACCGGCCCTGCCATAATTTAGAGATAAAAGAACAAATACGATTAGTTGCTGGACATTGTGGAGGGATGTATGGTTTTGTATCCAGTCATGCAGCCAATACGGCAGGTATTTTTTTTTCTTTATTATTTTCAGGTTTATTACGCTGGAAAAAAGGGTTACGTACCGATAAAATGATGGTGGGTTTGCTGCTTTTATATATTTTGATAAACGGATACAGTCGTGTTTATCTGGGTGTACATTATCCATTGGATGTATTAGGCGGATGGTTGCTGGCTGCAGTAGTTGGTGCAGGGCTGGGATTTTTATTTAATTTTATCTATAAAAAATACATCTTGTTGGGATAATGGTTTATCTTTTATTAATAGATTGACCTTCCGAAGGCATTAAAGGCAAGTATGAATGATATCC
>JAOABX010000038.1 GCA_026418175.1 Flavobacteriales bacterium
CTCTTGGATAATGTTCAAAACTTTATGGATTATGCTTATTGTGCACGAATGTTTACCGAAGGACAAAAACAACGGGTACATGCAGCATTAAATAGTCCAGTAGCAGATCGAAATAATTTGTGGACAGCACAAAATCTTATAGAAACAGGTTTAACAGCCAATATAGGATTATGTAGAGCTGATTTTAAAATAAATCGCCATTTATTCTGTGTAGGCGATGTTGTGCAGTTTACAGATATGAGTTTGCATAATATTACCAGCTGGAACTGGAATTTTGGCGACTTATCTGTCAGCAATCAGCAGCATCCACAACATGCCTACACCCATGCAGGACGTTATGATATTTCTTTAACAGTAAGTGATGGTACCAACTTGATGAATAAAACCAAAACCAATGCATTGGTAGTATTACCTGATACAGGGCAATCGTTACCTTTTTATGAGGATTTTGAATATCGTGACTCCATTTGGCAAACAGGGCTACATCCATTTTCTGAACATGAGGTTAACTGGATGCTTTATAATGGAGCAGGATCAAATGGCAACCAATGTGCAGCCATATTTTGTAACGAAGATACACTTTCCTATCAATATGCACTTTACACTCCACCCTTGGATTTGCGCAATGTACAACAACCGGTTTTTACATTTAAGTATGCTTTTGCACGAAATAATTCATCCAACAAAGACAATCTAAAAGTAAAAATAAGTAAAGACTGTGGCCAGTTTTGGACTACACGATTGAGTATTACAGATACATTGGCTTCAGCACCTGAGGTAGAAACTTCTTTTATTCCGCTAAATAATCAATGGAAAAAAGTAAAAATAAGCAATATACCACCCTCTTTTTTCACCCAAAATGTAATTTTTAAAATTGAGTTCACTTCATCGGGAGGTAATAACTTTTTTGTAGATGAAATAAACATGTATGATGAAGCATCCATTGGCATAGAAGAATACACATGGAATGAATCATGGAGTATATTTCCCAATCCAACCTATGACGAGATTATCATCAAGGCATCTGGTATTATTGAAACCTGGAAACTTATTACACTATCGGGAAAAGAGATAAAATGCGGAAAGATTAATAATAATCAAGTTTATTTATCACTCCGTGAAATACCTTCTGGTGTTTACCTGATAGGTATTCAAACCATGGAAGGGATGAGCTGGAAAAAAATAATTAAAAGATAATCAGCCTAGGTAGAAAAAACGGCTCATGATGTTAAATAACATATGGCTATTGCTGTCTGGATTAGCTTTTTTCCTTTACGGAATGAAGCAAATGGAAGAGTCATTAAAAAATTTGGCTGGACGTTCCTTTAAAAAATTCTTACGAAAAAACACAAAACACCCCATCCAAGGAGTGATTGCCGGTGCAATTATTACTGCAATTCTACAAAGCAGTTCAATGGTTTCGTTGCTTGTAATGTCTTTTGCAGGTGCTGGAATTATCGGCTTAGAAAATGGATTTGGAATGATCATGGGCGCTAATTTGGGCACTACAATAACGGGTTGGATTGTTTCAATGATTGGTTTTAAATTAAAATTTGAAAATATCATTTTCCCCTTAACAGCAATTAGTGGAATATTGTATTCATTTAGTAAAAATGAAAGGGTATCAAACATTAGTAAAATATTTTTTGGATTTAGTCTTATGTTTCTAGGATTAAGTTTCATGAAAAACAGTTTTTCAGAAGTAGCGGGAACGTTTGATTTAAACTATTTAAAAAGACAACCTTTTATCATATACCTATTATTTGGAATTTTTTTATCTGCCATTATTCAATCAAGCTCTGCATCCATGATGATTTTTATAACTTCTTTATCTGCAGGAATCATAACACTAAATCATGCTGCTTATCTGGTAATAGGTGCTGATATTGGAACTACGTTTACCGCACTTATTGGATCAATAGGAGGAAGTTCAGTAAAAAAACAAGTTGGTTTGTCTCATTTTTTTTTCAATTTCATAACTGCAATATTTGCCGCATTTTTAGTAAAATATTATTTATTATTCATCACAAACGTATTGAATATTAAAGATGAACTTATAGCCATCGTTTTATATCATTCTCTTTTTAATGTAACAGGCATTATTATTTTTACTCCTATTGTAAAACCATTCACTCGTTTTATTAAAAAAATTACTCCAGAAAAAGAAAAAACTTTTTCAAAATATATATCCAAGGTTAATACGCAAGATAAACAAGAATCATTAGAAGCAATTTTAAAGGAATCAATTCTGTTTCTACATCAAACTATACAATTAAATAGGTTTTTTTTTGAAAAAGACAACATTTCGAGAGGTGAAGGGCTAAAAAAGTATTACAATTTAAAAAAATATGAGGGAGAAGTATCTAATTTTTACCTAAAACTTCAAAAAGAAAACTTATTGGAAGAAGAATCTTCTAAACTAAATTTTTTAATTGCCGTTTTTAGAAACGCTACATTAAGCGTTAAAGACATTAAAGATATTTCACACAACCTGGATGAATTAGAAAAAAGTGGAAATGATAATAAATATAAACTTTATAATTTAATTCAAAATGAACAGCTTAAATTATACAAAAGTATTACAGAATATATAGATAATTATCAAACCATTCGATTAAGTGATATTGAAGGCATCAGTAAACAAATAGAGCAATCTCATTTTAATGAAAATCGTATAATGCACAATACTGAACTTAGCTTATCAAACGAATTACCCACATTATTTAATATTGTACGCGAAATAAATAATTCAAACGAATCTTTACTTCGATCACTCAGATATTTAGTTCAGGCAATAAATGGAAAATTAAAAACTGAAGAAACTATTAATGAGTATTAATTAATTTAATTGCCGATTGGCCAAAATGAAATTAGTGTTCTTAAATTCAAAATTCTAAATATTAAAAGCAAGATTATAAATAAACCAATCATAATTATCATATCTACAATAATTAACCAATGCTGAATGCTTACAAAATAAGCTCCAACAACTAATAAAAAAATAAACCCGAAAAAACGAAACACCCACGTTTTAATTAAGTTGAATTTTAATCGCTTATTAACAAAAAACATTAAAAGTAATGCAGAAATTGATTGAGTCAATATAGCAATATATGCTGAAGCCAAAGCTCCATACATTGGAATAAAAATGATGTTTAACAGAACATTTATCAATGCACAAATCAATGCAATTTTAACCAAAAATCTAATTCTTCCGGCAGCAGTAATATAACTTCCCGCTATTATTGAAAGCACATAAGGAATAGCTACACACATTAATACGGCAAGTACTTGAGCCGTCTCAGATATATGTTCTTTATACAGTAAATCGGATAACTCATCACTAAAAAATACAGTAAATATGGATAGAAAAAAGGCAGATGAGAATAATAATCGAACAGCCCATCCAAATATTTCATTCACCGATTCACCCGATTTAATAGACTTTGAAAAATAAGGGAATAAAACACCAGTGGCAATTACCGCAAATTGAGCAAATGCATCAAATAACCGATAAGCTGCGGCATAAATACCTGCCTCTGTAGAATCAAATCGTAAATAATTCAATAAAACAGCATCGGATTTCGTATAAACAGACATTATTAATACCAGTGTTGCAAAAGGTAAACTTTGTCGAAGTATGGAATAATAAAATTTCCAGTTAAAGCTTAGTTTAACCAAACCTATTATTTTAATATTTGCAAGTGTAGCAATAAGCATAGTTATTAACGATGATATTAATTGCAGCCGTGCAAATAATAAAACATCCATTTTAAACCGGGTTAAATCCATCAAAACAATTCCGCAAAATATTATCAATAACAAACGATCGGAAACAGATAACAATGCATCCCATCCAAATTTTAGCAGCGCATTTAAATTACTTCTCAGATACAATGTAAAAGAATTAAATATTTGAGCAAATCCAAGTAAAAACAAAATATGTATTGCACCTTTTTCAAGATTCAATATGAATGCTACAGGTAATAGGGCTAAAAGATAAATTGCCCCAAGCAACAACTTGAGGATAATTAAGCCTCCTAAATGCTTACTTAATAATTGATTATGTTGAGCAATATTTCTGTTATTGAAATTTGTTATACCTAAATCGAGAATGATTAAAAAAAGTACCGTGACATTATACAAAGAATAATAAATGCCATATGATGTATTTCCAACTACCCGTTGCACTCCCAATTCAACACCTAGTATCCATAACGACTTAACTGCCAGGTTAAGCAATACAGAAAGCACAATACCTTTAACAATCAATTTGTTCATACATTCTTTCGTTTGTAAGAAAAAGAAAGTAGAAAAAATGAAAACAGAAATGCCACCTGCGTTGCACCTGCCTGCGTAGTTAGTGTATCTTCATCTAACATAGCCAACATTACAATGGCCCAGTATATTCTAAATAAATATCCCTGATAAGTAACTACCGGGTAAAAGAATAAAATAATAAACAAAAAGGCCAATAGTATACCTAATGCCAATGCAGTGTATAAGTATTGATTATGAGGATTCATCCAATACATAGGATGCAACAATGTTTGACTATCTGCATACGATTGATACATCGTATTTAGCACATCACCAGTACCCACACCTGTAAATGGAGCATGGTAAATATTTACGAGTGTATGTTTCCATATTTCTAAACGGGTACTTATGGATTTACCAGTTGCATCTCTGGTTCGTTGATAATAATCAAGTTCTTTAATCACTTCATAAATTCTTGAGCGAATGGAAAATGGATTCATAAAATTCACATTACCAATTCCCTGTTCAATGGCCTTTATTTCTTCATCCGTCAATTGATTCACTCCATCAGCATCTTTTCGTAATCCTTTGGAAGTTAAAAAATGAATTAAAGTTTCCCGTATCAAAAAACCATTGCTAGTAAAACCATCAAAATCTATGGAGCTTCGTTTATTCCATGCTTTTTTCAGCTCATACCAACTTATATTAATCCATACATAATATCCATTTTCTTTCTCCCATCGGGTAGTATCATGTTTGTATATACTACCATATCGGGTAGATAATGGAAGGTTAGAAAAATCTTTATCCTTTACATTATGATACCGATGATATTCATTCAAAATAAGTTTGAAAAAAGCAAATACTCCCAGCACCAACCCAATGATGAGGGAATAAACAGAATATTTACTTTTATTAGCAAACAAACGATAAAGTAAATGAACTGCAATCAATATAATTAACACAAATAAGCCGGTAAGCGATTTTAGCAAGAAAAGATAAATCAACATGCCCATTGAAATAAAAAGGTATATCCAAGATGGCCCCCACCGGTATGGAATACCTTTTTTTGAAAATAAATAATTGGAAAGAAAAAAACCCATTACCAACAACATTGAAAATCGAACGTTGGATATAAATGGAGAAAGCTTTCTATAATCATTTATGCTTCCTATGGGTGACATCCAATACAGCCACAAACCTATACCCATACAAATCCATATGGAACCCAAAAGGGTATGTATTATCCATGACTTTTGAGCATTAGAAAACGCAGGCATGGTAGTTAACATTACCGGAATAATGAATATTGGCAGAAGAATTTTCAAGATATGCCATCCTTCTGCTACATCTTCCGTATGAATCATCCCAATAAAAAAAAGGATATAAATGAACGGTAATACCCACATAGCAGACTGATTCATCAACCGCGATAACTTCAGCTTATTGTTTCCATATAAAAACCAAGCCGCTGCCATTCCAAACTGCCCCCAGCTCATTAACGAATTAGATGAAGGCAGGCCTGCCGTTAATAACAGCACGGAAAGAAAAAATAATCTATCAGGCCGAAGAATTTGAAACAAATTGATGTATAAAATTAATTTGTGATAATGTTTAATGGATAAAAATACAATTCACGTTGCAATTTCAGGCAAACTTATAATAGTTTTGCTGTTCAATAGCAAAAATAAACATTGAAAGTTGCTGTAAATACACGATTGCTCATTCCCGGTAGGCTGGAAGGACTAGGTACATTTACGCATCATGTATTAAAACAATTAGTTCTAAATCATCCAAACGATGAATTTATTTTCATATTTGACCGCAAATGGAGCAATGAATTCATCTACGGGCCAAATGTTTTACCCGTTTATGCAGGGCCTCAGGCCAGGCATCCATTTCTATACTATCTTTGGTTTGAATACACCATTACACATCTTTTAAATAAATACAAACCAGATGTATTTCTTTCTCCGGATGGGTACCTTTCATTGCGAACTGATATTCCTCAAGTACCGGTAATTCATGATTTGAATTTTGAACATTTCCCGTATTTTTTTGATCCTTTTCACCGGTGGCATTATCGAACTTTTTTTCCACGTTATTGTAAAAAAGCTAAAAAAATTGTTACAGTATCCGAATTTTCAAAAAAAGATATCGCTAATCTATATCACATATCCCCTGAGAAAATTGATGTAATTTATAATGGAGTGGATGAATTATATAAACCTGCCGATCCAATATCCATTGAAAGATTTAAACAACAAACTACTAATGGGCAAGATTACTTTGTTTTTGTGGGTGGATTGTATTTACGAAAAAACCTATCCAACATTCTGAAAAGTTTTGATGTGTTCAAGAAAAAAACTGGCTCTCCAATAAAATTTATTTTGGCAGGCAAAAGCTATAACGAAACACAGCCATTGTTTGAATTACATAAAACCCTTGAAAGCAAAGATGATATCCTTTTTTTGGGAAGGGTAGAACCCCGCGAACAAATTCCAATTATACTTAGTGGAGCTTTAGCTTTGGTATATGTTAGCTTATTTGAGGGCTTTGGATTACCTATAGCAGAAGCCATGCAATGTGGAACTCCGGTAATTACCGGAAATGTAACCGCTATGCCTGAAATAGCCGGCGATGCAGCAATCTTAGCTGATCCTACCGATGTTCAAAGCATTGCATCTGCAATGGAACAAATAGCTAATTCAGAAAAACTTCGAAATGAATTGAGGCTAAAAGGATTTGAACAAGTAAAAAAATTTACATGGGAAAAAACCGCTGTAAGGCTTTGGAATACCTTGGAAATGTCAGCCAAGCAAGCAAATCGTTTTTGATATTAGTGGTTTTTAATAACTTTACGCCTTCATTCGGGGTGTAGCGCAGCCCGGTTAGCGCGCCACGTTCGGGACGTGGAGGTCGGTGGTTCGAATCCACTCACCCCGACACTTCCATTTAATAATGTTAAAACCAGATTTTAAACATTCTAAAATTCATTAACAAAGAAAATTTCCATTTTTAAATGCGCTCCTGATTATATAGAAATACATAGTTAACCCCATTTTCTTTTCCAGTAGAAGGCCTCAATTTTTCATGTTCATAAAAATACATTGTATACCCCCAATTTTCCATCATTTGCTTTACCTGCTTTCCCGTAGTGCCTGGAGAAAAGTCATCATTGATTTCAATAAGAAAAGCCGGATGAAATTTTTCAATCAATAAGTTCATACCTTCCAAGGCAGATGGTTCATGTCCTTCCACATCCATTTTAACAAAATGTAATGCAGAAAATGAGTTAAGCCACTCGTCTAGTCGAAGGGTTTGAATAACTATTCCCTTACCGCTTGCTGTTTGTTGTAAGGTTGCTTCATAAAAGTTTTCACTTCCATCAGGATACACGGGAACTGAAATCGTAGCAGTTCCAGTTAGATTGGAAATGGCTAACAGATGAACCTTAACTTGCGATAATCCAGCTTTTTCAACGTTATTTTTGAGTACGTCAAAAGTAGCAGGTACCGGTTCAAAACTATGCACTGTACCGGATTTGCCTACCTGCTGAGCAAAAAAACGGGTATATAATCCATAATTAGCTCCGATATCCAATACTGTATCACCAGGATGTATTAACAACGGAATTAGTTGTAAATCTTTTTCTTCCTGCAATGAAGCTTCAGAAAATTTTTTAAAATAGTATCTTCTTCGAATAATTCTTCGAAGAAAATTAGGCAATAATCGAAATATCTTTTTTTTCAAATTCAGAGAATTTTCTTTATTTGCTAATGTTTCTTAGTATTTGAACAAATGTAATTCATTGAACGATAATTGCCATGCTGTTGCCTAATTTTTCAGGTTTTAAACTGGAAGCCGGTTGTGATGAAGCCGGTAGGGGTTGTCTAGCAGGACCTGTATTTGCGGCATCAGTAATTTTGCCTCCGGATTTCAAAAATCCTTTATTAAACGACTCCAAGCAACTCTCTGAAAAAAAAAGGTATGAGCTTCGGGAAATAATCATAAAAGAAGCAATAAGTTATTCCATTGCAATTGCATCACCAGAAGAAATTGATAAAATCAATATATTACAAGCATCCATTCTAGCCATGCATCGGGCCATTGAAAAACTCAATGTTGTTCCTGAATTTTTGATAATAGACGGGAACCAATTTAAACCATACAAAAAAATAAAACATCAATGCATAATCAAGGGTGATGAAAAATATATGAACATTGCAGCAGCATCCATTTTAGCTAAAACGTTTAGGGATGATTATATGTTAGAACAACATCAATTGTATCCGAAATATAACTGGCAGAAAAATAAAGGCTATCCTACGGTCGATCATCGTAATGCAATAGAGAAATATGGATTATCGCCGCTTCACAGAAAATCGTTCCGCCAATTAACCGGTCAATTAGAACTTTCTTTTAAATGAAAAGCCACAAAAGACAACTCCCTTTGTGGCTTCATATTACACATTAACGAATTGCTTATTGCGATATTTTCACAACCTTAAATTCGGTACGGCGGTTCAGTTGATGCTCTTCTTCACTACATTGCACTCCGTTTCCGCAACGATTCAACAACTTTGATTCTCCATACCCTTTTGCATAGATTCTTGAGGCATCAATCCCTTTGCTGATGATATAATTTACTGCCGACTGTGCTCTGTTTTGACTCAATGTCATGTTATATTTATCTTTTCCTCGACTATCGGTATGTGAACTTAGCTCAATATTTATCTCAGGGTTTTCCTGCATTATTTTTACCAGCTTATCTAACTCTATCGCTGCATCAGGTCGAATGTCCCACTTGTTGTAGTCATAGTATATATTATCCAATCGTATGGCTTTATCTATCACAATTGGGTCCATATATAAAGTTGCTTCCACAGTATCAGTCTTTCGTAAGCCTTGCGTGCTTGCTGTTCCAAATGCCTTGAAATACATCTCTTTCTTTGACTCCAAGCCAAAAATAGAATTGGAATCCACCTCAATAATAAATGCACCATTTGCATCTGTTTTTTCACTATATTGTTTTGAACCTGAAATTTGTCCTACAATCACCTGAGCCCCTTCTACCGGCTCTCCGCTGCTCTTATTATAAACCTTTACTCTTAAATAATATTTCGGCAAGTTCTTCTGGAAATAATAAATATTATCTACTCCACTCCTACTTCCCCTTGATGATGATAAATAACCGCTCATTTCATACTCTTTCCACAACAACCCAAAATCATCCCCTTCACTGTTAATTGGCGCGTTTAAATGCTTTACATCGCCTTTTACCTTCCCTCCTGTTACTTCTACGTAATATATATCCATGCCTCCCATTCCTGCTCGGCCAGTACTCGAAAAATAAAGATACTCAATCCCTTCTTCTGACCGGTAATAAGTTGGGAAGCTTTCATTTTCCCGAGTATTTACTTTTGCTCCTAAATTCTGAGGCAAACCCCATTCCCCATTTTCAAACCTTACCACATACAAATCGGTGCCTCCATAGCCTCCAGGCATGTCTGATACAAAGTACAACGTCTTCTGATCAGCTGCCAATGCCGGGTGCATGCAACTATATTGATCTGTACAAAAACTCAACCTTTCAATATTAGTCCAGTTATCCCCCTCATAATTGGCTTTGTACAAGGCTAGTATATTTTCATCCTTCTCATTCTTTACTAATCTTCCCTTCGTGTCCAATACATTCCCTGTATAATAGATTGTCTTATATCCATCTGCAAATACTGGAGTTCCCTCATGATAAGGACCATCTAAATTAGAACCTAATGAATGAACCTTACATGGTTCTCCCAATTCATCAAATGTTGCATGGTACAAGTTTAGATACGGCTTCCCGTTCCACTCAGATATCTTTCCACTCTCATTCCGGTCAGAACAAAAAGCGATCCCTTTGTCATAATATGTCGCACTAAAGTTTGAATAGCTTTCATTGAAACATAAATGACGAATCTCCCACCAACTGCTTCCTTCCATATACTTTGATAATGAGTCGATCGAATTCCTTTGCCACTTTGCACTCTCATTATTCGGGTTGATTATTAAATACTCATCATACATCTTCTTCGATTCTTCATAACGCTTCAGGCTCTTTAATACTTGTGCATATCGATACAGGTCTTCTCCAGTGAGCTTCCCGGCTTCATAAGACTTTTGATACCATACTGCTGCGGTTTCCAACTGATTCATCATCCGATAACTATCCCCAAGCTTAGAATATATGGTTGCATCCACCTTTTTATTTAACAACCCTTCATACATCCCAGCTGCCTTCTGGTAGTTCAAATTGTTATATTCTACATTGGCCTTGTATAATTTATTCTGATAGCAGGAGCTAATCAGGCTCACTTCTAATATCATGGCTATGATTCCTATTGTACTATGTAATCTCATGGTCTGCTATTTTGATGGATATAATTATATTTTTGGCTTTAGTATTCTTTAAAAATACCTTGGTGATTTTACTTTCAACACGCTGGGCTTGCCTATATCAAAAGATAACATGATTTCATGAGTACCGTATGTATAGTTTCTCACCCAGCTGTGCAGCGGATAATCAAATGCATAACCAATACGCATGTTTGGCGTGGCATTCACTTCAAACATGGCTACAATACCATCTAATGTTCGATAACTGGCTCCTACCCAAAACTTCTTATTAAACAAAAAATGAATATTAATGTCAGCTTCCGGCAAAACATTAGGCGTATATTTCAATAATAATGATGGACGAAAATCAGTATTCTTTCCTAACTTAAATACATATCCTGCATTCAAATAAAAATGACGTGTGCTACGCTGAAAGTAATCGTTCTCTATGGCTAAAAACGTGTTCTTATCATAGCTCAAAAACTGAGGTGCTACCAATCCTACATAAAAACGCTCACCATAATAATATAAACCTAATCCAAAGTTTGGGATGACACGACCAGCAATATCACTCTGAAAAATTGGATCTTGTTGGTCCCAGTAACGTAAATCACTCGTATTGGCCCAGTAATAACAAACTGAGGTACGCAACCCGATGCTCAACTTACTCTTCTTGCCCACCCGGATATGATAAGCATAGTTTCCAACAAGGTCAATCTTATTAGTAACACCAATCCGGTCGAACATAAGTGTTGTGCCCAGCCCTACATTCTTACCCCTTATCGGAGCATCGTAACTGAAAAAACCAGTATGTGGTGCTCCTTCAATCCCTGCCCACTGATACCGGTAAAGTAATGAGGCAATCGAGTAATCATGACTACCAGCATACCCCGGATTTAAAAACAAGCCATTAAACATATATTGACTGATCATTGGATCCTGCTGGGCGTGAACTCCTGACTGGCCAATCCCCAGGATCAGCACAATCATCATTATTCTATATCTCATATTTTTCATTTGATTCATTCTAAGTTTTATTAATTATTTACTGCGACGCATATCTACGTAGCCCTTTAAAATAATCTCTCCATTGTTAATATCCAGAATTACAAAGTAGGTACCATCTGGCAACTGTCCACCATTACTGTTATTTCCATTCCACTCGTTATGATAGTTTTTCATTTCATAGACTACATTACCCCATCGATTCACTACCGTAAAAATGTTGTTAGGATAAGCTTCTATTCCATGTATTACAAAGAAATCATTGAACCCATCTCCGTTCGGCGAATAAGCATTCGGCATTGCTAACTCCAATGGCTGAGTTAATGTAATGCTCGATGTTGCTGAACATCCATTAGCATCAGTTACTATTACACTATAAGTCCCAGCCGTTAGATTACTTAGGTTTTTGGTTGTATCGGCAGTAGACCATAAATAAGTGTATTCCGGTGTTCCTCCGCTTACTATGGTTGTGATGCTTCCATCATTTCCATTATAGAAACTAATATTATGGCCATTAAACAACACCTGACTATTTAAGGTAACTGTGAGCAATTCAGGTTCATGCACATTTGCGGTATCCGTTAGCGTACAACCATTGATATCGGTAATAGTATATACATATACCCCGGCTGATAGATTATTCAAATCTTCTGTATTAGCTCCATTACTCCATTCAAATGTGTAAGGTTGAGAACCTCCGCCCACAATCAAGTTAATTGCTCCATTATTATTTCCATAACAATCTACATCTGTTTCAACAGCTGCAGCTGTTATTGGAGAAAGTTCTATTACATTGAATACATAGGTTGTATCACAATTATTCTGGTCAAGAACAGTAACTGTATAACTACCAGGACCGAGATTGAAGATATCCTGTGTGGTTGCATTATTGCTCCACGTATAAGAATATTGTGGTTGACTACCTGTAACAGTTAAGTCAATAGACCCATTATCTAACCCATTACAAAGTACATCATTTACTGTAGCCGATAACCCAAAAGCATTAGGCTGAGTGAGAATTATCTGATCAGTGAAAGAACATCCGTTTAGATCAGATACAACAACTATATAAGTGCCTGCAATCAATCCACTTAGATCCTCACTTGTGGAAGAATTATTCCAGCTGTAGCTATATGCTGGAGTTCCTCCACTTACTTCCAAATCAATTGAACCGTCAGATAACCCATTACAACTAATATTCCAGCCTCCATTAAATTGGCTTGCTGTAAGCGTATGAGTCAATGGGTTGGGTTGTGAAAGTTCAATAGTGCCAGTTACCGAACAATTATTTGCATCAGTTACAACCACTGAATAGGTTCCAGCAGCAATCGAACTAAGATTTTGAGAATTGAAGGCTCCATTATTCCAGTTAAAATTATATAATGGAGTGCCACCATTCAGATATAAATTAATACTTCCATCCGAAAATCCATTACAACTGATATTATATCCACCGGCAAACAATGAAGGAGCAATTGAATCAATCACTAATTCTTGTGGTTGTACTAATGTAATTGAACCTATAACAGTACAGTTGTTTAAATCAGTAACGCTTACCTGATAAACACCTGCAGGTACATTAGATAAATCTTGAGTGCTAAAAGCACCTGAATTCCAATTATAAGTATAAGTAGGAGTACCACCAGATACTTCAAGGTTTATATTACCGTCTGACAATCCAAAACACGTAATATTATAATTTCCGGGATATACTGTTGCTGAGAGTGAAGTAATAAGCAGTGCATTGGGCTGAGTTAAGGTTATTCCTCCGGTACGTGTACATCCATTTTGATCGGTAACTGTAACGGTATAGAATCCAGCTGGTACATTATTTAAATCCTCAATCGTATAAACACCGTTATTCCAACTATACGAGTATCCTGTTGTACCGCCTGATACAAACAAATCAATACTACCGTCAGATAAACCGAAACAAGATATATTATATCCTCCTGCATAC
>JAOABX010000039.1 GCA_026418175.1 Flavobacteriales bacterium
AACCGGAACGGATGCGAACGGTTGTACGAATACATCATCCGTTCAAATAGTAGTTAATAGCAATCCAACCATCAACTTTACGGCAAGTGCATTAACGGGATGTGGTTCCTTGTGTGTAGATTTTACCGATGGAACAACTGTATCAGGTTCTACTATTCAACAATGGTCTTGGACGGTGGATGGAGTAGAAATATCTACCCAACAAAATCCCAATTATTGTTTTAATCAACCTGGATTTTATTCAGTTGGATTAACGGTAACAAGTACAGCAGGATGTTCGTCAACGTTGGTTCAAAATAATTATATTCAGGTATTTAGTCAACCAATTGCTGATTTTTATATGAACCCGGAACAAGTTCCAATAGCTGATCCATTTGTACAGTTTATTGACGCAAGTTCTGGTTTCATTAATAACTGGCAATGGGATTTAGGAGATGGTACCATACTCAATCAGCAGCATGTGTTCCATACTTATTCAGATACCGGAACATATTGTATAACATTGACGGTAACTTCTGCCGGTAATTGCCAATCAAGTGTAACGCATTGTTTGTATGTATTTCCGGAATTCTTTGTATATATACCAAACTCATTTACACCGAATGGGGATAAGTTGAATGAAGTATTTAATGTAGAAGGAGTAGGAATAAAAACTATTCGGATGGAAATATACAATCGTTGGGGTGAAATGATTTATGAAACGGAAACGATGAATGGTTGGCCTGGTACGATTAGAACTACAACAGATGAAGCTGAACAGGGCGTGTATGCATACAAAATAGTAGTAACCGATTATCAAAACAAGGTGTATGAACACATTGGCCATGTTAATTTGATTCGGTAGTGAGGGGTGATTTTGTTGATTAAAATTTTATTTTTCAGCGTGAGGTGACTGCAGGGTTTAGTGCGTAACGAATTGAAGCACCGAGCGAACAGCGAGCCTGTAAGGCACCGACCCGCCTCAAAATGATAATGGAGAGGCGGGGCACGCCTAATTTTAAACATAGGAATTTATACTCAAATTGAAATTCCCTTCAGTTTCTTGTAAAGCCCAACGGCATAACGGTCTGTCATGCCTGAAATGTAATCAACCAAAGTTCTTGCTCGAAGGTAAGAAGTAGTTTCTGTGGCTAAATAGGTTTGATAAGGTAAAGGAAGCATGCGTAAGAGGTTGAGGTGTTTGGCTTTACAGTTTTTTCCTTTTTTTATGTAATCTTCGCTAGCTTCCCAAAATAACTCGATTAGGCCCGGTAATACTTCAAAGCCGGCTGCTTGAATTTCCAGTACTTGCTGCGAGTTATAGATTTTAGAAAAAGAAAATTTTGCTATGGCTTGGGTATAGGAAGCCGAAGGGATGATGTCAATTAAAGCTGTATCAAAATTTCCTAGAAGTATTTGTGCTTCATTTTCAATAAAAATTTCAGTACATTCCATTATGAGTTGATTGATGGCCATGGCACGAAGAATGCCAATTTTTTGATTGATATCGGTTTCTTGTTCGAGTTTTTTTTCATCTAATTTAGCACCTATGATGGGGGCCACTAAATCCTTAAATTCTTTATCATTGATCACTTTCATCCGGGTAGCGTCTTCTAAATCAATGATTAAATAGCAGATATCATCAGCTGCTTCAACAAGAAATGTAAGCGGATGACGAACCCAAACAGCATCTGCATCACTCAATGGTAAAAGACCGCAGTTTTCAGCTACCTGTTTAAATGCATTTTTTTCAGACTGAAAAAAACCAAATTTCTTCTGACTTTTTCTGTTTAAGTTACGTTGATGAATGATTGATTCGCACGGGTATTTACTAAAAGTAGCAAGGGTGGCATATGTTAGCTTCAAATCATTGAAATGTGGGCTTGCCAATATTCGAAATCCTTGTGCATTACCTTCAAAATTTGTTAGATCAGCATATTCTTTTTCTGATACTCCATCTGGGCGATTGGATAAAAAAAATTCTGAAATTGCCCGCTCGCCTGAGTGCCCAAATGGCGGATTCCCTAAATCATGGGTTAAACAGGCTGCTGCTACAATGGCTCCAAAATCTGATGCTTGGTATCCGGCTTCAATCAAATGTGGATTTTTAGAAAGTACATAACTGCCGATAGCTTTTCCTAAACTTCTTCCTACGCTGCTTACTTCTAAACTATGAGTAAGCCGGGTATGCACAAAATCATGTTCAGGCAAAGGAACTACTTGTGTTTTATCTTGCAATCTTCGAAAGGGATAAGAAAAAATTATCCGGTCAAAATCAATTTCAAATTCACTTCGGTTTTTATTAGCCATTGAATGCTGCACCTCCTTTTGATTTTTGTTGAGGCGATTGTAGTTTAATAAAGAATGCCAGTTCATAGAGCGAATTTAAAATAAAGGGCCATACAAGCAGCTAAAGCAGCCGTTTCAGTTCTAAATCTTGATGTTCCTAAGGAAATAGGTTGATAGCCACATTGTAGGGCATCGCTAACTTCCGTGGGGGTAAAATCGCCTTCCGGCCCGATGAGGATTTGGAATTTATTTGCAAATTCAATCGATTGGATATGTTTTTTTTCATGATGTGTATCGCACCATGCAATTAGTTTTGTACTATCCGTTTTTTCATGAATTAAATCATGAAAATCTATCATGGATGAAATTTCAGGCAAGGTGTAATGTAAGCTTTGTTTCATGGCTGCAATGGCTTTATGATGCAACCGCTCCATTTTTAATGTTCCCTTTTCTGTTCGTTGAGTTTTAATAAACCGAATTTGATCTACACCGGTTTCAACTAATTTTTCTATCATCCATTCTATTCGCTCCGCATTTTTGGTTGGTGCTACGACTATCTCCAGTTGATAGGGACGTTGATGGAAGGGCTGTATGGTTTCAAGAATATGAATGCGGTGATGGGAAAGTTGATGTTCTTCTATGATGCAGCGGTATAATTGGCCTCTGCCATCCGTTATGTAAATGATATCATTGCATTTATGCCGCAGTACCTTGAAACAATGTTTTGCTTCTTCTTCTCCTAGCTGGATTGCATTGCCCGAAATATCCTGTGAATAAAAGATATGCAAGGTGAAAAGGATTTGTATTCAAAAATAGTTTTTTGTTCGTTGGATGTTCATTAACTTCGTAAAAATTCATTTCAGTTATGTCAAAAACCATTGAAAGCTGGGGTAAATCATATTCTTGTACGCCACGTGACCTAAAATATCCGCGAAGTACAGAAGAAGTAGCTCAAATTATTCAGGAAGCTAATCAACAAGGTCGTAATGTACGGGTGATTGGTTCAGGGCATAGTTGGACCTATTTGGTACCAACCAACGATATTTTGATATCCTTGGATGAATATCAGGGATTGTTACACACTGACTCAACTTCCATGACAGCTGAAGTAAAAGCCGGTACAAAACTCCATCGTTTGTTTGATTTGTTGCATAAACATGATATGGCGCTAATTAATCAAGGAGATATTGACGTACAGTCTATTGCCGGAGCGCTATCCACCGGAACTCATGGAACAGGACGTGAATTTGGAACATTGGCAACAGTAATTGAAGAGATGACATTGGTTACTGGAGCAGGTGAAATTATGCGATTAAGCGAAAAAAATAACCCTGAATTATTTAAAGCGGCTCAGGTTTCATTGGGAGCCTTGGGTGTAATTACCGATATGAAAATTAAAACAGTAAAGAGTTTTAAGCTAGAATATATTTCTAAGGGTGGAACCTTGGAGGATGCCATTGGAAACTTTGACCGATACAATGCAGATAATCGAAATTTTGAATTTTATTGGTTTCCGTTTACCAATTTAGTACAATTAAAACTAGTTAATGAAACGCAAGAGCCTATACGTGATGGAGGTTTTTGGCGTGAAGTAGATGATATATTAATAGAGAATATCGGATATGAGGTTTTAAGTAAGCTTTCAAAATACTGGGCATGGTGGACGCCACGTTTTTCTAAATTCAGCGCGAAGTATGTACCCAAAGGACGTTGGGTAAACTGGAGCCACAAGATTTTTGCCACCAAACGCTGGGTTCGTTTTAAAGAAATGGAATACAATGTGCCCCGTGAAAAGTTTGAAGCTTGCATGGAAGAGATTGTAAAAACCATTCATGACCGAAAATTTAGGGTACACATGCCCATGGAAATTCGTTATGTAAAAGCAGATGATATTATGATTAGCCCTGCAACGGGACGCAATTGTGTGTATATGGCAGTGCACCAATATTTGGGAATGGAATATGAAGACTATTTTAAAACCCTTGAACAAATATTTTGGAAGTATGAGGGTAGGCCGCATTTTGGTAAAATGAATACACTCGACTATGAAGGGTTTAAGCGAATTCATCCGAATTGGGACCGCTTCATTGCGCTTCGTAACCAGGTTGATCCCAATCAAACTATGCTGAATGATTATTTAAAAAAGATATTTAATCTGCAATAATTAGTCATTCTATTCGATTGAATCATTATTCAGTTTTTTCCATCCTGAGTATTTTTCTATCTTCGCAGGATTAAATCACCAGGGTGACAGACAGCATTGTTATCATACCTACTTACAATGAAATTGAGAATATAGAGCGGATGATCCGAAAAGTAATGAGTTTGGATTATCCGTTTGATTTACTAATTGTAGATGATGGATCACCGGATGGTACAGCACTTGTTGTAAAACAATTACAAAAAGAATTTCCGCAACGGTTATTTTTATTAGAACGGAGTTCGAAAGATGGCCTTGGAAGAGCTTATATTGCTGGATTTGAGTGGGTATTGAGTAAACCGAATTATCAATATTGTTTTGAAATGGATTGTGATTTTTCACATAATCCGGATGATTTAATTTGTTTAAGAAATACGTGTGTGGATGAAGGAATTGATGTAGTAATCGGATCACGATATGTAAAGGGTGTAAATGTGGTGAACTGGCCGATGAGTAGGGTATTATTGTCGTTTTTTGCATCTAAATATGTTCGGTTTATTACCGGCATGAAGATTCATGATGCAACAGCAGGTTTTGTATGCTATAGAACCTCGTTTTTAAATGTGATCAATTTTGCAAATATTCGATTCAGAGGCTATGCATTTCAGATTGAAATGAAATATATTGCCTACAAGCTGGGCTTTAAATTGCGTGAAATTTCAATCATATTTACTGATCGCAAAGAAGGAACTTCTAAAATTACTGGAAACATTGTTTGGGAGGCTATTTTTGGTGTGATTCGCCTTCGGTTTTCCAATATTCGTAAATATAAGAAATAATCAGCTTTATGAACTATTTGATTAAGGGCGCTACGGTGGTGAATGAAATGCAACGTTTCAACGCAGACGTTTATGTTAAAGATGGTTTAATACATTCTATCATATTACCCGGGGATGAACGTACATTTTTACAACATGAAGTTTTTGAAGAAATCAATGCAATTGGAAAATACTTATTACCAGGAATCATTGATGATCAGGTTCATTTTCGTGAACCAGGATTAACTCATAAAGGCGAAATTTATACCGAAGCAAAAGCTGCTGTTGCCGGTGGTATAACCTCTTATATGGAAATGCCGAATACTATACCCAGTGCAACTACAATTGAATTGTTGGAACAAAAATATCAACGCGCCGCACAATGTTCCCTGGCCAATTACTCATTTTACATGGGAACTACCAATTCCAATTTAGAAGAGTTGTTAAAGGTAGATCCGACAAAAATTTGTGGTGTTAAGATATTTATGGGGTCTTCTACTGGAGATATGCTAGTGGATGATCCGTATGCATTGGAAGCAATTTTTAAAGAAGTAAAAACATTGATAACTACGCATTGTGAAGATGATCCGATGATAAAACGCAATGCAGCTGCGTTTAGAGAAAAATACGGTGAAGATGTACCCATGAAATTTCATCCGGAAATTCGTAATGCAGAAGCTTGTTATTCGTCTTCTTCATTTGCTGTTCAATTAGCGAAAAAATACAATACACGTTTGCATATTTTGCATATCAGTACAGCCCGTGAATTGGAGTTATTCCGAAATGATGTTCCCATGAAAGAAAAACGTATTACAGCAGAAGCTTGTATACATCACCTGTGGTTTTGTGATGATGATTATGATTTGAAAGGTTCATTGATTAAATGGAATCCTGCAGTTAAAACGGCTGCTGATAGGGAGGCAATATTTCAGGCAGTATTAGATGATCGGATTGATGTAATTGCTACCGACCATGCTCCACACACTTTGGAAGAAAAATCACAAACCTATTTTAAAGCTCCTTCAGGCGGGCCATTGGTTCAACATTCATTGAATGCGATGCTTGAGTTTTATCATCAAGGGAAAATATCATTAGAAAAAATCGTACAAAAAATGTGTCATAATGTTGCGGATATGTTTGCCATTCGCCAGCGTGGATATATTCGCCCCGGATATAAAGCAGATTTAGTTTTGGTTGATTTAAATAAACATTACACCGTAGAAAAGTCAAACATACTTTACAAGTGTGGTTGGAGCCCATTTGAAGGTACAACGTTTCATTCGGTTGTAACCCATACCTGGGTAAATGGACATTTAGCATTCCATGATGGAGTATTTGATGAGAGCTGTTTGGGAGAACGGTTGCTTTTTGATAAACACTAAAGGTTTGCTACACAATACAAGGTTTACCTGATTTGCTCCTATGTTTTAAGTGAATCCAATATCATTTAGTCCACATTTGATTTTTATATCCTGCTATAGTGACTTTTTCCTATTTGGATTTTGCTTGGATTGTTTATAATCATAAAAATGATATGTTTACTCAACCTAACATTTAATTTACTCGGTTAAATATTCTTAATTTTAAATCAAGGTTAAATTTGTGAGATAAAAAGAGAATTCATGATTAAAAAGCTTTTTACTCTTATTGCTATTATAGGTTTATCATTCAGTAATTTAAGGGCACAGGAGCAGCCGCACTACTCTTTATATATGCTACGCCCTACATTGTATAATCCCGCTGCATTTGGTAGCTATGATGCTATCAATGCTGCAATGTTATTTAATGCACAAATGGTAGGGTTTAAAGGCGCTCCCTTGGTGGGTGCTGCTGATTTAGGCATACCAATTGGAAAAACCGGACTTAGTGTAGGATTAACCATAGGCCAGGATAAAATTGGTGCTGTTTATAAAAGTACTGTTGGTGCTAATTTTGCTTACCGAATAAAATTGAATTATCGACATTACTTAGCTTTTGGTTTAAGCGCATTGGCTGAGATGACCCAAGGCAATTTTACAAATTTGGTTGTACAAGACCCCAATGACCCCTTGATTGGACAGTACACCAATACATTTTGGAATCCCAACTTTAGAATAGGAGGATATTATTTTACGCAGAATGCTTATGTTGGTTTGTCAGTAGGTAATGTAATTAGCTTGAGAACATCACAAGGCTCATTCACCCCTACCATGACAGCTCGTATTGAAGATATTCATTTTTATTTACAAGGTGGTTGGCAGCATAAACTTGGTCAGCATTGGAAGTTACAACCCTCATTGCTATTCAAAAAAATTGCCGGTTCTCCCATGCAGGTGGATGTGAATGCACAAATGTTATTTAGAGATGCATTTGGATTTGGATTATCTTATCGTACCTTAAATACTTTGGTAATTCAAACCAATTATACCATAAAGCAAGTGTTTACCATTGCATATGCCTTTAATTTAGGTCTTGGTTTTTCTGATAGAACTCAATTTACAGGCCACGAGGTCATGCTAATGTTTCGGGCACCCAAGAGTAAATTCCGTATTCCGGTTGAAGTTCCACGTTTTTAAAATTTTATTTCAGGAAATTAATTGCCATTAACCTATGAAAAATCTGTTTTTGAAAGCGTTGTTGCCTATATTTTTTTCTACGTTAATTTTTCAATCATCACAGGCTCAATTGTGGATTGACCAACGTGCTGATGAGTTGTTTAATTCATCAGATTACACCTATGCCATCAAATTATATTCACAGATTAAAACAAAAAAATTACAGGATTGGGTTAATACCCAAATTGGACGTTGCTATTTTCAATTAAAAGATTTTAAAAAAGCAGAAGAATTTTTTGCAAAAGTGCAACACCCTGAAAAAAGCAAGTATGAATATTTGTATAGAGACTTGGCGCTTTGCTATTTATATCAAGGTAGATATACCGATGCAGAAAATGCTTTGAAGAATTTTGAAGCTACAGGATATAACGACCCCATGCTAGCTACTTATTATCAGCAAATCAATGCAGGAAAGAATTTCTTTAAAGAACAAGCTTTGGATGATGAAACTGTAAAATTATCGAAAACCAATTTTGAGCCGAATGGATTTTATTTAGGTTCTACTAGTATCAAAGGGCAATGGGTGTTTGCCATGCCTCAACCTAAGAAAAATGATTTTTTGCAATATGAAACTCCCAATTACGGATTAGCATATGGTAAATGGAATAAAAATGAGTGGAAACAAGATTCTGTTTCTGTTGTTGGGTTAAGTAAATTTTACTTCAATTCCCCTTCATTTGATTCTGTTAATAATTTAATTTTTTATAGTAAAAACGTAACAAATGCAAAAATTACTAAGAAGAAGAAAATGAAGGAGCAAAAGGTGCCTGAAGATAGGGTAAATCATTTACAGATTTACTATGCACCTTATGGAAAGTGGAATGATGAAACTGCATTTATACATAATAAATTACAGCATAATTTTACCCATCCGGTTATTTGGAATAAAGGAAATGCATTGATTTTTGCATCTGATATTCCTGGAGGTTTTGGTGGGTATGACTTATATGTAAGTTATAAAAATGGTTCAACCTGGTCTGAACCCATAAATCTTGGCAATCAAATCAATTCCATAGGTGATGATATGTATCCTTATGTTTGGGGCGATACAGTGTTGTTTTTTGCATCCAATGGAAGAATAGGATGGGGGGGGGCAGACTTATATCGTAGCAACATTGATTTGAAAAATAAAATTTATAGTGAAGCCAAACACTTGGGTGGTAAATTCAATTCACCGGCCGATGATTTTGGATTATGGATGAGTGGCGAACGTACCGGATATTTTGCCAGTAATCGTGAATTGAAACCCGGTAAAGATGATATCTATGCATTTGAGATTCCTGAAATTTGTTACAACTTTAAAGGGCAGGTTATTGACAAAGTAACTTTACAACCCTTGGCAAACAGCAAAGTAAAGATATATGAAAATGGGAATTTACTTGGCGAAGTAACTACAGATAGCAAAGGGTATTATACGTATCCTTGTATTTATCGAAACAGAAAGTATGATATCCAAGCTGAGCAACCTAAATATACTCCGGAGAAAATAAATTTTGAACCCAAGCTTCCGGCAGATATAACAGAAACGGTAAAACCCATATACCTCAATCCGATTGTAGAGAAAAATATGGTATTTACATTCAATGATATTTTGTTTGAATACAATAAAGCTGATTTGCTGGCAGAGTCAATGATTATATTAGATCGACTAGCAACACTGCTATTAGAATCAAATGCAAAAGTTGAGTTGAGTGCCCATACAGATAGTAGAGGAAATGATAATTATAACCAAAAGCTTTCTCAGCGTAGAGCAGAAAGCTGTGTCAATTATTTGATTTCTAAAGGTGTTCAAGCTTGGCAGTTAACGGCTCGTGGATATGGTGAAAAATTATTGAAAAATGGATGCGGCAATAATGTGAAATGTTCAGAAGATGAACATGCCGTAAACCGAAGGGTCGAAATAAAAGTTTTGGATGTTAAAAAATAAATGTAATTAACTCTAAAAAACTTTTTCTATGAACTACCCGAAATTATTATTTAGAAGTCTCATCCTATTTTTATTTAATGCAAACATTTTATTTTACATAGGATATAATCAAAACACTTTTAGAATCAATTATGATGCTGCTTTATTTGATTTGCCTGTAAATGCTACAGAAGCATTAACTGCGGGGAATTATATGTTCTCTGGTTTTCATACCAATTTTGTTCCAATACGTTCTTCTTTATCAGAGATTGATGCCAATGGTAATATAATTTGGTCTAAAATGTATTCAGACGGAAGTTTGAGTTACATGTTTGGAGATTTTAAAAGAGATCCTGCATTAAATCGTTATTATGCTTGTGGGGGAAGTGATAATGGGCCTGCATTTATTTTGTTTTTAGATAATACCGGTAATGTTATTAGTGGTAGAAGGTTTTCCATTGCTGAAGCAGATGGAGCATTTTTTAATAAAATCTTAAAAACTGCTGATGGAGGATACGTTTGTGTGGGTTATGTTATTGGCCATGATCCGGATGGTGCCGGTCCAGAAGTTAAATTTAATCCGGTTACTAATTCAGATCCAAGTTGTTCAGGCCCTAAAACCGAATATATTGCATCACCGTTAATTGTTCGTTTTGATGCCAGTGGAAACCATATTTGGCATAGAGTATTTAGATACTATGTTACGAGTGCTACTCCTGCAAATAGAATTTACAATGATGCTTCTTTTGTGGATGTAGTTGAATCATCTGATTTAGGAGGTTTTGTTGTTATTGGAAATTATAAAGTAAATAATGTTTTTGCATCATTTAATTCGGATTGTGAAGATAATGTCCCTACTGATGCGATGATACTGGGTATAAATAATAGCGGTACAATCATGTGGCATCGTCAAATTGATAATCCAAACAATTCTGTTTCGCAATCTAGCAAGTCTTTAAATTCTATTTCTATAACTCCTACTTTGGAAGCATTAATATCAGGAAATGATAATGCCGGTGGCACTACACGCCCATGTATATTGATGCGAATGGCCACGGGGATTACTTTTACTCCACCCAGTTGGATAAGGCTTTATGGAGGAGGAATGTTGGTACCTGGTGTAGGACCATATTTTCCGATTATTCCCAGTCGTTTCTTTAGAGCCAGTGATGGTAATTATGTAGTTTGGGCTAATTATTTAGAAACAGGCCTTCCACCGGCTTTTAGTAATCTTTTATTTAAAATTAATTCCAGTTCAAGTGCTATAATTTGGGCAAGAAAACATACATTTAATATGGCATCAATCCTACCCTATGGCGAAGAAGTTTCTGATGGTGGTTTTATTGGTGTATCATATAATTTGGCTGGATCAGGTCATGATTTGCATTTTATCAAAACAGATAATTTAGGTCAAGCTCCTTCTTCTTGTGCTGCTACAAATGTTTCCATGTCAAGTGGTACTCCTTCTTATACATGGGGAACTCCCATATTTAATTCATGGAATTCTGGTACAGTAACCAATACTTCATTGATACCTATAGTAACAACCATTACACCGCCGAGAAATATTGTGTGTTTTCAGGCTCCTTGTGTACCACCTCCAGCCCCCACCGTTGATGCTTCACCCAACCCTATATGTTCTGGTCAAACCGTTACAATAACGGCGAGTGGCGGCGGAGGTGGTGTAGGATATAATGTTTTTACTGTTCCATCTGGAGGTACTAGCATAGGTTCTACCCCATTAAATGTAAATCCAACTACTACAACGACGTATTATGTAGAATCCTTTATTACAAGTAATCCTTCATGTGTGAGCACGTCACGTACTCCAGTTACTGTTACGGTGAATCCTAATAATACCGTAACAGGACCGGGAAGTGCAACGGTATGTATAAATACCCCCATGACTAACATCACTCATACAACTACCGGAGCAACAGGCATAGGTAGCCCAAGCGGATTGCCGCCCGGAGTTTCGGCTTCATTTTCATCGGGAACAATAACTATATCCGGTACTCCCACTTCAGCAGGAACTTTTAATTACAGTATACCATTAACCGGAGGTTGTGGCAGTGTAAATGCTACTGGAACCATCACGGTGAATCCTAATAATACCGTAACAGGACCGGGAAGTGCAACGGTATGTATAAATACCCCCATGACTAACATCACTCATACAACCACCGGAGCAACAGGTATAGGTAGCCCAAGCGGATTGCCGCCCGGAGTTTCGGCTTCATTTTCATCGGGAACAATAACTATATCCGGTACTCCCACTTCAGCAGGAACTTTTAATTACAGTATACCATTAACCGGAGGTTGTGGCAGTGTAAATGCTACTGGAACCATCACGGTGAATCCTAATAATACCGTAACAGGACCGGGAAGTGCAACGGTATGTATAAATACCCCCATGACTAACATCACTCATACAACCACCGGAGCAACAGGTATAGGTAGCCCAAGCGGATTGCCGCCCGGAGTTTCGGCTTCATTTTCATCGGGAACAATAACTATATCCGGTACTCCCACTTCAGCAGGAACTTTTAATTACAGTATACCATTAACCGGAGGTTGTGGCAGTGTAAATGCTACTGGAACCATCACGGTGAATCCTAATAATACCGTAACAGGACCGGGAAGTGCAACGGTATGTATAAATACCCCCATGACTAACATCAC
>JAOABX010000003.1 GCA_026418175.1 Flavobacteriales bacterium
ACAAAACTCATAAAATATTGCTGAAGAAAAAGAGGAGTGTGAAGTTGATTTTACAAAGAAAATTTATTATACCTTAAATAAATGGTATAATTCAACTTGTAATTTTTACACAAAGGAGTTTATTGTTTTTTCTCTCCATCTCTCTTTAATAATACCTTTCCACGGTAGCGATGAAGCAAGCCAAACACATCCCACACATCGAAAGCATAGACGTAAATATCAGGTGGAACCTTGGGTCCGACGTTCATGTGGCGGCCATTCCATGCTTCCAATGGGTCTTCAGTATAAAAAATAACTTTTCCCCACCGATCATAGATTCTGAACTCAAGCCTCCAGATGCCAATGCCATATCCGCGAAATGTTTCGTTTAGGCCATCATCATTAATAGTAAAAGTATTAGGAATAAAAAATGTAAATTCTGGTGTTACGATTACCTGGCGGATTGCCGTATCCGGGCAACCAAATTCGTTAATTACAATTTGCATCACAGTGTAATTTCCCGCTTCAGTATATTCATAAGGCGTTGTACAAGCATTTGTGCTATCTCCATTTCCAAAATACAACCAGCAGGAAACACCCCCAGATGATTCATCAAAAAACTGAAAGAACGGGTGGAAAATACTTTGCTCTTCAGGTTGTACGGTAAATCCGGCCTGGGGTACAGGGTAAACATGCAGATAATTTGGCCAATTAAAACTAAACGTATCCTGGCATCCTGTAGTAGCATAGGCCAGCAATGAAATACTATATACTCCGGTATTGTAAGTAACTGTTGGGTTGGCAAGGTTTGAAGTGGTTCCGTTGCCTAAATCCCATTGATATACCATTTGATTATATGCCTCATCAACCACCACTCCAAACGAGGTAGTAAATGGTTCACAACCGAAATCTGGCATATTGACAGTAATGGATGGATGCCCATATACCAAAATATTTTTTGTTACAGAATCTCGACATAATAAATCTTCAGCTTTGAAAGTTACCGGATGAAAACCCGGAGAATTAAAACTAACCGTTGCATTTGATTGATTGGAACTGACCGGTGTTGCATTGGGGCCAAAATTCCAAGATAATGTAGCACCGGAGGTCCAATTTCCGGTTGCTGTCAGGTTAAAAAGATTTCCATCAATGCATTGGCCGGGAGGAACAATAAAATCTACATTCAAATCAGGGCGTAATATTATTGTAACCTGATCGGTATCTGAGCAGAAAAATCCCGGATTTAAAATTAACTGTGCTGTAAAAGTTCCGGTATCGCTGTATGTGTAAGTGGGTGATGGAAAATTAGATACGTCATTCGTAGTATTGGGGTCGCCAAAGTTCCACAAATAAGATAAATTTCCAATAGAACTATTTCCTATGTTAGAGAAAGTTACAGTAAATTCACCACAACTTAAAAATAGGTTTTCTGCCAGCGGATTTAATGATTGAGGCAATAAAATTTCTGCATTTACATTTACTGTACAATTTACCACATTAAACTGAAAATCTCTACGATGTGTGCCAATTAACACACCGTTTCGGTACTCTTTAACGCACACACCTACCACATACTGGCCCAGTTGGGTGGGTGATACATTTAATACTCCGGTTTGTGGATTGATACTAATGGGAGGACTACTGGCTATGGGATTATTAACGCTATATGGACTTTGAAAAATAATTTCATCAAATGGGGGAGGAGATGTGGGGATGGGCATTGGATCAGAAGGCGATCCGCCGGCATATGTAGCACAAAGTTCATAGACCAGTGAATCACCATCTGGGTCGGTTGCAGAATGGTCAAACACTAAATTATCACCTATGCACAGGGCAATGGGAGGAAAATTATTAAATCGTGGACTGTTATTACATACATTGGGTCCTGATGGGGGAATGGTTTCTGTATAGGTAGCTCCGGTTGACTGGGGGCTGACTAAATTTACAATGGTATTGTTTCTACAGCATCGTTGATAGGCCAAAACATAACCACTGGGAGATGCTGGCAAAGTAACAATGGTCGAATAAACAGCCTCTTCTACGCAAACGGTTGCCGGTGCTTGAAAACACGGGTTTCCTGCAATAAAAGGTACATTGGTTGAGCCCGGAAAGGGGATAGATATATTTTGAATAAATCCACCATTACCGTTCCATACCGTAATGTTGGCCGGATTATCAAAGGGTGCTTGTCCATTAAAACAATCACGGTAAACCTTTAAGGTAATTTTATATTGATTGTTTCCAAGACAATCATAGTAGAGCTCTCCACCAATAATATGTGTTCCCCATAATAGGGTCCCGTTTATTAAAATTAATATTGAGAATATTAACTTTTTCATTAACGAAGCAGAGTTACTCGTCCTATGTATCGGTATTTATAACCGGGAGGAGTTTGTACATCAATACGGTATGCATAAACGCCGATGGGATATTTTCGATTGTTTTCATCATATCCTGTCCAACCGCGCTTAATATCATTGGTACGATAAATTTCCCTACCCCATCGATCAAAAATTGACATGTAAAAAGATACAAACCCTTGCCCTGCTGCAGTAAATACATCATTTATTCCATCCAAATTCGGTGTAAATGCATTTGGAACAAAAAACGAGAATGGAGGATATGAATAAAATGGTTTTATAACAGTGTCAGTACAGCCATATTCATTGGTTACCACAAGTATTACATTGTACCAACCCGTATCAGCAAATTCATGAATTGGGTTTTGTTCTGTTGATGTGCCACCATCGCCAAAATTCCAAAACCAGCTTACGATATTTCCGGTTGACTGGTCTTTAAATTGGGCACTGTGATTTTCAATATAATAATAATCGAACGCAGCACTTGGTGTACTCACTAGTACAAGCGAAGAAGCACTTAGTGTATTTCCACAACTATCTTCTACCAAAACAGAATATAACGTAGTTTGTTGAGGATAAACAATGGTAGAATTTGTATTTCCAACATCAATACTCCAACTAAATACTATATCACCAATGCCGCCGCTGGCTTGAGCGCTTAAAAGAACAGGCTGGCCAGGACATACGGAAGTATCTCCGGTAAATGTTAATACAAGAGGGGCTGCATTAGGTACTGAAATTCTCACCGAATCGATACCTTGTTGTGTGCCACAGGCATCAGCTACAGTTACCACAAAGGTAGTGCTGTTTCTTACAATAACTGGAACAGGATTACCCACACCCACACCATTGCTCCAGGTAAATGTTAGTGGTGGAACTCCGCCTGTAGCTGTTGCAGTAAGTAAAACAACCTGATTGTTACAGTTAAACGAAGTATCAGGCATAGCAGTTACCTGTATGGGATCTACATTTTTAATTGGAATTGTTATTTGCGGTAAAGGAACATTGGGGCAAGCATTGGGGTCATTAATTTGGATTGTTAAAAATTCAAGAGGCTCTGTTATTCCATCTGATATTGCCTGAATAGGAATCGTTGCAGAACTTTGCCCTGCCGGTATTACAATGCTTCCGGGAAGCAATGCATAGTCTGTGCCATTTGTGGCACTTCCGGTAATATTGTATAAAACGGTTCGGTCAGTACTATTATCTCCGTTCCATGTAAAGGTTACCAGAGCTTGTCCACAGCCTTCATACAACGTATCCGTGTCAATGCCTCCCACGATTGTGTATCTTACTTCGCTTCCTTCAGAAGTAAAACTTTTAGCTTCTAAAAACACACCGGAATCATAAAACGCATCTCCTACGTCGGCGATTGCTATACGAATAGTATAGGTACTACAAGGAATAACAGGCGCAAGGGCAGTAAGAACAGTAGTAAAACCATCATACTGTACGGTTTGGCCGGGAAATGGAGATTCGTTATCTACAAAGTAAGAAGAATTTGTTAGGTGATTTACATTGTTAATAGAAACAAACGTTGAGGTGTTTGGAATGAGAGCAATATTTTTATTGTTATAGCTGCCTCCGGCAGGATTGGGACCAGAGATAAAGAATCCGAATACATCGTTAAATCCTGAGCCCACATACTCTTTATATTCTTCAGAGCCAAATACATACCTAAATAAAACCGTATCACCTTGAGGAATAAAATCAAATTGAAGTGTAGTGGCATTATACGTAGGTTCATTAATTCCAAATGAGTTGGCATATTGCTCAAGCAATGTACTACCACCGCTGCCATTATCTAATCCTGCATTTGTACTGTTATTAGGGCCAGGCGGTCCGTTTGGAAACACTAAATTTCCGGTTGTCATCACTACGCCATTGCTTAATCCAATGTTTGAATTTGTTCCATCAAAAGTTCCAATGGCCGAATTAGAACCGGTGTAAACAATATTTGATACTTGAACACCTCCTCCTAACAATACATTTTGCACTAAGTCAGTCGGGGTTATACCTCCATTGGTAATCAACTGAGCTTGTACTTTTTCTCTTAGCAAAAGAAAAAGTACAAAAACAACGATTATTTTTATTGGTTTGATATGTATAATATTTATATTCACTTAAAACAAGCTAATTTATAAAGTTGTTAGCTTATTAACAAATAATGAACTACTAAATCTTTTTCAAACATCGTGCCCAAAAATTCTGCCCATTTCCGCTTTTTTTCGGATACTTGCAAAAATAAAGACGGATAAACTAATCAATTTGTTTCTTTTGATATGGAAAATTTAGCAAAATATATTCAGGAAAATAAACAACGCTTTCTGGATGAGTTGTTTGAGTTATTAAGAATTCCTTCTATCAGTGCAGATCCGGCATATAGCAAGGAAATGATTCGTACGGCTGAATATATTAAAACCCAGCTTGAAGCGGCCGGAGCTGATAACGTTGAAATTTGCGAAACAGGTGGTTACCCTATTGTATATGGTGAAAAAATAATTGATCCATCACTGCCAACCATTTTGGTGTACGGACATTATGATGTACAACCTGCTGTTCCGTTAGAACTTTGGACAACGCCGCCATTTGAACCAACGATAAGAAATGAACGTATTTATGCCCGCGGAGCTTGTGATGATAAGGGACAGATGTATATGCATGTTAAGGCCTTTGAAGCCATGATGAAAAACAACTCATTACCATGTAATGTAAAATTTATGATTGAAGGAGAGGAAGAGGTAGGGTCTTCGAACCTAGGTCCGTTCTGTATAAACAATAAAGAAAAATTAAAAGCCGATGTGGTGCTTATTTCCGATACTTCCATGATTGCTAATGATATTCCATCCATTGATGTTGGCTTACGTGGCTTAAGTTATGTAGAGGTTGAAGTAACCGGACCCAATCGGGATTTGCATTCTGGAGTATATGGTGGGGCCGTTGCAAACCCGATTAATATTTTGGCTAAAATGATAGCTTCCATGCACGACGAAAACAACCGGATTACAATTCCTGGATTTTATGACGATGTGGTTGAACTGAGTGCAGATGAAAGAAATGAAATGGCAAAAGCCCCGTTTGATTTAGAAGAATATAAAAAAGACTTAGGTATTGATGATGTATGGGGAGAAAAAGGATATTCAACCATTGAAAGAACGGGTATTCGTCCTACCCTTGATGTGAATGGAATTTGGGGGGGGTATACCGGCGAAGGTTCTAAAACCGTGCTTCCTTCTAAGGCGTATGCAAAAATTTCCATGCGTTTGGTACCAAACCAAAGCTCAGAAAAAATTACCAAGCTGTTTACAGAATATTTTACTTCCATTGCACCGCCCTCTGTAAAAGTGGTAGTAAAACCCCACCATGGCGGAGAGCCAGTTGTAACACCTACTGATTCATTAGAGTTTAAAGCGGCAAGCATGGCCATGGAAAAAACCTTCGGGAAAAAACCCATTCCTACGCGTGGTGGTGGCAGTATTCCAATTGTAGCTTTGTTTGAAAAAGTTTTGGGTGTGAAAACCGTATTAATGGGTTTTGGTTTAGATATTGATGCGCTGCATTCGCCTAATGAAAGCTACGGAATTTTCAACTATTTTAAAGGTATTGAAACAATACCCTATTTTTATAAATATTACGCCGAGTTAAAAAAATAAACATGGTTAGAAAAATTATTCTCAGCAATGTTTTTCTACTACTGCTTGTATTTGTTTCTTCTTGCAAGTTTGCCATGCCTTCCGTTGGTGGATTAAGAGGTGTGCAATTTGTTCAATCTCCGTCTGGGGACATCGGAATTGAAGCAGAAATTCAAATTAAAAACCCCAATAGTTTTGGGTTTAGCATCAAAAGGCCACTAGTGCAGGTAGAGTTAAACAAAAAGCTGTTAGGTGAAGCCAAAGGTTCAAAGAAGATTCGCATAAAAAGATATTCGGATGATTTTCATAAATTGGCTTTTTATGCAAAAACATCAGCCTGGCAAACCATATTGCAGGATTTGCCTTCTTTGTTAACTGGTTCTGGCAATATCCGGGTGTATGGTTCAGCAAAGGCCTGTGTTTTCTTGTTTTGTAAAAAGTTTTCATTTGATCAATCCGAACGAATCAGTAATTCATCCAGATTATTTCCTTCAAAGTAAGTTTACTCAACGCATGTCTGTATGTTCAGCGCGGATGGGTTCGTTTAAGAAAAGTCTGGCTTTTTCTTCAAAATCAAATGAAGATTCTGTAGTAAGATATTTCACAGTGCCCCCTGTTGTACATTGCAAAGCTATTTCAGGATGGCGATGAAGATAAATTTTAAGTTTTTCTGCTACTATTGGACCTTGCGATATGATACGAATAGACGGGGGAATTAGCTTTTTTAATTGGGGTATCAACAATGGATAATGGGTGCAACCCAAAATTATCGTGTCAATACGATGGTCTTTTTGCAGCAAATGATTCAGGTTTTTTTGAATAAAGTATTCACCACCCGGGGTATTATGTTCATTATTTTCAATTAATGGCACCCACATCGGACATGCTTCCTGATGAACCCTTAAATCAGGGAAGAACTTTTCTATTTCTATTCGGTATGAATCTGATTTAACGGTTCCCGGGGTTGCCAATATTCCCACATGTTTTGTTTGAGTAAAATGTCCAATTTCTTCAGTTGTTGGCCTGATTACACCTAGCACCCTTTTTTCTGGAGCTATCTTGGGCAAGTCGTTTTGCTGTATGCTTCGCAAAGCCTTGGCAGAAGCAGTATTACAAGCAATAATGATTAGTGGACATCCCAAAGAAAAGAGTTTTTTAACGGCTTCCAATGTGTATTCATACACTGTTTCAAATGAACGAGTGCCATAAGGTGCTCTGGCGTTATCACCTAAATAGATATAATCGTATTCGGGAAGAGTTTTTTTTATTTCTTTCAGGATGGTTAAGCCTCCCACGCCTGAATCAAATATACCGATAGGGCCGAATTTCAATGGGCTATTTTTTGTTTTTGTTATCATTCGGAGATTTTATTTCCTCCTCGTCTTCATCATCCGTAATATCGGTATTTACACCAGGCTCATATCCCAGTTGTTTAATAACATCGTTGCTGATATCGTAGCGTTTTTGTGAATAGATTACTGTGGTACTTCCTGCCTTATCAAATACCATGGCATACCCCTTGGTTTCAGATATTTCTACTATAGCATTGTAAACTTTATCTTGTATAGGCTTAATTAATTCTTGTTGTTTTTTAAAAAGATCACCCCCTTGACCAAAACGTTTTTTTTGAAGCTCTTTGGCTTCTTTTTCTTTTTTAATTATATCTTCTTCTTTTTTTATACGCATTTCTTCGCTTAGCAGAATTTTTTCTACTTGATAATCTTTGTACATCTTGTCAACTTCGGCCAGCTTTTCTTCAATTTCTTTTTGCCACTTTACGGATATTTCATTGATTTGTTTTTGTGCGCTGGTGTATTCTGGGAGGTTTGCTAAAATATAATCAGTATCTACATAAGCAAACTTTTGAGAATATGTCTGGAATGATAATGAAACCAACAATGCAAAAAGAATCTTCTTCATAGGTTTTTTTGAGATGATTTTACAAAAAGTAAGCCATATTGTAATACAAACATACACCAAAAATCTGTGTTGCTCAAGGTTTTAAAACTGTTGTCCAATCATAAAATGAAACACTCCCTTTTGACGTTGATCCTCATTTACTCCACGAACCGGATCAAACCCCCATCCATAATCAACGCCCAACAGTCCAAACATCGGGAGGAAAATACGTACGCCAGCACCTACCGACCGATTTAACCGGAATGGGGCAAAATCATCAAATCCTTCCCAAGCGTTTCCTGCTTCCATAAACGCCAGTGCAAATATTTTTGCTTGTGGGTTAGGAGAGATTAAATACCTGAACTCCAATGTGTATTTACTGTAAATGGCTCCACCTACTGCATTTGCCGCATTTCCGTTAAAGCCCGGAGTAAGCGCTAGGTTTTGATAACCTCTTAAGGCAATAATGTCTCTTCCATCAATATTGAATCCGGTAAGGCCATCTCCTCCTAAAAAGAATCGTTCAAATGGAGTGAGCCCAATTTGGCTATTGTAATAACCCAAAAAGCCTAATTCGCCCCGAGCCATTAGCACAAATTTTTTGTTTTTGGTTAGTGGAACAAAAAATTTTGATTGTAGCTTCCACTTGTGATATTCTAACCATTGGTATCTCTCATTCAGTGGAGCACCGGTGAAGTCTTTTCCAGAAATAGAACTATACGGGGGGGTTAATTCCAAAGAGGCAATAATAGTAGAGCCAGAAGAAGGAAAAATCCAATCATCCACAGAATTTCGTTGCAACTGTGCGGAAAATGTAAAATTATTTGATACACCGGTATAAGTATCAGTGGTTCCGCTAAACAAGCGGTAATTCAAGGCGTCGTAGCGCTGGTAAGAAAATGAAAATAGAATGCTGAAGTAATCGTCGGGCCATTTTAGCTGTTTTCCTAAGCTAATACCAACGGCCGTATTTTTGAGGTTGGTTTCAGCATTGCCAGTACCAAATGCAAACGCCGTATGGTTTACAAAAAGGCTGAATGAAATGGGCTTTTTGCCTCCCAACCAAGGTTCGGTAAAAGAAAAATTATACGATTGAAACCGAGGCCCGTTTGATTGTGCTCTGATTTGGAGTCGTTGCCCATCGCCGCTAGGTAGTGGAGTCCATGCTCGTTTTTTAAATATATTGCGAAGCGAAAAGTTGTTAAACGTTAAACCCAGTGTTCCAATAATTTGGCCAGCCCCCCACCCGCCGGATAATTCAATTTGGTCGGAAGGCGCTTCTGCTACAACAAATTCTAGGTCAACCGTACCATCTGCCGGATTGGGAATTGGACGTACGTCCATTGCCTGTGCATCAAAAAATCCGAGTTGAGCCAGCGCTTGCTGGGATCTAACAATATCAGAACGACTAAACAAATCTCCGGGATTACAGCGAATTTCACGTAGAATTACATGGTCACTGGTTTTGGTGTTTCCACTGATGATAATTTTATTAATACGAGCTTGCTTTCCTTCATAAATACGCATTTCAATATCTACAGAATCGCCTTCAATTAAAACTTCCACCGGGTCTATGTTGAAAAAAAGATATCCTATATCTTGATATAGCGATGAAATATCCATGCCGCTAGGATTAAATCGAAGCGACTGATCAAGTTTTTCTTGATTGTAAACATCGCCTCTTTTTATTCCCAATATGGTATCTAATTGACCGGAACGATAACGCTTATTTCCTACCCAAGTAATTTTTCTAATATAATACTTTTTACCTTCATCAATTTTAAAATCAGCATAAATACTACCGTCTTTTAGGTAGATGGAGTCTTTTACAAATTTTGCATCACGATACCCTTTGGCGTTATAAAGCGCAATCACTGCGTTTTTTGCATTGGGCAGTTCTTCTTTTACATACTTTGACTTTTTGAAAATGTTGATACGTGTAGAATTAGTAAAATATTCTACAGCCGCCTGATACAAGCCGTCTTCAAGGATGGTACTATCAACATCTTTCCATTTGATTTTTCCAGATAGTAAATTCAAAATATCCTGCCCTACATCAACCCTTGATTTTTCTACCAAGGCATCTTTCATTTTTCGGCGAATCTTTGAAAGGCGAACATGCTTGTTTCCCTCTACTGTGATTCGCTCTACTTTTACTTTTTCATTTTTGTTTATGGTAATTCGCATGATAACCGCATTAGAAGAAAATGTGGTATCATCTTCGAGTGTAAAAGTTACTTCTGTATCTAAAAAGCCCTTTTCAGCATAAAAGTCTTTAATTCGATATTCCGTCATTTTCAAGAGGTATTCAGTAACTACCTCTCCCCGAAACAGCTTTATTTTTTCTTTAATATCATCTGCTTCACCCTTGCGTACACCTTTGATGCTGAATTTTGATAAGCGTGGACGTTCTTCTACATATATTACAAGGTCAATTTTACCTTTTTCGGCATTGGTATGGTAAATCTTAATATTAGAAAATACCTTTTCTTTCCAAAGTTTTTGAATGGCCTGTGAAATATCATCTCCTGGCACTTTTATTTTTCGGCCCACTTCCAACCCAGACAATATTTTTACAAATTGCTTATCAATTCGGTCTGAATTGCTTTCCACCTCTATGGATGAAATGGTATATTCTCTGGGAGTACTATAATCTATGGTATTCTGTGATAGCAACGGTAATGGAAGAAGTAACAAATAAAAAAGAGCTATAAAAAAATATACAGAATATCTTCCCTTCATCATGTATTGCATATTAAACCAATTGTTCGCTGATTACTCCAAACCGTCTTTCTCTTTGCTGATAATCATAAATGGCTTCATATAAATTTTCACGTGTGAAGTCGGGCCAGAGAATATCAGTAAAATATAATTCGGCATAAGCGATCTGCCAAAGCAAGTAGTTGCTAATCCTTTTTTCTCCGCTGGTTCTAATGAGAAGTTCCGGATCTGGCATACCTGCCGTACAAAGTTCGTTATTAAACACGGCTTCGGTGATTTCGCCCGGGTTAATTTCACCCTTTTTAACTTTTTCTGCCAGTTTATTCACTGCTCTTATAATTTCCCAACGCGAAGAATAGCTAAGAGCCAGTACCAAATTAAGTTGTGTATGAGATGCAGTAATTTTTATAGTTTCTTTTAGTTTTTCGCGGCAATTGGTCGGAAGGCTTTCAATATCGCCAATAGTTAAAAGACGCACGTTGTTTTTTATCAAGGTAGGGGTTTCTTCATGCATGGTATCAACGAGCAGTTCCATGAGTGCATCAACCTCACTTTTTGGTCGGTTCCAATTTTCTGTTGAAAAAGTATATAAGGTTAAATACTCTATTCCGAGTTCTGTTGCCCCTTCTACCACATCTTTTACAGCTTTTACACCAATTTGGTGGCCAAAAGTACGCACTTGGCCTTGTTTTTTAGCCCAGCGACCATTACCATCCATTATGATAGCAATATGTCGGGGTAATTTATCTGGATTTAATTTTTCCCTGAAACTCATTGGCTATTATTGTCTTTTCCGGGTCCAGTTTCTTTTATAAGAATAACAGGACGTTGGATCTTTTATGTTATAAGACAAAGATACGCCTAAATATGAAAACCAGTCGTTATCTGTTGGAGTTCCACGTTGAAAAAATGTATTTGGCAACCCATCATTTTGTCCTAATGATTGATCTGATAATTCTGCTGCAGTTAAGCCGCGAATAAACAATATTTCTCCTTCATTTCCATAGGTTTTGCTTACATCGTCTAAATAATCAGTAAACAAAAGCCGCATTCCCCACTCTAATCCTAATGAAAAACGTTCGCTAACACTCCATTTAATTCCCATACCAAAAGGGATATTGGGTTGAAAGAGTGAATAGGGCCTTCGATCAGGATATGTATTAGTTTGTTGACCTTCGGTTCCCAATGGTTGCAGATCAACCAACTGACCATTATAAAATGTTTGCGGATTAAAGTAAAAGCCACCAATGCCAACGAAGATATAAGGAGTAAACCTCTTAGTTTCCGGATCTCCGGGCCGGTAAGGAAAAAAGTTGAATTCAACCGCGCTGTGAAGTTCAAATATATCTGATTGAAAACGTAAGTTTCTAATTTCTTGAAATTGAAAAATGCCATCTGCGTCGTCTGCGCTAACTCTGGCGTAGGTAAATCCGGCTCGAACAGACCAATGTTTGCCAAAATTTCTTTTTCCCCAAATGGAGCCGGCAGCATGTGGAAAACGAAAATGAAATGTTGGATTTACATCACCCACATAATAACTAATCCCACCAGATAACCCCAACTCCCAGGTTTGTGCAATGGATGGGATTGCTTGTAAAAGTAGTAAGTATGCAATAAAACGATTCAACTTCATGAAACATGGGTGCAGAGCAATAACGAAAAACCCCTTTCGTTATTGCATATCAATACAGCATTAATAGTATTTAGGAATGGATTTACCCCAATAGCTGATTTTATAACAAAACTTAATAAACATGGTCATGTAAGAGTCATTATCTCTGGGGTCGCCTCGTTGCTGTCCAGGATTGGATGCCCCCGGAATGGCATAAGGGCTGGTTGGATCAAGAGTGGCCAAAGAATGGTCAGCAAAATATGCAGATAAGGGATTGGTAAATACTGAAGGATCCACATAGGTTTGGCTTACATCGTCCATGTTATCTGTAAATGTTTTGCGATAACCAAATTCCACGTTTATAGACATTGCAGGATTGAGCTTGAAAACAAACCCAAGATTAACCGGAATATTCCAACTAAGGCGGCTATATGGTTCACGCGATGGAATTAGCCCTTGTCCTTCTGTATTTAATGGTTGTAGTGAATAAGCTTGTCCATCCGGGCCAATGCCGGTTGGGTCAAACCACATACCATTTATTCCACCGGATACATAGCCTAAAACTCTACGCCCTTGATTTCCTCTAAGCCCTCGATTACGATAGCGGTTTGCCGTATTTTTTTCCGGTAAAAAGTACAATTCCAGTACGGTTCCAAATTCAAAAAGCGGAGAACGAAAATAGAGATTACGATTACGGCGAGCCGGTTCTTCCGTCCAGGTATCATCACCAGTAATCCAGCCGTAGCTTAAATTTATTTTTTGAGCTAGATAAGGAGTATATTTATATCGGCCACCTAGGTGGAGATTGGGCCTTAATGCTTCAAAATCAAAATCTGCTAAAAAGTTTGTGCCAATATCATTTGCGCCTCCCAATTCTCCTAAAAAGTTAATTAAACCAATCCCTCCAATCAGTTCGAAGCGGTCGCCTGAATTAGCTTTCCAAGTAGTACGATAACGTCCGCCTGTGTACTTACCTCCGTATCTTCTTTGGGCATGTGTTAATGGAAGTGCGATACAAAAAATAAATAGAAAAACAATAATTTTTTTCATTGATAAAAAATATTCGGGTTCGTATGCATGCAAATGTAAAACAATTGTTTAAAACTTTCTAATATCTTTAGTTTCTTTTGTCAATTCCCCATAATAGTTTATTTCTAAGTGTAATAATGTGGCTTTGGGAGTGAAGCTTAATCAAATTTATTCCAAAAGAAGCTTTATTGATAACAATTTCTTGATCTGCGCTTAAAAAATAGCTTCTTGAGTCAAGTGACATCAAGAAGGTATGGTGTCTGGATTCTACTTTAAGGCGAATTTCTGCATCATCTGGAATAATTACAGGCCTTACATTCAGGTTGTGAGGAGCAATGGGTGTAAGTACAAAACTGGATGATTCCGGCATAATAATAGGCCCTCCACAACTCATAGAATAACCGGTGGAGCCAGTAGGTGTTGCAATGATCAAACCATCGGCCCAATAGGTATTAAAAAATTCTTCGTTGAGGTAAGTGTGAATCTGAATCATTGAAGAAGAGTCTTTTTTCAAAATGGTTACCTCGTTTAATGCCAAGTTTTCAGCCGAATTTTTAAATAACGGTTGGGTTACTGCAAGCAAGCTTCGGTGATCTAGTGAATAGCGACGCTCTAATACATCATTTAAAGCCTGTTCAAATTCTGATTCTTGTACAGAAGATAAAAAACCAAGTCTGCCCAAGTTCAATCCGATAATGGGTATTCCTTTATCCTGAATCAATAGAACAGTATCAAGCATTGTTCCATCGCCACCCAAACTTAGCATACAGTCTACATCTTCACCCAGGTCATCGGATGAGTGAAATGATTGAAACGGAGCAACGATTTGGTGTGCTTCTGCAAGAAGCATTTTATAGGGTTCATAAATCATTACATGTACATTGTGGCTTCGAAGCCAATCAAAGATACGATACACCGCACCCCGATGCTCAGGTGCTAACGTTCTGCCGTAAAGCGCAATTTTCATGAAAAAATATTATTCATTACAAGGTATAAAAAAAGCCCCGAAATCCGGGGCTTTTTTATTGAAAATCCTTATTAATGCTTCGAAAGGTATTCTGCAACGCCACCGTGTGTAGCCTGCATTCCCTCTTTACCTTTTTGCCAGTTAGCTGGACAAACTTCACCTTTTTGTTCGAAGTACTGCAGCGCATCAACCATGCGGATGGCTTCATCCACATTGCGGCCTAAGGGAAGATTGTTAATCAATTCATGTTGAACAATTCCGTTTTTATCAATAAGGAATAATCCGCGATATGCAATCAGTTCGTTGGTTGCAGATAATTCTCCGTTTTCATTCCAATCATAATCTCCGGTAAGCACACCGTAGTTGTATGAAATGGTTTTGTTCGTGTCAGCCACAATGGGATAGGTAATTCCTTTAATTCCACCTTTGGATTTTTCTAATTGTAACCATCCCCAGTGTGATTGCTCTGTATCAGTAGAGCAAGCAACAACTTCTACGTTGCGTGATTTAAATTCTTCCAGTTTTTCCTGAAACGCCCATAGTTCGGTTGGGCAAACAAACGTAAAATCTTTTGGATAAAAGAAAAAGATTACGTATTTCTTTCCAAGAAACTGATCCAGCGAAAAGCCTTCTACAATTTCTTCACCGTTAATAACGGCGGCTGCTTTGAATGAAGGAGCTTTTTTTCCTACTAATGCCATGTGTTAATGTATTTGGGGTTAAACATTGAAATCTGCGGCAAAAATAACAATCCGGCCGCAAATACCTATTATCAAAATCTTAACATACGTTACAAACAATTGTTTTAGTCCAAAAAGATAAAAGTAAAAAAATACCCTTTATGGGTGAGCCAAGATAGGTAGCAATCCTAATATAAATCCTATAAGAATAGTAATTAGTTTTTGAAGGTTGTATCGGTGGTTTTCGGTGGTTTCAAATATAATGGTTGTAGAAATATGAAGAAAAATGCCGATTGTTAAAGAAAGTGCCCAACCATGAATATTTTCTAAGTTTTCAATGTTAGACAGAAAAGACCCAGTAAACCATCCTAAGGGGGTTATAATAGAAAATATACCAAGAAACAACCAAGCCAATTTTTTTTTAATACCCAGCCCCAACATCAAAGTAACATAAGCAAAAGCTATGGGGATGTTATGTAAAATAATTCCCCAATATATAGGGTTATCTATGGGATTGGTTCCATGCAAGGGAAGACCTTCTAAAAAAGAATGAATATAAAGGCTGGCAGATAGTGGTAATATATAACCCAAGGCTGATTTTTCTGGATGAATATGGTAGTGTCCATGCTCAATTCCATGGGAAAAAGCTTCCAGGATGATTTGCAGAAAAAATCCTCCCAAGATAACAATGGCATGCAATTTATTGTTATTGCCATGATCAAAAACTTCGGGCAGAATCGTTGAAAATGTAATGGAAAGCAGGTAAGCGGCACTAAAAGAAAGAAGTAGCTTTAGTTGTTTTTTAGGAATATGAAACCACCACATTAAACCGCCACTTAGCAAAACTACTAAGACTAAAAACAAAACAGCCAATGGAAACTCGTATATCATCGGGATGAAACAATAATTATTCTGTCGGAATGCGCAGGGTCAAAGGTAGTTAATTGATAGTTGCCAAATAGATGTAAAATCTTCATACCGGTACATTCTATCATTTTACAAAGATCTTGGGCGGTGTAGTTTTTTACTTTTTCCTGAAAGATACTATGGTTTTTACCATCTTTTACTTCAATTTCTTTAATGATTCTGTCAATTTCAAGATATTTTCTAATTCGAAAAAGCACACCGTCAATTTCAAATTCTTTTATTCCTTCATCGTATTTAATTGATTGAGTATTTAAATAATCTATCACAAACAACCCACCAGGTTTAAGCATTTTAAATACTGAAGAAATTACTTGTTGATTTTCTTCGTCGGTTTTGAAATATCCAAAACTTGTAAATAGGTTCAATATCACATCAAAAGCTTGATTTTTGTACACCTCTTTCATATCGTGAATAGCAAAATGCAGCCTTTCATTTTGAAATTGGCTGGCATAACTGATATTTGCTTCAGAAAGGTCTAATCCAGTTACCTCAAATCCAAGGCTGTTCAGATAAATGGAGTGTCTTCCTCGCCCACATGCTAAGTCTAAAATATGATGTGCAGGTGTGAGATGAAGCGCTTTTGTAAGATTATTTAGAAAAAATTTTGCCTCATCATTGTCCCGATGTCTGTATAGTAAATGATAGTAAGGAGAATTAAACCATTCTTTGTACCAGGGTTTATTCATGGTTATTCGGATGCGTTTTTAAGTAGCGTATTAATTTGCATAAGGGCTTCTTCAATAGTGTAAATCGGAAGGCTGCATTGTTCGCCCTGGCAAATATAAAACGCCACATCGTGCGAATCTGTAAATCGATTTTTAAACGATGGTATGTTAGATTGTGCATTTGTTACCAATCCGGGCAATACCAGGGGGCGGTATTGGCTGGCAAAAGAAAGAAAAGCTTCTTGTGCGTTTCGTCCGGATATAACAACCTCAACGCTAATATACGTAAATTTTCCCAACAACATGGCCCAGTTGGCGTGATAGGGCCACTGTTTAGAGGCACCATGAAAAATTTGTTGAAGCATTTTTTTTGCCAGCCTGATCCATTCAGACTTTCCCCAATAGCAACCAAGGTCAAATAAAAGATGAGCCATGATACTATTTGATGCCGGAATTACATTGTCTGAAAGTTCTTTTAATCGGTTGGGCAGTTTTTCTGCATATTCCGGAGTGAAAAAGAAATATCCGGTTTCTGGGTCAAAAAAATCATTCAAGGCCCAAGACACAATTTCTTGAGAGCGGAGCAACCAATACTCATTACCGGTAAGCCAATATGTAGCTAAAAAACCCTCAGATAATGCGGAATAATCGTCAAGGTACCCTGGGTAAAATTCAGTTTCATGTAGCCTTCGCCTTACTTTTGTTTCATAGATGGCATGTTTATCTAAAAATTCAGCCAGCGAAATAGTAAGCCGGGTATATTTTTCATCTTTCAAATACCGTGCAGCATCTGCATAACCTCGCAATAATAATCCGTTCCAACTGGTTAGAATTTTATTGTCAAGCGATGGCTTTACACGGTTTTCTCGTGCTTTTAATAGAATATTAAGGCAGTGTTCTTTTTTATGAATGAATTCTTCAGGTGTGAACCCCCATTCGTTAGCAAATCCAATATCATTTTCAGCTCGAACATGTAGGATATTTTTCCCTTCCCAATTTCCATAAGGTTCTACCCCATAATAAGCACAAAACCAGGGAGCATCTTTTTCTAAAAGAGCTTCAATTTCATGGTATGTCCAAACATAAAATCTCCCCTCTTCTCCTTCACTGTCGGCATCCAGCGCAGAAAAATACCCTCCAGTATTACATTTTAATTCTCGCTCTACAAAAGCAATGGTTTGATGAATGCAGTTTTTGTACAATGGGTTTTTCAAAAATGCCCATGCTTCGGAATACAAGCTAATAAGCTGGGCATTATCGTACAACATTTTTTCAAAATGTGGAACCAACCAATGCTCATCGGTTGAGTAACGGGCAAAGCCACCCCCTATTTGGTCAAAAATTCCGCCTTGATACATCCTGTTTAGCGTAACAGTTACAGCTTTTTTTGCCTCAACATCGTTGTTTAGAAAAGCTGCTTGCAACAAAAATTTAAAAATAACCGGCATAGGGAACTTCGGCGATTTATTGATTCCCCCTTCCCAAAAATCAATTTGTTGTAAAGTTTTTTCAACAGCATTTTTGTAATCTTCCGAATGAAACGAATGTTCTGATTCACGACGAATAATGGCTTCGTCATATTGATAAATTCCTTTACTGATTCGATGGGCAATTTCAATCAAATCCTCTTTGCTTTCTTTATAGAGTCGGGCAAAATGATTTAGGATATGCATCCATTGTTCTTTTCTAAAATATGTACCGGCAAATACAGGCTTACCGTCTGGAAGAGCAATGGCATTAAGTGGCCAACCCCCTCGCTGCGAAACAATCATTGCAGCATTCATGTATAAATGATCAAGGTCAGGTCGTTCTTCACGATCCACTTTGATAGAAATAAAATAACGGTTCATTAAGAAGGCCACTTCCTCATTTTCAAAAGACTCTCTTTCCATTACATGACACCAATGGCAAGCAGAATAGCCAATACTGACAATTAAAAGCTTGTCTTCATTTTTTGCTTTTTCTAAAGCCTCTTCTCCCCAAACAAACCAATCAACCGGGTTATATGCATGTTGTAAAAGGTAGGGGCTGGTTGCATGAATAAGTCTATTGGGGGTTCTATTTATTTTTTCCACGGAGTTGTACTAAGGGGTGGGGTTTTGTTTTTTCTTTTGTAAATAATCAATGAAATCATATAGTGCGCCGCCGCCTAAGGCTCCTAATACCAGCCCTGCCAATGTACTTTTCCATGGACTTGACCAGATAGGGCAGCTTCCTCCTTTACAACCGACTATTTTCCAATACAACAACCCTCCTAATGCGCCCGCTATTCCCCCTAAAATATAAAATATCAGTTGTTTCGTAGTTGCTTTCATGCTTGTAATTTTTGGATTAGTCTTGAAGTTTCACAAGTCCCTGTTTCCAATTCTACATCTGCAGCTTCTTGAATTCCGTTGAAGCCACGGTAGATGTTAATAATATTTCTAAATCCATGCTTTTTCATGATAGAACAAGCAATCATTGATCGATATCCACCAGCACAATGTATCAGGTAGTTTTTGTTTTTATCTAAGCGGGATAATTCTTTTTCAAGTATTTGCAAGTGAATGTTGATAGCCCCTTTAACGTGCCCAGCCTCAAACTCACCCGGTTTGCGCACATCTAAAATTTCATATCCTTGGTTTAAATATCCCTTCATGTCAGATGGATCAGCGGAAGCAATGCTTTGAATGCGACCACCAGCATTTTTCCAGGCATCAATACCACCTTCCAGGTATCCAACTACATTTTCAAACCCAACCCGAGCCAGCCGAATCATCGCTTCGCGTTCCTTTCCAGGCTCACATACCAACACTGTGGGGGTAAAATAGTCAAGCAATGTTCCGGCCCAAATGGCAAATTGCCCGTTTAAGCCAATGTTTACTGACCCACTAATAAATCCGCGTTCAAAGTCATTAGGTTCTCTTGTGTCTAAGATTTGACAGCTGGAATCAATTAAAAATTTAAGCTCGTCAAAATTTAAAGGTTTAAGTGCCCTATTTATAATGTTTTCTAAAGACAAGTAACCGCTTTTATTAATATTTGCTGCAATGCTAAAATATTCTGGTGCCGGAATAATTCCTTCAGTTAATATTTCAATGAATTTATCTTTGGAAATGGGTTGTAATGCATAATTAGTTTTGCGTTGCTGGCCAAGTGTGCTCCAGGTTTCTTTGCCGATATTTTTGCCACAAGCCGAGCCGGGGCCATGTCCTGGATACACCAACAGATCGTCTTCTAATGGCATGATTTTTTCATGAATAGAATCGTATAACATGCCTGCAAGATCTCTTTGGGTGAGATTACTTTTAACAGCCAAATCAGGCCGGCCAACATCACCAACAAACAAGGTGTCGCCGGTGAATATGGCATAGTTTTTGCTATTTTCATCCTTCAACAAAAAAGAAGTGGATTCTGGGGTGTGTCCTGGAGTGTGTAAAGCTACCAAGGTTATTTTTCCCAATGTAAACACTTCCTGGTCTTTGGCAATGTATGATCGGTATCCGGTTTGTGCTCCCGGGCCAAAAACTATGGTAGCTCCGGTGCGTTCTGCCAGTTCCAAGTGGCCGGAGATAAAATCGGCATGAAAATGAGTTTCAAAAATATACCGAATCGTTGCACCTCGTTCTTTGGCAAGTTCAAGATAAACATCACTTTCCCGAATGGGGTCAATTACAGCTGCCTCTCCTTCTGATTCAATAAAATAAGAGGCTTCAGAAAGACAGCTAGTATATATTTGCTTTACAAACATGTTAAATTTTTATTTTGAGCAAAAATAAATAAATGTAAACCCTGTTGGGTTGCTGATGTTTACAATTATTGTTAAATACCATAAATAATGCTAATTAAGCAACTAACAATCAAAAGATTATAGCTATTGTAAGCCTATAGATATGGTCTGGTTTTTAAACTACAGAATTTCATTATATTTTTGCAGCTTAATAATACTGCCCTTGTGGCCTTTATTGTGTTAATTACGTATGAATAAATCGTCAAGCTTAACCTATGAACCCATAGCCATTGTAGGTATGGGACTTCGTTTTCCCGGTGGTGCCGCAGATCCGGAACACTTTTGGAAACTTTTAGCCGAAGGAACAGATTGTATAATTGATGTGCCCGAAGACCGTTGGGATATGCGCCGGTTTTACGATCCGGACACTGATCGCCCAGGCAAAACGCATCAGCCTCAAATGGGATTTTTGAAGGTTAAATTGGATGAGTTTGATCCATTGTTTTTCGGAATGTCGCCTCGGGAGGCTGCTATTTTGGATCCGCAACAGCGGTTACTTTTGGAATCTACCTGGGAAGCATTTGAAGATGCCGGTTTAACCGAAGAGAAGCTTCGCGGATCTGCAACCTCTGTATTTATTGGCGGATTCTGTTTAGACAACAAAATGCAGCAACTGGGGGTGCTCAACCGTGATTTGATCGGTCAACATACAGCAACCTCATCTACAATGGTAATGTTGTCCAATCGTATTTCGTATTCATTTGACCTGAGAGGCCCCTCTTTAACCATTGATACGGCCTGTTCTTCTGCATTGGTCGCGGCGCACTATGCCTGTATGAGTATATGGTCGGGTGAAAGCGAAATGGCTGTGGCTGGTGGTGTTAATGTGATGTTGCGCCCGGAATATCCCATTGCTATGAGTAAAGGCCAATTCTTATCTAAGCACGCCCGCTGTAAAGCATTTGATGAAGATGCCGGAGGGTATGTGCGTGGAGAAGGAGCCGGAGTAGTTATTTTTAAGCCTTTAAAGAAAGCCATTGAAGATGGCGATTATATATATGCCTGTGTACGCGCTACCGGCTCTAATCAGGATGGAGCAACCAATGGTATTACTGTACCCAATCCGGAAGCACAGGAGGCACTAATTCGTGAAGTATATGCTAAAGCCGGAATTAATCCCAAACAGATTCGGTTTGTAGAAGCTCACGGAACAGGAACAAAAGCTGGAGACCCGGTAGAGATTACAGCATTGAATAATGTATTAAAAGAAGGCAGAAGTAAAGACGAAAAGGTTTTTGTGGGGTCTGTAAAAACAAATATCGGCCACCTGGAAGCTGCTGCCGGTATTGCAGGTATCATAAAGTCGGCATTGGTTTTAAATAAGCGCCAGGTTCCACCTCATTTGCACTTTAAAAAGGCAAATCCAAAAATTAATTTTGACGAATTAGCTTTAAAGGTTCCTTTAAAGCTTGAAAGATTTGATGATAACGAAACACTTTTGGCTTCTATTAATTCTTTTGGATATGGAGGCACCAATGGGCACATGGTGTTAGAAGAGCCGCCCCGGGATTATTTAAAAGCGTTGGAAAACAAAAAAGCAGAAGACAACAAGGAATTATATTTGTTTCCGGTGTCTGCAAAAAGTGATAATGCGCTCAAGGGAATATGTAAAAAGTATGCTGAATATTTAAAAAACAATCCTGTTTCACTCACCGATTTTGCTTACACCTTGGCTCATCGCCGTACGCATCATCTCAATCGAATTACAATAGTAGCAGGTAATCGTGAAGAGTTGATTGAAAAACTGGAGGCATATGCCAATGGAGAAGCATTGGCAGGCGTAACTTATAATCAGGCTCAGGAAAATAAGAAGCTGGTGTATGTGTTTACCGGAATGGGGCCACAATGGTGGGCGATGGGTCGTGAGTTATACAGCAAAGAGCCAGTATTTAAAAATACGATAGATCGCTGTGACGAGATTTTCAAAAAAATTGCTGGATGGTCTCTGCTTGACGAAATGATGAAGCCGGAGGCAGAATCTCGGATGAATGAAACGGCCATTGCTCAACCTGGAAACTTCTTTATTCAAGCGGCATTAACTGATTTATGGGCAAGTTGGGGTGTTAAGCCTGATGCGGTGGTGGGGCACTCGGTAGGTGAAGTGCCTGCAGCCTATGTTTCGGGGGCTCTGACACTGGAAGAGGGGGTGCTGGTAAGTTATCACCGCAGTCGCTGTCAGCAAATGACTGCAGGGCAAGGAACTATGTTGGCCATAGGACTGGGAGAAGAAGCGGCTGATAAACTTATTCGTGAGCAGGGCTTACAAAATGAAATTTCAATTGCAGCTATCAATTCCTTTAATGGGGTAACTATTGCCGGAACTCGTGCTGCCTTAGAAAAAATCAGTGAAGTATTAACGCCTCAGAACATCTTTAATAAAATGCTCACGGTGGAGGTGGCATATCATAGCTACCAAATGGATCCACTGGAAAATGAGTTGCTTGAATCGTTGAAATCTGTAAATCCGCAAAAAGCAAAAATTCCTTTGTATTCAACCGTTACCGGAACCATTATGAATGGTACCGAGTTTAACAATGAATATTGGTGGCAAAATGTGCGTCAGCCTGTCCGTTTCGCTAAAGCAGCACAAACGATAGTGAATGATGGATATGCAATATTCCTCGAAGTAGGCCCACATCCGGTGCTTCGTACCAACATTAATGAGTGTTTGTCATCAGCCGAACGAAAAGGCTACACCGTTCCTTCGTTGCGTCGGGGTGATCCGGAATTGTTTACCATGATTAATTCGTTGGGCACTTTACATACTTTAGGAATTTCTATTAATTGGAATATATTCACTGAGGGAGGAAAATTCATTAAAATTCCAACATATGCATGGGATAAGGATGTTTACTGGCAAGAGTCGTTGGCTTCCATTGAAGACAAGCATGGCGTTCCAGGCCATGTATTCATGAATAACAACATGAGGATGCCTTATCCGGCTTGGGAAGTTGAAATTAACCGGTACTTCATGCCTTGGATGGACGATCACAAGATTGAGAGCATGACGGTAATTCCTGGAGCCGCCTATGTGGAAGCGGGGCTTGCTTTGCATGAAAAAGAATTTGGTACAGCAGCTTGTACACTTCAAGATTTGGAATTTAATCAGGTGTTGGTAGTGGATGAAAAACGCATCCAGATGTTCCACACCACATATAACCCTCAAACCAAACGATACAGTGTATACAGTCGCTTCCGCGAAGATAATTCACCGTGGACGCTACATGCCAGCGGACGAATGCTTAAGGATACAATTTCAAGAGCAGTTCCAAAGGTACCATTCGCAGAGATTCGTAAACGTTGTTCTGTTAGTGCAGATGCAGCAGAATTTTATACCAAGCTTTCAGGCAGGGGATTAAATTATGGCCCATGGTTCCAAGGGGTAAAAGAAATTCATAAAGGACAAAACGAAGTACTGGTTAAAATCGAAGGAGATGCATCGCTCATAAGAAATAAAGACGGATATCTGCTTCATCCAACCATTTTAGATTCTGGTTTCCAGTCAATGGTTGCTATTGTAGGCGATACCAGCAACAATCCCAATCCATTTGTTCCTGTTTCTATTGATGAGGTAATTTTCTACACCAGCCCACTAAATGAATGTTGGAGTTGGTGTAAAATTACGGAAGTAACAAACAACACCATTACAGGAGATCTTATCTTGTTTGATGATAATGGCGATGTAATGGTTTCATTAGAAGGTATTACTTGTCAAGCCATAAACAGCAGCAAAGGAGAAGAAACCAATACAATGAACAATTGGTTCTATGAATATGCATGGAAAGAACTGGAAGCTCTTGCTGCGAATGATAATACCAATGCATCTGGCAAATACCTGGTATTTGGAGATTATGACAACATAGAATTGTTACAGGCATTGAATGAAAAAGGGATTGATTTTACCATAGTAACCAAAGGCGACAGTTACGTTAATGATGAAGGCCTGTTGTCAATCAATCCTGCCAACGAAGAGGATTATCATAAGTTATTTGCATCAGATGCTTATAGCCATGTGTTATACACATGGAGTTTGGAGGCCAGTGGGAAAGGGGCTGATATTTCTTACGAACAGGCGGTTGATCAAACCATGCCGGTAGTTTACATTGCTAAGGCAATTGCCAAGAATCGTCCGGCCGATAAGGTACGATTAGTGATTGTGACCCGTGGAGTGCAGGTAGTAACAGAAGGAGATAAAGGATTGTCTTTGGAAACATCTGCTTTTTGGGGATTAAATCATTTAATTGGTAATGAAAATCCGAATGTAACACCCAAAACAATTGACCTGAATCAAACACCAACGGATGGTGAATTTGAATTACTGGCAAAAGAGATTGTTTCTGGTAATAAAGAAGAAGATGTTGCTATTCGAGGCAATCATCGTTTCAGTCGTGTATTACAAACAGCATCGCTGGGCAAAAACAGTGGAGAAAAGAAAAAGGTTACTACAGATACTCCGGTGTCGCTTGAAGTTGGTCAGATTGGCCGTTTGGATAGCTTGTATTATGATGAGTTTGAAAGAAAGCCAGAGTTAGCACCGGATGAAATTGAAATCCGCAACTACGCTGCATGTTTGAATCTGAAAGATGGATTGAAAGTGATTGGCCAACTTTCAGAAAAAGCTACCAAAGGGTCTTATTACGAACGGAATATAGGCCACGAAGCAGCTGGTGTAATTACCCGTGTAGGGTCTAATGTTAAAGACTTTAAGGTGGGCGAAGAAATCATTTTGGCGGCTCCAGAAGGTTGTTTGCGTTCGTATGTAGTTTCTGTTCCTACCTACTATCTGCGTAAACCCAAACATATAAAGTTTGAAGATGCATTGATGGTTGTGCCTTACATGACTGTTTTATATAGCTTGAGAAACCGGGCACAATTACAAAAAGGCGAAAAAATCCTGATTCATAACGGTACTGGTGGGGTTGGATTGGCGGCCATTCAATATGCACAATATGTGGGCGCAGAAATTTATACCACAGCTGGTAGCGAAGAGAAGCGTGAATACTTGCGTAATTTGGGAATAAAACATATTTACGATTCCCGCTCACTTGATTATGTAAAGCAAATCAAAGCAGATACCAACGGTTATGGAGTGGATGTTGTGTTGAATGCAATTGCCGGTGAATCTTTATACCAGTCGTTTGAATTGCTGGCACCGTATGGTAGATTTGTAGAAATCGGTAAGCGTGATATTACCGAAAACAACGGATTGCCTATGCAGCAGTTCAACAACAACATTACCTTCCACGGTATTGACGTTGACCGATTGATGATGGAGCGTCCGCAAGTGGTTCAACAAATACATCGTGATATAGAAAAATTCTATGAAGAAGGGGTTTTCAAAGCAGTAAATACACACTTGTTTGATGCAAAAGATGCGGTAGAAGCATTTAATTTTATGCTTCAATCCAAGCATATAGGTAAGGTGGTTATCAACTTCCGTGATCAGGAGGTGGAAGTACCGGTAAAAGCACCAAAGAAACAAATTGATACCAATGCTACATACCTAATTACCGGAGGTACTGGAGGTTTTGGGCTTCAAATTGCACAATGGTTATCATCTAAAGGTGTAAAGCAGTTGGTGCTTGCCAGCCGAAGTGGCGCTAAGAGCAATGAGGCTAAAGAAGCTATTCGAAAAATGGAGGCACTGGGAACCAAGGTATATGCCGAACCGATAGATATTACCAACGAAGAGGTAGTAGCAAACGTGGTTCAAAAAATTAAATCTGAAATGCCACCGCTAAAAGGAATTATTCACGGTGCGGTAGTGCTTGATGACGGATTTATTGTAGACATGAATCGGGATCGCTTTATCACTTCATATCAAGCCAAAGTGGGTGGGGTATTGAATGTGCATAAATACACGAAGGATATTCCGCTTGACTTCTTTGTTTCATTCTCTTCTATTTCTGCATTGATTGGAAATAGTGGTCAGGCCAACTATGTATCATCAAATACATTTTTGGATCAGTTTGCACATTTCCGTAGGGCTAATGGTATGCAGGCAACAACCATCAACTTAGGAGTACTCGGTGAAGTTGGAGTGGCCGCCCGTGATGCCAATGTAACTGCTATACTTGAAAGTGGAGGAATTTACGGATTTACGACGCAGGAAGCATTGGATGGTTTGGCAGTAGTGATTGAAAATACACCTGTGCAAGTGGGTATGTTTGATGTGGATTGGGCTCGTTGGAGCAGCATCAATCAAAAGAGTGCACAATCTTCCCGCTTTAAGCAATTGGCAGAAAGCAAAGGATCAGCTGCTGGCGGAGCAAGTAAAGTACATGAATTTGCCGCTGAATTATCGGTAATTGCCGAAAATGAGCGCACAGCGTACTTAGAAAATGCAGTGGCAGAAGAGTTGGCTCGTGTGTTGAAACTTTCTGTTGAGAAAATTGACAAATCACGAGGAATTAACTTCTTAGGGGTAGATTCGCTGATTGCCGTAGAATTAGGTCGCGCCATTTCAGCCCGATTTGGTGTGGATGTTAGTACGATGGAATTGTTAAGTGGTCCCAATGTAACCCAGTTAGCATCCATAGTGATGGATAAAGTAGTTGCCAGTGGGGCAATGATTGGTGATCTTGACAACCTAAGCGAAGAAGAGCTGGATGCTTTGCTAGCTGAAGTGAAAGAATAATTTCACGAATTGTTTTAATATGATAAAAAGCCCGGTTATTTCCGGGCTTTTTAAATTTATGTTTCAATTATTTATTATGCAGGTAATAAATTGGGGTTTTCTTCTTATCATTTGCTTACTATTAAGCTCTTGTAGTTATTGCCCATCGTCACGAGGAGCTTGTGCTGAACAAGTGCCACAAGGCGAAACCTGTATGGCGTACTTTGAACGATGGTTTTTTGATGAAGAAACCAATACCTGTATTAAAATCAGTTATTCCGGGTGCAGTTCAAAAGGATTTGAAACTCAGCAAGCGTGTAATGCTTGCAAGTGTAAATGAATGCAGTAAAAAATTGTTTTGCAATTGTTGAGAAGTCCTTAATGAGGTGCAAAAGAACAAAATCTACATTACCCCACTAATGCATTGATTGCTGATTCAAATAAAATTCTGCCGTCTGTATTGTGGAGGTGTATGTCTGAGCAGCGTTCTGGATGAGGCATCATGCCAAATACATTACGTTGTTTGTTGCATATTCCGGCGATATTGTTCACTGCGCCATTGGGATTTGATTCGTCGGTAATTTTTCCTTCAGGGGTGCAATAGCGAAATAGTACCTGGTCATTATCTTCAATGGATTTGATCGTGTCAGCATCTGCATAAAAACGCCCTTCGCCATGGGCTATGGGAATTTGAAGCACCTGCCCTTTTTGCGCATGTGATGTAATTAGGCTATCGGTAGTTTCTACCCGTATGTGTACGTTTTTGCAAATAAACTTTTGGGTGTGGTTATGTAATAATGCGCCTGGCAATAAATGCGATTCGGTAAGAATTTGAAACCCGTTACAAATTCCCATTACATATCCGCCTTTGTTAGCAAATTGAATCACCTCTTGCATGATGGGAGAAAAACGAGCTATGGCTCCAGAACGCAGGTAGTCGCCGTAAGAAAATCCTCCAGGTAAAATAATAAAATCGCAACCCTGCAAACCATGATCTTTATGCCACAGGTTTATTACCTGCACATTCAGTAAGTTTTTCAACACATAAATTATGTCTTGATCACAATTAGAGCCGGGGAACGTAATTACACCAAATTTCACAGAATAGAATTTTGCAGTAAAGGTATTGAAATTTTTAGCGGGAATCAGAAATAATCAAATTGCAAAATAATTATCAGTGTAAAAATGGATAGAATGATTAAATCTGCAATCCAGTTTTTTTTAAGCTGTAAAAAATAAAACGAAAGGAAAACTGACATCGGGAAGCCCAACAATACCAAGTGGTGTTTTTGAAATAAGTTATAAAAAGCCCCAGCTATAATAACAGTTAGTAAAAGGTATCCCAATACTTGAAACATTCTTTTTTGAACCATTTTATAAAAGTGAGCCGTGAGTAGGTAATGCATAAAACTAAAGCCCATAGTAATTACAATTACTGCATACAAGATATATTCCGTAATGCGGAACTTTAGTCGGTAGTCGGGTAATCCGAAGGGTTTGACAAAAAAAGTGGTAAGAAAATCTTCCGGTGTGCTCAACCAAAAATAAGCCGTAAACATATAGAGGTAAGGAATAAAAAAACCAATCAGTAATACTGCCACATCTTTTACTGTAGCATTTGACAATATACCAAGTGCTATCAAAAGCCAAACAAGTAAAAACAATAGTGGAGGATAAATAAATGAACCAACCGAAAGAAGAAAAGCTCCCGTAAAAACCGGAGGTATAGCTACTGGCTTTCTGGCTATTTCCCAAGTGCTTATGAGACCGAACAAAACAAAAATGTTGGAAAGGGTGGCCGGATTCATATAAAGGTTTTCAGGTAAAAGAGAACAGATCAATACAAAAACAAAGGCAGGCATGTAGGTAGGTTTTCCCAAAATTCCGGTTTGAACTACTAAATAATTAAACAACAATGCTTGCAACGTTATAAGCACAAATGAACCCAATGCTAAAACAAGAGAATCGTTCATCCATGAAGCAATAAATGATTTGTAAAGATCAGGTAGGTTAGCCGGTTCAACAGAAGGTGGTGAATGAGTTAATGCATTCAGATAGATCAGAATCTGAAACACTAATAAAAAAATTAATCCAGCAACCTGATTGTTTTTAAAAAGCCTGACAATCATAAATCTATTTGGTGCAAGCTATAGGAATGTAAAAAAACAACATTATTTAGCCATTGCCAAAAGTTTATTAAAACAAAGTTTAAGAACTAGCTTTATGGCGTTGTTTATTTGATGATATGCTGAAAAAACAGAAAAGTTTTTTGCTAGCCTAAAGAATTGTATTGAAGCTATAAAAAAACTGGATACAATAAAAAAAGATGTATTTTTATGCACAGTAAATCACTGCCATGGCAGCAAACTGGTTAGAAAAAATACAACAAGACGCAGATTTGCAAATGTTGCTTGGTTTGGCTGGTGGCGCACTAGTGTTGTTTGTAGTATTACTTATCATAATTGTAGTACGGCTGAAAAACAGAAAGAAAAAGCAAACTGAAAATCCGTTGGGTGAAATTCGTGTACAATCAACGCATACTCCCAACGTTGAAGAAAAAGCAAAGGATCATGTTGTTTTTCGAAATAAGGTTGCAAACAAAGGTGTTGCCATCAATGCAGATCCAAAGCCTGAAGCTACACCAGAACCAAGTATACCAACACCAACTACCCCTGAAATTCCGCCCGTAGTTCCAGAGCCACCGGTACAAGTTCAGGAGGCTCCACGAAAAGCAGATCCTAAGCCAGAACCCTTGAATGTTACTTTACCATCAGTTCCCTCTGTAAATCCTTCATCTACTTTAGAAACATTTAATGCAGAAGAAAAGAAAAAAGAAATCCTTAAGGCCATAGAGCAGACTCGTAGCCGTGAAGAAAATTTGCGAATTTTAAATGAACGGTTGCGTGAACTTCGGGGAGAATCAAATGTTGAATCTTCAACCGATTCGGAAGTAAAATCTCAAGAATTAGAAAAAGAGCCGTTAGAAGAAGTTAATATTCCGACAAATGAGGTAGAAACACAAGCGGAGGTTGAACCAAAATCAACAGAAACTGTTGCTGAGATTTCAGAACCAATGGAAGCTGATACGGTTCATGAAGAAACTACACAAGAAACACCTGAAGTTGCATCGTTTGTTCAGGAAACTTTGTTGCATGTACCAGAGCCTGAAGATACTACCTACACTCCACCAGTTAAGCCTGAGTCAGACTCGCCAAAAACGTTTACCGAATGGTTATCAGCCCTTTCTGCCAAAAAGCGTTAAGCTATTCTTCTTCAGCCCATGAAAAACCAAAAACTTCTGCAAATTTTTCACGAACTAACTTTTTTACGTCATTTACATCCACCGGTCCGATTTCTTTTTCCATAGAGGTAACACTTTTATCCTGAATACCACAAGGTATAATGTAACCAAAATAATCTAAGTTAGTTGAGATGTTTAATCCGAACCCGTGCATAGTTACCCAGCGGCTGGTGTGAACTCCCATAGCACAAATTTTACGCGCCTTTAGCGGATTATTAGCATCCAGCCATACGCCGGTTAATCCTTGAATGCGGTCGCCTTTCAGTCCAAATTCCGCTAGCATACGAATGATGGCTTCTTCCATGTTCCGCATAAACTTGATAATATCGCTTTCAAAATTATCCAAATCAAATATGGGATAGCCGGTAAGTTGGCCTGGCCCATGGTAAGTAATATCGCCCCCCCGGTTGATATGAAAGAATTCAATCCCTTTTTCTTTTAATGCCTGGTTGTTAAGCAATAAATTTTCTAACATACCTGTTTTTCCCAGCGTGTAAACATGATTGTGTTCGCAAAAAAGCAAGTAGTTTGGAGTAGGCGTTTGTTTTTCGGCTGGCAATTCACGATTATTTAATTTTTGTTGTACAATTTGCTGAAATAATTCCATTTGAATGTCCCATGCTTTTTTATAAGCAATTTGTCCATAATCTCTAAAAAAAACACGCCGATTTTGCATGGAGCAAAGGTATTGAAAAATGAAAGGAAATTTTTGGAGCAATAGGGATAATGGTTTTATTGCAAAGAACTGGAGATTAATAAAACATACCAGCCACAGTAGCAGTAAGCAGGCAAGCAATAGTTCCTCCTATCATCGCCCGAAACCCCAATTGGCTTAACGTTTCTTTACGTAAGGGAGCCAGAGAACCAATACCTCCAATTTGAATACCGATGGAAGCAAAATTGGCAAACCCACAAAGGATATAGGTGGTCATCACCAATGATTTTTCATGGGTAAAAGCGCCGGCTGCTTTTAAAGCTCCCATTTGCGTATAGGCATAAAATTCATTGAGTACGGTTTTTTGCCCTAGAAGTTGGCCTACTACCAGCATATCATCATTGGGAACACCCAGCATCCATGCAATTGGAGCACCAATGTAACCTAAAATAAACTGAAGGTTTAAACCCGAATAACGGCCACTCGTTGCTTCCACAATTTCTGTATTGAGTCCGGTATAATAGCCAATCACACCTTCCAGTAAAAAATTAAACATGGTAACCATGGCAATAAATACTAACAACATGGCTCCAACATTAACTGCTAATTTTAATCCGTCTGTGGTGCCGTTACTAATAGCTTCCAGAAAATTGGAACCGATTTTTTCTTTGGAGATTTTCATTTCATGGGAATATGATTCGGTTTCTGGTACTAATATTTTAGAAGCTACAATGGCTGCAGGAGCGGACATTACAGATGCGGTGATGAGGTGTTTGGCATAAAACATTTGTTGAACCGGATCATCACCGCCTAAAAATCCTACATATGCAGCTAATACCCCACCGGCAATGGTGGCCATACCTCCGGTCATAAGGCACATAATTTCAGACCGTGTCATTTTTTCAATGTATGGTTTAATTAATAAGGGCGCCTCGGTTTGTCCCAAAAAGATATTACCGGAAGCGGCCAGTGCTTCAGCGCCAGACAGGCCCATGGTTTTTTTCATTAGCCAGGCCAGGGCATATACAATTTTTTGAAGTATGCCGAAGTAAAACAATAAACTGGTAAGTGCAGAAAAAAATATTACCGTAGGTAAAATAGTTATAGCAAAGTTGACCAAAGGTTCTTCTACCAGTTGTTGCCCAAAGCGAAATGAGCCAAATAAAAATTTTACTCCTTCGGAGGTGAACGACAATATTTTTAAAAAACCCGCACTAATCCACTCTAACACATCTTTAAAAATCGGAACATTTAGTACCAATATGGCAATGATGATTTGAATTAGAATACCTGAAATTACTAAACGCCAGTTAACGGAAGAACGCTTGGAGCTAAACAAAAACGAAAGCGATAAAAGAAAAATTATACCCAACATTCCGCGTAGTATTGATTGAAAAGTAACACCGGTGCCAGATATACGAAAAGCTGGAGCTTCTGATTGGTGCAATGTATCCGGTACAGTATCAGTATTTGTAGTTACATTTTCAAGCAGTGAGTCAGTTTGCCCCCACAGCAAAGTATTTGTAACTGATAAAAGCAGTATAAAAATCAGAAACGTAAACAGGCTTTTTTGTATTTTCATCGCAAAGTATCAAGTTTTCAAACATACTAACTAAATCTAAAATCTGATAATATGAACTATAAAAAAAGCTTTGCCAGTGATAATAATTCGGGGGTCCATCCCGAAATTTTAAAAGCAATAGAAGCAGCCAACGTTGGACATACCTTTGCTTACGGTAATGATAAATATACAAGTAAAGCAAAAGAATTGTTGGAAGCCTATTTTGGCAACAACATTGACGTGTATTTTATGTTTAACGGAACCGGGGCCAATGTGCTGGCGTTAAAAACCCTTACTCGTTCTTGGCAATCTATTCTCTGTTCAGAATATGCCCATATTTATGAAGATGAATGTGGCGCCCCGGAAAAGAATACAGGAAGCAAGCTAATTCCTTTAAAAACAGAACAGGGAAAGTTTGGTATTCAACAAATTGCACAACATCTTACCTGGTTGAATGATGAACATCGGGTACAACCCCGGGTAGTATCTATTACACAGAGTACAGAGTTTGCAACAGTATATACTGTGGATGAAATCAAAGCCATTTGTGATTTTTGTCATGCCAATAACCTGTTAGTGCATATGGATGGGGCCCGCATTGCCAACGCCGCTGTATCATTAGGAGTATCTTTCAAAGAATTTACAAGAGATTTGGGAGTGGATGTGGTATCATTTGGAGGAACCAAGAATGGAATGATGATGGGCGAAGCCGTGATCTTTTTTAATCCCGAATTATCTGCCGAGGCGAAATACTATCGAAAACAAAACATGCAGCTTAATTCTAAAATGCGTTTTGTAAGTGCGCAGTTTATTGCATATTTGGAAAACGATTTATGGAAACGAAATGCCACACAGGCTAATCAGATGGCTCAATTACTCTATCAAAAGGTAAAAGATATTCCAGGGATACAGGTATTAAACCAGGTTCAATCAAATGGAATTTTTGCGATTATTCCCAAAGAAATTACACCAGCATTGCAACAAGAATATTTCTTTTATGTGTTTAACGAACATTACAATGTAGTACGCTGGATGTGTTCGTTTGACACCACTGAGGAAGATGTATTAAACTTTGCTGCAGCTATTCGAAAGCATATTGGGGCATAATGGGATTTCATCAACACACCTATTTTGTTGCGTTGGTTTTACCCGAACCAGTGCTTAGCAGGGTAGAAGCATTTAAACAACTCATTGCCAAAAAGTTTGGTTCCAAAGCCTGTTTAAAAGCTCCGGCACATATTACGTTAATACCTCCGTTTTGGTTTACGGATGACCAGCGGGTGATTGCTGCCTTGAGAAGTTTTACATGGAATGAACCCATCAAATTGCACCTCAATGGGTACGGAACATTTGGAAAAAAAGTACTATATATTAAACCTGAACCCAATGAAAAACTTAATCTGCTTCAACAATCTATCAAAACGCATTTTGAATGCGTTTTAGAATTAAAAAATAAAAAGAACAAAAAATTACCCTTTGTTCCGCATATTACCATTGGCAACCGTGACTGGAATGAAGCCCAATTCAATGCTGCCCGGGATTATTTCAATCAATACATTCCTTTTGAAGCAATTTGCTTTTTTACTTCTATGAGCTTATTGAAATTTGAAGGCCAGAAATGGCAGGTGTTGGAAGATATTGCTTTTTCTTCCGGAAAATAGCTTGCGGAACCATTACAACCTATAATTAATAATGAATCTACAAATAGAAAAAATAGAATAAACTAAGAAATTCTTTGACGGCAAAATGATTAATGAGCTTCCAACCAGTTGGGGCCTACGCCTACTTCGGCTACGATGGGAACATGTTTTAGAGGCAGGGCGTGTTGCATGATTTCTTGTACATGTTTTTTTAATAACGTTACTTCACTTTTGTGAACGTCAAATATCAACTCATCGTGTATTTGAAGAATCATGCGGGATTTTAATTGTTTTTTTTGCAGCCATTCATCCACCCGAATCATGGCCAGCTTTATCATATCGGCAGCAGTACCTTGCAAAGGCATGTTTATGGCGTTGCGCTCAGCAAAACCACGAACCGTTTGGTTAGCTGAATGAATATCGGGCAAGTAACGTTTACGTCCTAACAGTGTTTCAACATATCCGTGTTCTCGGGCAAATGCCATTTGCTTTTCCATGTATTTTTTGATACCGGGAAATTGCTTAAAATAATTTTCGATGATTTCTTTTGCTTCTGTACGAGAAATACCTAAATTTTCTGCTAAACCAAACGCTCCCTGGCCATAGATTATTCCAAAGTTTACGCTTTTGGCTTTGTGCCGCATCTCCTTGGTTACCTCACTTTCAGCCACGTTATATACTTTGGCAGCAGTTGCTGTATGAATGTCTTTACCTTGCTGAAAGGCTTCAATCATATGTTTATCACCGCTCATTTCAGCCACTAAGCGAAGTTCAATCTGTGAATAATCTGCTGAAAGTAATACATGCTCTTCATCCCGTGCAACAAATGCCTTGCGGATTTTCTTTCCGCGTTCTGTTCGGATGGGTATATTTTGCAGGTTGGGGTTTTGTGAACTTAATCTGCCAGTAACAGCTACGGCCTGCATATAGTTCGTATGTATCCGTCCTGTTTTGGGATTAATGAGCAAAGGCAATGCATCCACGTAAGTAGATTTTAGTTTGGTGATTTCGCGATATTCCAATATGTCGTGTACAATCGGGTGTTTGGATGCCAGCTTCAACAGTACATCTTCGCCGGTAGCATACTGTCCGGTTTTGGTTTTTTTAGCTTTGGGGTCAAGCTTTAATTTTTCAAACAATACTTCGCCCAGCTGGCGTGGAGAAGCCAAATTGAAGGTTTCGCCAGCCTGCTCATACACTTTTTGCTCAAGAGCCTGCGATTCTTTTTCAAGTTCCTGGCTATATGTTTTCAGATATTTAGCATCAATTCGAACCCCTTCGCGTTCCATTCGTGCCAAAACAGGAACCAAAGGCATTTCAACGGTTTTAAAGAGTTCTTCGGTTTTAGTTTCTTTTAATTGGGGAGAAAATATCTTTTTCAATTGCAGGGTTACATCTGTATCTTCGTTGCAATACTCGGCAACATCTTCCACAGGAACATCCCGCATGCTTTTTTGTTTTTTCCCTTTGGCACCAATCAACTCTTCGGTAGCAATGGGTTTGTAGTTTAAGTACGTTTCGGCTAAAAAATCCATGCCGTGACGCATTTCGGGTTGAATTAGATAATGAGCCAGCATGGTGTCAAAAAAAGGACCGTTGATTTCTATTCCGTAATTAGCCAAAACCGTTAGGTCGTATTTAATATTTTGTCCAATTTTTAGAATTGCGCCATTCGAAAAGAAGGGTTCAAAACGTTGGAGGATTTTAAGGGTATCATTACGGTTTTCTGGCAAAGGAATATAAAATGCCTGGTGGGGTTTGAAACAAAAAGATATACCCACCAATTCGGCTTGCAGCGCGTCAAGCGATGTGGTTTCGGTATCAAAACAAACTTCATTTTGCTGTATTAATTCATGCAGCAATTCCTGCTGCCAGTTTTCATCATTCACTATAAAGTATTGATGCTTGATATCGCGAAGGGTTTTAAAAGCCCGAATAGTGGATGGGTTTTCTGATTCGGAATTTACATTTGATGCCGTTGTTTCATCAAACAGGCCCATTTGTGTTCCGTTAGAAGGTGTGATTGTTCCACTAATACTTTCACCCAAAATTCGCTCGCTTAGGGTACGAAATTCCAACTCAGTAAAAATTTCTCGCAGTTTTTCTTTGTCAGGTTCTTCTACTTCAAGAGCTTTTTCATCCAATTCAATCGGCACATCGGTAATGATGGTGGCCAGTTGTTTTGAAATTCGGGCTAATTCAGCGTGTTGTTCTACTTTTTCACGTAGTTTTCCCGATAATTTATCCGTATTGGCTAAAAGGTTTTCTACCGAACCAAATTCTTTGAGCAACTTCAATGCAGTTTTTTCACCAACGCCCGGGATACCGGGAATGTTGTCCGAAGAATCGCCCATCAATCCAAGCAAATCAATAACTTGTGCCGGGCTATCTACATCAAATTTTTTACAAACCTCTTTTACTCCCAATATTTCATCCGGACTGCCCATCCGTCCGGGTTTATACCAGAATGTGTGTTCTGTAACCAATTGACCATAATCTTTGTCGCTGGTCATCATGTAAGTAGTAAACCCCTTTTTTTCAGCTTGGCGGGCCAGGGTGCCTACTACATCATCAGCTTCATAGCCTTCTTTAATGATGAGGGGAATACGAAATGCTTCGATTATTTTAGCGATGTAGGGGAGTGATTTTTGCAAATCTTCCGGCATTTCCTGACGGTTAGCTTTGTAAAACTCATAGACATCGTTTCGTTCTGAAGTTTCTTCCTGTGGGTCAAATACCACTGCAATATGAGTGGGTTTTTGTTTCTTTAATACATCCATTAGCAGGTTAGTAAATCCAAACATCGCTGATGTGTTTAATCCTTTGGAATTTATTCTAGGATTATTGATAAAGGCAAAATATGCCCGATACGCCAGCGCATACCCATCTAATAAAAAAAGTTTTTTTTCGTTTTTCATGAAAAAATTTTCTGATTGCAATATACATGGAATGTTAATTAATTTAAACGAAATAAAACTGTAGTTTTTTTACTATTTTTAGCTTTGTGCTACTATCAATGCATTGGGAGATAAGTAATATATGTTAAAACAAAGTTTACAACAGAAACTTTTACAAAAACTTTCACCGCAACAAATTCAATTGATGAAATTGTTGCAGGTACCAACTGCCGCTTTGGAACAGCGAATAAAAGAAGAATTAGAATCAAACCCGGCACTTGAAGAAGGTGGTGAAGAGCCTGCTGAAAACGAACAAGAACTGACTTACGAGGATGATTTTGAAATGACGGATGAGGCTCGTGAACTTGAAAAAAAGACAGAAGATATAGACATTAATGATTATCTCAACGACGATGACTATCCATACTATAAAACTCAAGTAAATAATTACGGGCCGGATGAAGAAACCCGGGAAATACCTTTCTCGGCCGGAGTGAGTTTTCAGGAACATTTGGTTGACCAAATTGGTTTACGGAATTTAACCCCCCATGAACAGCAGTTAGCTCGCCATATTATCGGCAACATAGATGATGATGGTTACCTGATGCGTGATGTAGAAAGCATGGTGGATGACCTGGCATTTTCCATGAATATTGAGACCACGAAAGAAGAGCTTGAAAAAATACTAGCAGTAGTACAAGATTTTGATCCACCAGGCGTAGGTGCCCGTAATTTGCAGGAATGCCTGATTATACAGCTTCGCAAAAAAGAAAATCCCAATCGTTATACCCAATTAGCCATACAAGTGTTGTCAAAGTTTTTTGATGAATTTACAAAAAAGCACTATGATAAAATTCAACGCCGGTTAAATTTAGACGATGAAGAATTTAAAAAGACCATTCACGAAATTTTGCACCTAAATCCTAAGCCGGGGAGTGCAGTAGCTCCATCTTCAAAAACTACTCAAGCCATAATTCCTGATTTTATTCTCTATAACAACGATGGTAAATTGGAGCTTACTCTGAATTCAAAGAATGCTCCAGAACTGCGGGTTAGTAAAACGTATGCAGAAATGTTGGAAGGATTTTCGAAAAACAAAAAGAATGCAGACAAAAGCCAAAAGGAAGCCATCTTGTTTGTAAAACAAAAATTGGATGCGGCCAAGTGGTTTATAGATGCTATCAAGCAACGGCAGGAAACCTTGATGGCTGTGATGGGCGCCATATTACAATACCAATATGAATATTTTGCAACCGGCGATGAAACAAAGTTAAAACCCATGATATTGAAAGATATTGCCGACCAAGTGGGATTAGATATTTCTACAATTTCAAGAGTGGCTAATAGCAAATACATTGAAACCCCCTTTGGTACTTTTTTACTCAAATCATTTTTTTCTGAATCGCTTTCAACCGAAAGCGGAGAAGAAGTTTCTACCCGTGAAGTAAAAAAGATATTACAGGAGTGTATTGAAAATGAGAACAAGCGCCGGCCACTTACAGACGAAAAGTTGGCAGAAATTCTAAAAGAAAAAGGATATAACATAGCACGTCGTACTGTTGCTAAGTATCGCGAACAATTAGAAATACCGGTAGCCCGTTTACGCAAAGAATTGAAATAATGAACCGACTGGCCGGGATAATCTCTCACATTTTTCATCCGCTATACATGCCTTTGATAGGTATAGCCATTGTACTTAATGGCAATGATATCTATCGAATGATAGTTCCCCCTTCATTGGCATGGTTTATTTACTTGGTTTTTTTGGTATTTACATTTTTGTTTCCTGTTTTTTCAATTTTAGGATTGCGAATAGCCAAAGTAGTAAGCAGTATTCATTTACCTACCCGGCAGGAACGAAGAATTCCGCTGCTACTGGGTACAGCATTTTTTATGATGGCATATTGGCTGGTTCGTAGCGTGAATGAAATTATGGCTATTAACTTCATCATGGTAGCCGGGGTTTTTACTATGGTGTTGATTCTCATTCTAAATAATTTTATAAAAATCAGCGTACACATGGCCGGTATTGGAGGGGTAACCGGAATGTTAACTGCCGTGGCCGGAACACTTACCCTGAATTCTGATTGGTATTTGGTAGGAGCCGTTATAGCCGGTGGGTTAACCGGTTTTGCTCGGCTGCAATTAAAAGCTCATAATGTTTCAGAGGTAGCGCTAGGCTATCTGCTTGGTTTTTTCTCGCAGTATGTATTATTAAACTACTTGATTCATCGAACATACTTTCTTTAGCTGAATAATTCCCGTTCAATGTGTTGTGTTACCATTTCATGAAAAAAACTACCTTTGAACCATGATGATTGAAGTGTTAAAATCCAAAATCCATCGGGTAAAAGTTACCGAAGCCAATCTTAATTATATTGGTAGCATTACCATTGATGAAAACCTGATGGAAGCCGCCAACCTGATTGAAAATGAAAAAGTACATATTTTAAACAACAACAATGGCGAACGCTTTGAAACCTATGTAATTAAAGGCCCTCGTGGAAGTGGCGTTATTTGCTTGAACGGAGCGGCAGCCCGACGTGTTCAGGTTGGGGATATTATTTTGATTCTATCTTATGCGTGGATGGATGCAGAAAAAGCCAAATTGCATGTACCGGCAGTTATATTTCCAGATGAAACCACCAATCAGCTAAAAGCCTGAGTTGAAAAAGAAAGTTATATCTGTATTGAAGATTTTGCTGTTCATTTCACTGGGCTTAGCAGTGATTGTTTGGTTTTGGCACAATATGGCTGAAAACGATAAACAAAAATTTTGGACCAGCATTGAACAGGCGAACTATTTTTGGCTTGTATTTTCCATTTTACTGGGAGCACTCAGCCATTTCAGCAGGGCATTACGCTGGCGGCTTATTATTTATCCGTTTGGATACACGCCTCGTGTGCCCAACCTGTTTTTTGCAGTGATGAATATGTATTTTGCCAACATGGCAGTACCTCGTTTGGGCGAAATTACCCGTTGCGCCATTTTACAACAATATGAAAAAATTCCGTTTGAAAAAACCTTTGGAACCGTAGTTGCTGAGCGGGTGATGGATTTACTGATGCTTTTGTTATTTTTTGGATTTACGTTTTTGTTGATGGCTGATTACATCGATCCTATTTTACAAAACTTTCATAACTTACGTTCTGCTGAAGGGCTGGATGTTTCCAAACAAGAACCTTCTTTTTTAACTAAAAATTTGAAGTGGATAATATTAGGTTTGGGAGCTGCTATTTTTGGCTTGTTGTTTTTGCTTCGCAATCATCCATATTTTGGAAAGTTTTTTTTAAAAATTCAGGGTTTATTGCGAGGATTTTGGGAGGGATTGAAATCTATAATCCGGGTAAAAAATCCAATAGAATTTTCTTTTCATACCTTGTTTATTTGGGCCATGTATTTTTTTATGACCTATGTGTGTTTTTACTCGTTGCCAGCAACGTCAAATCTGTCTTGGCTTGCTGGCCTTACAGTATTGGTGTTTGGTTCTTTGGCAATTACCATTGTACCGGGTGGAATTGGTGTTTTTCCAGTAATTGTAGCCGCAGTATTAAATATCCCTGTTTTTGGGAATATTGATCCAGGTACAGGTTTGGCTTTAGGTTGGATTATTTGGGCATCACAAACCCTGTTAATTTTAATTTTAGGTATAATTTCGTTTGTACTTTTGCCGGTATATAACCGCTCGTAATTCAGAATGCATGGACACATCCAACAAAATAGTTTCTGAAAATGAATTAATGCATTTACTAGCTGTGTGGCGGTTTAAAGACGAAGTAATCGTTTTTACAAATGGATGTTTTGACTTGCTTCATCCCGGACATATTAGTTATTTAGAAAAAGCTCGTTCGTTGGGAGACAGGCTTATTGTCGGATTAAATTCGGATGAATCCGTTCAGCGATTAAAAGGTGCCGGTAGGCCTATTAATAATCAACATGATCGAGCACGAATATTAGCAGCGCTTCATTGCACAGATGCAGTAGTGCTATTTGAAGAAGACACGCCAATAAGATTAATTGAATTGGTAAAGCCCAATATTTTAACCAAAGGAGGCGATTATACCATAGAAAAGGTGGCAGGAGCCGACTTTGTTAAATCTTACGGTGGCCAGGTAAAGATTCTTCCTTTTGAACCGGGGTATTCGTCAACCGGAATTCTACAAAAATTAAAACCATGTTAATTCTTTCCTGTGTTCTGTATTTTTGCCGTAATTTCAACCGGATTTGTTATTTTTGAAAAAAATTGACCCGGAATATGAAAAATATTTTAGCAATTTGTGTAGTAACCATTATCCTCCTTTTGTCATCTGGTTGCCTAGGAAATACCGAAGATGTATTACAAACAGGCACGTGGCGTTTGGTACAATTGGATCCAAGTGTAAATGTTGTGGAGTTTAATTTTAATAGTAACGGAACAGTAATTTTTAAAGACCTGAATGCTGCCATCATTGATACCGGCACTTACACTGCCACTGCCGAAATAGATCACCGGTATTTAGATATTAAAGGGTTGCAAGATGTGCCGGGTCAATATCCTCTAAATTACAATCATAAATGGACCATTGTGCGTTGTGATCCGGAAGCATTGATTATTGCTGTTTCTGTTGATGGCCTGGGCGTTGTTCAACGCGATTTTACCAATATCTAATATCTAAAAACAAAATTTTTCCTTGGCTTCTGCGAAGGCTAAAACTACCTTTTTTTGTCAATCTTGTGGATATCAGTCTGCCAAATGGGTAGGCAAATGTCCATCGTGTGGTTCATGGAACACGTTTGTTGAGGAGATCATTTCAAAATCTCCTTCGAGCCAGCTTGCTGGAATATCTCAAAATAAAAAAAATCAACCACAGCCGATTGCTTCCATAACCTACTCCGTAGAAGATAGAGTAGATACCACTGATAAAGAGCTAAACCGGGTATTGGGCGGAGGAATTGTACCCGGTTCCTTGATTTTATTGGGAGGAGAACCCGGTATTGGAAAAAGCACATTGTTGTTACAGATGGCCTTACGTCTTACTGGCCAACAGGTTTTGTATATAAGCGGCGAGGAAAGTGAACAACAAATTAAGTTACGGGCAGAACGTATTGGTATTCAAAATCAGCAGTGTTATATTTTAACGGAGGTAGTACTTGAAAATATTTTGCAAATTCTATCCGAAAAGCGTCCGGACTTACTAATCATAGATTCCATTCAAACCCTATATACTTCGTTGATCGAATCGTCAGCAGGTAGTGTATCACAAATCAGAGAGTGTACCGCCCATTTGCTGAAATTGGCGAAAACCACCGGAATTCCGGTTTTTATCATTGGCCACATTACCAAAGACGGTTCCATTGCCGGTCCAAAAATTTTAGAGCATATGGTAGATGTGGTATTACAGTTTGAGGGTGACCGCAATCATCTGTTCCGCATTATCCGGGCATCGAAAAACCGTTTTGGAGCAACCTCTGAAATTGGCATATACGAAATGGTAAACGACGGACTGCGTGAAGTTGAAAATCCATCCGGAGTTCTCATATCGCAAAAAGAAGAAACCTTAAGTGGAACGGCTATTTGTGTAACCATGGAAGGCATACGCCCCATATTGCTGGAAATTCAAGCGTTGGCAAGTACTGCTGTATATGGCACCCCACAACGTTCAGCCACCGGTTTTGATTTACGTAGATTAAATATGTTATTGGCTGTGTTGGAAAAGCGTTGTGGATTTCAGCTCAGCATAAAAGATGTGTTTTTAAACCTTACCGGAGGAATAAAAGTAGAAGACCCGGCCATGGACTTGGCGGTAGTAAGTGCCATATTATCTTCAAACGAGAACATTCCGGTGCCTTCAGATATTTGTTTTGCTGCAGAAGTAGGCTTAACCGGCGAAGTACGACCCATAAATCGAATTGAACAACGCATTGCTGAAGCCCAAAAGTTAGGATTTAAAAAAATATTTATTTCCCGATTTAATCTCAAAGGATTAGATACTTCAAAATATACAATCCGAATTGTGGGTGTAGCCAAAGTTGAAGAATTATATCGGGCATTGTTTATTTAATAAACTATTTTAATGGTTATGTTGTTTAATGGAAATATTGAATCAAAGCTTCCCCGTGTAAAAACTACCATATTTACCATTATGAGTGCGTTGGCCAAAGAGCACAACGCCATCAACCTTGCTCAGGGATTTCCGGATTTTAATGTAAATCCCAAACTAGTTGAACTGGTTACAAAAGCCATGAATAACGGCTACAATCAATATGCGCCCATGCAAGGATTGATGAACCTAAGGGAAGCCATTGCCGAAAAAACCGAAACGCTATACAGCGCTCAATATCATCCGGAAAAAGAAATAACCATTACTGCCGGTGCTACACAAGCCTTGTTTACAGCCATAGCCGCATTTGTAAAAGAAGGCGATGAAGTGATTGTGATTGAACCAGCATACGATAGTTATGTGCCTGCCATTGAACTTAATGGCGGTATTCCGAAGTTTGTTCAATTAGACGACACTACCTTTCAAGTGAAATGGGAGCATGTAAAAAAACTGATTAATCAAAAAACCCGGGCTATAATCATTAACACCCCCCACAATCCCACAGGCTCTATTCTTTCAGCTGCCGATATGCAGAAACTGGAAAAAATATTAAAAGGGAAAGACATTCTTGTTATAAGCGACGAAGTTTACGAGCATATTGTTTTCGACAATGTTGAACATCAAAGTGTAGCACGTTTTCCGGAGTTGGCCAAACGTAGCATTATTGTTTCTTCATTTGGAAAGACCTATCATACCACCGGATGGAAAATAGGCTATGTTTTGGCTCCCGAAAATTTGATGACGGAGTTTAGAAAAGTGCATCAGTACAATGTGTTTTCTGTAAATACACCCATTCAACAAGCGTATGCAGAAATTTTAAAGGATAAACAACTGTATGTGGAATTAGGGCAGTTTTATCAGCAAAAACGTGATTACTTCCGCCAATTAATTAAAGGCTCACGGTTTGATATTAAACCAGTGCATGGCAGTTATTTTCAGGTGCTGGGGTACACTAAAATAAGCGATGAAAAAGATGTGGATTTTGCACGTCGTATGACGGTTGAAATAGGTGTTGCTCCCATTCCACTTTCTGTATTTTTTAATAATCATCATGATACAAAATGTTTGCGTTTTTGTTTTGCAAAACAAGATGAAACGTTAGAGAAAGCAGCCGAAAAATTGATGAAAATTTAAAAGCATGGAATCGCTTCATATTACTGCCATTCAAACAGCCTTGCATTGGGAAAATCCAGAGGCAAATTATTCCATGTTTGAAAAAAAAATTTCTACCATTCATTCTACTGATTTGGTGGTATTGCCGGAAATGTTTACTACCGGATTTAGCATGAATACAAGTATTGCAACGTTGCCAGGGTATGATCCGCTGGCATGGATGAAACACCAGGCTTCTGCCTGTGGTGTTACAATAGTCGGTAGTTATATGGTTCAAGAAAACAATAAGTTTTTTAATCGACTCAGCGCTGTTTCGCCTGATGGAGAAGTTATATCTTACAATAAAAAGCATTTGTTTACACTAGCAGGAGAACAACAGCATTATACTGCCGGAAAAAATCAAGTTATACTATCTTACAAAGGATGGAAACTGGCAATGATGATTTGTTATGACCTACGATTTCCTGTTTGGTGTCGCCGTACGCCAAAATTTAATTATGATGCATTGATTTTTGCCGCCAATTGGCCGGATCGACGCAGTTATGCCTGGCGTAGTCTTTTGTTAGCACGAGCTATAGAAAACCAAGCGTATGTAATTGGTGTAAACAGAGTTGGGACTGATGGTGCCGGCGTGATTCATTCCGGAGACTCGGCCATCATTGATCCGCTTGGGAAATATATTTCTTTGGCTCCTTCATTTGAGGAAACAATTATACACGCCACGATTCATAAAACTGTACTGGATGAAACGCGTCAGCGATTACCATTTTTTGATGACCGAGATAATTTTGAATTTATTGAAGCATAAAAATGATCAGCGTGCTTATTTTTTGCTTCTTTTTAAAGTTCAAACATGTATCCAACGTGAAAACCTATGCCAGTATTCCAGTCTCGTGGTGAAACTTTTGAAACATCGGTAAATCCTTGTGTGTAACGGGTACCAAGAAGCAAGGTTTGCCCATTTAAAATGGGTATTTCTATTCCAATACCACCTTTTATTCCAGCATCTATGGTATAATATGTATCTAATAAATTATAAAGCGGATAAACGGTGGTAGTAGAAAAGTCGGGGTCAATTCCTCCTTTAGCAGCTACTAAAAATCCAATGTATGGACCGGCTTCGCACATGAATTTTGTTTTCTTTCCGAATTTGAATTTTGCAAGAACAGGTACTTGTATGTAATGCAAGTTGTATTTAAAAGAACCTCTGCCCAATGTATCGCCATTGAAGTCGGTAACATAAACTTTTTGCATGGTTCCCATAGCAGAATAATTTACTTCAGTATGCAAAAAGAAAGGAGGGGCAATACGAATATCCTGGAATACAGCAGTATAAAAGCGAAATCGCCAATTGTAGATGTCTTTGTAAAAAGGATCATCCGCAAAAAAATTTGATATGTTTGCCCCAAAGTTTAATCCTACCCTAATTACTTTATCTCCGGGTGATTTGTTTTCGGGCTGCGCTGCCAATTGAAACAGCGGAAAAAAAAAGCATATGATAAAAAAACAACCCCGCATCTTTGGAATAAAGATACAAAATTATGATATTATTTGTCTATTAAACGTTACGTTAGCTTATACTGTTTTTTGCTTACGTCTATAAGTTGTAATAATCAATTAATTTTAAAAGCCTGCATAAAAAGCGAAATATTCTTTAATATGATTTATACTGTAGAAGACATTCAATTTTTTAATATATTGTAGTGGTCTTAAGTTTTATGAAAATCAATCCTAATTCTTTTTTTTTCATTTTTTTTAGTCTTTGGTCCATTGTAATAAGTTTGGCACAACGCCCCTTTTATCATCAAATAAATGCAGAATCAGGGTTGCCTACCAATGAAGTTTACAGGATAATTCAAGATTCACAGGGGTATTTGTGGATTGGTTGTGATGCGGGATTGTACCGATATAGTGGACTTGAATTTAAGTCGTATAAAAACCCTAAACAGAATTCCAGAAGTATTTCCAATCTACATATTGACGTAGAGGGTAATTTATGGTGTAGTAATTTTACTGGACAAGTTTTTTGTAAAGAAAAAAAGGATTTGCAATTAATTAATGATTATAGTGAAATTGCTAATCGTTTTCAGGTTTTCTTTGTTGCTAGGCCGGGGTATTACATGATAGACAAAACTGGGCTTTCATGGTATAACGAATATGGAATTAGAGAAAAATGTTGGAAGGCAAATTTTTCTTCTGATAAATATTTCAATGCTTCAACTGCTGTTTTTTCAGAACGCGATGGATGGATTGAAACACCCATGGGTTTGTTTTATATGAACATGGATGCAGATTCTTTATTCTCTATTTTATCAGCCGATGCACCTACGGGCTATCAAACACAACGAGTGTTTAATTATAAAAATAACAACTATCTATTTCGATCAGAGCATCCACCTTCATACAAAAATTATTTATACCTTTTAAAGAATAAAAAAGCCTATCAATTATATGAGTTTAGCAATACTGAAAATATTCGTTATTATTTTTTTTATCAAGATAATCTGAATAATTTATGGATTGGAACCTCGCATGGAGTATGGTGTATTAATAATATAGAAAAACCCATGCTGAGTGGAAACAGGTTATTTCCTGAGCAAAATATCAGCTCAATTTTTCACGATGCAGAGGGAAATTATTGGTTTTCTTCACTTCAACAAGGAATATTCATGATACCATTTAAAACCTCTGTGTTTTATGATCCATGGGGTTCTGTTGCTATCAAGAAAGACATTACATCACTTGCCATGAGCCACGACGGCAAATTAATAATAGGTCATTATAATGGTGATGTAGGTATTTTTGATATATTAAATAATAAGTGCTATTATCCATCTAAAATTAATGAACTTAAAGGATTAACTGTAAAAGACATAGAATTTCATAACAATCGTATCATTCTTTCTAGAGGAAGGCTTTTTTTATATGATGATGAAAAAAAACAAGTAGTTTATCCTTATCCTTATGGCAATGTACGTGATCTATTAATTGAGAAAGATACCATTTATGCCATGCATTCTGATTGTGTGGTTCGTTTTCCAATTAACAGTATCAAACAAAATCATCCCATAATACTTGATACCATATTTAATGTAGGTGGCAAGAAAATAATACATGATCCTCAAGATAACCATATTTATTTAGGATTAAATAATGGATTATATGCTTGGAAAAATAATCGTTGTTTCCCGGTATTACTCCACAATAAAAAAATTTTTATACACTCCATGGCAAGTAATTCTAAGTTTGTATTTGCCGGTACACAAACTGATGGATTAGTAGTTTTAAAAAATGGAAAAATTATAACACAATGGCTATTTAATGAACACATAGATGATATAACACCTAAAGTAATAACATGCAATGATAAATATTTGTGGATTTGCACGTACTCTGATTTTTTTCGATTAGATCTAAAAAATCAACAAATTGAAAAGTATTCACTAAATATAGGAATTTCACCCCAAGATGTAACTTCAATGGTTTTTCATCAAGGCTACCTTTACGTGGGTACTAAAAAATATTTACATCGTATTGATGCTTTTGAATCACCTGTAAACCTATCAATTCCTCAAATATTCTTTACCAAAGTTAGTTTGAATGATAAGCCGGTTAACGATTCGATTTTTCGAATTCCATACAATTTTAATCATGTAAAGTTTGAATTTATCTCTTTTTCATATAGAAGCAAGACTAAATTTTTTTACCAATACCGATTGCTTGGACTTGATACTAATTGGACCCAATTAAGCTATTTATCACCGGAAGTTACATACAATTCGTTGCCAGCAGGCTCATATACATTTCAAGTTCGTTCAGTAAATGAAAATGGAATTTACAGCAATCCGGCAATATGTAAGTTTACTGTAGCATCTCCCCCTTGGCAAACTTGGTGGTTTTATTTATTGCTTTCATTAGTTTCTGTTTCATTTATTTATTCAGGGTTTAGGGTTCGATTACGTTTGCTCGAAAGAAAGGCTGAAAAAGAAAAACGAGTAATAGTTTCTCAGCTTTCAGCCCTAAAGGCTCAAATGAACCCACATTTTATGTACAATGCTTTAAATTCTATTCAAGCGCTGATTTTACAAAATGACATAAAAAACAGTAACCTTTATTTGGCAAAATTTAGCTCTCTGATGCGAAAAGTATTGGATGCCTCAGGAAAGGAAAAAATACCTCTCAAAGAGGAAGTTGATATTCTAAGCTTATATCTTCAATTAGAAAAACTCCGTTTTGGAAATGATTTTGAATATAAAATAACCATACAGCCGAATGTAGATGAATATACAACAACGATTCCATCAATGATACTCCAGCCCTTTGTTGAAAATGCATTAAAGCATGGCTTGTTACATAAAAAGGGTTTCAAAAATTTATCTATTCGTTTTAACTTAAATGACCAATTGTTGGTTTGTGAAATCGAAGACAATGGAATAGGTCGAAAAAAATCATTAGAAATCAATCAACGAATGAAAAAGGGGCACTCTTCATTTGCAACACAGGCTACCGATAAAAGGCTTGAATTGTTGAATTTGTATGAAGTGTTTAAATACCGTGCGGATATAACAGACCTGGTTGATAATCAGGGAAATTCACTGGGAACGTTGGTTAAAATTTTTATTCCTCAATAATTCTTTTGGGAAATTTATTCATGCTTTTTGGAAAATAAACGATAAAAGTAGAAGTTTAATAAATTTATTTTGTTTAAGTAAAAGAATGTTTTAAGTGAAAGCAGTTTTAATTGATGATGAAGAAGGGGCTCGCATCGCATTAAGGGGTTTATTAAATCAATATTGTGAGGATGTTGAGATAGTTACTGAATGTAGTAACGTACCTGACGGGGCTATTGCTATTAACAGATATCAACCTGACGTTGTTTTTTTAGATATCGAAATGCCCGAATACAATGGGTTTGAATTGCTTGATTTTTTTAAAGAAATAAATTTTGAAATAGTTTTTGTAACTGCTTATAGCCAGTATGCTGTAAGGGCGTTTGAGGTATCAGCAATTGATTATATTTTAAAGCCTGTAGAAATTGAATCATTAAAAAGTGCTTTGGAAAAGGTTAAGCAAAAACGAAGCCAATCGAATATTATGCAACGCCTTGAATTGATGAAAACTACCTACAAGGGTGATGATGTTCGAAAAATAGCTTTACCCATGAGTGATGGCTTATTGTTTGTGGATATTAACGAAATTGTTTTTTTTGAAGCTGATAGGGCATATACTAATGTGTTTTTAAACAATGGCTCAAAAATTACGGTGAGCAAACCCATGCGCACATTTGAAGATATACTTGATAATAGGCTATTTTTTTATCGGCCGCATCGTTCTTACTTGATTAATTTAAATTACATCAAAAAATATGTTAGGGGAGAATCGCTTATCATGATGGATAATAATATCATTGTTAGCGTTTCAAGAGAAAGAAAGCAAGAGTTTGAAAACCTGCTTAAAGAATTGCGGCTCGCTGTATAGTGTAATTATTATTTCCAAACATTATTAATTCAGAATATTTGTATTAAACATCTCAAAACTAAATCTTAGTGTTCTTTCGGAAAGCCATTTCTTTCGTTTGGAAAATATAAAGATGTTGCCAAGTTAAATTTTTTGATTTTGTATAAGTAATAAAATCAATATTATGAAAAAAGTTTACTTCCTTTTTTATTCTATAGCTTTTTAGTTATAACAACAAATGCACAAGTAACCAATGGCCTAGTTGCCAAATATTCCTTTAATGGCGGCAACGCCAATGATGAGGCAGGAACTAATGATGGGATTGTTTCAGGGGCTGAATTAACTACTGATAGATTTGGTAATGCTGGAAAAGCCTATTTTTTTGATGGAATAGACGACTACATTAACTTGGGATCAAATTCTACTATTAAACCGCTTGTTGGTTCAATATCAATGTGGGTTAAATTGAATTCTGTATCAACGTATGGGAGCGGTTATCCGTACAATCCCATTATATTATTCAAAAATAATAGTAATACAAATAACTATTTTGAGGCTTGTGCTCTTTATGTAAAATATCTGATTCAAGAATACTTACAATAGCTACTGAATTTTCAACTGCCACAGAAAGGTATTTTCAAACAGCAAACCCTGTTGATACAAGTTCTTGGAATCATTTTGTAATCACTTACAACTATGATTCATTATCATTATTTGTAAATGGTCAACTCGAAAACAGAATATACAAGGGCTTTAACAGTATATTTTCTCCCTCAGAAGATGTTTTATTGGGAAAATCAGGAAATACTTTAAATGATAGGTACTTTAATGGAAAGATTGATGATGTAAGAATATATAATCGAGTATTAGCATCAAACGAGGTAGATTCTTTATACAACGAACCTAATCCCTCAGTATCAAGTATCAGCGAGTTAATTCAAAATCAAATTCGTATTTACCCCAATCCAGCAACAAATAATATAACTATGCAGCTCAATCAAAGCGGTTTATTGGAAGTGTATAGTATAGAAGGCCAGTTAATAGAAGTCATTCAGGTAAATACCCCAACAATTACTTTGTGTGTGCAACACTTTCAAAAAGGCATGTATATCGTAAGATTTACTACTGCCGATGGCAATAGCTATCAAGCTATATTTATTAAAGTGTAAGCATAATAACTAAAATCTTTGCACACCATGAAGTTCCATCGCTGATTTTATTAGGAAACCCAAACTCTCAATTCGGAAAATTATCTTATGGTATTTAAGTTAATAAATGGATTTTTGTTTAAACTTTTATATTAACTATTATGAAAAAATCATTAATCTTTTTAATCGGTATTTTTAGTGCATTTACTGGTAATACTCAAATAAGCTTAACCAATGCAAATCATGGCCCAGTACCAGGGGATTATGCTTTAATTGTAGCATATGATACCTCAAATGCCATACCTAAGCATACTGGAGCCAATCAAACATGGAATTTTAGTAACATAAACCTTGATTCAATTGGTTCTTATACAATAAATTTTGTTTCTCCTACATATGCTCCCAATGGTACAACAGTAACGGCAGAATTTGGGCCTGGAGGTCCGAAAAGATATTTTAAAAACTCGAGCAATAAGTTGGATATAAAAGGCTTCACATCTACTGGATTAACTGTTGAGTTTGATGGGGATCTTTTACACAGAACCTGGCCGATGTCTTACAACACAACAATTTCAGATACTGCTAACGGCGATTACTCTATGGCTCCTAACCCATTTATACCCATTATTGGACCTATTGTTGTAAATTCAAAATCGGTTGTTAGTGGCTATGGAACATTAATAGCCCCTAATGGTGCTACATTTAATAATGTTTTACAGGTTGTAGATTCCATTAGTTTTAATATAGAAAATTTAACTCCAGGCATATATGAAACGGGTGTTTCTGTAAGTTTTAATTCAATGAGTTATTACATATCCAATCTTAAATATCCACTTTTAACATATACAAAAGCTTCACAATTAAGCTATGCAATAGATTTGCAAACTTTCAATATAGATTATTGGCTATTAGATTCGTCTGAAGTTTTTGAATTCAATGCTACGCCCTTTTCTCCATTATCGGATTTAATGGTAGGTGTTAATAATCATGATTTGAAACTATATCCTAATCCAACTACGGATGTAGTATTTTTTGAAACAGAAAAGCCAGGAACACTGGAAATTTTTTCAGCAGATGGAAAAAGGCTAGAAACCCTACAAATACAAGCTAATAATCAAATTTTTTCACTTCAAGCATATCCTCAAGGATTGTATATAGCTCGTTTTACAGACAATGAGGGTAATACAATTCAACATAAGCTGATTCGGCAGTAAAAAACGACAGATTTTTTCATTGGTGTAGTATCCCAAATTGCCGAAAGCAATTTGGGATACTTTTTTATTCGGAAAGTCAAATTTACCATTAGGAAATCGCCATTGCGATCTTTTATACAATCTGTTCATTTTTATAAAAATAATTTAACTTATGAAACTTCAAAAACTAACATTTATCCTTCTGTTTGTCAACTCGTTCACGTATGCACAAGTAGAGCTGAATTTGGATAAATACCTGCATGTAAATGGCGCATCCGGTATGAATGAGGTTAAAAAAATTGAAATGGACCCATCCGGAAATTTATTCATTGCTGGCATATTGAGCGGTACCGCTGATTTTGATATGGATGCCGGAGTAAATAATATATCTACCGGATCTTCTACCAATGTGCCATATTTAGCAAAATACAATACCAGTGGAGTATTACAATGGGTTCGCACGTTTCCATCGGTAGGAGGTAATGCCCCAGTTTCAATTACATTTAATACTTCGTCAGAAATTTATTTTTCATTTGGCATATTTGGCGCATCCAATGCAGACCCGGTAAATGGTACCGCTCCGGTAAATTCTTCTAACGGTAGTGGAATTATTGTAAAATTAAATGCTGCCGGAGAATATGTAGCACATTTGCAGCTTCCATCCGTTACTTCGATAATTTATGGTAGTTATTTAATGGCAGTTGGTAAATTTAATGGTACTTACGATTTTAATCCAGGCCCCGGAATAATGGAATTAACTGCTGCAGATGATGACGGATTTATTTTGCGAATAGACCATACCAATATGACGCCGATTATGGTTACTCACTTATATGGTCTTGGTTCTTGTGACCCTACAGTTATTAAATACAGTTTTTTTGGTGAATATACAGTAGCAGGGCATTTCACTGGTTCTTTGGTTTTTGAGAAAACTGTCGGTGTTGAAGATTCTCTGGTAAGTGCCGGAGATAATGACGTCTTTGTAATGCAGGTTTATCCCTTTGTAATTGTACAGCCTGATATAAATCATTTTGTTCGAATTGGAGGCAGTGGATTTGACATGATTACGAGTTTAGACATTAACACATCCGATGTTTTTGTTGCAGGACAGTATCAAGGTACAATCGATATTGATCCGGGCACGGCCACGCAGAATATTACAACCAATGGAGGGTTTGATGCTTTTTTAGTTTCATTAAATTCAAATTTAGAATATAATTGGCATTACAATGTGGGAGGATCAGGTTTTCAAGATTTTATAAATGATGTGTCTATTCAGCCATGGAATAATCAGCTGCTGTTATCATTAAGATATATTGACTCCGGCGATGCTGACTTAGACCCCGGGGCAGCTACGGTTACCTTGCCAGGTTGGCAGCATGCCGCCTTGGTTGTTCTTGATTATTCAGGCGGTTTAGTAAATGCCTTTCAAATAAATGATGGTTCATCTGGAGTAACCATTAATGTGGCTAAGTTTAAAAATAACAGTAGTGTTCAATTTGTAGGGAATTCCTTTTTAGTGGGTGGAAAATTTAATGGAACAGGAGTTTTTGTTGATGAATTAAGTACATTTTCCCTTACCGCTGCAGGATCAGAAGATGGGTATTTTATAGAGTATGACATCAATGCCTCTTCCTCTTTGTATGAAGCAGAAGCCAATGGAATCAAAATATATCCTAATCCATTTACGGATATAGTATATTTTGAAGCAGAAAAACCTGGTATGCTTGATATTTTTTCAGCAGATGGAAAATATGTTGAAAGCATACAAATACAAGCGAATAAACAATTATTACCATTGCAAGCATACCCTCAAGGATTGTATATAGTTCGTTTTACAGATAATCAGGGCAATATAATTCAGCATAAGCTGATCAGGCAATAATAAACAACAGGTTTTTTCATTGGTGTAGTATCCCATGTTGCTTTTGGCAATATGGGATACTTTTTTTGGAAATTTAATACCACTGTTGGGAAAAAAATGTATTCATAGCATGGGTTGATGGAACAATTTTGCCTTAAACTTAAAACTATGATCCTATGAAAAATCTATTTATTGCATTGATTTCAACCGTATCTATTCATCCTGTATTTGCTCAAGGTTTAGGCGAATTATTTGGAGGTGGAAAAAAAGATAAGGGGAATAAAGAAACTGCCCAATCTGTAACGGTTTCTCCAGGCGCCAACCAATACGAACGGATTGATGCATTTATGAAAGCTAATCCAAAGTTCTGGAATTTTTATTACTATGCTGCTGTAGAGAAATATGAAAAAGAATATTCCTATACTACAGAATCGTTTTTTACTAATATACAGCGGAATGATAAAAATCAAATCACATCATTCGAAGCGCCCGGACCGATGTATAGCTCCAAGTTTGTAGTTGACAACCCAGATTTCCCAAGGTATTATAAAGGAGACTATGGCTCATTATATTTTGTGGGCAGCTATGCATTATGGACTAGAAGTTATTCCGGAACAGATCCTAAAAATGTAAGTCCAAGCTGGTCATTAAAAGATACACATATTTTAACTAGTGATGGAAGTGTTGCAAAAGGATTAAAATTTGAAGGATTTAAAAAATTGTTGGCAGATTACCTGGCTGATGTAGATGTAACATACCAGAAATATCAAAACGACCTAAAAGCTGAAAAAGAACGCATTGAAAAAGAAAAGCGCGCCAAGGGAACTACTGAAGGAAAAAATGTTACCTCATTAAAACTTAATATAGATAAGACCAAACTTAAACAAGGGGAGTTTGCTACTTTTGAAATTATTGCTGTGCTCAAAGACGGAACAGAAATTTCTACCAAAAACGGAGGTTATTTGGATGAATATACAATAGAATTGGTAGGGTTGCCTGAAAAATATTTTAGCTATACCAATTTTATGATGGATTATTTGGTGTTAGCAGGTAATAAGTTTCATGTTCCCATGGATAAGGCAGTAGAAGGCGATCAGGTGGTAATTAATGTTACAAATAAATTTTATCCCAATGCTAAAGTAACCAAAACAATACCCATTGATTACTCTGCAACGTTCATCAAGCTAGATGAATTTAAAGGGTATGGTGATGGAGCAGGTTGCATTCAACGATACATGGCAAATAACCGGATAGAATTAAAGCAAGTAAAACACGCAGTAACAAAAGAAGATTTACTTGAGATGAAGTGGATGGATTTGGAAAGTGGTAGAATATTAATAAATATTCGCTTTAAGCCATCTGCTGCTGTTACTGTGGATGTAACTGGAGCCAGAGGTTTTTTAAATGCACAATGTGGAAGTGTTAGAAAAGATAAAAGTGGAACTCCGGGAGGTAATGTAACATTAGTGGTAGATCCATCTGTTAAATCCTATAATATATCGGTACTAAATGATGGAGGTGCCGGTGCTGGTAATTTATCCTTTGCCGGGCCCAAAGGACAATTTACTAAACTTGTAGAAAAAGTATCTTGGTAATCAATTCTATGAAAAACCATCCATGTAAAAAACTAACCGCTTCATGGGTGTTTTTGAAGAAAGGGAGAAACAATTCTCCCTTTTCTTTTTCATTGATTAATGATTTATACTCCTACACTGGTTCCTGCTAAGGCTTTGTTTTTAGCTCGGGCACGGTCGCTTTCGGTTAGCAAGATTTTACGAAGACGAATGCTTTTGGGTGTTACCTCTACATATTCATCTTCCTGAATGTATTCCATGGCTTCTTCCAGCGAGAATTTCACGGCCGGGGCAATCTTCATTTTATCGTCAGCGCCGCTGGCACGCATGTTCGTGAGTTTTTTGGTTTTTGTTACGTTCACCACTAAATCAGAATCTCTGCTGTGTTCTCCCACAATCATCCCTTCATACACCTCATCTCCAGGATCTATGAAAAAACGGCCTCTGTCCTGAAGTTTATCTAATGCATAAGCAATAGCAGTACCGTTATCCATCGAAATCATGGTGCCATTAAAGCGACGAATGGGTTCTCCCTTAATGGGTTCATACGATTTAAAGCGGTGGGTTACTACAGCTTCCCCTGCGGAAACGTTAAGTAAAACAGTGCGTAAACCCATCAGGTTTTTCGACGGTATTTCAAACTCCAGGTGTATTAAATCTCCCTTCGGCTGCATAACTTTCATGTCGCCTTTACGCATGGTTACTTGCTCAATGCATTTACCAGAAAATTCTTCGGGTACATCTATGCTTAAAATTTCTACCGGTTCGCACTTAACTCCATCTATTTCTTTGATGATTACACGAGGTTGACCAATTTGAAGTTCGTACCCTTCGCGACGCATGGTCTCAATCAGGATAGAAAGGTGCAGAATACCACGACCATAAACCATGAACGAATCCTGTGATTGTGTTTCTTCTACGCGAAGCGCTAAGTTTTTTTCAGTTTCCTTAAACAGGCGTTCGCGTAGGTGGCGTGATGTAACAAATTGCCCTTCTTTACCAAAAAATGGAGAGTTGTTAATTGTAAACAACATGCTCATGGTGGGTTCGTCAATGGTAATGGGAGGCAATCCTTCGGGATTGTCAAAATCAGCGACCACATCACCTATTTCAAAACCATCCAGCCCAACAATGGCACAGATATCTCCGCAGCTTACTTGCTCGGCCTTGATTTTTCCCAGCCCTTCGAAAGTATAAAGTTCTTTGATGCGTGATTTTACAATCTTGCCATCACGTTTGATAAGTGATACCGGCTGATTCACTCGCAGGCTACCCCGCATTAGCTTACCGATGGCTATCCGGCCGATGAAAGTTGAATAATCAATAGAAGTGATTTGTAGCTGGGGTGTTCCTTCTATCATGGCAGGAGGAGGAATTGCTTTAATGATAGTATCAAGCAGCGGTTCTATGTTGGTGGTTTTTTCTTTCCAGTCGTAACTCATCCAGTTCTGTTTGGCTGAGCCATATACTGTAGCAAAGTCTAGCTGCTCTTCGGTAGCACCCAGGTTGAACATCAGGTCAAATACGGCTTCATGCACTTCGTCGGGCCTACAGTTTTCCTTATCCACCTTATTAATTACCAGAATGGGTTTTTTGCCAAGAGATATCGCTTTGCTTAATACATAACGAGTTTGGGGCATGGGGCCTTCAAATGCATCTACCAGCAGTAGCACGCCATCGGCCATGTTTAATACACGTTCCACTTCGCCACCAAAGTCAGCGTGGCCGGGGGTATCAATAATGTTAATCTTGGTGCCTTTATAATTCACCGATACATTTTTAGAAACGATGGTGATGCCCCGTTCCCGTTCCAAGTCGTTGTTGTCAAGAATCAATTCTCCGGCTTCCTGGTTATCACGGAATAACTGGCAATGATGCAGGATTTTGTCAACCAGCGTAGTTTTCCCGTGGTCAACATGGGCAATAATGGCAATGTTTCGAATGGATGACATACAAGTTTCTGCGTTAAAATGGCTGCAAAGGTACAGATAATCAACGAGCCCTGAAAGCCCGCCATTAATTTGATGAACGCTGATAATAATTTGATAATCTCTAAGCCAATTAGTAAGTTAAAACATCCGAATATTCCAAGGATTCAAAAAATGTATCTTTGTTGTATGAGTACAAAAGCAGTAACATACCAAACCGTCATAAATCAAGTTCATTCTCTTATAAAAGATGAAAACGATATCATTGCCAATGTAGCTAATATTGCTGCGTTGTTACATACTTCGTTTGGATTTTGGTGGACGGGCTTTTACTTTGTAAAAAACAATGAGTTGGTTTTGGGCCCGTTTCAGGGGCCGGTGGCTTGCACGCGTATTGGATATGGCAAAGGTGTGTGCGGCACTGCCTGGAAAGAAAAGAAAACCATTGTGGTTCCGGATGTGCATCAGTTTCCCGGGCATATTGCCTGCAGCGCTGCATCCAATTCAGAAATTGTAGTACCGGTGATGGTTGATGGACAGGTAATGATGGTACTGGATATTGATTCCACTGAATATGGTTGCTTTGATGACACCGATAAACAATATCTGGAAGAAATCGCTGTATTGATTGCTCAAAAAATCCCAGCCTTTGCGTAATCATTATTTATACCTCTTTATTGGTGTGATGGTCTTGAGTTGGTCATGCGCCAATATTATCCCGCTGGAAGGAGGGCCCAAAGATACCAGTCCGCCCAAAGTGTTAAAGGTTGTACCTGATACTTTTAAAACCCGATTTACAGGGAATAAAATATCTCTGTTTTTTGATGAATTTGTAACGGTGAAGAATGCTAACAAAGAAGTGTTTGTCTCGCCCCCTATGAAGCAAAAACCCGAGCTGATACTTCGGGGTAAATTGGTAGATGTAATCTTCCGTGATTCACTGTTGGCCAATACTACATACATCATTCAGTTTGGTAAAGCCATTGCCGATAATAACGAAGGGAATGTAATGGATGGCTATTCCTATGTGTTTTCAACCGGCGATGCCCTTGATTCTTTGACTCTGAAGTTTGAAGTATTGGATGCCTTTACTTTAAAACCGATGAGTGATGTAAAAATTCTTCTGTATAATTCATCTGGTGATTCCTTGCCGTACAATCAATCGCCATTTTATATGGGCATTACACAAAATAATGGCCAAGCAGTGCTAAAATACTTGCGTACGGGTGATTTTAAAATATTTGCTTTGCTTGAAACCAACGATAATTTATTGTACGACAAAGAAGATGAACAAATAGGTTTTTTAGAAAATCGAGTAATTTCAGGCGATTCTATCAAGCATCGTATCCTGTTATTCAAAGAAAAAGCAAAAATCAACAAACTACGCTATGCTCGCATGATATATCCGGGAAAAATTGCATTTAAGTTTGCCCACCCGGCGGATAGTGTACGTATAGAACCAATAACAGACAGCCTCCCGCCATTTGCACGTTCAGCAGAATATACTTCCTCACAACACGATTCGCTCATCTATTGGTATCAGCCCTTGGGTGCAGATACTATACGTTTCCGATTAATGGTAAATGGTATTTGGGATACCATTTCTGTTCGGCCTGTAAAATCAACATCCGGCGGAGGTGGAAAAGGCAAGGGAACAACACAACCAACTATAGGTAGCGATGATAAAAATCTGGAAATAAAATCTTTTATAACTACCACCCATGACTTTTTTCAACCCTTTAAAATTGAACTAAATCATCCACTTAAACAAGCCGACACCTCTAAAATTGAAGTGTGGGAAGAGAAACAACGCATTCGTTATTTTCTTCAGTTTTCAGATACAGTTCCCCGTGTATTATCAATTCATGCTAATTGGAAGCAAGGAAAAAAATATACTGTGAGATTGTTTAAAGGAGCATTAACTGATATTTTAAATCTAGTAAATGATAGTACAGAATTTAACTTTACTACTACACAAAGCAGCGACTATGTTTCTCTTACATTAAATATTCAAAAAGTAAGAAATACTACAAGGGTTATATTGCAATGGCTGAAAGAAGATGATAGTATAATTCGTGAAGAAACTGTACTAATTGACAATGATGGAAATGGAGTTACCACCTTTAACCGGTTGGCTGTGGGAAAATATCGAATTCGTATGATTTATGATATAAATAATAATGGACAATGGGATACGGGTGCATACCTGCGAAAAATACAGCCTGAAAAAGTTTCCTATTTCCCTCAAGTAATAGAAGTTCGTAAAGGGTTTGATATGAGTTTAAATTGGGATGTTACCCTTGAGCCGGTGGGGTTAGAAGGCGGAAAAAAAAGTAAATAGCAAGATAGAAACTGTCTTTATTGAATTATGAATGAAACCCTTCGATTTTTCTTTCGGCCGTCTTCGGTATCGTTGCTGGCAATGGGCTGGCTGTTTCCATATCCTGCTGTTGTAATTCGGCTTTCTTCAATGCCTTTAGAAATTAGATAATTGGCTACGGCCTTTGCACGATTCTCAGATAAATGTAGATTATAACTCTTGTTTCCTACATTATCGGTATGCCCACTAATAGTAATGGAATATTGCGGATTAGCTTTTAATACTTCAACCAATTTGTTCAGTTCGGCATACGATGTAGATTTTAATTCATACTTGTCTGTATCAAAGTATATGTTGGAAAGAATAAATTCTTTGCCTTTTTCAAGGTTTTGGGCCTCTGAAAAATTGATTAGTTTTTGTGTAAATTCTTTTTGTGTAAAATAGCTCTGAATAAATGAAGGAAAACCAAGGGTGGCCTTTTTTCCGTTCAGGTCTACAGCCCCGTTAATGAAACCGCAAGCATTTCCTACTTTATCTGGATTTTCAATCCGGTCTAATTTATCATTCATGTAGGTTGAAACATAAATTTTTCCATCTTTAGCAATTTGTAAAGCTCCTGCCCACCCTTTTGTTTTTCCCACTACAATGCCTGATTTAGCAATGGCATCATTCGAACCGGCCAAAAGGTTGAACTGCCATACTTCGCTTTTTCCGCCGGCAGTAATATAAAGCAAGTTTCCGTTTGATGAAAACTCTACCCCATACACTTTTGATCCGGGGGCAAAATCAATACGAATAGGATTACTAACTATGCCGGAAGCATTGTCGAAGTCAAATATTTCAACAAATGTCCCTTCTTTTACAGCTAATGCTAGTTGACTACCATCGGCAGAGGTTTTCATGTATCCGATTGTATTGTCGTCATCGCCTTCATGACTGCTTCCAATAGATGAAATTACCGGAGGGCCTATCCCCTTATCTGTTAAAGGATAAGCTAAGAATTTATTTGAATTCCAGGCATGGGTAATAATCCAGAAATCTATATTGTTTCTATGTTTTACCGCAGTTACTTTTTCTGTACAAGGGGTAATTAGTAAATTGTTTTTTTGAATTACCTCTCCCAAGCCATTTTGTTTACTCATATCAATTATTGAATAACGAAAACCATTTTCTCCAGCTTCAGCATCTACGGTAAATAAATAATAAAGTGAAGTTGAACCAGGTAATGGTACTGCTACAGCTGATTGGGTAGAAGATGGATTCCCCATTAAATTTTCACCGTTTCGCATGATCTCATGATGCTTATTCCATATGGTAATTCCGTCTGTGTAAAAAAGTAATTCCCCTTTGGGGTTGCATATCGTTGCTACTCCTTCGGTGGTATTGAGTTGGCCTCGTGAAAGAGCCACCGGTGAGCCGGATGAAAAATCCAAGCCTGCATTTTGGCCAAAGTACCATATGTTACTTTCACCCTGTGCAAAGTATTTGATATTGAATGAAATAAATAAAAATGCAAGAAGTGTATAGCGCATCAACAGGTTTATTAAATGCATGTTGTAACTTTTCCCTTTAGAAAGGAATAACGTATTTTTTTTCAATAAGGTATTTTGATACATATTCTTTTACGCCTTCCTGCAAAGATGTAAAAGGCCGGTTATATCCAATGGATCGCACTTTTTCCATGTCGGCTTCGGTAAAGTATTGATAGGTATTACGTATGTCCTGCGGTATATCAATGAATTCAATGGAGGGCTTTTGTCCTAATGCTTCAAAAACAGCTTGAGCCAGTGTAAGAAAGGATTCTGCCTTGCCGGTTCCTGCATTATAAATTCCGCTAGCCGGGCGATTATGAAAGAAGTAATACAATAATTCAGCAATATCTTTTACATAAATAAAATCGCGTTGTTGTTCGCCATCGGCAAAATCGGCACGATGAGATCGAAACAGCCGCATTTTTCCGGTTTGTTGAATTTGCTGAGTAGCATGAAAAATTACTGATGCCATGCGGCCCTTATGATATTCGTTTGGACCGTAAACATTAAAAAATTTGAATCCGTACCAATGCGGGGGGGTGTTTTTTTGCTCAAGTGCCCAAATATCGAATTCTTGTTTTGATTGTCCATACGGGTTGAGTGGGGCAAGCCGTGGTATCAATGCATGATGATCACTATAACCCCATTCTCCATTTCCATAAGTAGCTGCTGAAGAGGCGTAAAATAGTGGAATGTTATATCGCGTACAAAGCATCCATACCATTTGGCTGTAGTGTAAATTGAGTCGATTTAGCAATGCGATATTTTTTTCTGTTGTATCGGTTCGGGCTCCCAAATGAAATATGGCAGTAATTTGGCTTGCATTATTATGCATCCAATCGCCAAATTTGTTTCGGTCAATTCGAGCAGTGGCCTTTATAAACTGATGATTAGGCAATTTTGAATCAACGCTGAAATCATCCACCAACACTAGCGAATCGTGGCCTTTTGCATTCAGATAATGCCCCCAATAACTTCCTATAAAACCGGCAGCTCCTGTGATCACAATCATGAAGTAAAGGTAGCGTAAATTTTGATGAGCTGTCTTTTCTTAGTATATTCAATCCATGAAATATGTATTGATAATACTAGGTTGGGTTTTAAATTTAAGTTTGTTTTCCCAACAAAAAAAAGAGTTTTTTGATGAGCACTGGAAGCCCGTTGATTCTACCAAAGCAGCGTATTACCGACTTATTACTTATGATGAAAAAGGAAATCCACAAGGGGTGGTTCGTGATTTTTATATCACCGGAGAAAAACAATGGGAAGGCCGTTTTTCGTACATAGATAAGTTGGGTGGTGGAAATGATATTGAAGAAGGAATGTGTACTTGGTATTATAAAAACGGAAAAATGTCATCTCGAGGTTTTTTTGTAAACGGTAAGATAGATGGCACCTACAAAACTTGGTTTGAAAGCGGAGCCCGAAGTTCAGAAGTACAATACAAAAACGGGGTATTGCATGGGTTGTACATCAACTGGTACGAATCAGGAGTGCTTAGAAATTTTGCAGTGTATAATCAAGGAAATTTAGTGGGAAATACCAGTTTGCTTTGCGATGAATTTAACCAAAGTTGTACACGAACATTTACACAAAATTTTTCAAAGCCTGAGGCATCTCTGTATGGGGAAAAAACTAAAATAAAAAAAGATAGATACAGTGATTTTAGCATTGATTGGTCGCAGTATTTATCGTATGCTATGTATGGTGAAAGCGACAACAACATGTGGCCGCAAACCAAAGACAAGCAGGCAGTATCAAAAATGACAAATTATGGGTATCTTATAAAAACGGGCAAGGCAGACGGGTTTCGTTTAATTCATCACCCCATTGATTATTCCAGCAGTTTTGATTTGGATGTAAGTTATTTTGTGGGTAAAGGCAATTTGAATTCCATGCATGGTTTTGTATGGGGGTATCAGGACGAAAAAAATTATTATTACTTCCGTCTTTCTGGGCATGGAAGTTATGTGATTGGGGCGATGCGAAATGGAAAAAATGAATTATTTCATCAAGCGTCAACACTTTTATATGATAGTGAGTCTGATGTTGGTAATTATCTTGGTATTACCCATCAAGACGATAGTTTGGAGTTTTTTATTGGATTTGCTTCTGTGTACCGGATGCCCTGTCCTGAATTGTTGGGAAATACAGTGGGATTTGTAGTTGGGCCCGAATCCGAAGTTTATTTTACTTCTTTTTCAACCGTTGAAAAGATTGATCCACCCTTTGTTTCACCCGATCTGGATGTACAATCAATACGTAAAAAAACATGGAAAGGAAATGGTTCCGGATTTTTCATTTCTACACTGGGCCATATTGTAACCAATTACCATGTAATTGATAAAGCCAAAGAAATAGAAATTGATATTCTCCGTGATGGCAAACAGGTTTCATATCAATGTGAGGTTTTAATTACTGATAAAACCAACGACCTGGCGATAATTCAGGTAAAAGATCCTTCGTTTATTCCATTTAGCGAAATACCATATAGTTTAAAAACATCGCTGGCTGAAGTAGGGACTCCGGTTTTTGCTTTGGGATATCCATTAGCGTTATCTACTCTAGGAACAGAATTAAAATTTACTGAAGGCACTGTGAATTCGCGTACTGGAAAAGAGGGGATAATTAGTGCGTATCAGGTATCGGCACCCGTTCAGCCAGGCAATAGTGGCGGACCTTTGTTTGATTATGAAGGAAATGTTCTTGGGGTGATTAACGAAAAATTATTTTTGGCCGACAATGTGGCCTTCGCCATTAAGTCTAATTACATTATAAACTTGATTGATTTGCTCCCATCGGTCCCTGATTATCCAAAATCATCTCGTATGAAAGGAATGCCACCCACTGAGCAGGTGAAATTACTCCGATCATTCATCCCTTTGATAAAGGTGAAATAGTTCACAAGCCATAAGGCGCCATTTTGGCACAAAAAAACGCAACAAGGCGACATTTTGTCTCGTATTTTACTGTGGCATATCCATTGATGCTCGCTTGGCGTAAACTAATTTTAAAACCTATGCGTATGTTAAGTACATTAAATCCGATAAAATCAGATTTTTTAACGGTACACAATTTTTTACAAAATGAATTAAAACATATATTTGAGCCTGAAATCAGAATGGGCTCCTTACCGGTGAACATTCTGGAAACTGATGACCGTTTTTTGATAGAGTTGGTGGCGCCTGGTTTTCAAAAAAGTGAATTTTCTATTGAATTAGAAAAGCAACTTTTAACGATTCGAGCTGAGCGCCAGGAAGAGAAACAAGATCAAACTTCCAAATTCCACACTCGTCAATTTATCGCTCACAGTTTCACCCGTTCTTTCAGAATTCCAGAAAGTGTAGATGAAGATAAAATTTCAGCAAGCTACGATGCAGGAGTTTTGATGGTAACATTACCAAAGAAAAAAAATGAATCATCCGATACAAAAAAATTAATCGGAGTTCAGTAAACATATTTAAAATTTGGATGGTTAGGGTTGATTAGTAACGGTCCCGCACTTTGTGGCGGGATTGTTACTTTTTATACCTGCTTAAAACTTATAGCAATGAGTAATTTTAGAATTATGATTAATGGCACACGGGCTACTCGCAAGGCTGCCTTGTATGCCGGTTTTTTCTTGCTGATTACCGGTTTATTGATATTTGCATATCCTAAAATCTTTGCATTTGTGGTAGCCGGAATCCTTTGTCTGCTGGGGCTTATCATTACCATTACGGCACTTACCATGCGTACCAATGTGCATAGTAAGCAAAATCAAACAGAAGATACAGATTACGAAGAACTGGAAAATTCATAAAGAAATATTCCTGCGAATGGAATGAGGTTTACTGTACTTTTTTCAGCACCAGATACTGGCTGTTGTTGTCTATGGCCATTTTCATACGTCCGTCAGAAAGCCACTCCACAGGCAATTTATCGTCTTGTTTTTGATCTCCTTTAGTAACGCTTCGCTCAATGCTGGATGTTTTTTCATCAAATTTATATGTTCCTTCCAGAGAAACAGCCGTCATGTTTCCCCGCTCATTCCACGAGTGTAATTTAAATATTCCGTTTTTACCAAATTCATACTTGGTTTCGAAAAGAATTTTCAGCAGGTTTTCCGATTCCTGAACTGATTTTAATGAGTCTTCAGGCGTAAACTCAATTTCGTTCATTTGATAATAGTTTCGGTCTTCTGCCAGGCCTTGTGCAATCAATGAATCTTTCTTACTGGCATCCAATATAATGTTTCCTTTATCATCAAGAACCTGTTCTACCTGCCAGGTGCCTAGCAGCTGATCTAATTTGCTGTTTTTGCTTCCGCACGAAACGGCTATTAGGGTTGTTACAATAATTAATAAATGGATACGGATAGTTTTCATGATTGAATAATTTAAACCAAAAGTATGTTGTTTTTATTAATAAGCAATACATATTACTGTTTTGTGTACTTTAGTAATAATGAAATTCACTAAATCATATCTTTGGGTTATATTCCTTGTGGTTTTCACCTCTGCTTTTTCTCAATCGTATACTATTCATTGGGGGCCAGTACACAAAATAGGCGGAAGAGATTATATTGAAGGAATTATCAAAAGCGACTCTTTGGGATTTTTTGTACTTCGAAGCTACTATAACGCGTTGAGTGATCGGTTTACATTTCTGGATTATTATTCCATGGAAACGATGAATCGTTCATTTTCCTCAGCATTGGTTTATCCAGAATCCAACAAAGAAGTAAACATTCCTTTTCGCCTGTATTTTGAAGACTTGTATCGGGTAGGCACAAAGAGCGTATTGTTTATGACCAGCTATAATCACGAAAAAGACAGGCATTCGGCCTTTGCACAAATTTTGAATATGAATGGTAAGCCAGAAGGTCCGGTAATAGAACTGGCAAAGATTAAAGCCGAACGAAAATCCAACCGCGGCAAGTTTCATTTTACCACATCGCCCAACCGGCAGTATGTGCTGGTATACAATCACGAGCCGTTTGACCAGTACAACGATGAAAAGTTTGGCTTTACGGTGGTTGATACTGCATTTCAGCCGGTGTGGAGCAACGAGTATTCATTGCCTTACAAGTCACAGAATTTTATTCCCGAAGATTACCGTATTGATAATCACGGAAACGCCTATATGCTCTCCAAAGTATTTTTTACCAAAGAGCAAGAGCGGGAAAAAATGCTTAAAGGTTCAAATTATTACTATACAATACTACGTTTTCAGCCTGAAGATGAAAAAAACCAGTTTCAGGAATATGTTATTCGCTTAAAAGATAAACATGTGGTGAATGCATCCATGCGTATAAGCCCTAGTAATGATTTGGTAGTAGCTGGGTATTATGCGGATGATAAAAACTTAAATAAAATAACCGGATTATACTATTTTACTTTTCCTATGGGGGCAACTGCCCCAAGCCGTATTAGCATGCACAGCCTGCCGGAAGGTTTTATTCCCGATTTTCAAACCGATGTACCTTCACGATTTGGAGAAGAGGGCGAACCACAGTTAATCAATACCCAGTTTATTTTTCTTGAAGACGGTTCGCAATTGTTGGTTACTGAACATACGTTAGTTACAGAAACCTGTTTTACAGATTTTAGAACAGCGCTTACTACATGTAATTATAACTATTATTTCAACGATATTTTTGTTATAAAAATTGGCGTGGACGAAACCGTGAAATGGAAAATTAAAATCCCCAAAAGACAGTTAACTAGAAATGACGGTGGGATATATTCCTCCTTTTCACTAGGCATTATCGATGGGCGTTTAGTGATTTTATTTAATGACCATCCTAAAAATTTAGAATTAAAAAATGACCGAGGCTTACTGTTTATGAATGACCCCAAAAAAGCTACGGTTGTATTAGTAGAAATTGATGCCCAAGGACAGGTAAAAAAACAAGCATTGTTTTCAAATGACAAGCGCAAAACCTGGTTTCGTCCGCGTATTGTTCATCAACCCAGCTCCAATACGTTGTTAATTTGTACATCCCGCCTTCGCCAAATGGCATTTGCAAGGATTCAAGTTAATGCTCCTTAATGCTTGGTAATAACGTCAGTATTTCTATTTTTGAATCAAATTTTATGAATCCATGATTAAACGTATTAGTATTATTATTCTATTATTTATACCAGTTTTTGCATTAAATCTCAATGCTCAGCAAGCCGAAGCAGAATGGGGAACTCCATTTAAACAAACTCGTTGGGGCGGCTTTGATGAAATATTGGGTGAGACATCCGATGGATTTTTTGTAACAAGAAAAAAAATAACAGGGCTAACCACCTATGATTTATATATCGAAAAATATTCAAAAGAAAATTTTGCTTTAGAATTTTCAACGGCTGTATATACTGAAAAATTGTACAGCGAAAGTTCAAAGAAAAATCGCCACATGGAGGTAAATGGTACACTCATGCTCAATGAAAACATTGTAGTTTTTATTTCTGAATACGATAAAAAAGAAGATACCTACACTTCCTATGCACAAAAAGTAAATTTAAACGGAGAGCTTGATGGAGGATTGATAACCTTGGATGTATATAAAACTCCTGAAAAATCACTTCGCGGACGCTACGAATTTGCATCTTCGCCCGATAAAAAACATGTTATTCTGTATCATAAGCGTCCATTTAAAATTTACAATGATGAAAAATTTAAAATAAAAAAGTTTACAGAAGAACTTCAACCGGTATGGGAAAAAGAATTTGTGTTTCCATACAAGGATAAAGATTTTAATTTAACGAAAATAGCCGTTATGAATGATGGCTATGTATATATGCTGGCCCGCATCTTTTTAGATAATGAAGAAGCCCGTGAAAAGAAAAATAATAAAGAGGCAACATATTATTACAAGCTCCTTTCTTTTGCAGATACCGATACCATTCAAGAGGAAAAACTGAAAGAAACTGATATTAGTATTTCGAAAAAATGGATTACTGATGTAGCCTTTACTATTAGAAATGACGAGATTATTTGTGCTGGGTTTTATGCCGATAAAAAAGACATGGCAGTGAATGGTATGTTCTTTTTGCGCATAGAACGTACTACCGGAAAGATTAGAGCTCAGGATACAGAAGAATTTTCCAAAACTTTTTTAGCAGAATTTTTGGGTGATAAAAAAGCTGAACGTGGGGTAGGGCTTCGCGATTTTGAGCTTCATGATTTGATTTTAAATAATGATGGTAGTGTGGTACTTGTAGCTGAACAATCGTTTATTAAAACGGTGTGTACTACCGACTCTAGAGGATTTACTCGTTGTCAGGACTATTACTATTTTAATGATATTTTGGTTGTAAGCATTAACAGCAAAGGAGAAATAGAGTGGAATGCCCGGGTTCCCAAGCGCCAGATGGATACGCAAGGGGGGTATTATTTATCTTATGCCATGGCAGTAAAAGGAGAAAAGTTATACTTTTTGTATAATGAAAACCCCAAAAATCTGACGGTAACCGATCCGCGTTTACTTAAGTTTGTGAACATCCCCAAGTCTGTAGCAGTGCTGGCAGAAGTTAATTCAAAAGGAGAAGTAAGCCGCGATGCATTATTTACAGCCAAAGAATTGAATAAAGTGTATATGCGTCCTAAAATGTGCCAGCAAATTAATTCCAACGAAATGATCATCTTTGCTATAAATGGTAAAAACAATATGTGGGGTAAGCTAAAGTTGTATTAATTTAATCAGATCAGAGCACTCTGTTTTGGGGAACCACAATATGATAGAATGATTGAATTAAAACTCCAGTTCGTTGTATTCAACCGTATGGGAATATACTTTGGCTCCAGAAACATTAAAGATTTCAAAAATTAACTTTTGGTTTGTCCAATCAATACTGATCATTCCGGCATGAGGCTCTAGTATGGGATTTCCAATGTGGTTTGTATTATGGCGTGGAGATTCTTCGATTTGAGTAAGGCCACTGGAGGTGAAATCGTAAATTGGATACAACCCATTCCAGTCTCTTTTTGAAAGTTCAGCATAATGTACATCTCCACTCATAAATATCAAATGTTCTGCTTGAGTTTCTTGAATTAAGTTTACCATTCGCTGAACTTCCAGTGGGTAATTATCCCAAGTTTCCCAGCCATTTAATTCTGCACCAAACTGAGTACTGCTGCAAACAATTCGTGATGTTGCCGGCTTAAGTAACTGTTGTTCCAACCAAGCCCATTGTTCATTTCCAAGCATCGTGGCAGCGGGTGAAGGGTTTGCCACATGGTTTCCATTTACTTCTACGTATGAAATTCTTAAAGTTTGGCAATCTAATAGCAATATTTGTATCCGATGGGTAGAATTACCCATATATACGGCATGTTAAATACTTGCATGATTCAAACGAGAACTAGTATCCGGTTCTCCCCAAAATTCAAGAAAAATTTCTTTAGAAGTTTCTTTCAATGCATATTCTAGTTATGCATTATTTAATCCATAGTCATGATTTTCTCATGTTGCTAAAACGGGAATGTGTGAAATAAGATTTTGAAATTCGTTTTTGCAGCTTAATTTGCTGTATTCATTTCGCATCTCATCCATGTATTGGGTATCACAGTAAACATTGTCGCCCCAATAAATAAAGATGTCTGGATATTTTGATACGATGGTATTTAGAATAGGCTGGGGTTTGTTTTCATTGGCACATGATCCCCATGCAATTTTTGTAACAACCCCTTGGGGCATTGTATGAAAATTACGATCGCAGAAGGTATTATTCTAATGTTTGCACGATATAATTATTACTCATAAGCATAAAATAACCTTAAATTCTAATCCCAATTTCATGTTACTGAATTTTTATTTTGTACTCTTTAATAAATTCCTTACGGGATTGTTCAAATTCGCCCACAATAATTTTTTCTCGCCGATCAATGCTATTTAAAATTTCGCTGAATTCATCCAGTTCCTTGTCGGGTAAAACTCCAAAAGCTGCATGTGATAAAATTTCTACCAATCGGGCGTAGTCATTTTCAAAAACAGTTTTGTAAAAAAACAACAAATCGCAGGTTGCATCCCTTAATGCTTGGTCTTTGTTGTTGTATGGCTCCAGCTGTTTTAAGGTTTTATAAGAGTTTTCAATTTGTGATAATAATATTTTACGGGCACTGTCGGCTTTTTTATAATCTAACTCAACCAAGGCATGAGCTAGTATTGTGTCATTGCCTACAGCTTGAGTCAGCCGATCAATCACATAATCGTAATAAGCTTGGGCAGTTTTAATTTGACACTTTGCACTTGTATAAACCACTAAAGAAAAAATTAAAATAATTAGCCGTTTCATCAGATTATGTATTTTTCAGGTAGTCTTCTTTCAAAAATTTCACCATTTTTTCAATGGCTTTGGCCCGATGGCTAATTTTATTTTTTTCATCAAGGCTCATTTCGGCAAAGGTTCGATGCTCTCCTTCGGGAATAAATACAGGATCGTACCCAAATCCCCCTTCTCCTTTTGGAGATTCTGCAATTTTTCCGTTTACAATGCCTTCAAACCGATATTCTGTAGCATTCATAACTAACGATATTACTGTTCGAAAACGGGCATTTCGGTTTGTTTTGCCTTCCATTGCTTTCAACAGCTTTTCCACATTCATCATTGCAGTGGCCTTTTCGCCTGCATAACGGGCCGAATAAACACCCGGTGCTCCGTCTAAAGCATCTACTTCCAAGCCTGTATCATCAGCAAAACATGGTAACCCATGCATGCTGTATACATGATTTGCTTTTTGCCAGGCATTATATTCTAAGGTATTTCCATTTTCAGGTAATTCTTCCCGGATTCCCATCTCTTCCAGTGTATACAAAGCCACTCTAGGGTCATTCAATACCCTCCGAATTTCTTCCAGTTTATATTTGTTGTTGGACGCAAAGCAAAGTTTTAACAATGCGGTTTCTTCAACCCGTACTTTTAATACCACTTTTTTTACTTGGCATACATTCTTATGAATCAGGTTGGGCATGTGTACATCGGTAGGAAAGAATATGGTAAAAAAACCTGCAGAAACTGTAATTGTTTCACCAGGCCCTTCAAATAATGCATAGTCATTTTCAGGCTGATAGGGTTGAATTGTTTTCATGTGATGAAGTGGTGCAACAGCCATATCTTCCGTTCCAGATACCACGTATTGTATATCAATATACTTTCGATGTGCCTCCCATTTTCTAACTTCTCGTGCCTCTGTTTCATACGAATTTACGATAGAATACAAATCTTCACCATGTAGATCATATTTACCGTTTTCTACTTTTGAAAAATCCGTATTTTTAAGATATTCAAATCCTTTAGCAAAAAGGGGGTGTAGCGGTTCGTAAAGATGTGCATTTTGAAGGTGGTCTAGTATCATAGCGTCATTGAATTGAAATCTAAGGTAAAAAAACTTGGCGTAGGTTGTTTTGAATATCTGGTAATCCTGCATGAATGATGTATTTTTGTCAAACACATCCAGATTGAAAAAGGTAGCTTTTATTCTTTGGTCTATAACTTGGCCCATCGTGTTTTACGCACAGCAGTCGCGTAAAGACTCTCTGCGTATTTTGCGAGATACTGCCCGGGTCAATTATTTAGATCTTTCATTTTATTTAAAAACTTCACGTTTTCGTTTTGACTGTGAAGATTCTACTTATGACCAATTGCGTTTTTTTGATCCGGCTATAAAACAAAATATTGTAAACAGCAGTTTGGGAAACTTGGGAACGGCTATTCAGCAAGCCTATTTTCAATCACAACGCAGAGAGGGATTTGATTTGGGCGGCCGGGCGTTTGAAATCTATTGGTTTACGCCTCAAAATACACGCTATTACTTTACATTAAGGCCCTATACAAAAATTGCCTATTTCTTAGGAATGGGCAGCGAGCAAATGTTGGATGTGATGCATACGCAGCGTATCACAAAAGATTTACAACTAGGTATTCAATATTATCATATTAACTCTACTGGATTTTATCAACGCCAAGATGCGGTACATCATAACTTCCGTTTTTTTGGACGGTATCAAACTCCCAACAAAAGATATAAGTTGTTGATAAATTATAATCACAACGAATTTGCTGTAATGGAAAGCGGAGGCTTAAAAAATGACAGTAATTTTATTTTCAACGGCTTGATTGCATCTGGAGGAATCGTGGTACCGAACTCCAACCGAAAAACATATCCTGTGATGCTGGACAGTGCTATGAACCGATGGAGTAATAATTCTGTAGCAGTAATCCATTCCTATTCTTTTCAACGAAAAGCTACTGACAGCCTTCAGCAGCAGGATGAAAGGCCACTTTTTACGTTAATGCACCGCTTGCAATATGAAAATAGGGAAAATCGTTTCCGTGATGGCCGGCCTAACATATCGTATTATCCGCAAGTGTTGTATGATTCTACACTTTCCAGGCATCGTATCTTTTTAAATGATGTACAAAATGAATTTCGGGCAATTCTTTCACTTCGAAAAAAATATAAAAGCAACAGCCCATTTTATGCAGGCATTCGTCATCAGTATGTGGATGTAAAAAACACGGTGGGTTTTAACCGGGGAGATACCTTGGAGTATGATTCTGTGATGTTGAATCAACATTGGCATAACTTGAATGTATTGGGGGGGATACGACTTGATATTACCAATAAAATACTGATTGAGGCTGAAGGTACTTATTATTTTGCAGGATATAATTTGAATGATTTTCATGTTGGTGGGGCAATAGAATATAATTCCTCTGATTCGGCCAAGGTACAACATCATATCCGAGCTTTTATATCCTATGCACAATTTCAGCCGGCATATATGTTTCGTTTTTTCAGGTCAAATCATTATGAGTGGAGCAATACCTTTTCACCACAACGGGAGCTTCGGGCTGGACTTCATTATAGAGTGCCTCAATGGAAGTTGGAAGTAGAATTTAATTCCTATCTACTTAATAACTACATGTATTTTGATGTTGCTGCCTTACCGGTTCAATTTGGTAATGTGAATACAGTTTTTACTTTGGCTTTAAGAAAGCGTTTCAGAGCATGGAAGTTCTTTTTCGATAATCAGTACATCGGCCAGTATTCCAGCAGCCAAATCATTAGAATCCCTTTGTTTATTGGCCGATTTTCTTTTTATTTCGAAAGTTATTTATTTAAGAAAGCTTTGTTTATGAACATTGGTTTTGACTTGTGGTATAATACTCCTGTTAAAGCTAATGCTTATAATCCGGTTACAGCACAATTTTACCTACAAAACGATCAGACTACTGGCAACTATCCTTTTCTGGATATATTTTTAAATGCCCGCATTAAAACTGTTCAAATATACGTACGGTTACGAAACGTGAATCAGCGATTTCCTGCCATTCCTTATTATTATACTCCACACTATCCATTGCAGGATCGAAGTATACAGTTTGGAATCTCATGGAATTTTTACAATTAAAAGCATATGAAACATCTGAAAAGAAAGGTTTACGAAACTATTGAATATACCGGAAAACCCTTTAGTGTCAATTGGATTTATGATGTACTCTTGATTTTGATGGTTTTGTTAAATGCTTTTGCCATCATGATGGAATCTATTGATGAAGTAAATGCTATGTATTACGAAAAGCTACTTGGGTTTGAAATTTTTTCTGTGGTTTTTTTTGCAGCCGACTATTTTTTAAGGTTGTGGAGTATTACTGAAAACAGTCGTTTTCAGCGTCCAGTTATTGGTAGGCTAAAATACATGATTACTCCCATGGCCATTATTGATTTGCTCGCATTTTTTCCTTATTTCATTGCCGTATATTTTCATCACTTTGAATACGTTAAATTCTTTGCAATACTTCGTTTTTTTCGCTTTTTAAAAGTGGTTCGATACATCAAAGCAGTAAAAATATTTGGAAACGTACTCAAGAATAAGCGTCATGAACTTTCATTTAGTTTTGTGTTTGTGCTTTTTATATTATTACTGGTTTCTACATTAATGTATTATGTGGAACGCGATGCTCAACCCGAAGATTTTAAAAGTATTCCTCATGCCATGTGGTGGGCTATTGCTACCCTTACAACCGTTGGTTATGGCGATGTTGTGCCGATAACCACTTTGGGAAAAATACTTGGTGGAATAATAGCAATATTAGGTATAGGCTTGGTGGCTATTCCCAGTGGTATTATGGCTGCTGGCTTTACAGAAGAAATAAGAAAAGAGCGCGAACAAAACAATCCTAAACATTTTTGTCCGCATTGTGGAAATTATATTGACTAAATTTTAACAAATATCCTATTATCTACTACTTATTTTTGCAGTAGATGAATAAAATTAATTACATCATTTTTAATGGAATTATTAGTTTACTTATTCTGGCGATGATTAACGTTTCGCTGGATTTATCGTTATACTCTTTTCGTTCGATATCTGCAGAAAAAGAAACTGTTGTAGAGATTGATGTAAATAGTGTAGCCGAATTGGTGCTTGAAGTGGGGTTTGATTTGGAAGATCAAGAAATAAATGAAGAAGAAGAAGTACCGCCAGCCAAGCCACAGAAACCTGTTTTAAAACTTGTACCCGGCAAATGGTTTCTGCAACTCATAATACCTAATAGGTTCATTGAAATAAAGTTCATTTCAATTTCATTAAATCATTATTCATCAATTTTTTCCCAAGATTCTCCTCCACCAAGAGTTTGAATTTTTACTTCAGTTACTAAGTAAAAATTCAAATAAAGGTGTTTATGAAAAAAAATTCAACTTTAATAGTCATATTATGGCTAAGTGTTTCTGCCTTTGCTCAGGGAACACTTGATTCAATTAAAATTTACAAAGAGTTTATTGACTCTTTGTATATTGAAGAAATTGAACAGACTCATAATGTTAAATTACCCGACAAGGTTTTGCACGCCGAACCTTTATTTATAGATCTTATACGAGATCTTGGTGCACGTAAAGGCGAAAAAGAATGGAACATAGGAATGGGATTTACTGATAAGCAGCAGTATGATAAGTACACAGCCCTGGTGGAATATGAATTTGCTCCGGTTAATAGGCTTGGGTTAGAACTTGAAATTCCGGTAAATATTTATTTACCACAAACTAACTATCATAAAGATTCTGTTCCATCTAACCGAATTGAGTCATTTAAGATGGCTGTGCAGTATTCATTTCTAGTTTCTGAACTTTTGAAAACTACGCTTGCTGCTGGATATATTAATGAATTGGAACTAACAGATTTGAAGGATATGGGAAAAAAGCCTTTTTTCAATGGAAATTTATTTAATCCATTCATCATTGCTGCCAAACGCTGGGGGGCACGTTTTCATAGCCTCATATATACCGGGCCCCGTTTTTTACTTGAGTTTGAAAACAAAAGCCTTCACTTTAATTATGAATTGCATACTAGCGTGCATTATATGATTCCTGGAACACGCAATTTTATTGGATTAGAAGTGAACAAGTATTTTCATCCAGGATCTTTTGATATGGTGTTGAGGCCGCAGATGAGAATTGGTTTAGCTGATAATTTTTTGGTGGGTGTAGTCACAGGCATTCCTATTGATCGTTCACAGGAGCGATTGAGTGTATTTATGCGGCTTATCTATGAGCCAGGCCATCGGCATTTGCCAAGGAAACTTAAAAAGATGCCTGTTAAGCATTCGTATTAACAGGTGGCAGAAATTTTTTTCTGCGGAGCCTATAGTTCCAAATAATTATTAGTGGCATGATGAGTAAAGTTGGCAGCAACCAGTGCCACCATGCATCACCCGAAAAAACAACATTCACAGCAAATGCTGTAGTTGCTGCAATGAATCTGCCAAGCATTTTTCCAGCATGTGAACGAAGTAAATGTAAATCGTCATTTTTTTCTGATCGAATCAACCAAAGATCTTGTAAAACCAATAGTAATTGTAAAAGGCCAAATACAACTAGAAATACAATTTGGGTAAGTATCATGTACATTCCACAGGCAAACCCAATAAATGCTAAAATATAATATAGCTTTTTCCATGTTTCAAACCTTGACCGAAGACTTATGAATGCTGAAAATAACATGTATAGCGTAAACCCACCGATGCTTAAAAATATCATATGTTTCATTTGAAAACTAATAAAAATGGCAAGAATGGAAGAAATTATCATGGAAATAAAATACAATTTGCCTAATTTTTTATGCCAATTGTTGCTTTTGTTTGGGATGATAATTACAGCCAATCCGCATGCTAAACCAATAAAACCTCCTGCTGCATGAATGATGGAAATGATGGACATATATTTTTTTATCCAAAAGCAATTAGCGAATGGGGTACACTATAAATAAAATGGTTTGATTATTATTTAGATAAATATATGCATTAATGGGTGAAGTGAAAGTAAATAGGGTAAATGAAATTTATGATTCTAATTTTTCAAGTTCAGTTAATAGTTTTTCCCAAGCCTCCATGGCACTTTCCAGCTGATGTTTTTTTTGTTCATATTCTTCAAAAAATCCAGGTTGATTGATTAAATTCTTGTATTGTTCAGGATCTTGTAATTGGTTATCCAAGGCCTTGATTTGTGATTCCAAATCTTGAATTTTTTTCTCAGCCTGATTTACTTGATTTTTTAGCTTACGAATTTCTTTGTCTCGATTTTTCTGTTTATCGCTTGACTTATTTTCATCAAGAGAATTTTTCGGCGTTGTTTTGTTTTCCTTGTTTAATTCAAACTCCCTAAAATTTTCGGCATTGCGTTTGGCAAGAAATTCGGTTACATCTCCCAGATGCTGCTTAATTCCTTCTTTTGTAAATTCAAAGGTTTTGTTGGTTAACCCCTTTAAAAAATCTCGGTCGTGTGATACAACAATCAATGTACCCTCGAAGTTTTGCAATGCATTTTTTAATACATCTTTTGAGATCATATCCAGGTGATTCGTTGGCTCATCAAGGATTAAAAAGTTTAATGGTTCCAGTAATAGTTTAGCCAAAGACAATCGGGCTTTTTCTCCTCCAGACAATACTTTTACTTTTTTTTCTACATCTTCGCCGCTAAACAGAAAAGCTCCCAAAATGGAACGAACTTGGGTAAATTTGTCGCTGGTGTAAGCAGCTTCTTCCATTTCTTTCAATATCGTATTCTCGCCTTGCAGTTTGTTGGCCTGATGTTGTGCAAAATATCCAAGGCATACATTATGGCCATATTCCAGTTTGCCTTCGTAATCCAGGTCTTTGGCAATAATTCGGCTCAAGGTAGTTTTTCCCATGCCATTTTTTCCTACAAATGCGATGCGGTCTCCACGGTCTATAGTAAAATTCATAGGGCGTATAACCTGCTTATTGCTATAGCTTTTTTGAATATTTTCTCCTCTTACAATTACTTTTCCTGCCCTGGGTGGTTCAGGAAAACGAATGTTGATTTTTGAAACATCCTCAACATCCAATTCAATTCGTTCAATTTTATCAAGCTTTTTAATTAACGATTGAGCAAAACTAGCTTTTGAGGCTTTTGCCCGAAAACGCTCAATGTTTCGTTCCATTTGAGCAATTTGCTTTTCTTGGTTGCGGGCAGCCGATTCTAATTTTTCCCGCCGCTCTTTTCGTAGCTCAAGGTATTTGGAGTATGGAGCTTTGTAATCTTCAATTCTTCCATTTGTAATTTCAAGGGTGCGGTTAGTAATCTTATCTAAAAAAGTACGATCATGCGAAATCATCATGATAGCACCACTGTAATTGATAAGAAAATCTTCGAGCCAGATGATTGATTCAATATCCAAGTGGTTTGTAGGTTCATCGAGCAATAGCAGATCTGGCTGCTGAAGGAGAATTTTGGCCAGTTCTATCCGCATTTGCCATCCTCCACTAAATTCATTTACGTTGCGGTTGAAGTCGGAAGTCTCAAACCCAAGGCCTTTTAGAATGCGCTCCATTTTTTCTTCCATTTCATATCCCCCCAATACCTGAAAGTGATGCTGTGCGTCATTCATCTGTTCGATGAGCTGCATGTAGCTATCGCTATCATAGTCGGTTCGCCGTGTAAGTTCTTCTTGAATAATGGCAATTTTTTTTTCAAGTGCGATGACTTTCTCAAAAGCTTTACGGGTTTCTTCCTTCACTGTTAATTGTGATGTATTGTGAAACTCCTGAGGTAGATAGCCAATGGTAGCATCCCGTGGGATCGAAACTTCTCCATTGGTAGGTTTTTGAAGGCCTTTTATGATTTTCAGCAAGGTTGATTTTCCTGCTCCATTTCGCCCAGTTAAACCAATTCGGTCATCCCGATTTATAAGAAATGATATATTTTCAAAAAGCGGCTTTCCGCCAAATACAACCGATAAATTAGATACCCCGATCATGGATGCAAAGGTATCATATCGTGAGGAGATCAGGGTGTTGTTACCATGAATTTTGCAGAGTCGGCTATATTTTCAAAATAAAAACCGGCTAAATACATACCTTTGGCCAGCGGCGGAAGGGATATCGAATATTCTTGTTCTCCTTTTTGAACAGCAATACGTTGTTCAGAAACAACTTTACCATCGTGCGATTGAACGGTAACTAATACGGTTCCTTTTTTATTAAAGTTTGCAACAAATCGAAGTTGTTCTTTTACTTGGGTATTATCCAAAATTCGAATGCTTAATTTTCCGATGCTATAAGGAGAAAGCGAAAGTGATTCGCAGTTTTTGTTTTGGTAGGTAATTCTGGTTGATTGAGTCAGACTGTCGTTCAATATTTGCTTTGCAGCTGTGTTAAATCTCAAGTTCAGATCTAAAAAGGGCAATAAAAAATCAAACATTACATCTTGCTGTTCTTCGCGTGTAATTGAAATATTGCTGTTAGAAAATGTTTCTCCAAAATCGCAGGCTGCATTGGGTTGGGCAAAGTAGCAATGTCCTCCGCCTTTAATGGTTACCAAAATTGCACAAGAGGTTGTCAATGCATTATAAATAGGTATTTGATGTGCTGCAGGCGGCGTTACATTATCTCCCTGACCTGCAAAAATTAATGCGGGAATGTTTACTAATCCTGCGGCAGTAACAGCAGATGGATTCGTTTCTGCCGGAGCAAATCCAACAATACAATTGAGGTTTCCTGTATTTGCTAATGACGCAGCCAGCACGCTGGATCCACCACCCATGGAATGCCCCATAATGGCAGAAGTACCTGAAAGGTGCTGATATAGGAAAAACGATCCATCGTTTTGTGACTTGTGTTTGATATCATTATTTAAGAATAGCAGATCTCGGGCAAAATTATCATGGCTGGGAGAAAAAGAAGTTTCCGTATTACATAGAACTACTACATAGCCTAGCGGTACCAGTGTATTAACAAAGTTGGTATATGCATCAATGGTCATAACAAACCCGTGTCCAATCACAATCAGTGGAAATTGTCCATTAGCTGGCATTGTATTTTGCCCGGCAGCTATAGCCGGGTAGGAAATTTCGGCATTGACTTCGCGATTATTTCGGGATACATCATAAAAATTAAGGGTTCTTTTACCAATCAAATATTGCGCATTCATTTGTGTGGTGCCAATCAATTGAATCAGAATAAAAATAATTAATGCGTAAATCTTATTCATATTATTAATTGCTTGATTATTTATACATTCGGAGTTATGAAAACAAAGATATTACAAATAAGTTTACTTCTTTCAATCGTTTTTTGCTGTAATTTCTTACTTATTATTGCACAAAATCAGCTTAAGCAGGTGCAACGTGTTCCGCTTGATTCAGTAAAACAGATTACACGTATTGCATTTGGTTCCTGTAATCATCAGTCGCTTCCTCAGGAAATGTGGGAAAATATACTAGTACATCGGCCCGATCTATGGGTATGGCTAGGAGATGCTATTTATGGAGATACTAAAAAGATGGACAAGATGAAACGAATCTTTAATAAACAACTATCAAAACCCAACTATGTTACTTTTTTAAAATATATACCGGTAATTGGTATTTGGGATGATCATGATTATGGCGGCAATAATGTTGATAAAACGTATCCTATGAAAAGAGAAACCCAGCAACTTTTTCTTGATTTTTTAGGGGAGCCAATCAATTCACGCAGAAGAGAGCAGGAAGGCATTTATACATCGTATGTATTTGGCGAGCCAGGTAAACAGGTAAAATTCATTTTACTGGATGTTCGCTATCATAAAGAAAAACCTGGTGAAAATAGTGATATCCTTGGCGAAGCACAGTGGAATTGGCTAGAAAATGAACTACGCAATTCGCAAGCTCAGCTTCACTTTATTGCTACAGGTACTCAATTTATTTCAGATAAAAAAACTACAGAAAGGTGGCTTCAGTTCCCCAAATCTGTGAATCGCATGTATGAACTTTTACGTTCTTCTACTGCACCAGGAGTAATTTTTCTTAGTGGTGATATTCATTGTGGAGAAATGATGGTTAATAATTCTTCAGATTTACCATATCCCATTTATGAATTTACTTCCAGCGGACTTACGCATGGTCATTGGGGACCAGGGGTAAAACGAAATTCGTATAAAATCAGAAATCCGTTTTGTGGCCGAAACTATGGGTTAATTACTATAAACTGGAATGAGCCTGTTTCACTAAAAGTTGAGCTACGCGATATTCAGGATTTCGTTAGTCAAGAAATCACCATTTATCTAGATGATTTAAGGAAAAAATAGTCCTTCTGTTATGGCAAGTAATGTGAAAGCTCGTAAATAAAAAAACCTTTAGCGGGCAAAAGCTAAAGGTTTTTAAATCTTAACCAGTACCTGATTACTTCTTTGCAGAAGCAGATACAGGAGGTGTGCCTGGATTAGCAGCCGGAGCAGCGGCTGGTTTTTTGGCAGCTGGTTTTTTCTTAGCGGCTGGTTTTTTCGCAGCAGCTTTCTTAGCAGGCTTCTTAGCTACTTTTTTTGCAGCAGCTTTTTTAGCCGTTTTTTTCTTTGCAGCTTTTTTAGGAGCAGCCTTTTTAGCTACTTTCTTCGCAGCTTTTTTAGGAGCAGCCTTTTTAGCTACTTTTTTCTTTGCAGCTTTTTTAGGAGCAGCCTTTTTAGCTACTTTCTTTGCCGCCTTTTTTGCAGCGGGCTTTTTCGCTGCTTTCTTTGGAGCAGCTTTTTTAGCAGTGCCGGATTTTTTTGCCATAAATTTTATGTTTTGTTTACATCGAAAGTATATAATAATTTAAATATGAAGAAATGTTGAATGATATTTTATTTTTTCTGTCATTGTAAATCGTATTATATATACAAGCTTCTGTAGTTATTGAAAATACTGTATGTTTGAAAGAAATGCAATTCTTTTTTTGATGTGTAATTAACAATACTCGGTTGAAAAAAACTAATTTAGAATTCTTTAGCAAGAAAAGATAAAACCTCTGAATATATTGTAAAATCAAATGTTATAGAAGAATTATACTATTTGAATTAAAACTTAAGGTTCTTTTGGTTTTTTATTTTTTTGATTCGTTGACGAAGATTTTATTCATGGAGTAAGGTGTAATTTATCCCCCGAATACAATTCTTTTAATCAAAGCAATTTTTTTCATCATTTAAAAATTGAATGGTATTACAATCAAAACATGGTAGATTGATTTTTTTAAATCAAAAAAATTTGAGTTTATCCATCTGTGATTTTTTAAATCAAAAAATTGCTTTTTGCTTTTATCTGTACTTCGATTATTACAATATTTCATGCTTCTTGACTTGTTTATCTTTTACAATAACATTTACATTTTGTAAGGCAGTGTTTTGAGATTGAAAAAAATGAACTAACTTTGTCAACCCATCTTCAAAGGGAAATGCGGATGTGGCGTAATTGGTAGCCGCGCCAGACTTAGGATCTGGTGCCGCAAGGCGTGGGGGTTCGAGTCCCTCCATCCGCACAGCAAACCGTCAGGAAATCTTGACGGTTTAATTTTTTAATGGAAAAACTAAAAACTCATGGAAATTACCAAAGAACAAATTGATGATTTGAATGCACTGATCCGTATTCGTGTAGAAGAAAAGGATTATGCAGAAGCTGTTGAAAAGGCCATAAAAAATCTTAAAAATAAAATTACTATTCCCGGGTTCCGTCCTGGAATGGTTCCTGCGGGAATGATTCGTAAAATGTATGGCAAGGCTGTACTCAGTGATGAGGTGTCTAAAATAACAGTGGAAAAATTATTTCGCTTCCTGGATGAAAACAATATAGAATACCTTGGGAATCCGCTTCCAAATGCAGAGAAGAATAAGGTAGATTGGGATGCTCAAAAAGAATTTGAATTTTATTATGACCTTGGTTTGTCTCCCAAATTTGCGGTAGTTCTTCCAACTGATAAAAAGTTTACTCATTATCAGATAGAGGCTGATCCGGCTGTTGTGTCTGATGAGGTTGAGAAACTTCGTAAACGTTATGGACGAAGTATCAATGCCGAAAACGTGGAAGAAAATGATATGGTAAAGGGAACACTGACCGAATTAAATGAAGACGGATCTATCAAAGAAGGGGGCCTGTCCAAGCCTTCCTATATAATTCTTGATAAAATTGAAGACGATGCCACTCGTCAATCATTACTTGGTAAAAAACCCGGAGATGAGGTTATCATTGATCCAAGAAAAGCATACAAAGACAATTTAACTGTTTCAATTTATTTGGGAATTAAACCAGAAGAAGTAGATCAAATCAGTAATCAGTTTAAATTAACCATACAGTCTGTAAGTCGTTTGGTACCGGCAGAAATGGATCAGGAGTTTTTCGATCGGGTATTTGGAAAAGATGTGGTACATAACGAAGAAGAATTTAGAAACAAAATAGCCGATGTGCTGAAATTTGATTTGCAACAAGAGAGCAATGCTCGTTTGATGAATGAAATCAGAAACGCTGTTTTGGCAGCTACCCAGTTTGACTTACCGGATAATTTTTTGAAGCGTTGGATTAAAGTGAAAAGCGCAGAAGATAAAAACTTTAATCCAGAAACAGTGGATGACGAATACAATAAAGGCCGTGAAATTATTCGATGGGAGCTGATACGTAAGCAGGTGGCAGAACAAAATAACATCCAAGTGCAGCATGAAGAAATGATGAATGAAGCTCGCCGAATGGTTATAAACCGAGTTCAGCAAATGGGGTATTCTCTTCCTGATGACCGCGTGGATGAACTAGCCAATCGGTTGTTAACCAATAATGAAGAACGCGATAAAATTATTACCTACATTATTGAGGTAAAAGTATTGGATTATATTAAATCTCAGCTTAATGTAGTTCCAGAGCCAATTTCATATAATGCGTTTCTTGAAAAGCTAAATGCTTCGGTTCATGCCTGATAAATGGTAAGATGTACTTTTTTGAATAATTATAATTTATACTCTATTTAATTTTTGTAGTTTGGTATCATGTATTTTTGATACCAATAATTCTAAACGATAAAAACTATGTTTCCACACGATGAATTTAAAAAGTATGCCGTGAAACACCAAGGCATTAGCAGTATGCATCTTGAGAAATACATGAGCCAAATTAGCGGAATGACCAGAACTGTAATTGAAGAACGTCCGGTAAATTTCCGTGAAGTAGATGTATTTTCACGGTTAATGATGGATCGTATTATTTTTCTTGGCACTCCCATTGATGACTATATTGCTAATATTATTCAAGCACAGTTACTTTTTTTAGAAAGTGCAGATGCCAAACGCGATATTCAAATTTATATTAATAGTCCTGGAGGAAGTGTATATGCCGGGTTAGGTATTTATGATACCATGCAGTGGATTGGACCTGATGTAGCAACCATTTGCGTTGGAATGGCTGCATCAATGGCAGCCGTATTGTTGTGTGCAGGTACTCATGGTAAGCGCACCGGCCTTCGTCACAGTCGGGTAATGATTCACCAACCTATGGGTGGGGCTCAGGGGCAAGCCAGCGATATTGAGATCACCTATCGAGAAATTGAAAAGCTGAAAAAAGAGTTATATGAAATTATTTCTCAGCACAGTGGGCAGCCTTACGAAAAAGTATATAAAGATTCAGACAGAGATTACTGGATGAAAGCTGACGAAGCCAAAGAGTATGGAATGATTGATGAAGTACTTGTGAAGCATCAGGGATAAAAAGCAAAATTGTTTCTAATATCAATATTAGAAGAAGGCAAGGAAATTTCCTTGTCTTCTTTTTTCAAAAATCTTAATGATATGGCAAAGCAAAAAGAAGAGCATTGTTCATTTTGTATGCGAAATCGTATTCAGGTAAACCTACTTATAACCGGCCAGGAAGGTAATATCTGCGATTTTTGTGTTGAAGAGGCTTCTAAAATTATTCAAACGGAACTTCATCATAAAAAACGTGGATCCCTTGAAAAAGAATTAAAACTTTTACGCCCATCCGAAATAAAAAAACATTTGGATCAATACATCATTGGGCAGGATGAGGCTAAAAAAACCATTGCCGTGGCAGTATATAATCATTATAAGCGATTGTTGCACAATACTTCAATCAAAGAAGATGATGTAGAGATTGAGAAATCTAATATCATATTAGTAGGCGAAACAGGCACTGGTAAAACCTTATTAGCAAGAACAATTGCTCGCATTCTGAATGTTCCATTCTGTATTGCAGACGCTACAGTACTTACCGAAGCCGGCTATGTGGGAGAAGATGTGGAAAGTGTACTAAGTCGATTATTACAAGCTGCAGATTTTGATGTGCAAGCCGCTGAACGCGGCATTGTATTTATTGATGAAATTGATAAGATTGCCCGAAAAGGAGACAATCCATCCATTACCCGGGATGTTTCGGGCGAAGGCGTACAACAGGGATTGCTTAAACTATTGGAAGGAAGTACAATTAGTGTTCCGCCATATGGAGGAAGAAAACATCCGGAGCAAAAAATGATCAATGTAAATACCCAAAATATCCTCTTTATTTGTGGCGGTGCATTTGAAGGAATTGAGCGAATTATCAGTGAGCGGATGAATAAACAAACAATCGGATTTAAGACTCCTGCTAGTAAACAAAAAATAAATAAGGAGAATCTTTTACAGTATATAGTTCCTCAAGATCTAAAAAACTTTGGATTAATACCTGAATTGGTTGGTCGTTTACCGGTTGTTACTCACTTAAATCCGTTGGATGCTCAGGCGTTGAAGCGTATCCTTACAGAACCCAAAAATGCCATCATGAAGCAGTACCATAAACTGTTTAAGCTGGATGGAAAAGAATTAATTATAGAAGAAGATGTGCTTGATTTTATTGTTGAAAAGGCCATTGAATACAAACTCGGTGCCCGGGGATTGCGTTCTATTTGCGAAGCAATAATGAATGACTTAATGTTTGAAAGTCCGGAAACAGATTCAAAAGAGATTCGTGTTACCCTTAGTTATGCGAAGGATAAATTAGAAAAAAGTAAATTTAGTAATAAGGCAGCTTAAGGAGGCTGCACATTATTTTTTTAACCGAATATGGGCAGTTCCAACCGGAGAAGGCACTTCTACTTCTACTACAATTCCTTTTTCATATTTGTATGTGTTTTTTTTACCGTCTGGTAATTTGATGGAATATGTATGTGGTTTTATTTCTGAAAGGGGGACCATCTTTCCAAATACTTCTGAGAATATTTCTGTAAGGCCCAAGGGTTCTTTAAAATATAAGGTTACAACGCTGGCAGTAATAGGTTTGGAATACGATAGCTTTTCTTTTTCAGTTTGAATTTTATAGGTATTGCCATCGTAACTTACACTACAAAACTGATCCACCTCTCCATTTTTATCAGTTCTTAAAAAACTTTCTTGAAGTACGCCATCTTTATAGGTAACAGATGTTTTATGGTCTACATCTATTTTTCCAAGCACGTAATTTACACTGTTTTTACTGGTTATGCTGTAATATTCCAAATTTCCAATCACTTTTCGGGTAATTTGCATATCGCCGGCATGAATTCCAAGTGCACGTGTTTCATATGTATAAGTTTGTGCATTTGTGTTTTTAATATAAAAAGTAACCAATATTCCTAATAAACAGAAAAGGATTGATTGCATGGTAAATTGATATGTTTTAAATTTATAAATTTCAATATAAACAACAAAAAAAGAGTGCCCTTTGGACACTCTTTTTTAATCTATGTAAGCAATTTATTTTATACTAAATACATCGTCTTTTACGCCGGTGTTTATTTCAATGCTATCAAATACTATATCACCAATTGATGATTTTATGGTAAAAGGAAATAATATCCCTTTCACATCTTTATAATCTGTATAGTAAGATACCATTTCAACAGAGCCCTGTTCTGATTTTTCGATATGACTAGTTTTAATCAATAAGTTATTTTTTACACTATACCATGAAAATGATTTTTTCCCGCTGGGATAAACATATGCTACTTTATAGGCATCTTTTCCATCTACTAAATCTATTCCTAATAGAGTTCCTTTTACGCCAATGGCATCCAAATCTAATTCAAAAACAATAGCTGCATCAGCCTTCCCATCTTTAATATCATCGGCATCAAAGGGTTTTGGCCCTTGTATTCCATCTGTTTTGCCAGAAGTACCATCAAAAACATTTTTTTGTAAAACTTGTCCGCCCATGGTCAGTACATCATACTTTTTATAGGGGGTTTTCTGGATGGTTTGTACATCCAGTGCCCCGAACTGGCTCGACAATTTACCTTTCATGGTTACATCAGTAATTTGCTTTATTTTATCTTTACCTCCTAGAGCATTCAAGTATCCATCCAACACTGTTTGCAAGGTTACACCAGCAGGAACAGGTTTCAATTCTGCTGCAGGTTTTCCAAAGGCATCTAAAAATGTAATTTTTTCATCACTGTCATATTTTAAGATTTTCTTTTCTACAGCAGCGCGGTCGCCTACAATTACCAAATGAAAATTATATGGCAATATGTATTTTTTAGCAACCTCATTTATTTCTTCAAGGGTGATGGCATTTAAGGTAGTTAAATAATTTTCGTAGTAATCTTTGGGCAACTTATACCTATCAATATTTATAGCAAAGGTGGCCACGGTTTGTGGATTTTCAAGTCCGATAGCAAAACGTCCTGTCAACTCATTTTTTGCATTTGTAAGCTCTTCCTGAGTAACGCCTTGCGTACTAATTTTATTTAATTCATAAATGAATTGAAAAATTGCACTATCTGTTACCTCCGTACGAACATCTGCGCTGGCAGTAAATAATCCAACATATTTATCAGCTGTAATGGAACTGTAAGCACCGTAGGTATATCCATGTTTTTCACGTAGGTTCATGAACAATCTTCCTGTAGCTCCTCCTCCTAAAATATTGTTTAGTATTCGAAGTTTAATAAAATCAGGCCCTCCAATTTTATTTTGAATTGGATAAACAATCCGAATGGTAGATTGTGCGCTTCCGGCACGGTCGTTCATAGTAATTTGAACACTTGAAGGAGGTTGAGGAGTCGTTAATTTAGCTTTTGCAGGTGTTCCTTTTGCCCAATTACCTAAATATTTTTCAATTAAGGGTTGTACTTCTGTTTTTGAAATGTCTCCAACAACTGCTAAGTATGCAATGTTAGGCATAAAATTCTGAGTGTAGTAATTGCGGATATCATCTAATGTAATTTTAGCAATGGTGCTATCTGTAACAATATCTCCATAGGGGTGGTTAGACCCATAAGCCACCTTGTTTATTAAATTAGAAGCAATAGCATTGGGATCTGTTTTAACAGTGGCTAATCCATCCAAGGTTTGTTTTACAACTTTATCAAATTCTGATTTTGGGAAAGTAGGATTCATTATCACATCTGCCATCAATGCTAATAATTTTTCATGATGACGTTTGAGCGAACGGCCATAAACTCCATCTGCTGATGTACTAAACTCTGCTCCAATTAAATCTACTTCTTCATCAATTTGGTCTTTTGTTCTTGATTTAGTTCCTCTGGCAAGTAATTGTCCAAAAATATCAACATATCCGGCTTTTTCTCCTTCTAATACCGGATCTGAATCAATTACCAGGTTATATGATACAACGGGAAGTTTGCGGTTTTCAACTACAATAACCTTAAGGCCGTTTTTTAAGGTAAATGATTCATATTTCCCTAAACTTATTTTAGGTGCTGGGCCCGGAGCCGGAGCTTTTTTACGGTCAACCTGTGCTTGAATTCCCAAGGCAATCACTAGGAATGATAGAATGGAAATATATTTTTTCATATGCTTCAATTTTATTAAAGGATTATTGAGTTGAAGATTATTTTTTACCGGGCAAATAATACATTACCACACGGTTTTCTTTCTTTAAGTATGTATTAGCCATCCGTTGAATGTCTTCGCGGGTTACCTTCATGTATTTTTCCAGTTCAGTATTGATTAAGTTCGTATTTTTGAAAAACAGGTAATTATTTGAAAGGTTTGTGGCTACTCCCTGTACACCTGAATTTTGGCTTACAACCTGATTTTCCATCTGGTTTCTTATTTTTTCAAATTCTTTTTCAGTAATCAGTTCTTTTTTCATTTTTTCTACTTCAATGTCCATTAACTGGTCCAATTCTTTTGCATCTACGTTCATTCCAGCTATGGCAGCAGTTATAAATAATCCGTGGTCTTCCAATGCATAATTAAAAGCAAAAGCTTGTAATGCTTTTTGTTTGTTGTCAACTAATTCCTTGTTCATGCGTGAACTGCTTCCGCCGGACAGCACCTGGCTCATCATTTGCAATGCATATTGGTCTTCAGATTTCATAGAAGGAATACGATATGCATACACTACCGCTGGTAATTGGATAAACTCGTCATATACAGTGTCTCTCACTTCTTTGTTGAGTGGAGGTTCATCTTTCTTAGGTCTTGGAATTTCTCGGGTTCCTTTTGGAATATCCTTGAAATATTTATCTACCAGAACTTTGGTTTTTTCAATATCAATATCGCCAGCGATGCTTAATACAGCATTGTTGGGAACATAAAATGTTTTATAAAAATCAATGAATTCACTTAGTTGCGCTGCATTCAAATGGTCCATGCTACCAATAGGGGCCCAACGGTAGGGATGTGATTTAAATGCCCGAACAAAGATTTCAGAAATAAATCGTCCGTAGGGTTGGTTATCAACTCGCAGGCGCTTTTCTTCTTTTACTACCTCGCGTTGTGTTTCAACTCCAACTTCTTCAATTTTGGCATGAAGCATACGCTCAGATTCCAGCCAGAGTCCAAGCTCTAACTGATTGCTGGGTAATACTTCGTAATAAAAGGTTTGATCTTGAGTAGTATAAGCATTGTTCTGTCCTCCGGCAGAACTAACGTATTTGAAAAATTCACCTCGCTTAATGTTTTCACTTCCTTCAAACAATAGGTGTTCAAAAAAGTGAGCAAATCCTGTTCTTTCAGGATTTTCATTTTTTGACCCAACATGGTAGTTTACGGTTACAGCCACCAGAGGCACTGTATGGTCTTCGTGCAGAATTACATGTAATCCGTTGGGCAAATCGTATTCCACAAAGTTAATTTTTACAGCTTGTGCACAGAGAATTTGAATAGAAAATAACCCTGCGCTCAAAAGCATTCCAAATTTTTTCATACAAATGAATATTTCTATTGGAAGCAAAATTAAAATAATTTGTTGATGGTGCTTGATAGATGGCTTTTTAGTAGGTTAATTCTTGTTAAGCCCATTTTATTTACCTTTGCTAAATGCTGCATTTAAGAAAAATCAAATTTTTAATTTTTCTTTTTGGAAGTTATTGTTTGCCCGGTTTTTCCCAGTGGTTCAATCTGGTAAGTGGCACGGCCGATCATTTGTATGCGGTACGATTTTCTTCTAAAGATACGGGTATCGTTGTGGGTGGCAGCTTAAACCAATCAACTTTTTTGAAAACTACCAATGGAGGGGTTACCTGGCATTCAGAGCACTTAAGCAACAGCAAATGGATGTATGCTTTGGAATATATTGGGAATGGTGTGTTTATTGCCGGTGGATATAATGGGGTAATGTATAAAACTACTGATTATGGTACATCCTGGTCTCCTCGGCCCTCGGGAACCACGCAGTGGATTTACGATTTAGATTTTCCCAATGCCGATACGGGTTATGCTGTGGGGTTAAATGGCTTGATTCTTCGTTCTACTAACGGTGGTGATAACTGGAATATGTTGGCTTATCAAGCTCCAATCACATTGTTGGATGTACATTTTCTTAATGCATCATTAGGAATGGCAGTGGGCTTTGATGGGAGAATTTTTAAAACTACCAATGCGGGAAGTACTTGGGATGAATTAAATAACGAAGATAATAGAACACTTACTTCGGTTTGTATGCTGGATAAAGATACCATCATAGCCTGTGGGTTTGAAGGACTAATATTACGCTCAACGGATGCCGGCCAATCGTGGAACGTTGTAGTTAGCGGCACTCCCAATCATTTGCAAGATTTGACTTATACCGGTAACGGAGTGTTATTTGCGGTGGGAAATGGCAGTATTCTTCGTTCTTCAGATGCAGGAATAACTTGGACATCAATGAACTATCCCGTTACAACCAACTTAAATGCTGTGGATGTTGTAGATGTGGGCACTGCTTATGCTGTGGGTATGGCAGGTACTATTATAAAAAATGATCTCTCTCTTATTAATATATTTTGGGATGAAACCGAATGTATGATTTACCCCAATCCTGCCATGTATGATGTTTCTATTATATTTCCTGAAAATGTACGGATTGAGGAAATTCATATAATGAATAGCATGGGAATGATTATAGAACGCCATAAAACATCTTTCTTGTCAAAAATTCAATTGTCAGTAGATGCATACAAGCCGGGAGTATATTATATTCAATTTGTAGGTGAAAAATATCATGGAATACAACGGTTTGCTATAGCACGCTAAGTTTTTTTCCGGGAATGGCTTCAATTAATCGTTTTGTAAATTCTGATTGTGGATTTGCATAAATTGCATCAGGGTCGCCACTTTCTTCTATTTTTCCTTGATTCATTACAAATATTCGGTCGCTCATAAACTTTACCACCGATAGGTCGTGTGAAATAAAGATGTAAGTGAATCCAAAATCTTTTTTTAATTGATTGAGCAAATTCAGCACTTGGGCTTGAACACTTACATCCAGTGCTGATACTGACTCATCGCAGATAATAAACTCCGGATGTACCGATAAAGCTCTTGCAATAACTATCCGTTGGCGTTGCCCTCCCGAAAATTCATGGGGCAAGCGCTGAAAATGATCAGCAGAGAGTCCAACCTTTTCAAGTAATTCTATGGTTTTTTCCTTGCAAGTTTTTTTATCCGGCCAGATTCGATGTATCCACATCGGCTCCATAATGGCTTCGCCAATTTTTATTCGCGGATTAAGAGATGAATACGGGTCTTGAAAGATGATTTGCATGTGTTTGCGCATCTTTCGTAGGGCTGCTCCATGTAGTTGATTTATTGATTTTCCTCGATAAATGATTTCTCCTTTGGTGGGTTCAATTAATCGTAAAATACATCTTCCTAGCGTGGTTTTACCACAACCGGATTCTCCAACCAATCCTACGGTTTCGCCGGGATAAACGTCCAGGCTCACGTCATCTACTGCCACAACTTTTTGTTTTTTAGGGCCAAACAAACGGTTCTCAGTTCCATACACCTTGGTTAAATTTTTTACTTGAAGCAGTGGTTCTTGAGCATAAAGTGTTTTATGATGCAACTTACGTTGTTCAGCAGTATATATATTGTTTTCGGATAATAGAAATTTAGCAGAGCCATCTAAAAAGTTTTGTACCGTAGGTAGCACATAAACCCTTTTGTTTAAGGGGGGCCTGCATGCTATGAGTCCTTGGGTATATGGATGCTGAGGTTGATTAAAGAGTGTATTGGTTTCTCCTGTTTCTACAATCTTTCCTTGATGCATTACTACTACCCGATGAGCTATTTCGTGAGTAACCCCCAAATCGTGAGTGATAAAAATCATGCTCATTCCATGCTCTTGTTGTATGTCACGAAGCAATTCAAGTATTTTCTGTTGAACAGTAACATCTAATGCGGTGGTTGGCTCATCGGCTATTAAAAGCGATGGGTTACAGCTAATGGCCATGGCAATCATCACCCGTTGTTTTTGCCCTCCGGAGAGCTGATGTGGATAAGAATTATATACATCTGCAGGACGTGGAAGTTTTACTTTTTCAAATAACTTAATAACACGATTTCTTGCTTCTTTTTTTGAAATGTTGTAGTGTACTCGTATGGCTTCTTGCACCTGAAAACCACAAGTAAGCACCGGGTTTAAGGAAGTCATGGGTTCCTGAAAAATCATGGCGATTTCTTTGCCGCGATAAGGGCGAATTTGATTTTCGTTCAGTTCAGCAAGGTTAACGGTTTTATTATTTTTATGGAATAAAATCTCTCCCGAACGTATAAAACCCTTGCCCGAAAGCAGCTTCATGATACTTAGCGAAGTAACAGATTTTCCAGACCCTGATTCTCCTACAATGCCTAATGTTTCGCCTGGTTGAATGGAAAATGAAATATCTTTAATCACATCGATAGTTTGCTTTCCGTTAGAAAACGAAACAATCAGGTTTTTTACTTCCAGCAATGGTAGCACAAGTAAATGTTTATGAAATAAAGTTAATGAATCTGTTTGCTTTCAAAGACTTTAAAATGGTTTTTATAACCATTTCTTTTTATGAAAAAACAAAAGAAGTCCCAAAGAAACCAACCCCATCAAACCTAGTACAGCAAAATATCCGTATTGCCATTCTAATTCGGGCATGTTTTTAAAATTCATTCCGTAAATGCCTGCAATTAACGATAATGCCATAAATATAGTGGAAACAATCGTTAGGGTTTTCATAATATTATTCATATTTTGATTGGTTCCTGAAATATAAATATTCATCAATCCATTCGATTTTTCGCGTGCTTGTTCGATAGATTCGGTAATGTGAATAATATGATCCATTAAGTCGCGGATAAATAAATGGGTTTTCTTTTTTATCAAACTGTTTTCTGACTTGTAAAATGAGAAAATCACTTCGCGGGCCGGAATTACTGCACGCCGCATAGCATTAAAGGTAGCATGGGTTTGTTGAATATTGGCTAATTGAGTTTTGGTGGTGATTTTATACAGCTCTTCTTCTAACAAATCTAGTTCTTTATCAAACCAGTCAGTAATTACAAAATAGTTATCTACTATGGCATCAATCAAGGCATACATTAAATAATCAGTTCCTCGGGCGCGTATTTTGGTGCTGGCCGTACGTATGCGGTTCCGTACATTATCAAACACGTCACCTTTTTCTTCCTGAAAAGTTAGCAACAGTCGGTCTTTTAAAACGAACGATAATTGTTCTTTCATTATTCGTTCATCTTCAACATATAAATCTTTTAAAACACAAAAAATGTAGTCTTCATATTCATCCAGCTTGGGGCGGGTTTGGGTGTTTACGATGTCTTCTAATGACAAAGGATCAAGCTGAAATGTATTTCCTATTTCTTCTACTATTGAAACATCATATACACCGTTTATATTTATCCATGTGTTATGCGTAGAACAAACATAATTTTTTATTTCAGACACTTCATGTAAAACAAATTCTTTACACTCCTGCTCATTGTATTGAATGATTGAAATCTCTATGGGGTTGTTTGATGGTGTTCCTACAAATACCAGCGATCCTGGGGGTAAACCTGTTTTTTTCCCGGGGGTTGGGTTTCCTGGACTCATGATTTAATTTCAGGGTTTTTTTGGATAATATTAAAATAGGGATAAGGGATTTCAATGCCTTCCTTATCAAATCGCTCCTTGATAATTTTATTCAAATCGGTAAGTAACTGAAAAGATAATGCCGAATTCGGCCCACATATATATCCACGCAATACCATACCATAGTCTGAAAATTTCAGTAAAATCACATTTACTTTAGGTTCATTGTTGGCAATTTGTTCTGGAGTTCTTGGATCTACAAATAATGGATGTTTTTCGGCCTCTTCAGCAATTATTTGCATGGCTTTGTTTAAGTCGCTGGTATAGCTGATGGTGATTTCAAAAAAACGAACCACTTTTTCATCTACTATTGTACGGTTAATTATTACTTCTGTACTTATTACCGAATTGGGAACAATTACCCGTTTATTTTCAAAATTTTTTATCACGGTATGCCGAAGAGTAATATCTTCAACCTGGCCGGCAAATTCTTGTTGGTTTCTACCTATTTCAATTACGTCGCCAATTCTAAAAGGCTTAAACATAACTATAAAAACCCCATTGATAATATTTGAAAATGCAGTTTGCGAAGCAAAACCTATAATGGCTGCTAATATTCCGGCTCCAGCAAACAGCGTAACGGCTAAATGTTTAAATGTGGGGATAGAATAAATAATGCTTAAACTGGCAAATATTACGATGAGGAAGGTGAGTGCATTTTTCAAAAAATTATATGCTGTTGGGTCAACATTTATGCGAGCAGATTCTCTTCGAAAATAGGCCGAAACCATGGTTCGTAGCAATTTATTTACTATAACTGCCCCGAGAATTATAATTACAATCTTAATGACGGGTTCGTACTTTACAAAGTAATCTTTCCATTCCATGCTTCAAAGGTATGAATATGGTTAAATTAACAGAAGCCTATTGAAATTTCACCGCACGATTTGAATTTTAACCCAGTGATTGGTTTTGTTTTTTTCTGAGTGTATTATCCCAAGATATAAACCTTCGGGTAGAAATTGAATGTCTAATCGTGTTGATTCTAGTATGTTTTGATAAACAGATTGCCCATATAAGTTATATAAAGTAAAATAGGCTGGAAGGGAAATTCCTTGCAGTTGAATGAAGTTTGTTGCAGGATTGGGATATACTGCAACAGATGATGTTATGTCAAGCGATTGTTCGCCTAATACGGACCCCATATTCCATACACCCAATACTCCATTTTGATGGCCTACAGCTAAGCGTAACCCATCGGGCGAAAAATCAAGCCAGTTTTTTTTACTGGGCACTTCGCTGCCAAAACTTACTACCATCGATCCGTCATCTATCCGGAAAAGTTTGGTGGTTTGGTCAGTTGAAGCAGAAGCAAAATGAATTCCATTCGGAGCCACATCAATATTGTTTACATCGGCCCAATGTTCGGTAATGGTGTGTAGGCAGGCACCAGTGGAAGTTTCCCAAATTCGAATATCATCATCGGCACTGCAGGAGATTATTCGCGAAGCATCAGGATTAAAATTAACATCACGCACTTCTCCTAAATGCCCGTTAAATTCACGAATGAAATCACCGGAGTTTGCATTCCAAAGTTTTACCAATTTATCTTTTCCACCAGATACAATCAAATTACCATCGGCTGAATAATCTACAGCTATTACACCGGTGCTATGGGCTAAAAAACGTAAAAGTAGTTCACCGGTACCTACCTTGTAAACACTAATATATCCATCCAATCCTGCTACAACCACGGCATCGCCATTCGGGTGAAAGTCGAGCGAAAATATTCCACCGTTTCCCGTGTCAAACGAATCAATGGCAGTATAGGTTGTAAAATCATATACATAAAGCCAACCTACCTCTTCACCAATGGCTAAGTAATTTCCCCCGGTTGAAACCTGTACTGTTTGCAGGCAAAGTTGTTGTGTGTTGGTTTCAAATAAAATATCACCATTCCAGGCATTTACAATCCGTAGAGCTGGAAAAGGGCATTCAAAGCCTACGGCAATTCTGTTTCCATCTGGCGAAAAACCCAGGGAAAAAACTTCCCGATTGCCATAATCTTTCGTCCACAATGTATCAGGCACTTGTGCTGCTGAAACTAGTGTTTGAAAAAAAATAATACCATACAAAAAAATCCATCGCATGCCTTAAAATTACAGAGATTTATCATAACCTTTGATTGAATAGCGCAAAATATTTCGGTTTTTATTTCCTTTGAAAAAAAATTATCATGAAACACCGTGTATTATATATCATTGCATTTGCTGTTCTTTTTTCCTGTGGAAAAAAGGAAAAAAAAGATAACACATTACAATCTACTTCTATTGATTCCGTACAAGCCATGTTGGATAAATATACCACCGTTCGGTTAACCACTGATTTGAGTGTGTTGAGTAAAAATTATCAGCAAATGATTCCATTGCTGATTGAGGTGGCTCAAATCATGGATGATTTATTCTGGGAGCAAGCTTTGAGTATTCCTAAAGATGAATTTTTATCCGGAATAGCGGATGAAAAATTAAGGCGTTATGCTGAAATTAATTATGGCCCATGGGACCGATTGGATGGAAACAAACCCTTTATTTCCGGATTTGGTGAAAAACCCAAAGGAGCTAATTATTATCCGGTAGACATGGACTCAGTTGAATTTGCAGCGTTAGCAGATAATCGAAAAAAAGACCAATACACGCTGATTCGCCGTGATAGTCAAGGAAAACTCATGGTTATACCTTACAATGAAGCATACAAAGTTAAGTTGGAAAAAGCGGCATTGCTTATCAGGCAAGCTGCTGCATTATGCGAAGACCCTGGATTGAAAAACTATTTGTTATTACGAGCAGAAGCGTTGCTTACCAATAATTATCAACCCAGTGATCTAGCTTGGATGGATATGAAATCTAATCCTATTGATTTTGTGGTAGGCCCCATTGAAACATATGAAGACCAATTATATGGATACAAGGCAGCTTTTGAAGCCTATGTGTTGGTAAAAGACATGGAATGGAGCAAAAAACTCGAAAAGTATGCTGCATTTCTTCCAGAATTGCAAAAAAACTTGCCGGTTGATTTAAAATACAAAAAAGAAATGCCCGGTTCAGATGCAGATTTAAATGCATATGATGCTATTTATTATGCCGGAGATTGTAATTCAGGCAGCAAAACGATAGCCATCAATTTACCGAATGATGAAGAAGTACAATTAAAAAAAGGTACTCGAAGGCTACAACTTAAAAATGTAATGCGAGCTAAATTTGATAAGATATTATTACCAATCGCCCAAGAATTAATTGATCCTTCACTTATAAAGCATATTACGTTTGATGCGTTTTTTTCTACGGTAATGTTTCATGAAGTAGCTCATGGCTTGGGAATTAAAAATACCATTAATGGAAAAGGCACTGTACGAGAAGCATTGCGAGATCATGCCTCTGCCTTGGAAGAAGGAAAAGCCGATATTTTAGGGTTATACATGATTACCCAATTACACCAAAAAGGAGAAATAGAAGGGGCGTTAGAAGATTATTATGTTACATTTTTGGCCGGCATTTTCCGTTCTGTACGTTTTGGTGCCTCCAGTGCCCATGGTAAAGCCAACATGATTCGATTTAACTTCTTTAAGGAAAAAGGGGCATTTGAACGTGATGCAACAACAGGCAAATACAAAGTGAATTTCGCAAAAATGAATCAGGCCATGACCGAGCTAAGTCGTATGATTCTGACCTTACAAGGGGATGGAGATTATGATGGGGTGGATCGATTGGTTAAAGAAAAAGGGGTGATTGGCAACGAACTGCAAGTTGATCTTGACCGTTTAAAATCAAAGAATATACCCGTTGACATCGTATTTGAGCAAGGCAAATCGGTACTGGGTATTTAAACATGCGCTCTACTTTGTGGCTTAGAGACTACTTTTCGTTTGAAGAACGCCCTGATCTGAAAACAATCGGGGTGTTATTGGTTTCATCTATTTCCATGATTGTGTTGCATTACTTTGGGCATCATTCATCATTTAAATACATTGGCTTTATTATAAATAGTTTAGGTGTAGATAATGCTATTGATGTTGCATTCACAAATTCACCATACAGTAATTTATATCAGCTTATTTGGTGGGTGTGGGTGTGTGTGGTGGCTTATTTCTTAATTCCGGCAATTTTTATCCTTTTTATTTTAAAAGAAAAATTAAGTGATTATGGCTTAAAATTTCGGGGCAGTACATCTGGATGGAAGATATATGCTTTATTGTTTTTAGTGGTTTTACCTTTTGTAATTGCAGCATCCAATGAAAAAAGTTTTCAGCAGACCTATCCCTTTTTTCTTCCTAATAACGGTACCCCGTTGTTTCCTTCCCTATGGTATTGGGAGTTGTTTTATGCGGTGCAGTTTTTTTCACTCGAATTTTTTTTTCGAGGGTTTATGATTCATGGCACCCGTCATCGGTTTGGGGTATATGCTGTTTTTGTGATGGTTATTCCATATTGCATGATTCATTTTGAAAAACCTTTGCCGGAAGCTATCGGCTCCATTCTTGCAGGAGTCGTGTTAGGATTATTAAGTTATCGAACCCAAGCTATTGGGTGGGGTGCTGTATTGCACATCTTTGTTGCATTTACAATGGATTACTTGAGTTTATGGCGTCAAGGAATGCTTTGATTTATTTTTGACGGAAGAAAATTTCTATAGGAACTCCGGAAAAATTATAGTTTGCTCGAATTTTATTTTCTAGAAAACGCTTATACGGCTCTTTGATATATTGTGGAAGATTACAGAAGAAAACAAATGCAGGATACGCAATTTGTAGCTGTGTTGCATATTTAATCTTTACATATTTACCTTTTATGGAGGGAGGAGGCGTTTCTTCGATTATGGGCAAAATAAATTCGTTTAGTTCGTGTGTTGGTATCCTTCTTTTTCTGTTTTCATATACCTGAATAGCAGTTTCTAAGGCTTTAAAAATGCGTTGTTTTTCTGGCACCGAAGTAAATATGATAGGCACATCGCTAAACGGTGCAATTTTCTTTTGTATTATTTCTTTGTATTGCTCTGCTGTTTTATGGTCTTTTTCTATTAGGTCCCATTTATTAACTACAATCACACATCCCTTATGATTTTTTTTAATCAGGTTAAAAATATTCATGTCCTGACTTTCAAATCCTTCTGTTGCATCAATCATCAGGATGCAGACATCGCTGCTTTCTATAGTTCGTACGCTTCGTAAAACAGAATAAAATTCTAAGTTGTCATGAACCTTTGATTTTTTACGCAACCCGGCAGTATCTATCAAATAAAAATCAAACCCAAAGGATTTGTAGCGAGTGTAAATTGCATCACGGGTAGTACCAGCAATGGGTGTTACAATGTTTCGCTCTTCTCCCAAAAAAGCATTGGTGATGGATGATTTTCCAACATTCGGCCTGCCTACTATGGCAATTTTCGGGAGGGTTGAATCAATGCCCAGAGGTTTATCTTCCAACAGTGTTGAAAGTTTGTCCAACAACTCGCCGGTTCCAGCCCCACTGAGTGAGCAAATAGGGAAAACATCATCTCCCAACCCGAAAGAATAAAACACGGCTGTTTCAGCTATTCGTTCAAAATTATCCACCTTATTGGCTACTACCAGCACGGGTTTTGGTGTTCGTCGCAACAAATCAGCCACTTGTTCATCCAAATCGGTAACACCGGTGGTTGTATCAACTACAAAAAGTATCACATCAGCTTCATCGATAGCTAGTAATACTTGCTTGCGTATCTCTTCTTCAAATATATCATCTGACCCATGCACATACCCGCCGGTATCAATTACCGAAAATTCTTTACCCCTCCATTCTGCCTTGCCGTAATGACGATCGCGGGTTACGCCACTAAATTCATCTACAATAGCATCGCGGCTTTCTGTAAGCCGGTTAAATAAGGTAGATTTTCCAACATTCGGGCGGCCAACTATTGCTACAATATTTCCCATGTGTACGCAAAGGTACTGATACTTTTTTAACTGCGCAGCTACATATTACAGGTGAGGACAATTAATATAAAATAGAATCAGGAGTATGAAGCAATCTGCTCTCTTGCTCTTCAAGTGCCAGCTCTTGGATAATTCTATTTGAATTGGGAATATTTAGTAATATAAACAACAATGCAATGGGAGCAGGAATTAAAGCAATCCAGTCGCCTGAAATGAAAAACATTACTCCGGCAATCAATCCGGGGGCTTCAATTAATGCAGTTCTTAAAATATGTGCCGAACGATATGCTATGAGCTTTTGTTTCAGAGAATTTCCTGTTCTTTTTCCAATAGTATTTTTAAAAAGAAAGGTAGAAATAGGAATAGAGATAAAAGAGAAAAAATAAGGAATATAACGATAAAAGATAGTATACTTTTCAAGCATTTGTAATTGTCCTATTTTTAGGATGACCATGGTTGCAGTAAAGAAAAAAACGCCACCTGCCATGGCCAGTGATATAAATCGCAAGGTAGAAAGATATGATTGGGTAGTTGTTTGATTCATGGATTATGAGAATAAGCTATGCCTTCGGTTTCTACCAGATTTGAAGTTCCTCTGGCTAACAAAATATTTTCTGGGCCGTATAAATTACATTCTACAAGCATCACTTTTTTCCCTTTCTTAATAAATCTTGTTTTGGCTATTACTGCTGTTCCCACACGAACGTTTGAAATAAAATCTACAGATAAGTTTACACTGGCATAAAAGTTTTTTACTCCAGTTACAAACAAAGTCATGCCTATCATATCGTCCATAATGGCAGCAATCATCCCCCCATGTAACATTTTTACAGGGTTTGTCATTTCTTCACGTACTATAAATTCCAAAGAAATGCCATCTTCGTTTACATCCAGAATTTTACCTCTTAACCAATTTGAAAACGGAGATGGTGCAGTAGTTACATATTGCCCAATGTGCTTTTTGTACAATTCAATGGTAGATTCCATGGATTCATCCTAAATTATCAATGCGAAGATAAATTTTAAAAATTACAATTTATGCACATCCAGCACCTTTACTTGATAGGTAAAACTGAGGGGTTTGGTTTTATCTAATTGCTCAAAATCATTTTTTAAATAAACGTTGGTGATTTGTACTTCAAACGTTGTTTCTTCAACAATATCCCACCCATGTACACCTTCCCAAGTAATGGTGCTTATTGCGTAATTATTATCGCTGTTTTGTTCTGTAACTTGTGTAGTGACCAATTCTTTTTTACCGTTTTTTAATTTATACATTTTCAGTTTTGCTTCTTCAAAATATCCGTTATACAAAGAGAATGACCAACGCAAAGGCAATACATGATCTACTACATAACCGGCTGGTGGCCAGGCTACATATTTTTTCCCAACATAAAAATCTTTAGCATAGTCTCTATTCCATTCTGTAAACTTTCCAAATACTCCTATTACTGTTACTTTGTTGGTTATCCCCACTCCAAATTTGGTATTGAATGGGTTTAATAACCATAATCTATGTCCTACAATTTTTGAACTAACATCGTGTATTTGACTGTTCACTGCATCTGGACCAAGGTTGCCGTAGCTGAGATTTGAAGTGGAGGCTGCTATACGTGCCAAATCAGAGTAACAAGGATGTTTTTTATTTAAATAATGATCTAAATTTTCCATGGCCTCCATTACTAATGCTGCATGTTGGCAATAGATATTAAATGAGTCAACAGAACTGCAATTGTCATTCAGTCCTGCTTGCCTTCTAAAGTAACTAATCATTTGAATCGTTTTGTTAATTGCATTGGGACTAATTTTTCCAGGTGTACAAGTTTTTACACTTCCTGTCCACTGTACATCATTTACATCCATTAATCTTAATTTCAGATAGGATTCCTCATAATCTTTAATTACTAATTCTTTACTTCTTTCATTCAAATATTCCAGGTGGTATGGATATAATTTATAGAGAATATCTAAACAAATTTTAGCTTGTGAAAAATTATTTTTGGCCAATTCCATTTCAAACATATGGATATGTAATTTGAAAAAGCGGTCAAAAGCTAAATTGGATGCACTGTTTTTAAAAATGCAGATTATTACAAATAGCACAACTAATACGTGCTGTTTTTTATTATGATAAGTGTTCATGAGGTAATGATAATACGTTAATTTATCAACAAAACTAACGTAAACAATATTTTGCAAGTATATCATTTTATAGAAATACGTAATTTGCAGTAGTTTTAAAAGTTGAGGAATAAACAAAACATAAGGTTTCAATGGCTATTGCTTGGCACGGCAATATTGCTTACCAGCGCTAAATTTGCCGCATTCATAATTACACATTCCGATGCAATACTAACTGATGCTGCAGAGTCCATAGTGAATGTTTTGGCTGCTTCATTAGGTTTGTATAGTTTAATGTTGGCTGCCAAACCCAAAGACATAGATCATCCCTATGGCCACGGAAAAGTAGAATTTATTTCTGCTTCGGTTGAAGGAGGTATGATTATTATGGCTGGACTTGTGATTGTAATAAAATCAATATACAGTTTATTCGTACCGCATGAAATTCATAGCCTGGATTTGGGAATTTATTTAATTGTGTCATCTGGAATTTTGAATTTTTTGGTGGGATTTATAGTTGAAAGAAAAGGTATTAAAAACAATTCATTGGTACTTATTTCAGGAGGAAAGCATTTGCAGTCTGATGCATACTCCACGGCAGGTCTTGTTGTTGGTTTGATGTTACTGTATGTTACTTCTTGGCGCTGGCTGGATAGTGCCGTGGCAATGCTATTTGGCGGTATTATAATTGTTACAGGATACAAAATATTACGTAAATCTATTAGCGGTATCATGGATGAAACTGATACAGAACTAATTGATACTATCATACAAACCATTGGAAAAAATCGCAGCCCAAACCTGATAGATGTACACAACATGCGAGCCATAAAATATGGCGAAATGCTTCATATAGATTGTCATATTACAGTTCCATATTATTTTACGGTAGAACAGGCACATAAAGAAATTGAAGCCATAGACCAATGGATAAATCAACACTTTGAAAACCGGGTAGAGTTTTTTATTCATACCGATCCTTGCGAAGTTAATTCGTGTGCTATTTGTACCATTCAGCATTGCCCGGTAAGGAAGCAGCCCTTTCAAAAAAATATTCCCTGGACATTAGAAACAATTTTAAAAAATCAAAAACACCAGTTATGAGTTTCATACCTACCAATTATCCTGATTTTATGAAACCCTATTTTGACCAGGTTGAAAAATCTGGTATAATAAATCTTAATGAATTAATGTTTTATGCAGATCAGGAATTGTTTAAAATTTTAAATCAAATTCCACCTGATAAGGCCAATGTAAAATACCAGCCCGACAAGTGGTCCATTATCGAAGTATTGCAACATATCTTAGATACAGAACGTTTTTTTGCTTTTAGAGCTTTTTGTATTAGTAGAAATGATCCTCATGTTTTACATGGGTTTGATCAAAATGAATATGTAGAAAATAGCAGAGCCACAATAAAAAATTTTTATTCTCTGCAACAGGAATATGCAGCCCATCACCAATATGTTCAATATTTTTTTAGAAATCTTACCTGGAATGAGTTGGAAAACTGGGGGAGGGTTGCTAATTATGAAGTTTCAGCAAATATCTTGGGCTATGCCATTGTAGGCCATACGTTACATCACGTAGATATATTAAAACAAAAATATTTACCATTGCTTGATCTCTAAAAGCCAATGGCATAATATTTAAACTGAAGTTTAGTGCCAGGCTTTACCGGTTGTTCAACCCCTACTTTTTTAAGATTATCGCTAAAATCTTCCAGGATTTTAAATTCGATACTTTGAGAAGATTCTATAACCTTATAAACCTCTGCTTTGGCCGCCGGTACCCATCCCAATGGCTTTCCATCAGCCCCTTTTTTATCTACGTAATACATCAAATTCAATTTAGTTCCTTTTTGCGGGTATTCTTCTAATTCTTCTACATTATCAATTTTTACAGTAATAAACACCCCCAATCGGGAAGTTACAGTTCCTTCAGCTTCAAATACCGTTGTGTCTCCAGGTAATGTTGTGTTTCTGGCATACGATTGTATAGAAATACAAGTAGCAATTAGTAACAAAAATGCAATACGGATCATATTCAAACAATTATTTGCAAGTTATCTAAATACAAATTTTAAACCAAATCCATTTACCTTAGCAGCACTATGTATGAATTATTGGTTCAAGGCCTCAAATTTTATCTCTTACCTCAAAAGGCTCTCTTTATTCCTTTTATTAATGCTATAGTAGTTTCTGATGTTCATTTAGGCAAGGCAGCACATTTTCGTAAAAACGGTATTCAGCTTACAGAAGCTCCCCAACAGAAGGATTTACAAAATATTCAGTACTTAATTAATGCTTTTAATCCCACCAGGTTTCTTTTTTTAGGTGATTTGTTTCACAGCTCATACAATGAAGCATGGCAGCCATTAAATTTATTAATTGCTGGCAACCCTAACGTTGAATTTATTTTAATTAAAGGCAACCATGATATTCTTTCAGATGCATTGTATGCAAAATCCGGAATTAAAGTGAGGCATTCTATGCAAATTGGGACAACGATTCTATTTTCACATGAACCAGTCCATAATTCAGAGGAGTTGTTCAATATTTATGGCCATCTTCACCCGGCTATTTCCTTAACAGGAAAAGGGAAGCAAAAAATTATCTTGCCTTGCTTTTGGAAAGGGAAAAATCATTTGGTTATGCCTTGTTTTGGTACTACTACCGGTACTTGTAAAATTAAACCCAAACCGGGGGATGAGGTGTTTGCAATTACCCCCAAGTCGGTTATATCCTTATATTAAAGAAAAAAGCTGCCTTGTTCAGACAGCTTTGTAAATGATGTGTAGATAGTATTTTAGTTATTCAAAAGTGCTGATAGCTGATAGCTATGGCCATGCATAGCTGCTTTTACGGTAAACCATACAGCACCAGGTTGCCCATTATTCCATTTATGAATCACCGTATTTTCTGGATAGCTGAATCCAACAGATTGCCCTTTCGGTATAGTTTTATGTACACCGTTTACAGCGTAGCTGAAATCTGCCTGAGTGTCATTGATAACTTTAAATTGAATATCCTGGACTACCAATGTGCATTTGTTAACTGAATCATGTGAAAATGAAGTAAAAGTGCTAATTGAAATCAGCGAAATAGCGATTACAAGAATAAAAATCAATTTATTTTTCATGGTTGCTTGAATTAAAATGACTTAGTAAAGTTAGAATGAATCTAGAAATTACGCAAGTATTAACTTAATTTTAACAAGAGATCGTTTTTTACAGCTTAAAATACAAGCAAAGATGCAGAACTGTGAGGACTTAAATAAAAGCTTGTCATTTATTTTTAAAAAAAGTTTGATTGTTATTGTGCTAATTTTATTTACTTTGCAGCGTAAAACCTAAAAATATCTTTTATGTCAGACATCGCATCACGTGTAAAAGCCATTATTGTTGACAAGTTGGGAGTGGATGAAGCAGAGGTAACTCCTCAGGCAAGTTTTACCAATGATTTGGGAGCTGATTCGTTGGATACTGTTGAGCTCATCATGGAATTTGAAAAGGAATTTAATATCGCAATTCCTGATGACCAGGCTGAAAAAATCAGCACTGTGGGTGAAGCCATTAAATATATTGAGGATAACGCCAAGGCTTAACCTTTCCATTTATGTCATCAAAGCGTGTAGTGGTAACCGGCTTAGGTGCTCTAACGCCAATCGGTAATAATGTGTCTGATTATTGGACATCGTTATCAAAAGGGGTTAGCGGAGCGGCTCCTATTACTCGCTTTGATGTTTCCAAATTCAAAACACACTTTGCCTGTGAAGTAAAAAATTTCGATCCTCTTCAATTTATTGATAAAAAAGAGGTTCGTAGGCTTGACCCTTTTGTACATTATGCTTTAGCCACCTCACAAGAGGCAGTTGATGATAGTGGCATATCCACTGATTCCATAAACCCTGACCGGATTGGTGTAATTTGGGCTTCTGGCATTGGTGGTATCACCTCTTTTTTTAATGAGGTAGCAGAATATGCAAAAGGCGATGGAACGCCACGTTTTAGTCCTTTTTTTATACCAAAAGTTATTGTAGATATTGCAGCCGGGCATATTTCCATGCGTTTTGGCTTTAGAGGGCCTAATTATGCTACAGTTTCTGCCTGTGCTTCCTCTACACATGCCATCATTGATGCTTTTAACCTGATTCGGTTAGGTAAGGCTGATATTATTTTATGTGGAGGTTCTGAAGCAGCTGTTAACGAACCCGGAATCGGAGGATTCAATGCAATGCATGCATTATCTACTCGAAATGATGACCCCGCAACAGCATCGCGCCCTTTTGATAAAGACCGAGATGGATTCGTTTTAGGCGAAGGCGCTGGTGCTATTATTTTGGAAGAATTAGAGCATGCGAAAGCTCGTGGTGCTAAAATTTATGCAGAAATGCTGGGTGGGGCCGCTACTGCCGATGCATATCATTTAACAGCCCCACATCCCGAAGGGCTTGGTGCTATGAATGTAATGTTGCAATCGCTCAATGATGCCGGACTTCAGCCTGAAGATATAGATTATATTAATGTACATGGCACATCTACTCCTTTGGGCGATATTGCAGAAACCCTAGCTATTAAAAAAGTGTTTGGTGAACATGCTTATAAATTACACATAAGTTCTACTAAATCAATGACCGGCCATTTATTGGGGGCTGCTGGTGCCATTGAAGCTATAGCTTCTATTTTAGCTGTTCAAAACAATTTAGTTCCTCCCACCATTAATCATTTTACTGATGACCCTGAAATAGATAGCAGGTTAAATTTGACCTTTAATACTGCCGTTCAGACCAATCTTCGAACAGCTTTATCCAATACCTTTGGATTTGGAGGGCACAATGCTTCAGTTATTTTCGGGAAATACATCCCTTGATTTTTAATTGCCTCTTCTTGCAATTTTTGATGATTCAATTTATTTTGGTTACATAATCGTATTTATTATAGCAACAGTTTTATTATACAATATTTTTAAAGTGTTCAATTCTGACAATGAGCGCAAAGCGTATCAAAAAAAAATTGAACAAATTCTAGGTTTTAAGCCAGGTGTTTTTGATTACTATGAAATGGCTATGCTTCATAGCTCTGCTTCTGCTAACCAAAAAAAAGGAAAAATAGGGCACAATGAACGATTAGAATTTTTAGGCGATTCAGTATTAGATCTTGTTATTGCAGATATTCTTTTTTTACAATATCCAGATAAAGATGAAGGAGAGTTAACCCGCATGCGTTCTGTGCTTGTAAATAGAACACAGCTCAACCAAATTGCTATGGAAATGGGGTTGGACAAACTCATCATTGGAAATTTTGTAAAAAATGTTTTACCTGATGATGTAAAGGGCAATGCCCTTGAAGCCCTAATTGGTGCAATTTATTTAGATAAAGGATTTGCTTTTACCTATAAATATGTAAAAAAGAAGATAATTGAAAAGTACATTAAATTTCATGAGGTAATACAAGATCATCGTGATTATAAAAGCGAATTGTTTATGTGGGCTCAAAAACATAAGCAACATATTCGCTTTGAAACAGTAGGCGATACCGGAAAAGGCGAAAAAAAACGCTATATTATCAATGTTTTAGTTGCAGGCAAAGTCGTTGGTACAGGTGAGGGGAAATCGAAAAAGAAAGCAGAACAGCTTGCATGTAAGAACGCCTGTAAAAAATTAAATATCAATTTTAAATAGCAGGTTATTTAAAGTAATTGTTTGTTTAGTTTATTTCTATTTATTTGGAGTTTTTTGGTGTGTGCATTAAATAAAAAAAAAGAACTTTTTTAAATGATGATTCATTTTACTTTTTCTATTCATAATATGCTTTTTATCAATTATTAGCAAATTGTTTTTTTACATTTAGGTTTAATTGTTTTTTATAATATAAAGTATCTGGAAAAATCTTTTTTAGTTAAAAAAAATTTTTAGTGCAACGAAAATGTAACTTTTAGCACCTTTTAAAGTATAATATTATACTATTTATTGATAGAAGCCCAGTTTCCCCTCGCTGCTATGAAATAAACCAGTATTAACTTTAAATTGAATGGTTATGCAAAAAGTAGCGCAAAAAAACATGAGTCCCCAGGGATGGGTAATCGTGGCATTATTGGCAATAATTTTGTTTTTTGGTCTTACCATGGGCGTATTAACGGCCATGAAGTTCTAGAGCTAACGTTATTATTCTACAGTAACAGATTTTGCAAGGTTACGAGGCTGGTCAACATTACAGCCTCTAAGTACGGCAATGTGATATGATAGTAATTGTAACGGGATCACTGTAATTAAAGGAGAAAGAGCCTCCTCCACTTCAGGAATCTCGATACAATAGTCTGCCATTTTTCTTACTTCTGTATCCCCACACGTTACTATAGCAATCAATTTTCCTCCACGAGCTTTTACTTCCTGAATGTTACTTACTATTTTTTCATATGACGTGTTTCGATTGGCAATCACCACCACGGGCATTTCTTCATCAATTAAAGCAATGGGCCCATGCTTCATTTCTGCCGCCGGATACCCTTCAGCATGGATATAGCTTATTTCTTTAAGTTTTAATGCGCCTTCTAAGGCAACTGGAAAATTAAAACCTCTTCCTAAGTACAAAAAGTTTCGAGCATCTTTAAAAATCTGACTGATTTCGCGTATTTTATTTTCTGTTTTGAGTACTTCACTTACTAAATCAGGAATTCTATCCAATTCGGTTAGTAATTTATGGTAAGTTTGTTCAGTAAGGTTTCCTTTTTTATGACCTAATGCTAAAGCAATAAGTGCCAAAACAGATACCTGTGCTGTAAATGCCTTGGTAGATGCTACACCAATTTCCGGACCGGCATGTGTATATGCTCCGGCATGAGTAGCCCTTGCTATGGAGGAGCCTACCACATTACAAATTCCAAAAATCGTAGCCCCCTTTTGTTTTGCTAATTGAATGGCAGCCAATGTGTCTGCAGTTTCTCCTGATTGTGAAATGGCAATTACTATATCGTTTTCAGTAATAATAGGATTGCGATATCTAAATTCAGAAGCATATTCAACCTCAACAGGAATACGTGCCAATTCTTCAATGAGATATTCTCCAACCAGTCCGGCATGCCAGCTTGTACCACAGCCTATGATAATAATGCGAGGTGCTTGAATAAATTTATTTTCAAAATCAATTATGCCGGCCATGCTAATACGACCTGTGTTAGGGTCCATACGCCCTCGAAGGCTATCTCTGATGGAACGAGGCTGCTCAAAAATTTCTTTGAGCATAAAATGATCATATCCCCCTTTTTCCAGTAATTCAAGCTCTAACTGCAACTGCTGGATGTATGGAGTAATTTCAAGGTTTTTTACAGTTTTAATTTTTAATTCTTTCCCAGGTTCGGCAATTGCAATTTCCTCATCATCCAAATACACTACATTTCGGGTATGTTCTACAATAGGGGTAGCATCTGAAGCAATATAAAACTCGTCATTACCGATACCTATTACCATGGGGCTGCCTTTTTTTGCAGCAATTAGTTTTTGGGGCTCTTTTTTACTGAGAATAACAATGGCATACGCTCCTATCACTTCATTTAAAGCCAGTCGAACAGCTTCTTCCAATGGAACCTGTTCTTTGTTCTGAATATCTTCTATCAAATGTGCCAATACTTCCGTATCGGTATCGCTTTTAAAAACATACCCTCGTTTGTTTAATCCCTCTTTAAGAGTAGCATAGTTTTCAATAATGCCATTATGAATAATGACCAATTCTTCTGACATGGAGTAATGCGGATGTGCATTTATATCGTTTGGGGGACCATGGGTTGCCCATCGGGTATGACCAATTCCAACGGTGCCACTTGTGTTTTTGCCTGATGCAAAAGCTTCAAGGTCTGAAACTTTGCCCTTGCATTTGTAAAGCTTGATTTCACCATTTTGGAGTAGGGCAATCCCTGCACTATCATATCCACGATATTCCAGCCGGTGTAATCCTTTTATTAATATTGGATATGCTTCTTTGGGGCCTATGTATCCTACAATGCCACACATAATGATTATTGGGTTTGAACAGGTGTATATACCAAATGAAGTTTCATAGGACGAATAGAATGATTGGGGCTGAAAATCACCACCCTGTTTACATCTGTATTTTTACTCAATATAGGTGTGTCTAAAAACAGGGCATTCGTATTGTATTTGCCATCAATAATTTGTTGAACATGTTGGGTAATACGTATCTTATATTGTTTATTCACAGCATCCCAAAAACTATCAAAATAGTTAAATTGAAAATCATCTACCAAATTATAGCTGCCATCATCATTAAGGGTATAGGTTACTAAATTTAAAGGGGCTGGATATAATAAATAGTCAGTAATATCATCAGCCGGAATAATTAATTCGGCTTTATTGATTATGATTTTTGAATTGGCTGCATAATTTAGCAGGTGAGGAAATTCTAATTTTACACGTAACCCCTGTCCTGATTGTAAGAAAAGGCGAGTTGCCGTGGGATCTCCCGGATTATTCAGTTGTGTAATCAAATCAGCGGCTGCAGAAGCGTTGTAGTCATGTATAAACCGGTTAAACCGCACATTGGATGAACCGGTTGTTATAAGTTTCATTTCCAACCCATCTGGATTTTGATCGTTATGGAAATATATGGCTAATCGGCTTACTTCAGAAAATAAATCAAAAAACACAATGGCGCCTTGCCCGGGAGCCTGACTGGCCGTAGTTTGGGGTGAAATTCGAACATACAATCCTTTAATAAGATTTCTTACATTATTAGCCGTAAGGCTGTCGGCATTTAAAAAACGCTGCCCAAATGCATTGTTTAATTTTATTCGAAGTTGTGTTCCCTGGTTTGCAAAAGAAGTGAAAATAGGCACAAAGCCCTGAGTAGCTAAAGGAATAGGGTTATAACTAATTTGGCTAAAAGAATTATATCCGGAGCTATCTGCCGGAATATCTTGCGTAACTTCAAAAACTTCGGCTACTTGATATCCATTTAATTTTTTTGCATCGCCGTAAGTTCCTCTGAATCGTAAAACCAAAATAATTGAATCAAAAACCGGATTGGTTCCAAAGTTTTGATAATTCTGAGCAACATTAACTGTAGTAAAAAACGAAGCTGTTGTTCGTCCGAATATTGGATCGTAATAGCTTCCTAAGGCTGTATATCGGGCATTATCCGTTCGAATGGTATCATCATACACTGTGTATGCTCGAATGGTAGTTGTGTCAGAATAAACTGCATTGAGCAAATCTTCTGGCGGTATTATTCCCGGATCAGTATTAGTGTTGTCTTCACAGGAAAAGAACCCTGTAATCAACAATAAAAAGAGTAAAAAAACTATCTTCCTCATGATCCCCGCATTTGTATAGCCACAAATCTATTTAAAGGTTTGAAGCTATACGGTAAATTAAGAATTTATAAGATGATTAATCGGCCATAACTTCTTCCAGCAGCTCTTCATATAACGTAACTACCGGTCCAACAAAATCTTCATCGGGGTTGTAAGAAAGAATTCGTTGTTCTGAATTTTTCAAATTTTTCGCAATGTCTTTATGAATGGGTTCATTACCGATTACCACAGCATCAGCATAGCGAATACACTCATTAAGTACATTGGAGTAGGTTGGTTTGTCTACTTTATAATGCTCTGGTTTCATATCATTAAAAATAACCTTTTTTGAAAAATCTGAACGAAGCATACCTTCAAATTGGTCAGACCCGTATAATGACAATACAACTTTAGAGTTTGTAAAAATTGGGTCATCTTTATAAGCGGTTTTCAGATAAACTGCAGCCAGCCCCGTCATCCAACCATGGCAATGAATAATATCAGGTGACCAACCAAGTTTTTTTACTGTTTCAAACACACCACGTACAAAAAAGATAGAACGCTCATCGTTGTCTTCGAAAAATTTACCGGTCTCGTCTACCAGGGTAGCTTTACGCTTAAAATATTCTTCATTATCGATGAAGTAAACCTGCATACGGGCACTTGGTATGGAGGCTACTTTTATAATGAGTGGTTGGTCGGTATCATTTACAATTATATTCATTCCACTCAGCCTAATTACTTCATGTAACTGGTGGCGACGTTCATTAATGCATCCGTACCTTGGCATAAACGAACGGATTTCATATCCCTGTTCCATGACTGCCTGAGGCAGATTACGGGCTATTTTACTGATCTCTGTCTCATTGGCCATGTAGGGTTGCATCTCTTGTGTAATGAAGAGAACTTTACGTTTTTCCATAAGGATTAATTTGAGATTTGATGTATGATTGAGATGGGCTCTGTCATAAATAGTATGCAAAATTAACGAATTTTCGGCCATTTATCAAAATATTCTTTACTTTTCGAGCCTTTCTTCCTTTATATTAATCATTTGGGATTTTTTAACGTTAAATTAATTGGTTTAGTCTGTTCCATGAAAATTATTCAATCTGTAGCTCAAATGGTATTAACCATGCAGGATTTTAGAAGTAAAAACAAGTCTATTGGATTTGTTCCTACCATGGGTGCTTTGCATGAGGGGCATTTGGCGCTGGTTCGAAAAAGTATTTCGGAAAATGATATAACGGTTGTAAGCATTTTTGTTAATCCGTTACAGTTTAACAATCCGGATGATTTTTTAAAGTATCCAAAAATGCCTGAAAAAGACAGGCTCATGTTGGAAAATGAAGGTTGTGATGTGCTTTTTACACCGGTTAAAGACGAAATTTTTCCACCAGAGTATAAAAAAAGTTTTCAATTAGGTTACTGGGATACAGTAATGGAAGGAGCCTTTCGTCCCGGCCATTTTCAGGGTGTGGCCCGGGTTGTATATCGGTTGTTTGAAATTATACAGCCACAAAGGGCGTATTTTGGTCTTAAAGATTACCAGCAGTTTATGATTATCAGCAGGGTGGTGGCACCCTATTTCCAAGACCTTAAGATTTTAGGATTGGAAACAGTTCGAGAAAAAAGTGGCCTTGCGTTAAGTTCGAGAAATTTACGATTAACCCCCAAGCAATATAGCCAGGCATCTCAAGTACCTGAATTATTGAAAAAAGCTGCCGATATGCTTGGTAAAAAAACATTGCAGGAGATTAAAGAGTGGTTTAAAGCAGAACTTAGTAAGTATAGTGAATTACGTCCGGAATACCTTGAATTTGCTCATGCAGATACATTACAGCCCTTTGTAGAGGGCGACACGCCATCGAAATATCGGGTTTTTGTTTCTTTTTATGCCGGAGAGGTTCGTTTGATTGATAATATGGCTGTTCAATAAGTATAAAAAAACCCGCTTCAGCGGGTTAAAATTATTAAAGATAGAATGTTAGTTAAAATGGGGTAAAGCAAAGCCCAAGTGTTACTATATGCCCTTCTTTTATGCCTTTATTGGGTTCAAAAAACGGGGCAAAGTCATATTTTCCGGTGAGGTGAAAACGGCTATAGCCAATTCTGAAAAATGCAGAATAGCGTAGGCGGCTTACACCTACCAGCTCATACTCTTTAATTTTTATACTAGTGTTTAAATCTTCGCCCGGGCGATAATCAGGCCCAACATATTTATCCCAATTAGACACCACATATCCTAACTTAAAACCTGCAGCTAACTTAAATGTGTTTCTTTTGTGAGGTTTCATCCGATATCTAAACTCGATGGGTAATTCAAGAATAGTTGTAGCAATCTTGTATTTTGACCAATCACGTGGCGTAGTTGGATTATCAATGTTAATTACCGGCTTTATTTGCTGAAAATATAAGCTATTTCCACCTGCAGAATCGCGCAGAAAGGCGTTCATAAAGATATTTTCAGTAGATAGACCCAATCCGGCTGCAAAGCTTAATGGGCTTCTGCCCAATGGAATATCCCACATTAAGGCAAAATCAAAACCCCTAGAAAACGGACTAACACTCATGCTATCTGGTGAATTAAGCATGCCGTTCCAGTTAAAATTCAGAACAATTACATCTTGTTTTTTGGGCTTGGGTTTTTTCTTTTTCGGATCAACCGGTGAAGTTGTGTTTCCTTTATCATTTCCACCGGTAGTTTGAGCAGTTACAAATGAAATCGGTAAAATTCCGATACAGATTGCCAACAATAATTTTTTCATGCGTTTGTAATTTCTTCGGTTCTGTTTGAGTGCAAACCTAATGAAAATTTGTGGTTTTTCTCCGGGTAAACTTTTACATAATACCCATGGGAACCCTCACGCCTTTTCTTCCGGTACACTTGCGGGCTGTATTACAGCGTGAAAAAGCTATCAAAACAAGTGCCATGATGAGAAAAACGGGTAGCGACTTTTTAAAAAATTTAACCATGATTTGATGATATAATAGGATTGATGCAATTAAACGGACAATTAACGAAGATATTTTATTAATTTTGTATCAATAATAATTACATAAATATGTTAATTTCTTTTATGCTTGGGCAATTTGGCCCGTGGCAGGTAGTGTTGGTAATAGCTGTAGTGTTATTGCTTTTTGGTGGAAGAAAAATTCCTGAATTGATGAAAGGCTTGGGACGTGGAGTTAAAGAATTTAAGGATGGAATGAAGGGAGAAGAAGAGAACAAACCAAGCGATAATAAGCAAATCAAAGAATAATTCTTTAAAAAGCCTATTATTTATGCATTACCGGAGGTTGGGTGCTATTCAGGAGGATTTGTTTTCCGGGAAGATCACCGCAGAGCAGCTTGTTGCATCTTATCTTTTGCGAATTCAGGAAAAAAAACACCTCAATGCTTTTTTGGAGGTGTTTGAAGAAGAGGCTTTGGAAGCAGCCAGAGCTTTGGATGAACGGATTCGTAAGAAAGAATCAATCGGTAAGCTTGCTGGTATGGTTATCGGTATAAAAGATAACATTGCTTACAAGATGCATGCTGTTTCTGCTTCTTCTAAAATATTGCAGAATTACATATCGGTATATTCATCTACTGCAGTAAATCGCTTGTTAGCAGAAGATGCTATAATTATTGGCCGTTTGAATTGTGATGAATTTGCCATGGGAAGTTCTAATGAAAACTCGGCCTATGGTCCAGTATTAAATCCGGTAGATGAAACCCGGGTACCTGGTGGTTCGTCAGGCGGTTCTGCAGCAGCTGTGGCTGCTGACTTGTGTTTAGCTGCTTTGGGATCAGATACGGGAGGCTCTATTCGCCAGCCGGCAGCGTTTTGCGGTATTGTTGGTTTAAAGCCTACATACGGTCGTATTTCAAGGTATGGGTTGATAGCTTATGGTTCATCCTTTGACCAGATTGGGCCATTTGCACACACAACTGAAGATATAGCGCTTTTACTTGAAATCATGGCAGGAAAAGATGCGCTGGATGCAACCTCTTCATCCAAGCCGGTACCTTTAAAATCTGATTGTTTGAAAGAATTGCCACCCAGCCGGTTTGCTGTGTTGGATGTTGTTTTAAAAAGTGAGTCAATACAACCGGAGGTTAAAAAGAATTTTTTATCACTCATTGAAAAACTAAAATCAGCAGGCCATACAGTGGAACCTGTTCATTTTCCTTACTTGGATTACTTGGTTCCAACGTATTACATACTATCAACCGCAGAGGCATCTTCCAATCTCTCAAGATATGATGGGATTCATTACGGTTATCGTAGCCCACAGGCCACTGACCTTGAATCTACCTACAAAAAAAGTCGGAGCGAAGGGTTTGGAAAAGAAGTAAAACGAAGAATTATGTTGGGTACATTTGTATTAAGCGCGGGGTATTATGATGCTTACTATTCAAAAGCCCAACAAGTTCGCCTTATTCTTCGAAATGCCACCGATGAGATATTCAAGCAAGCTGATTTTATTTTAACACCTTCGACTCCGGGTACAGCTTTTGAATTTGGCCAAAAATCGAACGATCCGGTAGTGATGTATTTGGAAGATATTTTTACCGTTCAAGCAAACTTAGTGGGAGTGCCCGGTATTTCTGTTCCCACTGGTAAAGATGAACATGGTCTTCCCATTGGGATGCAACTCATGGCTCCTATGTTTGCCGAAGCTTCTTTATTGCAAGCTGCAACTTTGGTACAAAATCTTTGTAAATAATTCGTTTTAAATTTTTTTTGATGGAATGGAAGCCTACTTTTTTAACATTCCTTTCGTTAAAACATGCGTTGTAAGTCGCAAATTATTACGATATTTATAAGAACTTTATAGAATTAGAAATCTTTGGTGAAACTGTTATGAGAACAGGATTAATAATTGTGTATTACCTAATTTTTGGACTGTTACAAGGGTGGGCATATACTTCAACCGTAAATGATACTGATCGGTTTAAATTTCAGAAAGATGACCCGATTTTGGCACAAATGGATAGTTTGGATGTAGTAAATTTTTTTAAGCGACATAACTTTACGGCTGATGTAAACAAACTCAATATATATAATTATCCCAAAGATTCCGTTCCTTTATTTTCTGACGAAGTATACCGGCAGCGGCTTCAAAAACTGGATAGAATGTCGCCTTTTGCCTTGGATTATAACGAAGATGTTAGAAAATACATTGAATTATATGCAGTAAAACGCCGTGGTACGGCTGCCCGCATGTTGGGCTTGGCAGAATTGTATTTTCCATTGTTTGAGGAAGTATTGGCAAAATATAACATGCCTTTGGAATTGAAGTATTTGGCCATCGTTGAATCGGCACTGAACCCCACCGCCAAGAGCAAAGCCGGAGCTATGGGGCTTTGGCAGTTTATGTATGGAACGGCAAAGATGTATGGACTACAAATTAACTCGTATATTGATGAACGGTGCGATCCGATAAAATCAACCGAAACAGCTGCCCGATATTTGAAGTATCTTTCCAAGTATTATAACAACGATTGGCAGTTGGCATTAGCAGCATACAATGCTGGTCCGGGAAATGTAAACAAAGCAATTCGTAGAGCAGGAGGTCAAAAATCATACTGGGAATTAAGGCCTTATCTTCCCAAAGAAACCGCCGGATATGTGCCAGCTTTTATTGCAGTAAATTATATTATGGCCTATCACAAAGAGCATAATATTTATCCTGTAAAACCCAAGTATTTTCATTATGAACTGGATAGTATTTATGTTAAAAAACAACTCAGTTTTAAGCAAATTTCAGAATATCTTAAAATTCCAATAGAAGATTTGCGAATATTAAATCCATGCTATATAAAAGATGTAATTCCGGAATCAGAATATGGTTATCCTCTCTATCTTCCAAAAACATTAATTGGAGACTTCATAGCCAATGAACAAAACATATATAAATACTTAATAGAGGAAGAGCAAATTGTTGTGCCGATTGCAGATACAACATCTACCGGAAGTAGTAATAAATCTCTGGTATCCGGACAGAATGAAATAGAACATGTGGTACAAAAAGGCGAATGGCTATCAACCATAGCCCGAAAATACAATGTAACAGTTCAGCAAATAAAAGATTGGAACAAATTAAATTCAGAGAATTTATTTATTGGCCAAAAACTAAAAATTATTACCGAAGGTAGTTCTGCCTCTGTATCAGAATCTGGGGATAATCGAGGTACAACGGCAAATGCTGCCACAAATTCTTCAGGCGGCATTCAATATTATACTGTAAAGAGTGGTGATACACTTTGGTCTATTTCGCAGAAATACAATACCTCTGTAGAAAATTTAAGAAAATGGAATAATCTTTACGAAGGAAAATCAATTCAGGTTGGGATGAAAATTATTGTAGCGAAAAGTTGATGAGTTTTCTTCAAAATAGCCGGGTATATTTTATAATAATAATTTCTTTTCTTTTTGGATGTGGAAAAGGAGAGAAAATACTTCCCCGTTCAACCGGAAAAGAAGGAGAACTTCTGCTGATTGTTGATGAAAAATACTGGAATCATCCGGTAGGAGATACGCTTAAAGCTTTTTTTTCAGAAGAAATGCCGGGTTTACCTCAAGCAGAGCCGATGTTTAAAGTGTATAAGATTTTTCCTAAAGATTTTACGCTTTCATTCAAAACCAATAAAAACATATTGATTATAAATATTGACTCCAATCATCCGGTGCAAGATCCAACCCTTGAGATTGGTTATGATAATTGGGCAAAAGATCAGCTGGCAATGAAGTTGAATTGTAACAACCCGGATGAGTTTTTTGATGCGTTTCGGCAAAAAAGAAAACGGATTTCACAATTATTTGTGGATAAAGACTTGGAGCGTTATCAGCGCAAGTATGCTATGACATCTTCAAAAGCTATTCAGGATAAACTGGAGGAGAAATTTGGAATAAAAATGTCAATACCAGAGGGTTTTTATATTAACCGAGAAGAACGTGATTTTATTTATTTATCCCATGAAGCGTTTAAAAAAGTGGGGCCTCTACAACATCAAATTACCCGTGGGATTTGGATATACACATTTCCATACACTAATCCGCAGACATTTACCAAAAAGTTTGTAACGCATTTACGTGATTCTATTACTCGTTTATACATACCAGGTGCTGTTGATAGTTCGTATATGGCTATAGAATACATGTATCCCCCCGATTCTGCTTCAACCACCATACAAAAAGAATATGCGTTAGAAACACGTGGATTGTGGCATATGGAAAATTATTTTATGGGAGGCCCATTTTTGAATTACATTACTTATGATAAGCAAAAAAAGCGAATCATAATGGTGGATGGGTTTGTATTTGCCCCCCGTTTTGATAAGAGGGAATACATGCTCCAATTGGAAGCCATGTTAAAGTCACTAACGGTGCTTTGATAGTAAGTTTCTTTTTCTTAATTTCAAGTTTTGTTTAAAAAAGAGATTATTAAACCTTTTAAATTAATCTAAAACAAGTATATGAAGCACTATTTTATACTGGTATTTTTTTCTGCAGCATTGCTTTTTTCATTAAAAGCACAAACCCCCACATGGTCTGAAAACATTGCGTGTATTATGTACACTAACTGTACACGTTGTCATAATCCCGGGGGTGTTGGATTATTTTCACTGGTAGATTATGCCGATGCCTATGCTGCTCGGTTTATTGTACGAGATGCAGTACTGAATAAAGTAATGCCTCCCTGGCCGCCTGATCCAACATATCAAACCTATGCCCACGAACGATTGCTTACCCAACAGGAAATAGATTTAATTGTAAATTGGGTAAATGGTGGTGCGCCCGAAGGCCCTCCCTCTGTTGCGCCAACTCCGCCGGTATATACTTCGGCAAGTGAGCTAAGTCAAATTGATTGGTCAGGTGTTATTCCAACATACACGAATGGTGCCACTCAGGATGATTATCGCTGTTTTGTAATTCCTACGGGATTATCTACTGATAAGTTTGTCAAATCCATTGAAATACTACCAGGAAACAGAAGCATTGTGCATCACGTATTGGTTTTCGCAGATACCTCAAGTCAGGTTTTAACGCTGGATGCCAATGATCCAGGACCTGGATACACTAGTTTTGGCGGTACAGGTAGTAATACATCTAAACTAATTGCAGCTTGGGTTCCAGGGTCAGAATATATAACTTATCCTGCAGGCATGGGGGTAAAATTACGTGCCAATTCATACATTATAATGCAAATTCACTATCCGGCCGGAACTCAGGGCCAGATTGATTCAACCCGTATTAACATAGAATATGCTCCTGCAAGTGGAAGGGAAGTTTCTTTAGATCCGGTGCTCAATCATATTACCAACATTTCTCCTCCTTTAATTATACCGCCTAATACTGTAAAATCTTTTGTGGAAGAATATACTATTCCTAGTGTAACTCCATTCTCTGATTTTTTTACTGTATTATCTGTAGCACCACACATGCATAAGGTTGGAACTTCTATAAAGTGTTATGCAGTGTTGCCATCAAACGATACCATTCCACTGATACATATTCCTAAATGGGATTTTAAGTGGCAGGGACAATATAATTTCCGACAGCCCAAAGTATTTCCGGAGGGAACTAAACTGCGTGCAGAGGCAGTGTATGATAACACCAGCAATAATCCCAATGCGCCGAATCCGAATAATTGGGTCTTTGCCGGTGAAGCAACAAATGAAGAAATGATGATGGTTTATTTTGCTTATCTCTATGCTTTTCCAGGTGATGAAAATATTATTGTTGATACAACTACCGTTAAACCTACCTACAACAACTGTAAATTTGTAGGGTTAGAAGATTGGGGAATAAAAGAAGCCAGCATTCAGTTATATCCTAATCCTACGGATGGTTTTTCCATGCTTCGGTTTGAAGCCGAAAAAAGTAATGATTTGGAAATAAAAATTTGTGATATGCAAGGCAAAGTGGTATATCAATACCATACATTTGTGCACTCTGGGGTTTTCACGTATCCTGTGGAGGTGAATGCCATCCCGGCAGGGCAGTATTTTGTGGTGTTAGGATGGGGTAAGGAAAAATACACCCGGCCATTGATTGTTGTTAAGAATTAAGCTACATATACCATAGATATTCGAAAAAACAGGCCTTTCAAAAGCCTGTTTTTTTTTATTACTTTTCATTCAATAACTTGATATTTTAATCTACTTTAAGAAAAAAGTTATTGGGGTATTTGAAAGTTATAAAAGGGTGTGATGGTAAAAGATGTTACCCTGAATTGGGGTACTTTTTCTAGAGCAGTGTACAGTTATTTAATCAATTGTTTTTAAATACGAAGCATTGGCTGAAAACAGGAAATTGAAACATCACACGGTAATTATTCAGAGAAATGCTAATTTATTGTATAAGCCGTGGAATTTTCTAAAGCATGAAGTTATAAATTAAGGGGGTGCTTGTTGATATGAGTAGTCATCTATTAAAAGTATTATCTTACACTGCCGATATGAATAAAAATATTGCAGAATATTGAATATCCTAATTTTCCAATTATACCCAAATGATAGCAATAATTTTGTTTTTAAAAACACAAAACGATAAAACATGAATACACCAGGATTAGAACTTATTCTACAAAATATTTCTAGGTTTATTGAGTTGAACAGTGGTGAAATAGATTTTTTTGTTTCACTGTTAAAACCTCATCATCTCCGCCGAAGACAATTTTTATTGCAAGAAGGAATGGTATGTAATTACACTGCTTTTGTGTACAATGGATGCCTGCGTTCGTATTCGGTAGATTCGAATGGTTTTGAACATATATTACAGTTTGCTATTGAAGATTGGTGGATTGGTGATATGTACAGCTTAGTAACCCGACAGCCTGGCTTTTTAACCATTGATGCATTGGAAGAAAGCGATGTATTGTTGTTGCACCGAGATGACCAGTTAAGGTTATTTAATGAAGTTCCGAAATTTGAACGATTTTTCAGAATTTTATTAGAGAAGTCTATGGTGATGCATCAATTACGGTTGATGGAAAATATCAGTATGCCAGCAGCTCAGCGATATCAGATTTTTGCTTCACGTTATCCTCAAATCATAGCGAGGGTGCCGCAAACACAGATTGCTGCTTACTTAGGCATTACTCCCGAATTTTTAAGTAAAATCAAGAAAGATTTACTTCGTAAAAAATAAATTTGATTCTTCTCACTTAAACTAGATTAAGAGTATTTCTTAAACTTGTTTATTGGCCTTGACGCAGTAGCTGTCATAACTTTGGTTTTGAATTTAAAAACTAAATGATATGGCAACTTATGTAATAGACGCAGCACATTCTGAAATACAGTTCAAAGTAAAACATTTGATGATTTCTACTGTAACTGGAAATTTTACCCGGTTTGATGCAACCATGCAAGCGGAGGACGATGCATTTTTAAATGCATCTATATCTTTTGAAGCAGATGTTAATAGTATTCAAACCGGAAATGAACAACGAGATGGACATTTAAAAAGTGCAGATTTTTTCGATGCAGAGAATCATCCTAAAATTTCATTTGCTTCTTCTTCCTTCGTTTCAAAAGGAGATAATCACTATTCCTTAGAAGGTACTTTAACAATTCGTGGAAATAGTAAGAAGGTGGTATTAGATGTTGAATACCTTGGAAAGATGGTTGACTTTTATGGTAATGAAAAGCATGGATTTGAGCTGAATGGAAAAATTAATCGGAAAGACTTTGGGTTAGAATGGAGTGCAGTAACCGAAGCCGGTGGTATAGTAGTATCTGATGAGGTACGATTGCACATGAACGTGCAGATGCAAAAAGTTAATTAAATAACGAAAGCGTTCCTTTCTGCACTTCCCCTGTATCCATTCGTTTCAGTACATAAAAATATACACCGGAGGTAGCTTTTTCTCCGGTGTTATTTATTTTACCATTCCATAGTTGGTTGGGATCTTCTGTTTCAAAAACTGCATTTCCCCAGCGGTTATAAATGATTAAATGAAATTTTAAAGGCAATCCAGGTATAAAAAGTATATCGTTTATTCCGTCATCATTGGGTGAAAATACATTGGGTACAACAATCGGACAAGATAACCCGACAGTGAAGTTTTTAACGATAGTATCACTAGTAAATTCATTCGTAGCAATCAATGTAACCGAATAGGTTCCTGATGCGTTGTAGCATATATTTTGTGGGTTTTGCTCGTTTGAAGTATCAGGAATAGCTCCGGGGAAAAACCAACGCCAGGAGGTAGGTTCGTATTTAGTTTGATCTTTGAAGCTCAGGCAGCGATTTGGGCAGTTTTCAATAGATTGTGTAGTGTCAAATTGAGCAACTGGTGTAATATATTCACATTCTGTTTTACGAGATATGTTTGGTACTAAAACTATTGGGGTGTGTGATGCAACGTTCACTATTGGATCGGAAACTGTAAGGGTGATATTTGCCTCTATCAGTGGCTGCGCTGTAGTAAATAAGTTAATTGATTCTGAAAAGCATCCTGCATTGCCTTGCAAGTCTGTTTTTACTAAAGCGGCATCTCGTTGTGCAGTAGGGAGTCGAATATCTCCTGTCCAAATGAAACCCTTACCGGGTAAAAATTGCAATGCATATGGATAATTTGTAAAGTTAGGCGAAATGGGATAATGAGCAATCCATTCTTTGGTTCCATTGGTATTATACAATGCCAGAAACACATCCCGTTCATTCATTCCTCCCAAATCGCCAATGGCGGCAATTCGTCCGTTGGCAATACAGATATCACGGATTATTTCTCCTTGAGAAGTACCGCCATCTAAAAAGATTTTGTTTTTTATAATACCATACTCATCACATTTAAGTAAGAATCCATCAAAATTTGAATTTGTAAAAAAACTATATCCTCCCAGCCAAATTTCGTCCAAATCATTTATTCGTAACGACGTAGGCATATCGTCATACGTAGTGCTGTACACTTTGCTCCAAATTAAATTCCCGGAGGCATTTAACCTCATCAAAACTATATCTGTAAAAACATTCATTCGGGAAGCTGCAACGATCAAATCTCCGTTTGAAAGTTCACCACAACGTACTGGTATTAACTCTCCTTGTGCACTGATAATTTTATCCCATAATGGGTTCCCGTTTCCATCTGTTTTAATAACTAAAATTTGTTCGGTGTTTATATTGTCGTAGGCTGATACAATTAACAAGTAACCACCGGATTTAAGCTCTAAAACATCCACTCCGCGATCGCTAATGCTTATTGTGTAAAATTTACACCATTGGGGAAGTCCAGCTAAATTTAGTTTTAATAAAAAAGCTTTTCGTTCACCCCCCATTCCAAAATCACCGGCTACACCGGTGATAATATAGCCGCCATCGGTTGTTTGAATGAGCTTGGATGCCAAACATGAATTTAAAATTCCATATTCCTGTATCCATTGATATTCGCCAGTTTCATCGGTTTTAATAACACCAATATTTATTTCGTTGTTTTGAGATGGATTGGTTGGAGTATTTATACACATGGCATACCCTTGATCGGAAGTTTGTAATACATAGGTGCCATAGTCATCTTCATTATTTCCATAGCTTTTTAAAAAAGTTATTTGCCCTGTAATGTGAACAGTGATGAGTAACAAAAGAAATAATCCTATAAATTTCATATGCAGGGATGAAGCCATATAAAATTAAGGAATAATTACAATATGCAGATTATTGCAAAATGACTGTAATTTTTTGTGAAGTGCATGCATTAAAATATCCCAACACTCTGTGTCCTTCCAAATTGGTTACTGGATTTGAAGGGGTGGCGCTTTGAAGTAGCAAATTTCCAGCTGTCTGATTAAGACTAAAATAGTAGTCGTAAATTCTTTTTTCTATGCACTGCATTTCTATTTCAATGGTATCACCTGTATTTATACTTCCTCCGGCCAAAAATGACCGGGTGTTGGGCAGACCATTTATTCCCACATCGTTAAACACATAGAAGGCATTTCTTTTTTTACCTTTCTTATAAAGTATAAACCGATAAAAGTTTCCGGGGTCAGGGGGATCAGTAAAATGAGGAGTCATTATATATCGTGTGTTGCCGAACCAATTAATTAAATTATAACTTATACTATCAAAAATTACTTTCTGAGGCATATAGCAACTAGCGGTGACAGTATCACTGGGAGTGAAGATGGAAAGATAATACGTGCTATTTTCTATGCCTTGAATTATATTGGTTTGATATCTCCCTGAATCCAAATGGGTAAGTGTATCGGTATTACCGAAACTATCAGAGATTATCACTGTAGCATTATCCACGGTTGGAAAAATATTGTAATCGTCAAAATTTACACTTTGAGTTAATTTTACATGATAGGGTCCAGTTTGGTTAGTAATATTGGCTTCTACTACTAGGTAAGGGCTGGCTTCATTCAAATCTATTTCTATTACCTGCTGGCAGGAGATGAAATAAATTGAAACTAATGCTACAGGGAATAGATGTTTCATTAAAATTTAAAATTATATCCAACATAAGGTACAATACCAAATAGGGCTGTACTTACAGCTTCGGTTTTGCCCGGTTCGGTTTTGCTTTCTCTGAATGTAATGCGGTATGTGTTGTGTCTGTTGTACACATTGTAGGCGCCAAAAGTTAATTCAGACACAATCATTTTTCGTTTGGGCAATCCTTTTTTATTTACCCGTTTTTTGTTACTTCTTAAATCAATGGCTACCCCAAGGTCTAATCGGTGGTAGTCAGGCATGCGGTATCCGTTTCGTTCCGTAAATACATAAACTATTTTTCCATCAATTTCATATTTGCCACTGGGAAATGTTACAGCATTTCCTGTATAATAAACAAATACACCTGTAAAAGTGAAACGTTTCCAATTGTAGGCTAATACAATGTTCACGTTGTGAGTTCTGTCTTGCCGGGCCGGATACCAGTTGAAATCATTAATGCCTTGGAAACGACGTTCAGTTCGTGAAAGCGTGTAAGCTATCCAACCGGTAAATTTTTCTTTATTTTTTCTAAAACAAAATTCCATTCCGTAAGCCCGGCCATTCCCAGTTAATAAATCGGCTTCATACAATTCATTATTCAGTACATCAGCTCCATTTTTATAATCTAACTGGTTTTGCAGATGTTTGTAGTATCCTTCTAGGCTTATTTCAAACATTTGCTGATGTACCTGTTGAAATAAACCTAGCGACACTTGGTCCGAAATTTCGGGGCGTACCAGATTGCTGCTTGGAACCCACTTATCAGTAGGATTGCTAGCAAATGAATTGGCCAGCAAATGCAAAAATTGTGTATGACGGGCATAGCCTATCTTAATTGATGTATATCGAAATGGGTGAAAATTAAAAAATAACCGAGGTTCTATGTTGACATAAGAAGCTGGAAACGAAAAGGAATTGTAGTGCAGTGTATCTGAAATTTCTCCCGAGTTGTTTTTTACATAAAAGTCTCCAGGACCTGTGGCGTTAAAATTTACTAAACGCAGGCCGGAGTGTATTTTCATCCAGTGAAGTGTAGCCCACTCATGATTAATATATAAAGCATTTTCCCAACTGTATCTTTTTGAAAGGTCTGTCATATTAAATCCGGTAGCCCCGGTGCCGTCAATTTCTCCAGGTGTAACAATATGAACTGTTGATATGATACCGGCTCGTAAGGTGTGTTTGTAAGAAGGGTAGATTTGAAAATCCTGTTTTAACTGAAAATCCATGATTTCTGAGCGAAGCTTTATCCCTACACTGTCTGTACTTACGGTTACTGTGCTACTATAATCGCTAAATACAAAGGAAGTATTTGAGAATACATTGGAACGAATGAGTTGTTGAAATCGAATCGTAGCTAAGGCATTATACCACCAAAGTTGAAAATCTGAAAGCATCAACTCATCTTGGCCGTAGTATCCGGAAACAAGCAGACGACTTTTCTTACCAAGGTTAAAATTCAATTTTGCATTTATGTCATAAAAGTAGAGGACCGTATTTTTAATTGATGTATTGCTTGAAATTCGGGTAAAAAGATCAGCATAGGTACGTCTTCCTGAAACCAGATAGGAGCTTTTCCCTTTTTCAATCGGTCCTTCTGCCATGAGCCGAGCAGCAATAAGGCTTACACCTCCACCCAAGTGAAATTGTTGATTATCGCCTTCGTTCATGCGTACATCAAGCACCGATGAAATTCTTCCCCCGTATTGAGACGGAGCATTCCCTTTGTATAAAGTAGCCTCTTTGACAGCATCAGAATTGAATGATGAAAAGAATCCTAGCAGATGCGATGGATTGTACACCGTTGCATCATCAAGAACAATTAGGTTTTGATCTGCCGCTCCTCCTCTTATATGATATCCGCTGCTTCCTTCATTGGCTGCTTGCACTCCGGGTAAGAGTTGCATGGATTTTATAAAATCACGCTCTCCAACCAGTACCGGTAATTTATTCATTTGTTGCAAATCAATTTTTTCTACGCCAGACAGTGAAGAAAGAAATGTATAGGCTGATATAGAATCGGTAATATGAATTTCAGAAAGGGCTTTGGATGATGGATGAAGCATAACATCCCACTGAAAATTTGTTTGCAGAAAGGTATCCAACTTGTTGGGGGTATATCCTAAATATTGTACCAGTAATTGAAGTTTGCCAGAAGGAAGAGTAATTGAATAGAATCCAAATTCATTAGTGATTACTCCTGATTGTTGATTGTTAATCGAAATAATATTTGCCCCAATTAATGGCTCACCAGTTTGAGCATCTTTTATAAATCCGCTAACGGTAACTTTCGATTGCGCATTTATCCCTTCAATAATTCCAAGAAAAAAAATCAGGTATTTAAGGTAAAGGTTCACTTCGAAGCAAATGATTCCTAAAGTTACATTAAAAATAAAAGGTATAAATGCTTCTTTTAAGTCTTGAATAATTCTGTGGCATTTACTTCAATGGTTTCGATACTTTGAATTTTTTCCGGACTGCATATATGTGATGGGTGAGAAGGCGGGGTGGGTAATTTATACAAATACCAAAATCCCTTCCGATCATCAATGGTGGCATAAGTTTGTTGAAGGCGAATACTGTGAAGCGGAATACGCATTCCTCTTCCGTCAGCTTTCATTACGGCTTCTTTCATGGTCCATGCATCAAAAAATCGTTCTTGCGGATCAGGTGCAGAAAGTATCCATTGCATTTCCTGAGGAGAAAATTGCTTGGTAAATTTTATAACATCAATGGGTCGAATTTTTTCGCAATCAATACCAATTAATCCATTTCCTTGTAGCACAGCACAAGCAACTACATGGCCCGAGTGTGTTATGTTAAATGGAAAAAACGAAGGAAGTTGGGGTTTACCCATCGTGTCAGGAATGTATTGTTCAAGGATTTTATGATTGAATTCCAGTTTATGGATTGCTTTTAAGAGTAATAATTTTCCTGCAAGAAGTCTAATCCGGTCATCGTTTTTTCGGTATTGAAAAATTTCTTCCCGAAGTTTTTCTGGCAACAATTGTAGCCAGTTCTCCTCAATCTGGATGTCCAGGTTATCAATCCAAGTATATAAAACCAGTGCTTTCAGGTCAGTATTTGCTCAGGGTTTGATTTATCATTCCACAAAGTTCTGCGATGTGATCAAAAATCCAAAAATGATCACCCTCCCAACGTTCAAATCGAAAATTGCCACTTGTTTCTTTTTTCCAATCTGTTAGCTGGTCATCCGGTACATTTTCACGGGTTCCGCAAATTACTGTCATATCCACCGGATAGGGTGGTTGTGGGATGTATTTATATGTATCAATGGCATCAAAATCAGACCGAATTACCGGTAGAAAAATCTGAAGCAGTTCTTCGTTATTCAGCACAGCTTCTGGCATTCCTTTAAGTTCTTTTAAATGCGCTACAAATTCATCATTCGTCATCAAACTGCGTTTCTTGTTGTAATTACGGCTGGGAGCAATTTTGCTGGTAAGAAACAAATGCTTGGGTAACGGAAGTTTGTCTTCCCTAATATGCTGGGTAATTAAATGAGCCAAATATGCCCCCATTGAATGGCCAAAAATGGCATACGGTTCTTTAATTTGAGGCTTAAATTGCTTGTAGTATTCATCAGCAATTAAGTATAAATTCTTCAACAAAGGCTCTTTTATTCTTCGGCCTTTGCCCGGAGCTTCTCCATTGATCATTTGAATAGCCGGATCAAGAAAGGGCTCAAATTTGGCATAGGAAGTTTCATTGCCTCCGCCAAACGGCAGCATAAATAATTGAAATTGCTTCACTGCAAGAGGTATTGTTTCTCTGCAAAAATAACAAACATGAATAAGCTGTAATTTCTCCGTTAGTGAAGAATTAGTTTTTCTACATGTCGAAATCCATTGGAAGTAAATTCCATTAGATATATTCCTTTACGAATGCCTGAAAAGTCAAATGACTGTATAATGCTTCCCTTGGGATTAGCAATGAGTTCTTCATACACTTGCTCACCAAGCATATTGAAAACCCGAACTTGTAAATCATTATCAAGTAATTGGATATGCAAATTTACCAACCCTTGGGATGGATTTGGATATACAACTATCTGATTAGCTTCAAATGGATTTTCCAGGTTGAGATAAAACTGTATGCAATTTGATGTGTCATAGCAGCCGGCAGTATTGGTTGCTACAAGGCAATAAGTGCCATTAAATGCTGGAGTATAAGTGGGTTGTATGCCTTCAGGAGCAGGAATAATACTATAATTGAATCCATTAAAATAAAGCCACTGGTAGGTGTAATTCCCACTCAAAGCGGTGGTGAGGGTTCCATTACCATTTACGCTAATACCCACATTCGAAAATCCGGGAGGCGGCATGGGTAATGCACTGATAGTAATAGGTTGGGTGGTAACGTTACATCCGGATATTGGGTTAATAATTTTTACTTTGTACGATCCTGGCTGCCCGGTTGTATAGGTATTTGAATTACCGGTTTGAACCGTTAATGTATCATTCAGGAACCATTCATACAGCATGCCCGGATATACACTTAAAGTGGTTGTTTCGTAAGCACAAATAGCTTGCAAGGTGGCTTCAATTGTATCATTTACAGGGGTTGGGTAAATGCGAATGGTATCAGTAACTATGATTTGATTTGCTTGGACTAATCCAATAGTAAAACTTGCTGTGTACCAATTGGGATGATTGATGTTGTAAGTTCCAGGCCCTGTTACAGTTCCTGCATAGGGCGCAGCAATATCGTTTTGACTTATGGCGTCTACTTCTGTTACGTTGAGTGAATAGGAAGTACCTGTTAATACAAAATTGATATTGTTCCAAGTTGGTAAACAGTTGTCAGAAATTTCGGGTCCATTCCAGCTAGAAGATCCGGTAGTGAATGTAGGGCGAAGATCAGCATTACCGTTCGAACAGTTTAATTCTTCAATATCTCCGCACCACCAAGTTTGACCACAGGCATTGATGGTGAGTGAATTTAAACGCATATTGAAAACAGTAGTAGTACATGTAACCGGATAGTTTCCGGGGGCAGGATAAAACTGCGGTGGAGGGTTTTGGCCGTTATATGTATTACCATTTCCAAAATCCCAACTCCACTGGGTGATTTGTGGTAATGGGAAATTTAATAAAGGCGAAAAAGTAACCCATGCAGAGTCACAGGCTTGCGATGGATTAAATGAAAAGCCGGCATTGCTACCGCTTCCAAGAGTAATTGATAACGGTAAGTTAAAAACTTGATTTTGCGACTGGTTTCCAATAGGAGTTGATACGGTTCCTCGAATGGTTATTACAACCGTATAATTTCCTTGTGAAATAGGAGTTCCACAGAAATTTATGCTGGCCAAAGTACCATTGGGTTGCGGATTATAGGTACAATTTCCCACATTACAATTCCATGAAATACCTGTTGGGAGTCCGGTTACATTTAAAATTTTCATTTCAATAAAATCCAACGAATCAAATAAGCCGCCTGATTGTACACTGGCATCTACTCTTCTGGGAGCCCAAAAAGATATGGTGTCGCTATAATACTGACCAACTACGCCATTGTTTAGCACGCCACATGGCCCCATTGTATTAATACAGGCAGGATTAGGAGAACCATTACATTGACTGTAAGCCGAATAAATAATAAATAAACTAAAACTTAAAATTAAAATGGATTTTAAATAAACATGTAAATTTTTTTTCATGGTCAATTATATTTTAGTTATTAAAAATTTCTTTTTTGTTAATCTATCAACAATCCAAGCAATTAATAAATAAACAGGAGTAATTATAAAATAAAAGAACATGGACAAGAAAGTATATCCATGATATTTTGAAGCGTGTATGCCAATTACATAATCTATCAAAGGGAAAAAAGCCATATATGCAATAATTGTTATAAATGGGATGAGAAATGACCCTCCAATCATTACTGTATTAAATTTTTTATTTAAATATTCTTTTCTGTATTTAATAAAAGCAATATAGTGAATAGAAGAAAAAATTAAACCTAAAATAAGGGATAGGTAAAATGGAGAAATTTTTATCAAAATGTTGGCCCAAAAGTTTGGCTTTGGATGTATTTCAATATTAATATAATCTTGCGGAACACCCGAAAAAACCCATTTGGCCTGGTATGGTAGCGTTCCTTCAGCTGGCTCACCTAAATTAGTTATCACGTGAGTTTTATCATTAGCAATTGTAAGGGTTACACTTATAATTCCGACTTTACTCCAATACTTTGCAGGAGAAAGAGAATACTTAAAAATATATTCATTAATCCAATCGTTTCTGTCAATCGAAGCGGAAGTCCAATACGTTACTTCAATCTTGTGCATGCCACTATCTAAACTTAATTCAAAGTATTTCATGTCATGCAAATTCATTATTTCATAATCTTCATAATCACTCCATTTAACAATAGCTTTGGGTTCTCCGGTCAATTCTTCGGGTTTATAGAGATAATAAAACCCATAAAAATTGTTTGTATCTGGAATGTAAAAGCTTTCCGGAACATCTAAAAGTTCTATAGGCTTTTCATCCACTTTAATAGTAAAATTACTTCTAAAGTTGTATGCTAAAAAAAGCATGGGAACTTGCTTTCCGCTTTTTTTGCAATCAATGAGGTAGTTAATTTTAACAAATGCATTTTGTATATCGTTACTTACAGAAATATGGATATCTTCCATAACAATTTCCACATATCTACTTATGAAAGCAGATGTTCCATATTGACCTGTAATTATAGGATTAGCCATGTTGGCATATAAAAAGCTTTTATTATATAATAAAAGCAACGCCGGTAAAAGAGTTGATTTTATTAAATTCATGGATGGTTTATAGTAATATTTTATTTAATAGAGATTCGTTTTTCCTCCACTCGGGCTTTACCTTTACATTCAAAGATAAATAAACTTTTTGATTCAAAAATTTTTCTAGAGCCAATCGGGCTTCTGTGCCGGTTTTTTTTAATGCTTTTCCATTTTTACCAATAATGATGGCTTTCTGGCTTTCTTTTTCAACCCAAATTTCTGCATCTATTCGTGTGATGTTGACTTCTTCTTTAAATGATAAAATAGCAACATGGGAACTGTATGGAATTTCCTGGCTATAATTTTCCAGTATTTTTTCCCGAATTATTTCAGAAGCAAAAAACCGTAAATGCCTATTACTTATGTCTTCTTTATCAAAATAAGGGGGGTGCTCAGGAAGTAATTTTAATATGGTTTGAAAAAGCTCATAGGTATTAAATTGATGAAGTGCAGATATTGCCAAAATTTCGGCTTTGGGGAATAAAATCCGAATTTTTTTTCCAAATATTTGAACAGCATCCTGGCTCAAGTTATCTATTTTATTTATGGCAATTACTACTGGAATATTGGTTTTTTGTAATTGATTGATTACAGAAAGAAAAGTGTCGCCTCCCTGAGTAATTGAATCTGGGTCGGTGGCGTCTAATACAAGCAAAAACACATCGGCATCAGAAAGAGATTCTTGCACCAGGTCCATCATTTTTTCCTGAAGTTTATATGCGGGTTCAATAATACCCGGAGAGTCAGAAAAAATTACCTGATGATTTTCATCGTTATAAATGCCCAATATTCGGTGCCGGGTAGTTTGTGCTTTGGAGGTTACAATAGAGAGTCTTTCGCCCAACAAGGCGTTCATTAAGGTAGATTTTCCGGCATTGGGCTTGCCTAGGATATTAACATAACCAGCTTTATGACCCATTTGAAATTTTGCAATAAAGATAATTTATATTATTTTTGTACCCACATTACATTGCGGGGTGGAGAAGTTGGTATCTCGTCGGGCTCATAACCCGAAGGCCGCTGGTTCGAGTCCAGCCCCCGCTACTAAATTTAAGCCGGTTTTACCGGCTTTTTATTTTTAAACCACATATTTTCAATTTTGAATTGTTTGAATTCAGACAATTAACAACATTTCATCTGTTTAATACCGAACATTCGAACTAATAGCACAACAAAAAAATTTTCTTAGCCATTACCATGCAAATATTAGCCAAGGCAGATAGTCTTATTGAAGATAATAAATAGTGTATGAGGCTCTGAATGCATGAAGTATTAAAGTGAGGGCCTAGAAAATTTATAAAGCGATAGTAAAAGCAAGTAATAGGGAGTTAGGCTAATAAAAACGAAATGTTGTCTGTAAAATCCAACAAAACACATTGTTTTCAATATGCCTTTGACATTTTCTTTTAACGTTAATTTACATGAGTAACCTACAGAATATCTTAATTTCGCGTAATGGCATTTGAGGTATAGAAACATATCATGTTGAAGCAGATTAAAAAAATTATAAAAGTAACCGGAATTGGTTTTCTTATTTCAATAGCTCTGCTTTTCATATCCATGATTTTGTTACAGTTTGTTTTTTATCATCAGGTTTCCGGCAGACTAAAACAAATAATCGAGGGGAACGAAGATATATCTATCCAAGTGGGTAGCCTGAATTTTAATCTATTTAAAGGGAATATTGCACTTACCCAGGTAATAGTCCATGATACTTCAGGCTTTTTTTATGTGGCTTGTGATTCAATGCTAATTAAAGGGATTAATCCAATTCCTCTTATTTTTAACAATACGCTTAGCATACATAAACTCCTTTTATCTAATGGTAGTATTGAAGTTAATACCAATAAAAAGAGTTTCAATATTGAAAAAAGGAAATCTTCCTGGATAGTTCATAAAACATTCATAAAAAATTTTGATGTTAAAATTAATCATCCGCAAGTTGCAGTTCGACTCAAACTAGGGGCGTTTCAAACAGAGAAAGTCAATTCACGTAGTACAAAATTTTTACCTTTCAGTGTTGCAGATGCTACAATATCCAATATTTTACTGAGTCGGGAAGAAAATTTTTTCTCACTGGATAGTATTCATATTCATTTAAAGGATGACTTATCCTCTATTCAGTTAAAAAATTTCAATGTTCTTGCGTTATCAAAAGTTTTAAAAAAAAGCTATGATACAGTTGTTTCACCGGTTAATGAATTTATAATTGATAAAATACAGATAGGCATTCCGGTTTATTATTTTAAATATGCTGATTTAAATAAGATACCAAGCATTGAAATTCCATTTTTGCATGTTAATGGCTTGCTAGTTAATTTGCAAAAATATACCGAAGCCTTCAAAACGAAATCATCGGTTGTGTTTAATTCATTCCCGTTTGATTTTAATGTAAAGGAATTGATGATTCATAATGGAAGATTAAAGGTTTTGCATGATTCAATTATTCAGTTTGATTTTCTATTAAAATATTTAAAAGCAAGAAATTTACGAACAGATGCAACGTATAAAATTTATCCTTTAATAGCTGATGCAGTTGATGTTTCATTAAATGATATTTATTTTGGATTTAAAGATCAAATGCATCAAATAAATATTCATAAATTAAATTATGCTTCCGGGCAGAACAGATTTCAAGCCGATAAAATAAATATTGGATCTTCGTTAGAAACGGAGGAATATTTTAAGCTGAAAAAATTTCAAACAGATATGCCTTCATTTGCATTAGGCACTATGGTGCTTGATGGATTAAATATATCAGCCCTTTTAAATAATAATCAATTTGTTTTTCGTAAAGTATGGGCTGATACCTTGGAATTAAAAATGACAAGGGATAAAAATTATCCCTACGATTTAAAGAATTTTCCCCCAATGATTCAGGATCAAATTCTACAATTACCATTTATATTTTCTGTAGATACTGTATCAGTACAACATGGAGAAATAACTTATTATGAAATTCCGCAAGGAGCTACTCTTGATGATGCCGGAATGTTTCAGTTTACATCCGCCTCGCTAAATATGTATCAATGTACCAATGACACAAACAGGTTGCATCATAATGATACCTTGATGATACATTTTCGAGGTAAACTATATGGGCAAGGAGTTCTTAATGTTTTTGTTGATATTCCGCTGCTTTCCAAATCATATTGGCATCGGGTGTATGGAACTATCGGAAAGTTTAATGCCCGTGAATTTAATCGTATTACCGTACCTGCAGTAGGTGTAAAATTAAAAGGTACAGTGAATGGGGGAGAATTTTATTTTGAAGCTAACAATGAATTTTCAACCGGGAATGTGGAATTATTGTTTGAAAAATTAAAAGTATCGGTACTTACTCAAACCGGTAGTGCAGCTAAATCACAAACAGATATATTAAAATCACTTGTAGCCAATGTGTTTATGGTACACGATAATCCTGAGCCAGGAAAAGAAGTAATGGTTGGAAAGATATACTATAAACGGAATGTGAATCGCTGGATGATAAATTTTTGGTGGAAGAGTTTACTGCAGGGTGTTCGTTCCATTGTATTTGCCAAAGAGGTACAGCTTCGTGAGATGTCAGCATCTTTTAATGAATATAAAAAATTGCGTAAACAACGCGAAGAAATGGACCAATTAATGCAAGAATAATACATGAAAAAAAAAGAAGTTTCACCGTATAATCAATCATTAAGTGAATTCAACAACAATCGAGAATTAGTTATAGGCACCATTTTTCAAATAAATAAGGATTTTGCTTCATTGGGAGTAAATATTTCGGAATCTCTCCAAGCCAATGTATATCAAGTTATTTTTGATACCTTACGACCTTTGCTGGAAGAACTATACGAGAATCAGCTTGAAAAATTTTATGGACTGATGTACACCATTGATGTTGACCATTCAAAAATAGATAAAGCATTTTTAAAACCAACCCTATCATTGGCGTACGATGAAATCACTGATTTGGTTATACAACGTGAAATTTTGAAAGTAGCTACCCGAATTTGGTACAAAAATCAAAATCCTGCTCAGGAGATTTGATTACATTTGATGTACGGGCATATTGCTGGTATGAAAAGATTTCTAATTTCATTTATAGTATTTGCTGTATTTACTGTTGCGGCAGTAATACTTTCAGGCATAAGCAAAGGCCCTGGTTATTATAACCGAAAAACAAAAAAAATACAGAAAACGCTTTTTGAAAAAGAGGCGTATGCAAGCAGCTTGCTGCAGCAACTTGGTAAGGATTTTTACACTGACTCTTCGCGAAGCTTATTTTATTCCCGAAATCAAGGGCGTTACCGTACTATTAGCGAAAAAGGAATTAGTTTGTTTGCCTATCATAAAGACTCTCTTATTTTTTGGACCACCAGCCATATCCCCGTTCCAGCCTATTCATTTGATGAAGATTTTTTATTTGATGTAGTTAAGCTAAAAAATGGATGGTACCGATTGATTAAATATCGAAATCAAGATTTATTGCTTCTAGGCCTAATTCTGATTAAACATGATTATTTTATCAACAATGAGTTTTTAAAAGACAAATTTCACCCTGATTTTGAAATTCATGAGGCCTGCGAATTAACTTTTGAAGAGGGAGATTCAAATTATGAAATTAAAGATACCGACGGCTCTTTTCTTTTTGGATTGTTATTTCGTAAGGAAAAACAAAACATGCTGCGATATCCTGTACTTTCAGGGATATTTTTTTTTATTGCAATTCTTTTGTTTTTTATTGTTGGATACTTTGCCCAGTTTATTCCATTTTTCTTATCCAGGCCTTGGCTACATTTTCTATTTTTAGTTCTTATTGTTGTATTTGTTAGGTATGTAAATGTAGTTTACAAATGGCCGAAGGTATTATACCAATTACCGCTATTTGACCCGATTCATTTTGCCAGTTCTTGGTGGCTCCCTTCGTTGGGAGATTTTATTTTACATGCGATTGCTGTTAGCGTCCTATTGATTTTATTATTTAAATATCTTAAAAATGTACGATTGAAGCAAACTTCTCCTCATCAGGTTATTGGTTGGGTTTATTTATTTTCTTTTATTTTATCTTTTTCCTCCTGGATTGTGTTTGAACTATTCAGAAGTTTGATATTTGACTCTAGTATTTCTTTTGACCTTTCCAATTTACTTGTTCTTGATGTATATAGTTTTATAGGATTTGGCGTGATTACGCTCATGCTTTTAAACTATCTACTGGCTGTTTATTTTTTTACTCGTACCCTAGTTTTACTTCGTAAATTATCGTTTTGGGAAATTGCACTTCACGCAGGAGTGGCATTTTCGCTGGGAGGGCTTATTCAGTCAGCATTTATGCATTATAACGTATTAGCTTTGTTTTTTCCATACCTCATTTTTATTTCGGTACTCGCAATTCACTCCAGTAAAAAGCCCGAAATTAGTTTTTATACTTTTTCGCCCACTATCCTGGTATTTACTGTGTATGCTACGTATTTGCTTTTTATGCTAAATAATGAAAAAGAACATGAGAAGCGGCAGGTTTTGGCCTTTAAAATTTCTGAAGAACAGGATCATGTGGCGGAATTTCTTTTTATCGAAGCAGAAGATAAAATGAAGAAAGATGCGGAGTTGAAAAGAATGCTTTTTGAAAATGATGTATATTACCCCAAAGAATTTTTTGAACGTATTGCTCAAAATTATTTTAGCGGATATTGGTCAAAATATATTCTCCATATTACGCCGTTTAATATGAACGATTATCGGCTCTTGGCTGATTCACTTCGTGCTGATCCACAATTACGGTATTATGAAAATGCAATTACTTTGTTTGGAAAACCTACGGCTAGTCCATCCCTATATTTTATTGATAATAATGTTGGAAAGATTAATTACCTCGCTAAAATTGAATTTGTAAAGCAATTGCCGCTTGGATTTGAGAAAAAAGTAATCTTTATAGAATTTATTTCAAAAATTGTTACACAAGTTACCGGTTTCCCGGAACTACTCTTGGATGAATCTATTACAAGGCCCGTTGAAATCGGGTCTTATTCTTATGCCATTTATAAAGCATCTGAATTAAACGTATCAGGCGGAGAATTTGCTTATCCACTAAATATGGATGAGTTTAATAAAGTTTCTGATGAAATAGGATATATACGTAGCCGTGGATTTGAACATCTAGTATATCGCACACCGGGTGGGAAAGTGGTTGTAATCAGTAAACCTCAGTTGCGTTGGCAGGATTTTCTCAGTCCGTTTGCCTATTTATTAATTTATTTTTCGTGTATTTTATTACTTTATCTTATTTATAGGTATTACTTCCTAAGTGATAATCGCGTTCTGCAGTTAAATTTTAAAACTCGTATTCAGTTTTCTATCTTATCAATTCTGCTTATTTCACTGGTTGTTGTGGGGCTTGGTATTAATAACTATGTCATTACACAGTTTAATCGAAAAAATAAACTTGCGATTAATGAAAAACTTAATTCAATATTAACTGAGCTTCGAGTTCGTATTGAGGAGCAGGAAGAAGAAGTGCTTGATGAAAATTATATTAACTACTTGCTTCGAGGTTTTTCAAATGTATTTTTTACAGACATAAATCTTTATAGCCCCAATGGTACCTTGCTCGCCACATCACGTGAATCTGTTTATAACGAAGGATTATTATCGCGGCAAATGGATCCGGAAGCTTTTTATGAAATGACCATTCGGAAGCAACCCCGATATATTCATCAGGAAAAAATCGGAGAATTTAGTTATTTAAGTGCTTACGCTGCTTTTCGTAATGGCAGCAATGAGATTATTGGCTATCTGAATTTGCCGTATTTTCTTCGACAAAAAGAATTGGGTGAAGAATTAGCCTCTTCGTTGTTGGCACTTATTAATATATACAGTTTATTGATTGCTGTTTCAATGCTAGTTACATTTGTTATTGCCAATCGCCTTACTGAGCCACTTACCATTCTTCAGGAAAAAATAGGAAAAATAAAATTGGGAAGAAAAAATGAAATGATTGACTATACTGCCAATGATGAGATTGGCAGTTTGGTAAATGAATACAATCGTATGATCAAAGAACTGGAAGCCAGTGCTGAACTTTTGGCTCGTTCAGAACGTGAAACAGCCTGGCGTGAAATGGCTAAACAGGTGGCGCATGAAGTAAAAAATCCGCTAACTCCTATGAAGTTGAGCGTGCAATACCTGGTAAAAGCGTGGGATGATAAACGTCCTGATTTTGATGAACGCCTCCGAAAATTTAAAGATGCCATGATCGAACAAATAGAAACACTTTCGGCCATAGCAAGTGAATTCTCCTATTTTGCAAAAATGCCTACGGCCATTAAAACAGAAGTAGATTTGGTAGAAATGCTTACCAACTGCCTGGAGTTTTTTAGAAACAATGAACACAATGTATCAATACGCTTAGATTTGGGATCTATAAAAAAAGCGTTGATTTTAGCAGACAGGGATCAGATGCTACGAGTGTTTAATAACCTAATACGAAATGCCATTCAAGCCATACCAGAAGGCCGGCAGGGAGAAATTATCATCCGTTTATTGAAGGAAGGGGATTATTATATTGCTATAGTAAAAGATAACGGGGTAGGAATACCAGAAGAATTAAGGGATAAAATTTTTGCTCCCAATTTTACCACAAAGAGTTCAGGCATGGGACTTGGATTGGCTATGACAAGAACCATAATTGAAAACATGGAAGGAGAAATAAGTTTTGAAACCGAACTTGGTAAAGGAACGGAATTTAAGGTAAAACTTAAAGCAATATAACAGCCCATTTTTTTTAAATTATTATCATTGCATCATTAATATTATAGCTTATGTCGTATAAAAATATTATCTCAGTAAAACAAGATGGTGTTTGTTTGCTTACAATCAATCGGCCTGATAAACTTAACGCCCTCAATAAAGAAACTATTGCAGAAATTAGCCATTGTGTAAGCACGTGTGGCACGAATGATGAAGTGAAGGTGATAATTATTACTGGCTCTGGCGAAAAGGCATTTGTGGCTGGAGCTGATATTTCAGAGTTTGCTCATTTTGATAAGGAAAACGGGAAAAAATTGAGTGCAGAAGGCCATGAAAAACTTTTTGATTTGGTTGAAAATACATCCAAGCCGGTAATTGCTGCTATCAATGGCTTTGCTTTAGGAGGTGGGTTAGAGTTGGCCATGTCATGTCATATACGCTATGCTTCAGAAAATGCAAAGTTGGGGTTGCCAGAAGTTTCGCTGGGAGTAATTCCGGGGTATGGAGGAACGCAACGTTTACCACGCTTGGTAGGTAAAGGCAGAGCCATGGAAATGATTTTTACAGGTGGAATGATTACAGCAGCAGAAGCAGCACAATATGGTTTGGTGAATAAAGTCGTTCCTCAGACAGAGTTGATATCAGCTTGTATGGAATTAGCACAAAAAATAATGAGAAACTCACCTTCTGCTATCGCACAGGCAATACGTGCAGTAAATGCTGGGTACAGGCATGATATAAATGGTTTTGAAGTAGAAATAGAGTCCTTTGGAAATTGTTTTGATTCTGCTGATTTTAAAGAAGGCACTACTGCCTTCCTTGAAAAAAGGAAGCCCCAGTTTACCGGTAAATAAAGATTTACCGAGTTACTGTAATCAAGTGATATTCTTTTTTACCTTTTTGTATTAACAGAAATTTGTTTTTAAGTAATTGTGTTTCGTTTAAAACAAAAGATTCATTGATTTTTTGTTTGTTTATGCTTACTCCATTGGCTTGAATCATTCGACGGGCTTCTCCTTTGGATGGAAAAACCTGTGTATGCTGAGAAAGAAAATCAATAATAGAAGAAGATAAAAGCAAATCCAGAGAAATTTGATGTTGAGGAACTCCTTTGAAAATATCCAGAATTTCAGATTCTTCTAATTGCTGTAATTGCTCTGTTGTTCCTTTACCAAATAGAATTTCACTAGCAGTAACGGCTTTGTTATATGCTTCACGATGATGAACCATTACAGTAACTTCTTCGGCCAATTTTTTCTGTAAAATCCTCAAGTGAGGTGCATTACGGTGTGCTTCAATTAACGCTTCAATTTCTTCTCTATTTAAAAATGTGTAAATTTTGATGTAACGTTCCGCATCTTCATCGGCTACATTTAACCAAAACTGATAAAATTCATAGGGTGAGGTCAACTTGGCATCGAGCCAAATATTGCCTTTTTCGGTTTTACCAAACTTGCTTCCATCTGATTTAGTAATGAGTGGAGTGGTAAATGCAAATGCTTCGTGGCCACCTAATCTACGAATGAGTTCAGTACCGGTGGTCATGTTTCCCCACTGATCAGCTCCTCCCATTTGCAGCTTACAGCCCTTGTGTTTATTAAGCCAATAAAAATCATACCCTTGCAACAACTGATAACTGAATTCAGTAAATGAGATTCCGGTTTCAAGACGTTTTTTTACTGAATCTTTTGACATCATATAATTTACTGTGATGTGTTTTCCTACATCCCGAATAAAATTCAAAAAACTCATGTCTTTAAACCAGTCATAATTATTTGCCAACTCTGCCGGGTTTTCTTTGCAAGTGAAATCCAAAAATTTTTCTAATTGTTTTTTTACTCCTGCTACATTTTTTTGTAGCGTTTCGGCATCCAGAAGGTTTCTCTCTTCACTTTTTCCTGATGGGTCTCCTACCATTCCGGTTGCTCCACCTACCAGCGCAATGGGTTTATGGCCTGCCCGCTGTAAATGAACCAATAATAATATAGGAACCAAGCTTCCAATATGTAACGACTCAGCTGTAGGATCAAATCCGATGTACCCAATAGTTACTTCTTTATTGAGTTGTTCTTGCGTGCCAGGCATAATATCCTGAATCATTCCACGCCAGGTTAGTTCTTCAATCAAATCGTATTTAGGTGTCCCCATAAGTACATTTTGCGCAAAAGTAACGAAACAAATTCACTGCTATTGATATTGTATTAGTTTTGTAAAAAACTCTTTGTATTGATACTGGTTACCGGAGGCACAGGATTTTTAGGGGCACATCTTTTGGTGCAGCTTACAAATGAGGGCTTGCCAGTGCGTGCTATCAAACGTTCGGAATCGTCTTTAGCTTTTGTAAAACAGATTTTTCAATTATATGCCACCGATTATATAAAACAATGGGAATTAATTAAGTGGGAAGAAGCTGATTTGCTTGATATTTTTCAATTAGAAGATGCGTTAGAAGGGGTCAATCAGGTGTATCATTGTGCAGGAAAAGTTTCGTTTGTACCTTCTGCACGAAGTGAGCTAATGGCCGTTAATGCACGTGGTACAGCCAACTTGGTTAATGTTTGTTTAAACATTCCTAACATCCGCCTGTGTCATGTAAGCAGCATTGCTGCTATTGGAAGGAGCCGATTGGATGAAGTAATTGCTGAAGATCGTTTTTGGAAAAACGACCCCAATAATTCCTGGTATGCCATGAGTAAATATCAGGCAGAAAGGGAAGTATGGAGAGGAATAGAAGAAGGATTAAATGCTGTTATTGTAAATCCTGCCGTGATTTTGGGCGTTTGTAACTGGCAGGAAGGAACCGGCCGTATGTTTTCTCAGGTATGGAATGGATTGAGATTTTATACCCAAGGTGTTACAGGGTGGGTTGATGTAAATGATGTAGCAAGGGCCATGATTTTGCTGATGAAAAGTAACATTGTAGCAGAAAGATATATTTTGAGCGAAGGAAATCATTCATATCACGAAATTTTTAACTTAATTGCTGATTATTTAGGTAAAAAACGTCCCAATATCAAAGCGCCTTCATTTCTTACAAATCTTGCTTGGAGAATAGAATCATTACGTTCAATTTTTGCCGATAAAGAGCCTTTAATTACAAAAGAGTCTGCACGAACAGCTACTCTTTCTTGCTTTTACGATAATAGCAAGCTAATTAGAGAATTTGGTTTTTCTTATACTCCCATTGAAACTACAATTCAAAATACTGCAAGGGTTTATCTTAAAAAGTTCCAATCAGAAATTTATTATTAAACAATTTTTACTGATTAGATAATTCACCTATTATAAAACTTAGTTTTTACCAGCTGTTTCTTAATTTTTATATGCTAAACACTTGCATTTTTCTATGTTTTTATTAAACTTAGTATTTTGATTAGCCCATATGAAAGATTTTAAAAAAATATTTTCTGTTTCATTCATTGCAGTTTTGTTTGCTTCGTATGTCTTAATAAATTCAATGAATGAATTAGGATTTTACCGTTCCGACTCCTTGCAAAACTTTGTTGAAGAGCCTGTTGATAATTCATTTCATACAAATAAAGAAAAGCAAGTATTAAAGAAATTATTAAGTAACCGTTCAGTATTGGAACCCGGTCAATATTTTCATAATTCGCAGTTATGTGGTACTTGCCACGGGTATGATCCTACCGGAAATTCCAGCCATGATTCACAAGGAAATGATGTGAATTTGCACGATGATTGGATGTCAAGTATGATGGCACTATCGGCCAAAGATCCTTTCTGGAGAGCTAAGGTAAGTCACGAAATATTAGTAAATCCTGGAATTTCATTAGAAATTCAAAATAAATGTACTTCTTGCCATGCACCCCAGGGTCATTATACCGCTTTATTTAATGGACAGACGCATTATACCTTGGCTGATTTGTATAATGATACGTTAGGACTTGATGGGGTTTCTTGTGTTGCATGTCATTCAATTGGTCCCAATGGATTGGGCAATATGTTTACCGGTCATATCCCCTATGATACGTTGTTTCAACTTTATGGGCCATTCATAGACCCATTAACCGGCCCCATGCAACTATACACAGGCTTTACTCCTACATATAGCCCACATGTAAGCGAGGGAAGATTTTGTTCTCCTTGTCATACACTAATAACTCAATCAGTTGATTTAAACGGAATTCCTACAGGCAGATCTTTCGTAGAGCAAGCAACCTATCATGAATGGGTTAATTCTAATTTTTCATTGGATTATATAAGTTGCCAGCAATGCCACATGCCACGCTTACAAGATAGTATTATTATTGCTAAAGACATGTCAACCAAACGATTCCCCTTCAATCAGCATATTTTTATGGGTAGTAACGAATTTATGCTGAAACTAATTAAAAATAATAAAGCTGATTTGGGCGTGGAGGTACCTGATTCAAATTTTGATTCAACCATCGAGGCCACATTGGTTAATTTACAGCAAAAAACATTAACCATGGACTTGATTGTTGATAGTGTTACGTTTGACACAGCATATTTTTCTGTGAAATTGGTAAATCTGGCTGGGCATAAATTTCCATCCGGTTATCCTAGCCGTAGAGCAATTTTACAATTTGCGGTAGTAACATTGACCGGCGATACATTATTTAAATCCGGTTTTTTTGATGGTAACTATGAAGTACAAGGGATAAATTCAACGTTTGAACCGCATTATGATATTATTTCTCAACCTGATCAGGTTCAAATTTATGAAATGGTGATGGGGGATGTTAATGGAAATAAAACTACAGTATTATTACGAGCAGATACCATGCTGAAAGATAACCGATTAGTGCCGGAGGGCTTTTCAACTTCACATCCTGTGTATGATACAACCCGAATTATATTGGGTATTGCAGATGACGATTTTAATAAGTTTAATAATGGTAATGAAGGGAGTGGTTGGGATATTATTCAGTACAGGGTGCCAATCAACGGATATAGTCAGCCATTCAATGTAGTGTCACGGATTTATTATCAGGCTGTACCTCCTGGTTATCTTGCTGAAATGTTTAGCCATACGAGCAATGAAATTGATCTTTTTAAAGATTTGTATACAGCGGCTGATAAAGAGCCGGTGCTGATGGCAGAAAGAACCATTCAAGGAATTGCCCTTAGTGTTCAAAATCAACCGCAAATAGCTCCTACCATTTGGCCTGATCCTACTTCCGATGGTTGGATTAATATTCGTTGGAAAGATATTCAAGCCGATGAAGTGGTGGTTATGAATGCAAATGGGCAGATCGTTACAATTTATCACATTCAGCCAGGAATTCAAACAGTTAGAATCCAACTTCCGGAATCATCTGGCATATATTTGGTTGATGTGCGTGCTTCTGGAAGGCGGTCTGTACAAAAGGTTATCCGAAAATAATCTATCAAATATTTGGTTTTTAGTAATTTATTTATAAACTTAGTATTCTAGTCTAATCTAATACCTCTTCGCTTATGAAAACATTTACAAAAAAGTTATCAGTTTTATCCATCGGATTGATAGCTGGAGCAGCTACAGCCCAAATAAGTTTTACAGATGGAAATAGTTTATTACATTCTGAAACTGGCGTACTAGGTAGTAATGCAAATATTTTCAGCGGTAATGCAGTATGCGTAGTAGACGTTAATTTTGATGGGTATGATGATATTGTCAAGTTAGATAATGGGCGATATGTACGAATTGAATATCAACAATCAGGAGGAACATTCACCCACCAATATATTGGCGATTTTGGAACTATGACCAGCTGTTGGGGAATGAGTGCCGCCGATGTTGATAAAAATGGTTATGCTGATATACTTTTTAATGGTGGTTCTCAGGCTCGTTTAATGAAACTCAACAATACGGGTACAGGGATATTGGGTTCTATTATTAATCTGCCTAATGGTAATATTTTTAGTCAAAATGGAAATTTTTGCGATGCAAACAATGATGGTTGGTTAGATATTTTTATGTGTAATGACGTAGATGAAAGTAGATTGTGGTTAAATGATGGAACTGGTAATTTCCCGACAGAAAATAATAATACATATATAAATTTTGATTTAACTCCAGGTACGGGTCCTGGCCCTGCTCTTTCCGGGGGGCCACCAAATCATCAATATGATGAATCAGGAAATTATAGTAGTATATGGACTGATATAGATGATGATGGAGATGTAGATTTGTACATAGTTCATTGTAGGCAAGGAGCTAACCCAGGAGATTTACGTCGTACCAATGTATTGTTTAGAAACAATGGCAATGGTACATATACTGGAATTAACCAATCCGCACAAATAGGAATTTTAGCCAGCAATGATCAGGATTGGACAGCCAGCTTTGGTGATATTGATAATGATGGAGATTTTGATGTATTTATGACAAAACATGATAAGGCTCAAGAGTGGTACACTAATAATGGTAATGGTACTTTTAGTGCCACTGCTTCTGGGTCTTTTACTTATCCTAATAATACGGCTATTCAATCATTGTACGAAGATTTTGATAATGATGGATTTGTGGATTTATTATTTACCGGAATGGGTGTTCAACAAAGGCTTTATCGTAATAACGGGAATGGTACCTTTACACAAGTTCCTAATGCTACCCTTGGTTTTGGAAGTAATAATTTTGCATCATTTGCTACAGGTGACTTAAATCATGATGGAAAAATAGATATTTATGCTAGCTATCATACCAGCTATAATACACCTAGTTCAAGCATTGTAGACCGGCTTTGGTTAAATTCAACATCTAATAGTAATAACTTTTTAACATTAAATTTAAAAGGAACTACCAGTAACAAAGAAGGAATAGGTGCACGTGCATATATTTATGGAGCCTGGGGAGTACAGACCCGTGAAGTTCGATCCAGTGAAAGTTATGGTACGCTTAATAGTTACAGCTTGCATTTTGGTTTAGGTACTGCTACTCAAGTTGATTCAATTGTTGTTCGCTGGCCCTCTGGCCAAAAATCGAAAATTGTTTGTCCTGTTTCAGCCAATCAATTTGTAAACATTGTAGAAGGTACGCCTACTTGCTTTTTAGCATGTTCTTCAATTAATATTACCCCCAGTGGTTCAACAACTATTTGTCCGGGAGATGTTCTTACGTTGAGCGCTCCGACAGGTGCTTATACATATCTTTGGTCTAATGGTGCTACCACACAATCGATCGATGTAAATACTGCAGGTACTTACAATGTAATTGTATCATCAGGTGCAGGATGCTCTGCTACAGCACCAAGCATTGTTGTTACGATGAATCCCCCAGAAAACCCGGTTATTACTGCGCAGGGTGATTTGGAGTTCTGCCCGGGTGGAAGTGTAGTGCTTGAAGCTGCTGGAGGTTCTCCGGTTTGGAATACGGGTGAAACTACATCTACAATTACAGCAACACAAGATGGAGAATACTATTTCTATATTCAAGGCCTTTGCCAGCCATGGTACTCAGATACGCTCGTTGTAACATTGTTTGATAATACCCCCCCGTCTGCTTCTGGAACTACTATAACCTCTCCGCAGTCTGTTACATTAAATGCTACAGGTACCAATGTGAGCTGGTGGGATGCACCTTCAGGGGGTAATCTCTTGGGAACTGGAAACACGTTTGTTACTCCTGTATTGAGCAGTACAACAACTTATTATGTTCAAGATGATCATCAATACAATGGGTCAATAGGTAACGTAGGCTCAACAGATATTGCATCGGCCGGGTATTCAACAGGAACAATTAACGGATATTTAATTTTTGATGTCCTAACCAATTGCCGGTTGAACTCTGTTGAGGTATCTACCGATTCTGTTGGTACCAGAGTAATTGAATTACGCGATGCCTCAGGAGCTGTTTTACAAGCTCTTTCTGTAAATATTCCTGCTGGAACATCTACCGTTGATTTGGGCTTTGATTTAACCCCCGGTACTTATCAGCTAGGTACCAATACCGCACAAAACAATTCTGAATTTGGTGCAAATTCTCCATTTTTGAAGAGAAACCAAAGTGGAGCTTCTTATCCGTACGTACTTACTGATGTGCTTTCTATAACAGGTGGACATACAGGTACTGCCCCAACTTCTGCTGCGTACTATTATTTCTATAATTGGGAAGTGGAAGTATTACCCATTGTTTGTCCTAGTGATCGCACTCCAGTTACTGTAACATATGTTAATACTTCAGGAATAGATAATGAAGAAGCCTCTCAATTCTTAATATATCCTAACCCTGCTACTAACTGGGTGAATGTTGAGTTTAATGTTTCGGAAACCGCACCTGCTCAACTTGAAGTAACTGATATGACCGGTCGTAAAGTGGTGTTAATAGATTTAGGAACAGTACATGGTAAAGTAACTCGTATATTGCAAACGGATGGATTTGCTCAAGGTGTTTACAATGTAACACTTACCGTAGGTGAAAAAACGTATCATACGCTGGTTGTAATTAAATAAATTGTAATGACGGTATTTAAAAGGGCAGGATTTCCTGCCCTTTTTTATTTTAAAATGCCGCGATTACAGCTAATCCAAGATATTAGAGTTGTGTAGTAGTAAGATGGATTTAAAGTTTAAAATAATACACCAACGAAGGTATGAATATTAAAAATTCTGGTTTTCTGCTAATGTAAGGCGTATCGCCTCAGTTAGCTTTGGCCGTACACGGCCCTTGTGATATATGTTTTGACCGAGATTGGTACCTTTACGAAGTTTTGCTTGCTTTTCTTTGGGCAAATGCATAAAATCTTTACATTCTACCGAACAACATCCTTCATAAGTTTTTGCACATTCTTTACATTGAATAAAAAGTAAATGACAGGCATCATTTTTACAATTGGTGTGTGTATCACAAGGATTCCCACATTGGTGGCATTTGCTAATAATCTCATCACTAATTCTTTCTCCAAGCCGCTCATCGAAAACAAAATTTTTTCCATGAAATTTATTTTCCAACCCTTCATTTTTTACTTGCCGGGCATATTCAATAATACCTCCATAAAGTTGGTTTACATCTTTAAATCCTAAATGTTTCAAATACGCACTGGCTTTTTCACAACGAATGCCCCCCGTACAATACAAGAGTATTTTTTTATTTTCTTTTCCACGAAGCATTTCTGCTACCATGGGTAATTCTTGTTTAAATGTATCGGCATCCGGACAAATGGCTTTTTCAAAGTGGCCAATCTCGCTTTCGTAGTGGTTTCGCATATCCACTACAATGGTATCTGGATGTTCTAATGCTTCATTAAACTCTCTTGCGGTTAAGTGTTTTCCAACATTGGTAACATCGTAAGTGCCCGGAGCCAAGCCATCAGCTACAATATTTTTACGAACTTTAATTACCAATTTCAAAAATGATTTTCCATCATCTTCTATAGCTATTTTAAAGGGGATGTCTTTAAACCGAACATCCGAATAAAGGTGATTTTTAAACTCTTCAAAATGATGTTCCGGTACATTCATTTGTGCATTAATGCCTTCATGGGCTACGTAAATTCTACCTAAACAGTTCAGCGAGCTCCATTTTAGATATAATTCATCTCGTAGTTTTTGAGGGTCATCAATGTTTACATAACGATAGAAAGATAAGGTAATCCTTTTAAAGGTTTCGCTCTCCAGTTTTTTTCGGAGGGTTTCTTTGTCATATTTGTTATACAGTTGCATGCTGTATAGATTTTAATGTGGTGCAAATTTATTAAATGCAGTATTGCTAATCAATGAGAAATAGTACAACAGCACGATTGTTTTTAGTATAAATGTTCTGCAATTGCCTAAAAAACGGTAAGTTCGTTGAGAAATTGATGTATATGAAAAAAGATATAATTCTTGTACTTGGCAGTGGCGGGCAAATTGGAACAGAATTAATCACCGCGTTACGAAATACATACGGAGCTTCTCAGGTAATTGCTTCTGATATCAAGCCCAATACTAATAATGATGCTGGTCCTTATGAAATTATTAATGTGCTTGATAAAACACGTATAGCTGAGGTCATTGAAAAATATAATGTAACTCAGGTTTATTTACTGGCGGCTATGTTATCGGCTACTGGCGAAAAATTTCCCGAAAAGGCTTGGGAATTAAATATGAATAGTTTGTTTTACCTGTTGGATATGGCTCGCGAAAAGCGTTTTTTTAAGTTGTATTGGCCAAGCAGTATTGCAGCATTTGGCCCTACAACCCCCAGAATAGATACTCCTCAGCATACCATTACTGAGCCTACTACTATTTATGGAATAAGCAAGTTAGCCGGGGAACGATTGTGTGAATGGTATTTTTTAAAGCATGGAGTTGATGTTCGTAGCATTCGTTATCCTGGCCTTATTAGCTATACAGCCCCTCCTGGTGGTGGAACTACCGATTATGCAGTGGATATTTTTCACCAAGCCATTCAAAAAGGCTCATACACCAGTTTTTTAAGTGCAGGTACTCGCTTGCCAATGATGTATATGCCTGATGCTATTCGGGCCACCATGGAAATAATGGAAGCGCCGGCAGAAAAAATAAAAATACGTTCCAGTTATAATTTATCTGCATTTAGTTTTACACCTGCCGAATTAGCTCATGAAATACGCCAATACATACCCGATTTTCAGGTGTTTTATGAGCCCGATTTTCGCCAACAAATTGCTGATTCATGGCCACAAAGTATTGATGATTCGGAAGCAAGAAAAGATTGGGGGTGGAAGCCTCGCTACACATTGCCTGCCATGGTTAAAGACATGTTAGATAATTTAAAAAATCAATTAAAATAAGCTTATTTAAAAAAAAATAGAAAACCCGACGAAGTTTATTAACCCGCCGGGTTTTCTATTTGATTAATTTGCTGTTAAATTAATGCTATCTTTTAATCAATGATTGTTGATGTATTTTTTCGCTACTGATTAGTTGCATGAGATAAATGCCCGGAGCAAGGTCATCAATCATGATAATTGAATTTGTATTATTACTACTTAAGTTGGTTGATTTAATCAATTTTCCATCCATTGAATAAAAGTTTAATTTTTCAAATGAATGATTTGATATGGATGGTACAATCACATAATTATCAGCCGGATTTGGATAAATCATCAAAGTAGTTTCTAACTCATCATTTATACCTACAAATGGATTTATTATTACCGTACGACAAGTACTTGCTTCACACCCTCCGATACCTGTTACAGTTAAACAAACCGTAAATGTATCAACCGAAGTATAGACATGAGTAGGATTTTGAAGCGTTGAAGTATTTCCATCTCCGAAATCCCATGACCAGGAAGTGCCACCTGTTGAGTTATCTATGAATTGTACATTAAAGCCAGAAACGTTGCTATTAAAGTTAGCACTTGGATATGCTCCAATGATCAAATTGCTTCCATTATCAGTTCCATTCATCGAAGGATTGGAGGAAACTACCCGGATGCGATACCCTGTTCCGGCAGCAGTGCTTCCAGGTATTGTTGCATTTATTGATCCTGATGTGGTGGATGTGATACTGCCGATTGGAGTTGGAGAAGCAAAAGATCCCAAGGCATCAGAAAGTTGAGCTGTAAAAACATTACCTGAATTAAATGTTCCTGATGCTGAATAATTAACTACAACTGCATCATTGGGACATAGTGTATCTTCAGAAACAGAGGTAGTTGTAATAGTATTTGTTACAGCAGCAGTTCCTGAAATTACAATTTCATCTACTGAAAGGGGGGGGTCTGATGCGCTGAACGAAGAATTATTTACAAAACGAAATCCAAAGCGCAAGGTAGCTTGATTGTTCCAAATAGCATTCGTTTGAGTTAAAGTTTGCCAAGAGGAAACATTGTAAATATTTCCTAATTGTAATTGCCAGGTAGCTCCCCCATTGGTACTATAATATAATTCACCATAGGTGGCAGAAGAGCCTGCGCATAAATAATAACAGGAAAAAGTAACGTTGGTATATCCAAGCGTTGAAATATCGTTGCTCATCTTAGCAAAATAATTTTGATTACCATTACATAAAAACCCACCATCCGACGCTAAAAAGTTAGCATTACTGATACCCGCAGCTTGTGCTGCTTGATTTACGATATGTAAATAATTACTATTCGGTGAGCCAGTTATTGCTCCCGGTTGACTGGGAGTATTTCCAACGGAAGTAGAAAAACCAAAGCAAGGTTCATTAAATGATCCACCGTTATAGCTGTTATTAACTACCCAAAGATTATACCCGTTAGTAACTGAACTTACATCTGATGAATTAAGGGTAAATGTGTGAGTAGCACCATTAAAATTTTCAGAATACAAGGTAGTTTGCGAATATATTTTTATTAATGGAAATCCTAAAGCAAATAATAATAGTAGAAGTTTTCTCATAATCATGTATGTTTAATTGTTTTTACTAAAATATAAAATTTTGTAAAAACATACATGATATTTTTTGCTTAATTCATCGAAGGCTGTGGAATAGAGAAAGACGGGCTTTCGTGAAATGCCAATTCATGAATCAATAATTCCATGTATTGATAAAGGGGCATTTTTTGAAGTATTTCATTTACCATGCGGTTGCTTTCTGTTTGTATCACAATCCATAACCGAGTACGGTCAGCAGAAAGTGCGTAGGTGGTAATGATCCCTTTTTCCATTAGTTTGTTTACAATCATTCGCTGTTGTGGAATACGATTGATGAAATCATCATCAGGTGTTTCGGGAAAATGAATGTCAACCAAATAATTTCTTTTCATACATTTAGTTTTTATGGTTGCCCTTTCTGCACAAACCTATTACCAATTTGATAATTATTATATAGAGATTCATCAAATATTGGAATAGTTTATTAGCAAGTTTTGAACAAAATATTGCATTTATCGTCTTGGTAAAATCATTCTTTATAATCTTGCAGATGCTAATAATGAACACTTGGTTGCAAAGTTGAATGAAGAAATACGCAGCTATTTAGAGCATTTGCGTGAATTACTGGCTATTGAAAAACAAGAAGAATATCGCCAGATTGGAGAATATTTAAAAAATACACCGCTTCACCTTCGTGTCAAAACTGGCTTTAGTTGGTTCCCTTTAATAATAAAAGAAACCGGATATGGATTAGGAGATTATCCATTTGTGGTTGTTGAAAGAACACAACCATTGGAGGTAGAACATACCTTTCAAGGAGGAAAACTGGTACGTTTATTTTCAGGGCACAATGATTCAGAATGGTTTATAAATGGTACAGTGCATTATGTTGATAATCATCAAATGAAAATCTATTTTTTTACCGATGATTTTCCAGATTGGGTAAATGATGGTAAAATTGGTGTGGATTTATTGTTTGATGATCGTTCCTATCGTGAAATGGATGCAGCCCTCCAAGAAGCAATCAGGGCTAAGAATAACAGGTTAGCATATTTACTGAACGTTTGTTTTGGCAAACAAACACCTGTTCAGCAGAATGCAAATAAAATTTCGCATCCCTATCTAAATGCATCGCAATTGCAAGCAGTACAACAGGTGTTGAATGCAGAAGACGTTGCAATTATTCATGGCCCTCCCGGAACCGGTAAGACAACTACGCTGGTGGCTGCTATTACTGAACTATGTAAATTAGAAAAATCAATATTGGTTACAGCACCCAGTAATGCGGCAACCGATCATATTACCCGCGAACTGGGTAAAGAAGGTCTTAAGGTTGTACGAGTGGGTAATATATCAAGAATAGATGACCAAATTCTACCATTTACTCTCGAATATTTACTGGCCTCCCATTCGCGTAGTGGAGAATTAAATATGTATAAGAAACGTGCTGAGGAAATGCGTCGAATGGCTGGAAAATACAAACGAAGTTTTGGTAAAGAAGAACGCTTACAGCGCGAATTACTTTACAAAGAGGCAAGGGCACTAAGCGCAGAGGCCCGTTTGTTAGAAGAATATATGATTGAAGATATTTTGCAAATGGCGGATGTTATTACAGCTACTCCGGTAAGCTTGCAAACCAAATATCTTGAAAACCGACGCTTTTCAACTGTTGTAATGGATGAAGCTGCTCAGTCGTTATTGCCAGCTACATTAATTCCTTTGATGAAAGCAGATAAATTGATTATGGCCGGAGACCCCTTTCAACTCCCCCCAACCGTAAAATCAATGGATGCACAAAAAGGAGGGCTTCAGACTACTCTGATGGATATATGCTTAAAAACAATCCCTGAATCATTTTGCTTGCTAAATGTACAGTACCGGATGCACCAAGATATCATGGAATTTTCTAACCGGTGGTTTTATAAGCATAAATTGATGCCTCATCCTACGGTAGCGGAGCGATCACTAGGTTTTGCAGATGAAAAGTTTCCACCATTTTTATTCGTAGATACGGCAGGTACTGGCTTTGAAGAGCAGATGAACCTCGAAACACGGAGTTTGTATAATGAAGGAGAGATCGGACTAGTTAAACAAATTTTAAATGAATTGTTAGATGTTTCGCAAGAGGGGAATATTCCCACAGTTGCTGTGATTACCCCTTATCGTGAGCAAGTAATGAAGTTGCATCAGGCACTTTACACTAATCCGGTTCATAAACAATTGTTTTCTATTGATACCATTGATTCATTTCAGGGGCAAGAACGAGATGTGGTTATAATTAGTCTGGTAAGAAGTAATGAGCGCGGAGAGATAGGATTTTTACAAGATTACCGGAGGATGAATGTAGCTATGACACGAGCCAAAAAATGCTTGATTATGATTGGTGATAGTGCCACGCTTGCTAATGATCGTTTTTACCAATTTTTACTAAATTATGTGGAAGAAAAGTCGGCTTACCGTTCAGCCTGGGCATACATACATAATGAGTGATTTTTTATATAGCAAGAAATTGACGTAATTTTAATAATTTTAACGTTTTAATTAAATTCATTACTTATGAAGAAACTTTACTTGTGCTTAATTACATGTATGCCCATGATTATATATGGGCAAAACCAACAAATCAATAACAGCAATTTTGAGCTTTGGCAAAATTTAGGACAAAATACTGAAAAGCCCAATGACTGGAATTCGTTTATGAATGCTTCAGGGTCTTTTGCTGGTTTTGCTGCACAGCAAATTAGACGATCAACTGTAACTAGACCAGGTTCAACTGGTCAATATAGCGCTGTTATTTGGTCAAGAAATGCTTTAGGAACGAATGCCAATGGGAACATGACTACAGGAAGGATAAATATGGGAAGCACTACTCCCTCTAGTTCAAGCAACTATAATTATACGCAGCGCTCAAATTCAACATTTTATGAAACGATGACGGATTTGCCTGATTCTATTATTTGCTGGGTGAAATTTAAACCAGTAAATGTATCAGGTACAGATTCAGCTCGCATGCGGGCTGTTGTGCACGGTGATTATGATTTTCGTGATCCCAGCGATGCTGGCTCTCAGGCTCAGATTGTACGTCATGCTACGCGAAATTTTCGTGGCCCCCACAATCAATGGCAGCGCTTGAGTGTTCCATTTATTGCATCAGGACCTGCTACAACTCCTTATTACATCCTGGTAACGTTTACTACCAATAAAACACCCGGTGGAGGAAGTTACAATGACTCTTTATGGATTGATGATGTATCGCTGGTATATAATCCAACCTTGGCAACCGGTGTAATAAATCCTACTACTTATTATGTAACTCCTACTGCAGGAACTGCCATCTCTGTTCCATTTACAGCAACCGGAACATATAATCCGGGAAATGTATTTACTGCTCAACTTTCTGATGCTTCTGGTTCATTTGCCAATCCCATTGTACTTGGAACTTTAACCGGTACTACTTCTGGTACAATCAATGGAATAATACCTGCTGGCACACCTACTGGCACAGGATACAGGGTAAGGGTGGTTTCTTCTAACTATCCAGTAACAGGTTCAAACAATGGAACAAACTTAACGATCAATTTAGTAACAACTTCAATAGCTCCTGCTAGTGCTCAAACTATTGAAGCGGGAGTAAACGGGACAGCTTTAACTGTTGCTGAGTCTGTTATACCTTCTTCTCGTGAATGGAAATACAGTACGATCAGCGGTGGGCCTTATACATCATTTGTTCCGGCTCAAACAGGCTCGTCCTATGTACCAAATTTTTCGACAGCAGGAGCCTATTATGTGGTTTGTGAATCTTCATACCCTGGTCTTACTGCTATTTCTAATGAAGTACTCATCAATGTGGTTGATAATACCATAACTCCGGCTTCCCCTCAAAGCATATTGATTGGTGTTAACGGAACTACGCTAACTGTATCTGAAACACCCGCTGGAACAAGTCGTGAATGGAAGTATTCTACTACTTCCGGAGGGCCTTATAATTCCTTTGTTCCTGCACAAACTGGAACTACTTATACTCCGAATTTTTCTTCTGCGGGTACCTACTATGTTGTTTGTCAAAGTGTAATTAATGGAATTACAGTTACTAGTAATGAGGTAGTTATCTCAGTAAATAATTTAACCCTTTCAACGGGCACAATCTCAGGTTCGCCGTTTGAGTTTAGTGCTTCGGCTCCTAATGCATCTGTATCTGTTCCTTATACTGTAGGCGGTACAGGAAGTTTTAATGTAGGCAATGTGTTTACAGCTCAACTTTCAGATGCATTCGGATCATTTGCTTCTCCAGTGAATATAGGTAGCATAACTTCAACAAACAGCGGAGTAATTTCTGCAACAATTCCGTCTTCCACACCTGCAGGCACTGGATATAGAATTAGGGTAGTAGCTAGTTCGCCTGCTATTTTGGGTTCAGATAACGGATCTAATCTTGTAGTTGACCAGTTTAATAATTCCATAACACCACCTGGACCTCAAACTTTTGTGTTTTCCGGTTCGGGAACAACTCTTACAGTCAATGAATCACAAAACACTATTGCCAGAGAATGGAGATATGCCTCAACTCCTGGTGGTCCTTATTCATCCTTTGTTCCTGCACAAACAGGAGTACAATACACTCCTTCGTTTCCCTCTGTTGGAACATATTATGTGGTTTGTGCATCTACCAACCAATACAATGATGAAGTAATTAGCAATGAAGTGATTTGTAATGTTACTAATAGCATTACACTTACAACTACCACTGTAACAGGTGCCCCTTTTTATGTTTCACCCAGTGCGAATGTTACCGGTACGGTTTCATTTACTACTGATGTGATATATGGAACAGGGAATGTGTTTACAGCAGAATTATCTGACCTAAATGGTAGTTTTGCAACACCTGTATCAATAGGGTCATTATCCGGAACAGCATCAGGCACAATCAATATTACAATACCTAATAACACCCCATCAGGGAATGCATATCGGATTCGGGTTGTGTCATCCAATCCACCACTTACCGGTACTCCCAATACTTCCAATTTATCTGTTGTTAATTTTGAAGTAAATGCATCACCAACCGATACTCAAAATATTGTGGTGAATACTCCCGGTACTATGATTACTGCTACTTCTTCTCATCCTGGAGTGTCATATGAGTGGAAATATAAGACCTTCCCCACAAATCCATGGAGTTCATTTTCTCCATCAGAAACCTCTAGTTCTTATACTCCCTTATTTACTAATACCGGAGGTTTTTATGTTGCTTGTATGGTAGTAAATACATGGAATGATACCTTATATACAGATCAAACAGTAATTCTTGTTTCCAACAGTCCCGGATCAGTTGAAGAACATGGGCTAAGTCAGGTATTTGGATATTTTCAGCAAGATCAGCTTGTAATAAATCTTTCTTCCTTGGCATTACAGCCTCTACAGATTACATTGTTCAATATGGCAGGTCAACAACTGGCCATGCATCAAACTTTGGGTGGTACAATTTTTAATTTTCCTGTTATGTTGCCAGCCGGTATTTATCACCTGCGCATAGATGCAACCGAAGGTATCAGAAATCTCAAGATAATTAAACAATAATTTATTTCGGTTAAATAAAAAAAAGCCCCGATTAATCGGGGCTTTTTTTTAAGCAAAATATTATCAATTAACTTTCAATAGCAGCTATTCCGGGCAATTTAATGCCTTCCATAAATTCTAGCATGGCTCCTCCGCCCGTAGAAACATAACTGATAGATGTTGCTAAATTAAATTTATTAACTGCTGCTACAGAATCACCTCCACCCACCAGCGAAAATGCTCCTTTTTCAGTAGCATCTGCTATAGCTATACCAATCATTTGAGTACCCTTTTGAAATGTTTCCATTTCAAAAACTCCCATAGGGCCATTCCATAAAATGGTTTTTGCCGATAGAATTACCTGCCGGAATTGTTCAATAGCTTTCGGTCCTATATCTAATCCCATAAAACCAGATTCAATCTGGTGGGTATCCATCACTTTAATGATTCCATCTTCTCCAAATTTATCAGAGCAAACAGAGTCAACCGGGAGGTGAAATTTAACTCCATGTTTTACACACAATTCCAAAATATTTTGGGCATCTTCCAGCATTTCATTTTCTACTAGCGAATTGCCAACCTGGCCTCCTTGAGCTTTGATAAACGTAAATACCATGCCCCCTCCAATGATGAAGTGATCAACTTTATCTACCAGGTTTTTCAAAATATTAATTTTTGATGAAACTTTTGCTCCTCCAATAATGGCTACATATGGACGTTCTATATTTTCAAGAACCCTACCGATGTTTTTAACTTCTTCGGCCATCAAAAATCCTAATGCTTTGCGGTCTTTGAAAAACTCTGCAATAACAGCGGTAGATGCATGCCTGCGATGTGCAGTTCCAAAGGCATCATTGATATAAAAATTGCCTAATGATGCCAACTGTTGAGAAAACAAGGTGTCTCCTTTTTCTTCTTCTACATGAAATCGTAAATTTTCAAGCAATAATACTTCGCCGGGTTTAAGTGCAGCAGCCGCCTCTTCGGCTTGTGGCCCAATGCAGTCGGCTGCAAAATGAATTACTGTATTAGGGAGTGAAGCTTGCAATGCAGGCAATACATGTTTTAGGGAATATTTTTGATCAAAACCACCTTTTGGACGACCTAAATGCGACATCAAAATTGCGCTTCCGCCATCATTCAGTACTTTGCGAATGGTGGGAATTGCAGCACGGATCCGCGTATCGTCAGTTACTTCAAATTTTTCATTTAGCGGAACATTAAAATCTACCCGAATGAGGGCTTTTACATTTTTAAAGTTGATATCCCTGATTGTCTTCATAGGCTTTTATGACAGGTGCAAAAGTAACCAAATTGATATATCTGTACTAATAATTTCAATTTCAGTAGTTAAATACAGTTTTAAGAACTTGCTGTTTTTTGTTACGTTTGTACATCATGAAATTTTCTGATGTAGTTGGTCATACCGAAATTAAAGATAAACTCCGCAAATCAGTGGCTGAAGGAAGAATTTCTCATGCCCAATTATTTTTGGGGTATGAGGGAAGTGGTAATTTGCCTTTGGCCAGAGCATATGCGCAGTATGTACTTTGTTCAAATCGTTTAGAAATTGATTCATGTGGGGTTTGTTCTTCTTGCCAAATGGTTACTAAAATGGCACATCCAGATGTGCATTATGCTTTTCCGGTTGTTACGCCTTCCAGTAAAAAAGAGCCATCGCTTAGCGATGATTTTATAGAGCAGTTTCGTAATATCATGTTGGCAGAACCCTACAGCAATTATTCCGATTGGGTTGAATACGCTTTTAAAGAAGGTAAAAATGCTATCATCAATGTTCGTCAGGCAGAAGAAATAGCTAAAAAACTAAGGCTTAAAGCATATGAAGGGTCATATAAATTCATGATTATTTGGCTACCGGAACAAATGAATATCCAAGCAGGCAATAAATTGCTAAAACTCATCGAAGAACCCCCTCCTCAAACTGTCCTGTTACTGGTTTCAGATAATGATGATCAAATTCTTTCTACCATCCTTTCACGAACACAATTAATAAAGTTGAAAAAAATTTCTGATTTTGACATGATGGAAGGCCTATTGGCTCGCTATCGGCTTTCCATGGATCGAGCTCGTGAAATTGTAAATATATCTGACGGAAATTTTTCTCAAGCTCTTACGTTAGCTGAATATGATGAAGATCATGAAAAACATTTTGAAATGTTTGTTCAATGGATGCGGGCTTGCTTTACTTTGGATATAGCTACCTTAATGGCTTTAGGCGACGAGCTGCATAATGCATCAAAAGACCAGCAAAAATCATTTTTGCTATATTGCATGCACATGATGCGTGAAGCTTTGATGAATAATTTTGATACGATGTTAATGCGGGTAACTGAAAATGAACGTAACTTTTTAATAAAATTTTCAGCTTTTGTGCATGAGGGAAACATCGAACAAATAGCTTCTCTCTTAGAAAAGGCGGTTTATTATATTGACCGAAATGCTAGTGTGAAAATTATGTTTATGGACATTTCACTACAATTTCAGGATTTGCTGAAAGATAGATCCGCTTTTGCTATTTAAATCGCTTTTTTTCAATTATTAATGATTGATAATCTGCGTATTATTCGTCTTTAATAGGCATAGTCCACAATTATTCGTATGTTTGGAAGTTAAAATTAACAATATGGGATGTGGTAGTTGTTCAACAAGAGGCGGAGGGCTTCCCAAAGGATGTAACAATAATGGTTCCTGCAGCACGGGAGGGTGTAATAAGTTGGAAGTATTTGACTGGTTGGCAAACATGCGCTCTCCTAGTTCTGAGAATGAAACAGAATGGGTGGAAGTACGATTTAAAAATACCCGTAAGGAGTTTTTTGTCAACGAACATAGGCTTCCTTTGCAGATTGGGGATACGGTGGCTGTAGAGGGTTCGCCCGGACATGATATCGGTATTGTAAGCCTAACGGGTGAATTAGTCAAATTACAGATGAAAAAACTGCGGGTTAATGAAAAAAATCAGGAAAAAAAAGTCATCTATCGTAAAGCACGGGAAAACGACATTAAGCGCTGGCAGGAAGCTATAGCGAAAGAAGACGAATTTATGCGTTATTGTCGTAAGGTTGCCAGAGAATTAGGATTAGAAATGAAGGTAAGCGATGTGGAATGTCAGGGCGACGGCACCAAAGCCACATTTTTCTATACGGCCGAAGGTAGGGTTGATTTTAGGGAGCTGATAAAAATATTGGCCCGCGATTTAAAGGTGCGGATTGAAATGCGCCAAATAGGTTATCGCCAGGAAGCCGGACGCTTGGGAGGTATTGGAGTATGTGGCCGAGAATTATGTTGTTCTACTTGGCTTCGCGATTTTCGTTCTGTTACAACCACGGCTGCCCGTTATCAGCAATTGTCTATAAATCCGCAAAAACTTGCCGGACAATGTGGAAAGCTGAAATGCTGTTTAAACTATGAACTGGACAGTTATCTGGATGCTTTAAAAGATTTTCCCAAAGGGAATATTAAATTAATTACCAAAGCAGGCGAAGCCTCGCTTCAGAAAACAGATATATTTAAACGAATATTGCATTATTCGTATGATGCTAATCCAGGAGTTCTTATTCCGTTAGAATTAGAAATTGTAAATGAAATTATCCGAATGAATCAAAAAGGAATAATTCCTGAAGATTTAGCCGGTTTTCTGAATGAAGAACCTAAAAAAGAAATAGAGGCCGATTTTTCAAATGTAATTGAAGAAGGAAGCCTTACAAGATTTGATAATAAAAATAAACGCAGAAACAAGAAAAAGAAGAAAAGGCAGGATGCATAAGTTTTTCTATATGCTTTTACTGGCACTGATGCTGGTTTCTTGTGATAAAAACAAGATTTATGAGCATTATGTTGATATTCCCGGAGGGAAATGGGATGCTGAATCGCCGGCTACATTTGAAGTGGAGATTCCAGATACAACACAGCCTTTGAATGTGTTAATGAACTTTCGAACTACAAAGGATTATCCATATCAGAATCTTTATATTTTTCTTACAACAGTATTTCCCGATGGAAATATTGCACAGGATACCATGGAGTTTTATTTCATGGATAATAAAGGTAAGCCGCTGGGTGACTGCACTGCACAAGCGTGTAATTATAAATTTATGGTAATGCAAGGTATTCGATTCCCCTTTACTGGTTCATATACGTTCAGGATTCATCAGGCAATGAGAACATCGAATAATCAATTAACCGATGTATTGAATGTAGGGATGAGAATTGAGAAATCAACAATGCAGCGAAAATAAGCAATATGGCAAAAAGTAATAAAAACACCTCAACGAATCGCTGGAAATTATGGCTCTGGCTCATCGTGTTTTCTCCGCTCATTATGCTATTGCTTGTATTTGGTTTAGCGGCACTGGGAGTTTTTGGCCCGCTACCTACATTTGAAGAACTTGAAAATCCGAAAAGCAATCAGGCTACTGTGGTCTATTCCATTGAGGGCAAAGAGCTTGGAAAATATTACATAGAAAACAGAACTAATGTATCTTACGAAGAAATATCACCCAATGTATTTAATGCATTAATTGCTACAGAAGATGAACGATTTTATAAACATTCTGGCATTGATGCAGAAGCATTGGCTCGTGTTGCAAAGGGCATTATTACACGTGACAGTAAAGGAGGAGGAAGCACCATAACCCAACAGCTGGCAAAGCTTTTGTTTCATAATAAACCCAAAAGTAAACTAGAGCGCGTATTCCAAAAATTTAAAGAATGGGTAATTGCCCTTCGGCTTGAAAGAAGTTATACCAAAAAGGAAATTATTACCATGTACCTTAATGTGGCCGATTTTGGTCATAATATCTTTGGTATAAGTTCGGCTTCAAAAATTTATTTTGATAAAAAACCTATTGACCTTTCTATCAATGAAGCATCCATGCTTATAGGCCTTTTAAAGGCTCCCACCCGTTATAGTCCGATAAAAAATCCGGAGCGGTGTAAAACTCGACGAAATACTGTATTAATGCAGCAGGTTAAAAATAAATTTATAACCCGCGAACAATATGAAGCATTAAAAAACGAACCGGTCATTTTAGATTATCAATCCCTGGATAAACGAATTGAAAAAAACACTTATGGCCATGGAGATTTGGCTCCATATTTTATGGAAGAATTAAAAAAAGACTTACAGGTTTGGTGTGAACAGCATGTAAACCCGCAAACCGGAAAACCCTACAATATTTATAAAGATGGTTTAAGGGTTTATACTACCATTGATTACAAAATGCAAACGTATGCTGAGCAGGCAGTAAAAGAATATATGCCTGAATTGCAGGATAAATTTTTCCGTTCAAAAAAAGGAAAAAAGAATGCACCGTTTAGTTATGAATTAAAACAAGAAGAAATAGAAAAAATTATACAGCAAGCCATTCGACGTTCGGACGGGTATAAAAAAATGAAAGAAGATGGAATGAGTGATGAAGAAATTCAACGTGTATTTAATACCCCTGTTCCGATGAAAGTTTTTTCATGGAAAGGAGAGCGTGATACAGTGATGTCTCCCAGAGATTCAATTATTTATCATAAATATTTTTTACACAATGGGGTGTTAGCCATGAATCCACATACCGGCCATGTGAAAGCCTGGGTGGGAGGAATAGATTTTAGGTATTTTAAGTATGACCATGTACGTGCCGGACGCTATGATAAAAAATCAAAAATGGTTTTACCGGCGGGGGGGCGTCAGGTAGGTTCAACCTTTAAACCTTTTGTTTATGCTATGGCCATGATGGAAGGTCGATCACCCTGTGAGCAGTTGCCTAATGTACGAGTATGTATAGAAAAGGGCGTAGATAAACCTTGGTGTCCTGATAATTCAGGTGATTACAAAGAGGGAAGTATGGTTACCATGCGTGAAGCATTGGCCAATTCTATTAACTATATTTCTGCCCTTTTAATGAAACAATATGGTCCGCATGCAGTAGTGAATCTTGTAAAAAAAATGGGAATAACCAGCCCAATTGATCCTGTTCCTTCTATTTGTTTGGGAACTCCCGATGTTTCTGTGATTGAAATGGTAGGAGCATTTTCCACTTTTTTTAATAAAGGTATTTATACTCGTCCAATATTTCTGCTTCGCATTGAAGATAAAAATGGCAGTGTGTTGCAAGAATTTGTTACCGAACGTCGTGAAGTTATGAACGAACAATCGGCATTTTTGATGGTAGAATTAATGAAAGGAGTAGTATTACAAGGAACTGCAGGAAGATTAAGATCTCGTTATAAATTCACAGCTCCGGTGGCTGGCAAAACAGGAACTACCCAAAACAACTCCGATGGATGGTTTATAGGTGGAACTCCGGATTTGGTTTGTGGAGTATGGACAGGTGCTGAAGACCGTTCTGTTCATTTTTACAGTACAGCAGAAGGCCAGGGAGCAAATATGGCACTCCCCATATGGGCTATTTTTATGAAGAAGGTATATGATGATACTGAAATAGAGTTGAACAGAGGCGATTTTGATAAACCGGCTACTCCGGTTACTATTGAGCTGGATTGTAAAGAATACAATGCGGGCCAATGGGAAGAACAACAGGAAAAAGATGTTGATTTTGATTAATTATCATAAAATATAACTATGAATAAAGTATTTAAAAATGCTGAAGAGGCCATTCACGATATTAAAGACGGAATGGTACTTATGCTTGGCGGTTTCGGATTATGTGGTATCCCTGAAAATTGCATTGCTGCGCTTGTTAAAAAAGGAGTAAAAAATTTAACCTGTATTTCCAACAATGCCGGAGTAGATGATTTTGGCATTGGTTTAATGCTAAAACAACGGCAAGTTAAAAAGATGATTTCTTCATATGTAGGAGAAAATGCTGAATTTGAAAGGCAATTATTAAGTGGGGAGTTAGAAGTAGAATTAATTCCCCAGGGAACATTAGCTACCCGCTGTATGATGGCAGGCTATGGAATACCGGCATTCTATACTCCTGCTGGTGTAGGAACCGAAGTAGCAGAGGGAAAAGAAGTAAGAAATTTTAACGGAAAAGATTATTTAATGGAGTATGCCTTTGATGCCGATTTTGCCTTAGTAAAGGCTTGGAAGGGGGATACTATGGGAAATCTTATTTTTAAAGATACAGCCCGAAATTTTAATCCGTTAATGGCCATGGCCGGTAAAATTACTGTTGCAGAAGTAGAAGAGTTGGTTCCTGCAGGTGAACTTGATCCCAATCAAATTCATACTCCGGGAATTTATGTACATCGAATTTTTCAAGGAATAAATTATGAAAAACGGATTGAGCAACGAACAGTAAGAAAAAGAGATTAACTCATAGAATAAAGATTTGTATGTTAACCAAAGAGCAAATTGCACAACGAATAGCAAGAGAACTGAGAGATGGCATGTATGTAAATCTTGGAATTGGTATTCCTACATTGGTAGCCAATTATGTTCCTAAAGGAATGACCATCATATTGCAAAGTGAAAATGGAATGCTGGGAATGGGGCCATTTCCGTATGAAGGAGAAGAAGATCCAGATTTAATCAATGCCGGCAAACAAACTGTTACTATTTTACCGGGAGGTAGTTTTTTTGACTCAGCCATGAGTTTTGGAATGATTCGGGCTGGAAAAGTGGATCTAACGGTTTTAGGAGCTATGGAGGTGGCTGATAACGGCGATATTGCCAATTGGAAAATTCCGGGCAAAATGGTGAAGGGAATGGGAGGAGCCATGGACCTGGTGGCTTCTGCAAAAAATATTATTGTTGCCATGCAGCATACGGATAAAGCCGGGAACTCCAAGCTGCTTCCAAAATGTACTTTACCTATTACCGGGTTGCGTTGTGTAAAAAAAATTGTAACCGATTTGGGGGTATTTGATGTAACACCTCATGGATTTAAATTATTGGAACGGGCTCCGGGTGTTACGGTGGAAGAAATTCGTGCAAAGACTGCCGGACGCTTAGTAGTTGAAGGGGATGTAGTGGAAATGAGTTTTTAGATTTTATTCAAAAAATAATTTAATTTCAACATATTATCTGTGAAATTATCAATAGTTATACCCGCCTATAATGAAGAGCGAACCATTCATTTGATACTAGATAAAGTATTAGCTGTAAAGCTGGATGGAGAGCTTGAAAAAGAAATTATTTTAGTAAATGACTGTTCTAAAGACAATACTCGTGCTGTAATTGAACGATATATACAACAGCATCCCGAAGCTGGCATAGTATTATATAATCATGATGTAAATCAGGGGAAGGGAGCTGCCTTGCATACGGGTATTTCAAAAGCTACTGGTGATTATATAATTATTCAGGATGCTGACCTGGAATACGATCCAGAAGAATATAACCTATTATTAAAACCCATTTTAAATGGAATGGCTGATGTTGTATATGGTTCTCGGTTTATGGGAGGTAATCCGCATCGAATATTGTTTTTCTGGCACTCCATTGGAAATAAGTTTTTGACGTTTCTGTCAAACATGTTTACCAATCTTAACCTAACGGATATGGAAACTTGTTACAAACTATTTCGTCGGGAGATAATTCAAAAAATTTACTTACAGGAAAAAAAGTTTGGTTTTGAACCGGAAGTAACGGCTAAGATAGCCCGTGTACCTGATGTTAGAATATATGAAGTAGGTATATCTTATTACGGAAGAACTTATGCCGAAGGAAAGAAAATAGGTTGGAAAGACGGGTTTAGGGCTATTTATTGTATTTTAAAGTATAATATTTGGGATCGAAAAACATTTAAATGAAGTTTTTTCAGCGAAATCATACCCTGTATTTATGCATTCTTACTACCATAGTTTATGCCGTTATTTATAGTTCCATTTCCCTGTGGAATCACTACGTATTTAGAACATTTGCATATGATTTAGGCATAAAAAATCAGGCTTTGTGGGATTATGCCCACTTTCGTATGAATTATAATACTGTTTTACATGAACTAAATGGTGAAATAAATATACTGGCTAATCATTTTGAACCGGTGATTATGCTTTTTTCACCATTGTATTATCTATTTGGTTCATACACATTACTGGTGGTTCAAATCTTTTTTATACTGTTGGGCGGATGGGGAATACGTCGGCTAGTTATCCATCAAAGCGGAAATGAATGGTTGGCACTAACTGGGATGCTCGTTTTTTATTCGATGTGGGGAGTATTTGCAGCTCTATCATTTGACTTTCATACCAATGTTGTTGCAGCTTCGGTTGTTTCTTGGTTTTTGGCTTTTTCTTTTGAAAGGCGATGGGTACATTCATTGTTGATTTTATTATTTATAATACTTTGTAAAGAAAATATGGCTTTGTGGGCTGTATTTTTAGCAGCAGGGATGGCCATTTATTATTGGAACGAGAAAAAATATCGTTGGATATATACTGGATTAAGTCTTGCTTCTTTGGGTGTATTTGTACTAATCATGAAAGTAATTATTCCTTATTATGCAGAAGGGAAACTCTTGTATATTCATTTTAAATACGCTGCCTTGGGTGCCACCATGGAAGAATCAATTATTACTTTGTTAACCTCTCCGGGTAAGTGGATTCCACTGATTTGGAAAAGCCCCATAGAAAGTAGCGATCCTTTTATACGTGACTCAAAAATTTGGCTTCATACGGCGGTTGCATTAAGTGGTGGTGTGTTTATGCTGATAAGGCCATATTTTTTAGTTATGTTAATTCCAATATATGCTCAAAAATTATTTTCTGATGACCCCATTCGATGGGGAATTTTCAGCCATTATAGCATCGAATTTGTTCCAATCATTACTGCTGCAGCATTTACTTTAATTTCTTCTTTTAAAAGCTGGAAGGTTCAATTATTGTCTGCCGGGTTATTACTGATATCAGTAGCTGATGTTACGAAAGACCTCATGGATCGTTGGAACCCCAATCCATATAAAAACCTGAATGTTCAGTTTTATACACAAGCTCATTATACACGTGAAATTAATTACAGGGCATATCATAAAATTTTAGCATATTATATTCCTAAACATGCTGCTGTTTCTGCTAATTCTTTTTTAGTTCCACACTTGGCTTTTCGTAAAAAAATTTATCAATTCCCGGTAATTAAAGATGCAGAATATGTTGTTGTTTGCGATGATTTTAGAAATTATTATCCTTTTGGGTTAGATCAACGCGTATTTTTTTTATCAACCAGGGATAGCTTAGAATCATCCCCTCAGTTTAATACTATTTTTAAAGATCAACGAATGGTAATTCTTAAGCGGAAAGAAAATGAACCGTAACATTTCTTTATCGAAACTGGTTCTCGGTATATCATGCCTTGCCATAATTTTTCTTTCTTTTCGCAATCCACCTCCTAAGCCTATTTCATGGGATGTTTTAGGGTATTATCTTTATTTACCACTTTTAAATTCCTATGGTGAATTTAATGATAGTGTATATAATTCACTAAAAACCAAAATAACGAATGAATATAACCTTAGTTCTACTTTATATCAAGCTCATAAGTCTCCTTCCGGTAAATATGTTATTCAGTATTCACTGGGATTAAGTTATTTTTTTGCGCCATTTTATCTTATAGCGAATACCATAGCCTCTTATATTAATTATCCAACTGATGGTTTCTCTGAACCGTATCAATGGGCTATACATTTAGGCGGAATATTATTTACGATTCTTGCATTGATTGTACTCCGCAAATTTTTACTCATTCATTTTAGTGATTGTATTGTTGCTATTGTGTTATTTATTGTTGTTTTTGCAACCAATGCATTGGTAATATTCACTTCAAATATTGGCATGCCTCATCATATTTTATTCGGGTTATATATTCTTTTAATTTGGATTACCCATCAATGGCATTTGCAGCCAAATGTTAAAAAATCAATGGTATTAGGGTTATTATGTGGCTGGATAATCATTAGTCGGCCTACGGATATCGTTTGTTTGTTTATTCCATTGCTTTGGGGTGTGGCTGATAAAGCAACACTTAAAGCTAAGTTGAAATTGATTCAGTCAAAGTGGAATTATGTTGTATTGGCAATAATTTTTTCTGTTTTACCTATTATACCTCAATTAATTTATTGGAAACATAATACCGGTAATTGGTTATATTACAGTTACGTTAATCCTGCAGAAGGTTTGGATCTGTTTGCGCCCTATACATGGAAATTTCTTTTTTCTTTTCGCAAAGGTTGGTTGATTTATACCCCGATAATGCTTTTTGCTATTGCAGGAATTATCTGGTCTTTTAAAAAACAACGAACTTGGTTCTGGATGCTTGCTTCTTTTTTTGTAATTAATCTTTGGGTGGTTTCCAGTTGGACCTGTTGGTGGTATGCCAATAGCTTTGGTAGCAGGGCCATGGTTCAAAGTTATGCTGTTATGGCACTTCCTCTGGGTGTTTTTATTCGTGAAATTAAAAAGCATAGGCCTGTAGTTATATTTAGTACTTTCATTGTAATGATATTTTTCTTATTACTAAATATTTTTCAAACCTGGCAATTTTTTAAAGGTATCTTACCCAGTGATAGAATTACAATGGCATATTATTTAAAAGTTTTTGGCAAAACCATTTATCATGGAGAGTATGATAATCTATTATTAATAAATAGAGACCAATTGAATGAAGTAATTCCAAGCCACGTTAAATATGAAGAAACAACATTATTATATGAAAATTTTGATTCCTATACAAACAATATATTAAACAAAAATCTTGATTCTTCTTCTCAATCACTATTAATTTATTCAGGTTATGCTTTTCACAATATTATTCAATTAACTTATGATGAATTAACACAGCAAAAGGAATATGCATGGATACGAACTACTGGAAAATTCTATTCAAAAAATATGCATTTTCTTAAACCCGGCGAAATTTACCTTGTAAATGAATTCTATTTTAAAAACAAGCGATATAAGTATCGAGCTGCTGATTTGACACAATATGTAGTTGACACATTAGGCCATTGGTTTCAATTTCAAGTAGATTATTTAACACCTGAACCGAGAAGAACATCAGATATTTACAAGTCATATTTTTGGTACAGAGGAAATGATACAATATTTGTTGATGATATTGTGGTAAAAAAATATATACCTTCTTCAGCGGATTAGTCTAATGGTAGCGCTTGTGTAATTAATTTTACTTCTGCTATTCCACTTATTAAATACATTCGTTTGCTTACAAGATGCATACATAAATAGCGTGTTCTGCGTTTGGTGCCTTTTTTAAAAATTCCGTTTTTGCCCAATTGAAAAATAGAATTGATTGGAATTTCTTCCAGGTGTGTAACAGGCTTTGCATCATATTTTTTAAGTACGCGGTATAAGTGATGGTCGCTACAGGACGAGGCTTTGGGATTCAGAACATATTGCTTCAAAGCGTCTTCAATATCTTTTGGAAAAACTTGGCGATCTATAAATCCTTTTAAAAGCATTGAAAATGCTTCTTTCCATTCTTTTCCATGTGGTGCCACTTGGTCTTTGTATTTTTCAAAAGTAATTAAGTGAGCAACTTCATGAGTAAATGTGATAAGGAAAGCATAAGGATTCAAGTCATGGTTTACAGAGATGCGATGAAGTTCGCCAGGATTTCGAGGAGCTTGATAATCGCCAAATCGGGTATGTCGGCTACGGCTGATACGAAATCTAAAACGGTATTCTTGTATCCAGTTATAAGCCTGCTCGGCTGTACCTTCGGGCAAAAATTGCTGTAAGATTTGAATATTTCGGTATTTTTTTTCTTCCGTATCCATACCAACTCATAAAAATCTGTATTATTCCAATTAAAAAATCACATTAGAATTAAAAGTTTTTCAATAAATATTTTTAATAAGTAAAAATATGTGTATTTGACGCTGCTCTTTTGATTGTTTATAACTGATGGTAAAACTTTCTCGAAATTTAATATTAAAAACATTATTTATTTTTTTATTTCAACCTACCGTAATAAAACAATTATTATATGACACCCAGAAAAAAAAGCCAACCAAAGATATTTGTACTTGATACTTCGGTTATCTTATATAATCATCATGCTCTTGAAAGTTTTGAAGAAAATGATGTAGCCATTCCTATTAGTGTATTAGAAGAGTTGGATAATTTTAAAAAGGGAAATGATACCAAAAACTTCGAAGCCAGAGAATTTATACGGGTTATTGATAGTTATTCTGAAGGGAGGTCGCTTACTGATTGGATTCAGTTAAATGGCAAAGGGCTTGGAAAATTTAAAGTTGTTATGGAAGAAAATAGCGAGCCTGATGCTCGAAAAATATTTGGAGATAATAAGAATGACCATAAAATACTGAATGCAGCTATTCGTCTTCGGGCAGAATATCCTAACCGCAAAGTTATTTTGGTAACCAAAGATGTAAACCTTCGGCTTAAGGCTAAATCATTAGATGTAATGGCTGAAGATTTTGAAACAGGAAAAGTAAAAAATGTTGATGATTTGTATAAAGGAAAAAGTGTAATTGAGGGCATTGAACATGGTATTATAGAAAAAATCTATCAGGAAGGATTTTGCGAGGTTAAAGAGATATTTAAAGAAACACCGATTCCTAATCATTATTTCATATTAAAAAATACCAGGACATCAGTCCTTGCAACGTATAATCCCTTTATTCACAGGATAGAACGTGTAGAAAAACGAAGTGCTTACAACATCAAACCCCGAAATGCTGAGCAGGTATTTGCGTTTCATGCCATTATGAACCCGAATGTAAAACTGGTAACAATTCAGGGGGTGGCAGGTACTGGGAAAACATTGATAGCATTGGCTGGAGCTTTGGAACAACGACGGGATTTCAGACAAATCTATTTAGCTCGTCCAATTGTTCCTTTAAGCAACAAAGATATTGGCTATTTGCCCGGTGATATCAAGTCAAAGCTGAATCCATACATGGAACCATTGTTTGATAATTTGAAATACATACAAAGTACTTTTGACGAACGTGATAAAGAAGGAAAAAAAATACAGGAAATGCTTGAAACCGAAAAGCTTGTTATTTCTCCCTTGGCATATATTCGTGGAAGAAGCCTCTCTAATATTTATTATATCATTGATGAAGCACAAAATCTTACCCCGCATGAAGTAAAAACCATCATTACCCGTGCCGGCGAAAACACGAAAATTATATTTACCGGAGATATATATCAAATAGATACGCCCTATCTAGATACCCAAAGTAATGGGTTAAGTTATTTGATTGACCGCATGCATCATCATCCCATTCATGCACACATTACGCTTGAAAAAGGCGAACGTAGCGAGCTGGCTAATGTGGCTAATGAGCTACTATAATTAAAAAAAATGTTTTTTAAGTGCACATCCTTTTTTGTACGTTTGATTTTACAAACTATATGCATGCACATTTATAATTTATTTTTTTGTTTTTTTATTGGTGTAGGATTTGTTTTTGCGCAGCATGATGGCCCATTCACCCCTCGTTCTGGAGGAGGTCTGTTGAGTGGCCATTTTCATTATCAATCGTATAGTAATATACAACAACAAGATACTTCCCGGCCTCAAAATTTACTTCGACCAGTTACTTACCAATCGATTCGTTTTTTGGCAGAATATGGTGCGCTTGATAAGCTTACTTTATTTGTAATGTTACCTGTAAATATTGTTTCGACAGGCAAGGAGTTAAATACCGGCGCTGATTTTACAGATACCTTAAAATCAGGTACTGTAACAGGACTTGGGAATGTAGAGGCCGGAGTAAAATATAAGTTTTATCATAAAAAGTGGCTGTTAGCCGCTTCTTTGAGGACTGAATTGAAAACAGGTACTTATGATAACGGAACCGGCCTGAGAACAGGTAATGATGCTTGGGGAATTATACCGATGTTTCATGTGGGGCGTGCTTGGAAAGAAAAATACTATGTATTTGCTGATGTTGGTGGATGCTACAGAACGGATAATTATAGTGGAGATTGGAGAATACAAGTGGAGGGTGGTGTTCGTTTTTTTAACGCTTTATGGATAAGAGGGGCCATACATTCACGCCGTTCGTTTTATAACGGAATATTTGAAAAGAAAAATAATCTTCAAACGGCTCTTTATGTAAATAATCAGGAATGGTTATTACTAAATGCAAGAATTGATTACCAACATCCAATAGGATTTGGTATTCAGGCAGGTATTACGGGATATTTATTTGGAAATAATATTGCTGCAACACCCATGTTCTATGGCGGTGTTTATTATAAATGGAATTACGATTACGGACAATCAGAGGATTATTATATTGAGCGAAAACACAACTAGCTAACTGTTTTCAAACGACAACAAATGGAAATGCCCGAATACAATCGGTAAAAAACCGACTATGTGTTACATCCCATTTCAACTTTGCGGTGCAATTCGATGACAACTCGGTTGCGATGTCGTAAAATTCATGTTTAACTTTTAAATCGTAACACGTATGTACAATTTGAAAAACAGTGTAAGGCTAATCGGACATGTGGGATTAAATCCTGAAGTGAAAGTGCTAAGCGGGAATCGCAAGCTGGCAAAGTTTTCTTTAGCAACTTCTGACAATTACAAAAACAGTAAGGGGGAATGGGAAACACAAACTCAATGGCATAACATTGTAGCCTGGGGAAAAGTTGCTAGCAAGGCTGAAAAGCAGATTAGTAAAGGGGCTGAAGTAATTATCGAAGGCAAATTAATGCATCGTCAGTACGAAGATTCACAAGGTGTTAAGCGCTATATTACAGAAATTCAGGTATCAGATTTGTTGGTTGTAAAAGCCAGGAATTAAATTAGCTTAATACACAAGTAAAGGGAGAACAACTTAATGTGTTCTCTCTTTTTATTTTTAAAAATACTTAGCTATTGAAGCTGCTTTATGGCCGGTTTCTTCCCATTCTGATTCAGGGTCTGACCCTGCTGTAATACCAGCTCCCGAATAAAATGCAACTTGATTTCTATGCAGTGAAGCACATCGAAGATTTACAAACAAAGAAGACGAATTCAAAGTTATTGGACCTAAAAATCCTGCATAATAACTTCGTTCGTGTTTTTCGAGTTGTTGTATGAGTTTTAAGCTTGCTGTTTTGGGATATCCACCCACTGCTGGAGTGGGGTGCATTTCGCGTGCAAGCTTTTCCATCATCGGTTTTTGAGGGATATCTTGAAGGTTTATTCGAAACAAAGTTCGTAAATGAATCAATGGTCCTATGGAATAGTATTCTGGCCCTTGTATCTCAATTTCTTCTATCGGGTACTTATGAAAAATTTCATGAATATATTGAGTAACCAGATCTTGTTCGTGTCTTTCTTTTTCACTCCATTCATGCTGTTGTTCTAATGTTTTAGTCCCGGCTAACGAAACAGTTTCTATTCTTTTATCATGCTGAAATAACAAAATTTCTGGAGTAGCCCCTATCCAGGTTCCATGAATGGGCGTAGAAGTGTATGAAATAAAAGCATTTGGGTAATTCTTTCGAAGATCAAGCAAAATATCCGCTATTTTTTTTTCAGATCTTGGCAGAACACGAATTGCTGAAAGCATTGCTTTTTCAATATTACCTAGCGAAATTTGATGCTTGATTTCATCTACCTGTAATAAAAAATCTTTTATGTTGGTGGCTTCAAATACATTATCAATTAAGCTGTGCCAATATTCAGTAGACTTTGTAGAAGAATTTATAAGTTTTTTCTGAATTGGTTCAGGCAACACTTCGTTATCATAAATACTCCATTGAGGTTTGATTCTTATTATAGGGAAATTACCTCCAACAAAGAATGGATATATGATAAACTCAGAATCATTTAATGGGGGATAGTCTAAATCTGTAGACTGAATCCAAAATGTAAATTTACTTTCACCAGGTAAAGAAAAACCTGCAACGCTAACATTGCAGGTTTTAGTAGCTTCTAACAACTGTTGTAGTAATTGATTCTCCTTCAAAATTACCGGTTAAGAATTACTTTTTTTGTGGTGCTTATATTGCCTTGCCGTATTTCAACAAAATAGAGTCCGTTTTTATGTTCTGATAAATCTAGCAAATGAGCAAATTCTCCTTCGTTGACAATGCTTTTAGAAAAAACTAATCGACCCATCATATCATAAATCAATATTTCGTATGTATTGGTTTGAGGTAAAACTAAATTTAATTGACCATCGGTTGGGTTTGGATATAATTTTGCCTCATTTATACCAACAATACTTTCAGTGCCCAAGGTAGCATCACATACTACAGGAAATACAGCAAGAGATACATCCAATTGCCACGACTGGCTGTCGTCAAAACGTTTCCATGTATTGTCAGAAAATTGTTCCCAAGCAGTTGAAGGCACTTGATTGCCATCGGTAGAGGTATATAATGCAACTTTTAAACTACCAGAATACGTTAATTTTATACCTGCATAAAAGTTGTTACCAACACTAACTGGACTGGTTAAATTAAGTAATGAAAATTGCCCATTCGACACATGATTAGCTATGGCTGATACAGGCATGTTTATACTTACTAATTCACTTCCCGGTGCTCCAGCGGTTTCATTCCAAAGTGCAGCTGCTACTGTTGAAGAACTGTTATATCCGGAAGCATGGCCAAACTTGAAGAAGATTTTTGTAACCTGTTTGTTGGTTCCAATATTCGAAAATCTCTCAGCTTTGGCTTTATCGTTGAATTCATTATGTCCTCCTACAAATCCTCCTCCATTAGTTGTATAAAGTACTTCTGTATCTCCTGCTGTCCAGTTGCTCAACGTGTCGCAGGTGCCAGAGCCACCACCGCCACCACCACCGCCACCACTTCCAGAACAGCCATTTGAGTTAAAAAGGCTGGAACGTGGTCCATTGATTGCTGCATGCATCCTGGCTTTTTGTCCTGCTGTAAATAAATTCATACATGCATCATCCACATAGTCCATATAGTTCATAAACATTACACCGGGCGCTGAAGGACTACAGGCATCAGTTAGTGGATAACTAGGGCACCCGTAATTTTCACCTCCTTGATTAGGAGTGTCGCTTACATTGTCTGTACCGCTACACGAAGTTCCATCATCTCCCCAAATGTGTTTTAGATTCAGCCAGTGGCCTACTTCATGCGTAGCAGTTCTTCCTTTATTGTATGGAGCTTGTGCACCATAAGCAGAGGTGCCAAAATATTTATAGTTTATTACTACTCCATCTTGATTGGCAGGGAATGTTCCAGGTGGAGTTGCATACCCTAATATTCCTCCGCTAATATCACCAACCCAGATATTAAGGTATTTATTCGATGGCCAGGCATCTTTTCCACCTTGGCTTGTAAATTTGATATTATCTGTGTTCATGTCAAAACTAGTGACAGAAGTAGAAGTACGTGTAATACCTGTAGTGGGCTGGCCATTAGGGTCAATATTTGCTAAACAAAATTCAATTTCAACATCAGCTGCTACCGATTGAAAGGCTGATGGCGTATTGGAAGCATCTGCATTTAAACGGCGAAAATCTTGATTTAATACATCAATTTGCGATTGAATTCGGGCATCTGATAGGTTTTCAGAAGCGTTGTTATACACAATATGCACCACTACTGGTATAGTTATCAATAAAGCTTTTTCACTTTTGTCATGTGCATGTTCAGCAATCCATTGCTGGGTAAAAGCTTCCAACTCTTCCATGTTTTTTCTAACATCGGGGTTGCTTTGCAATGCTTTTTGTACCAAATAATCAGTACCACAACGATGGACATTTTGTGCATAGAGATTCAGCAAGGGGTAGAACAAAATAACTAGTAGTAATTTCTTCATTGTAATTATACTTTATTCAAAAGTAAGAATAAATAAAAAGCCTTTCAAAATTTTTTTGAAAGGCTTTTTATTGGTTTGATTTACAAGAAAATTAATTTTTTATGAGCTTTTTACGAATAGTTCCGTTAGATAATTCAACATCGAGCATATAAGTGCCTGTGGGCAAAGCTTGTAAATTGATTTGCTTGGTTATATTGCCTAATTGAATCCCCCAATCTTCACGGATAATTTCTTTACCGATTATATCCCGTATGATGATAATTAATTGATTTGATTCTTCCAAATTTACCGAAACATTTAGCAGGTCTTGAGTTGGATTGGGGAAATAATTAAATGCAATGGATGATTCTAAGTCGTTAATTCCAAAAGTATTAAACACAAAAGCATTGGTGGTGTCCGTACATCCGTTTGCATTGGTTGCAATAAGTCGGAAAGTGCCATTGCTTGTTGGGGTATAATAACTTTGTACACCGGCAGGCGCAGGAATATTAACCCAGGTAGAGCCACTTAAAATCTGCCATTGATAACTATATGAGCCGGATATGTTGGATTGTAAATTGCCTGTAGTTGGATTTAGTGTAATGGCAAAATTACTTGGGATAGAAGTGTAAAATGTTAATACTGTATCTTCTATCATTCTAGAACATCCTGTTGTTGGATTGAAAACTTTTACTTTATATCTACCTGTTTGTTTTACCCAACATTCATTGGTAGAACAAGGCAATCCAATAGTATCGTTATATAACCATTCATAGGCAAAGCCAGGATAAATCGTTAATAAGATTGAATCTCCTGAACAAACCGCACTTGCACTAGCTTGCAAAACATCTACCGGTGGCAATGCAAATACTTTTACTGTGTCTGATGCAGTTACAGTTATAACAGTTTTCTCTATTGTGTATTGTACTATAAGTGAGCCGGAAGTAACAGTTTGAGTGGTTGTACCATAGCTATTCACAGGTGGTAGGCTAAATGTTACAGTTCCGCAGTCATCGTTTCCCCCTTCTAGACCAGAATCAAGGTCTGTAAATGTGGCAGTAAATGGCCAATTAGAAGGATTTATTCCCAAATTAATATTGTTCCAAGTAATTGGGGGGTTAGTATTTTGAATTTCAGGACCTGTGTAAATTACTTGATTGGATGAATTACGGATTTTCATTTCATAATCAGGAGCTGAAAAGATATCAGTACATGGCCCAGCTAAAACAGTTACTGATTTTAAAACAAATCCAAATGTATCAACGGTCATACTATAGTTAACCGGATAATTTCCTGCGGTGGAGTATAATACCGGAGGAGGGTTTTGCGCATTAGATTGTGTCATATTTCCAAAATTCCATGAATAAATAACTCCCCCATAATGAGCTGGATCTGGAGATACATAATTGCTTGGATTATTATTTGTAAAGCTAACAACAAGAGGTTCACATCCCAAAGGAGGAGCCATAGAAAATCCGGCATTGGATGATGAACCAGGGAGTAGCATCATTTGAAGATTAAACGTTTGTTGGCCGGTTTGATTTCCGAGAATACCACCAACTGCAACCAATGCGGTTACAGTAATTGTAATATTATATACTCCTGGATTTCCGATGGGCGTGCCACAAAGTTTTACACATCCGTGCCCACCTTGACCATTTAATACATATGTGTTATTGGGGCTGTTTGATTGCCAGTTAATTCCAAAAGGTAATCCGGTTATAGCATCAATTTTAACTTGCAACAATGGCCGCATGCCAAAAGGAGTATTTACCTCCGGTGGTAAATAAAATGTAACATCTTCATTGTAAGCAATTCCTACAGTAGCTGCAGGTACCGAATCAGGACAAATTCCACCTCCGGGTGGATTGCAAGTAGCCGAGTTTACTATACATCCCGGACATTGTGCAGATGCTTTTATACCAATGCCCATTAAAAACAAAACAAAAGGGAAAAAAATGGGTAAATACTTTTTCATATATTTTTAAAATTTATCGGCAAATTAAGAAATTTTAGCAAAAAATTGCTTTCTAAGGTTAAATTAATTCTTCTGCTTTTTTAATCAACCATGAAATGCTTGCAATCTGTTGATTTGCTTTTATTTCTTGTAGCAACTTTTCGGCGGCTTCTTTGTCGCCAAGTTTAATACGCATCAGTTTTTTGGCAAATTTTACAAAGTTCAGGCAGATAGTTTTTTGATATTCAGATATCAATTCATTCCTTCGTAAGTAAACATAAAACGAATCAATGAGTGAATAAAAAGCATCCACATCATCGAGTTCATAATAGGTTTTTAGTAAAAGAATCTTTGAATCCAAAATATAGTATACATCCATGTATTCAACATTATTCAACAAGCGCAATGTTTTTTTATATTCCTTTTTAAAGAAATGCAACCAGGCCAAATTGTAAATAAACGCATTCTCACGGTATTTGGGAGCTAGTTTTTCTTTGTAGCTATATAAAAAGTTTTCTACCCATTCAAATTCCTCTAAACGTAAACCAACAGTAACAATGTTCTTAAATGTAGAAGGGATGATATATCCGTTTTCATAAATCAGTTCTTTCTCAAGTAGTTTTTCAGAAAGCATAAAATATTCACGGAGATAGCGCGTATCGCCTTTATTAATTCGTTTAGTACAATAATTCTGTGCCAAGAAATATAAATCCCTAAATTCATCCTTCTTAAAGCAAACTTCGTGCTTTTCTAGCATTTCAAGCAACTTATAATAATTTTCTTCTTTATCTTCTTCGATTAATGTGAGTAGAACGGTGTAATAAACACTAATGGCCGGATAGTTATCAATATTTTGTTTTTTTACAAATCCAATTACTTCTTCTAAAAGCTGTGTGTTGTATGATGAATTCAAAAAGTTTTGCCGTGTGAACATTTCGCAGAGGTATTTTAGTTTTTTTGAGATGTAATAATAATCTAAGTTATCGGCCACATCCTGCAGGGTTTGATCTAAACTTTTATCACGCTTTACTGACGCATAATTATAAAGTGATTCTTCAATCAAATATCGGTTAAAATAATATTCAGAATCTTTGATTTTTTGCGTGTTTAAATACTTTTCTGTTTCATCAAAAACCTGACTGAAATATTTTTCAATATCATGATTTCTGTAAAATTCAAGAAGCAAGTGATTTTGCTGAACCCTGTTTTTTTCAAGCTCCTTCCACATGATGTATTTTTCAAGTAACTTACTAAGGTCTGAAAATGCATATCGAAGTTTGCTTTCATCAAAATCGCGGTTTTGATACAATTTAAAATACAACCGTTCTCGTTCTACTCCTGGACCGGAAAAATCAGGATATTCTTTTTTAAGTAATAGAAAAAGCTGGGTAAGGGTTTCATTTTTATTAAAGAATGGTGACTGGATGAACTTTTCAAACTCTTTTAGCTCATGCGGTTCAAATGCCCGTAGTATTACTATCGGTTTGCTTTTATACATAGTTTGCCGCTCTTTGGTTTGATATGCCTAAATTTAAAAGTTTATTTGGGTAAATTCCTAATTGATATTTTCGGGTAACTGATGAGAAATTATGAAAATTTATGTATCACATTATCAGTAATATACTGTATTTTTTTATACTCTAATACAACTCTTAATGTATCTTTTTTCCCGATAAATTCGTTATAATGTTATCAGTTTGTTAAGGTATTATTTATAACTTAAACAAAAATTTAAAGGTTATGGAAAAAAAGTTTTACCAAGGTTTAATAGCAATAGCATTGCTTCCATTTTTTTATCAGCTAAACTTTGCCTTTGGTGGTGATGGTTCCTCTACAATTACTATAAAAAAACAAGATCAAAAAGAAATTCATACCATAGCCGTTCAAGTAGCATCGATTGCTGATGTGGATATAAATAATCTACAGATATTATCGGCCACTCACACTCTTGTAAATGTTAAAGATGTTACTATTACAGGCAACATCATTCATGTTACTATTGATATTGTTCCAACGGCCAAAGGAGACAAAGAGGATGAAGATATTATTGATGTTATCGAAATTGTTGGAATAGATAATATTACAGGAGTATTTATTAATCCCGGGGGGCAGCAAAATACAGCTACCGCATATGTAAATAATGGAACTGATGATGACGCTAACGAACACCATACCGATCATTTAAATACATTGCCCACAGTGTCTGAAATGGTTATATTAAATCATCATCAAACTGAACAGGTCCCCATTGCTTCACCAAATTCTGGTACAACGTCGTTTGTAAGAGATATGTTAGTATATCCTAATCCTGCAAAAGATGAACTTGGTGTTGTAACAGTTGGAGAAATTTTGGGCAAATCAATTGTTATTGTGGATATGAGTGGTAAAGTACATAAAGAAATAATTGTGGCAGAAAATACTCATAAAACAACCATTGATATTTCTGATTTGCCGGCTGGAATTTATTTAGTAAATCTCTCGGCCACTAATGGCAAAACGTACATCCAAAAATTTTATAAAGTAGATTAATTTATCCATATATTTTTTGGTTACACAAGGAGGAGCTTATTAGGCTCCTTTTTGTATTTTTGAGCAGTTGTAATTTTAATAAAGTAATATGAATCAATCTGGTAATGAATTTAAACCTACTACGTTTTTTGAATATATTTTAACCTATCATCGTGGGACTTTTGCAACTATTTTTTTAATACCACTTAGTGTTACGTACGGTTTTTTTGAAAAGATATCCAATAGAATAAAATTTTTATTTTACAGTGCTCCTCAAGCACACAAAAAGAAAGTACAAAAAATTCAAGAACAAATTAAATTATGGGCACAAAGTGGCTCGAATCAAAAATTATGTACGGCCCGTAGTGGATGGAAAACCATGAGCGAACTTGTACCTGCATATAAAAAAACCTCGCATTTAATTGAATTGAATTTAGTTGATATTTTGAGTATTGATGAGGAAAAACAGACTGTAAAGGTAGAGCCGCTAGTAAATATGGGGCAAATAAGCCGGTATTTATTGAAACGCGGTTGGACCTTGCCGGTGATACCGGAATTGGATGATTTAACGGTAGGTGGTTTAATAATGGGTTTTGGAGTTGAAGGCAGTAGCCATAAGTATGGCTTATTTCAATACATTGTAGACTCTATGGATATAGCTACGGCTGATGGTAACATTATTCATTGTTCTGCAAACGAAAATGCTGAATTGTTTTATTCCATTCCTTGGTCACATGGAACATTGGGTTTTTTGGTGATGGCTGAATTAAAAATTATCCCGGCGACCCGTTATGTAAAATTAAAATACCAACCGTTAATTGGCAAGGATAAAATTTTCGAAGAGTTTGAAAAAGCCAGCAGAAATACTACAGAAAATGATTTTGTAGAAATGTTAATGTATTCCAGGGAAAAAGCAGTATTGATGACTGGTAAAAGAGTGAATGAGATACAACAAGATGGTTTCGTTAATCGTATTGGCCACTATTATAAACCTTGGTTTTACAAGCATGTAGAAACATATTTACAAAAAAATAAAAATGGAGTTGAATACATTCCATTAATTCATTATTACCACCGGCATACACGAAGTTTATTTTGGGAAATGAGTGAAATTATTCCTTTTGGTAATAAGCCCTTGTTTAGATGGTTGTTGGGGTGGGCATTACCTCCACGATTAGCTTTGTTGAAATACTTTGAATCAGATACTACCCGAAGGCTTCGTGAAAAATACCACATGGTGCAAGACATGTTAATGCCGATAAGTTTATTAAATGAATCGCTGGATTATTTTGATGAACAAATAAAAATTTATCCATTATGGGTTTGCCCGATGTTGGTAAAACAATCGCCTAAAAATATCGGAATGATTAAACCATACCAAAAGCCCGATGGAAGTTTGGATGAGTTGTTTGTGGATATTGGTGCGTATGGTACTTCGGCCAAGCCAGGATTTGATGGAATAGAAGCCTTAAAAAATCTGGAACAATTTGTAATCAGTCATCACGGGTATCAGGCAATGTATGCCCGAACTACTATGACAAAGGAAGACTTTAGAAAAATGTTTGATCATTCGATGTATGATAAATTGCGTAAAGAAATTCCGTTAACTGAAAAGGCATTTCCTGAAATATTCGACAAATTAGGAGGAAGAGCAAGAATTTCACCGGCGGAGTATAAAAAAATGAAAGCTATGGAACAATTAGCTTAAAGCCAATACCATGCACTACCTGAATTTTAATATTTTCATCTTCACTCAGATATTTTCTAAGTTTTGAAATAAATACATCCATGCTTCTACCTGTAAAATAGTCGTCTTTTCCCCAAACAGATTTTAAAAGAATTTCGCGGGTTACAACTTCATTTTTGTGCAAGCAAAGAATTCGCAAAAGGTTAGCTTCCCGCTCCGTAAGGTGTCTTGACTCACCATTGAGTTGCAATGAATAATCGGGGTAATTAAATACATATTTTCCCAGCTCAAATATGTCTCTTTTCGCTTTGTTTGAGGTTAATGTACCAGATCGCTTTAAAATGTTTTCAACCCGAAGCAATAATTCTTCGGTAGAAAATGGTTTGGTGATGTAATCGTCAGCTCCAATTTTAAGCCCTTTTATCCGGTCTTCTGAAAGGGATTTAGCCGTTAAAAAAATAATAGGAATATCAGTATTTACTTTGCGAATAAACTCAGCCACCTCAAAGCCATCTTTTTGAGGTAGCATAACATCTAAAATGCATAGATCAAAATTATCTGTCCCAAATTTTTGAATGGCAGTTTGCCCGTCCATATAATGACGAACAATGTACCCGTTTTCTTCCAGTAAGTCTTTAATTACAAAGCTTAAATTACTGTCGTCTTCCACATACAGAATTTTAATGGCTGATTCTTGATTCATAGGTTTTGTGGTTCAGTTTTCAAAAATATTCTAAAAATCGTGCCAACCCCAGGGGTGCTTTCCAGCTCAATTTTGCCCTGATGAGATTGAATGATTTTTTTTACGTAACTCAATCCTAATCCAAATCCTTTTACATTATGTACATTTCCTGTAGGTACCCGATAAAATTTTTCAAAAATTAATTTTTGTTGTTTGGCCGGAATGCCTATTCCGTTATCTTCCACTTCAACGATGAGAAGATGATTTTTATTTTTTGTACGGATAATGATCTTCGGATTTTCTTTACTGTATTTCAGTGCATTGTCCATTAGGTTAAACATTACATTGGTCAAATGGTCAATATCTCCTTGAATGGTATAATGCATGGCATTTAATTCAAGTTGTATATTACAATTTTTTTCTTCTGCCCGTATTTTAATTTTTTCGGTAACATCTTTGATTAATTTATGAAAGTCAATAGGTTTTTTATTGAATTTTGTACGGGTAGAATCAAGCAATGCTATGTTTAATATCTGATCAACTTGTGATTTTAGCCTTATACTTTCATCTTTAATGATTCTAGAATAGGTTTTTATTTTTTCAGGATTGTTCAGTGTGCTTTCTTTCAAGAGTTGTTCGCTAGAAATAGAAATGGTTGCAATGGGGGTTTTGAATTCATGCGTCATGTTATTGATGAAGTCGGTTTTAATTTCTGATAAACGCTTTTGTTTGAATATAACCATCAGAATATATACAAAAAACAATATAATTATGAATACACCGATGGTTGAATAGATCATTATGCCCATCTGTTTAGAGATGTAGCTTTTTTTTGTAGGAAAATAAACACCAAATTTGTGGCTTTCTTTTGATAGTTTATAGTTTGGAAACGATGTTACTTTTTCTCCTGATTCATGGACCATTTTGCCTGAAGCATCCAGTTCTACATGATTTCTCCAAACAATGGAATCAAGGAAACAATCATAAAGTGCATATTGAAATTCTAAATCAATACTGTACCTGTTAAATTCAATAACAAGCAGGTTTTGCAGGTGGTCTGGATTCACCATTCCGGTAATTTCCACTGTAAAATAATCCGGTGCAACCTGAGTTACTGGTTCTCTAACAGACATGGTGTCTTTGTTATACCGGTTAATTTGGTTGGCTACAGTCATTAAAGCAAGGTTAACCCGATTGTCAAATTGTTCTTCAGTATATTCATAAGCTTTTTTTACCCAATACACTTGAAGTCCAATCAACCCGCCTAATATTACTGCAGAAATAACAAGAATTATTCGAATGGTTCGATTATTCAACGGATTATTCTTTTAATCAAAAATACAATTTAAATATGGTAGAAATATATCAACGAAAATAGATTTCATCAATAAAAATAAACGCATCATCGCCGGCATCAGGATGCCATTCTGGAAGTTTTCCATAATTTTTAAGAAAGCATTTAAAATGGATTCACAAATTTTTAAAATCTTGCTGTTCTTGTGAGGATAAATAAATGAATACAGGTAAAAAAGTAAATAGTTTTTTCAGGCATTTATAATAAGGGAAGCAGCTCCTAGAATGGCTGCATCATTTTCGGGAAGAGAAGAGTAGCTAATGGTTATTTTGTTTTGATAGTTGCGAAGTACGTTTTTTTCAAAACTTCGTATTGTAGGATTCAGTAGTAAATCTCCAGCCTGTGTCAATCCTCCGAATAATATAATTTTTTCTGGGCTAGTATATGCCACGCTATTTGCTAGAATCAAACCCAACCATTCTCCGGTTTGATTAAAAGCTTCCTGTGCTTCCTTTTCTCCATGCATAGCACGGCCGAAAATATATTTAGCATCTGCTTTTGGAATTTCAGGTAGATTATTTTTTTTTAAAATTTCAGCATAGGTAGTTTTAATGGCTGTGGCAGAGCAATAGGTTTCTACACATCCTTTTCTACCACAAGCGCAGGGTCTTCCATCCGGAAATAAAATTACGTGGCCAATTTCACCAGCCAATCCATCATGGCCATAAACTATTTTTCCATCTACTACAATGCCGCTTCCCAATCCAGTTCCCAAGGTTATAAATAAAAAATGGGGGCAATTTTGGGCTGCACCAAATAACATCTCTCCCAGTGCTGCTGCGTTGGCATCATTTGTTAGTTGTGTCTTATATTGCATCTGTTTTTCAAACATCTCTACCAGCGGAATCTTTCCTTTCCACGGAAGGTTGGGGGCATCTTCAATGGCACCGGAATGTATATTCCCATTGGGCGCCCCAATGCCAATACCTATAAAATTTGCATCCGGATGATGATTCAACCATTCTTGTAAATATTTACAAACAGCATCTACCCAAATTTCTGGGGATGAAAAAGAAGAGGTTTCCCAAGAAGTTCGATTTAAAATTTTTCCTGATTCATTCACTATTCCCAGTAGAATGTTGGTGCCACCAATATCAATGCCTGCAGCAAGATTCATTGCTTTTAATGTGTAGTGGTTGAAGATGTATTGAAGTCAATTCCCTGTTTTTTCAAAACACGGCTCGTTTGCAAGGTATGCCAAATCAGGTATGCGAAACAAAATACTGCTACAATGTATGAAAAGTGAGTATAGCTCATTCCTGCAATGCCTTGTGGTGCAATAATATCAAAATCGCAGATAGCTCCCTGAACGGGTGGTATTAATGCTCCTCCCAAAATCATCATGATAAGAAATGCAGAGCCTTGAGAGGTATATTTTCCTAATCCTGTTACAGCCAATGCAAATATACAGGGCCACATCACGCTGCAAAACAGTCCTCCGCTAATAAAAGCAAAAGTGGCAAGTTTTCCTTGTGTTAACATTCCAATTATCATTGCAGTTGTAGCTAATACAGAGACAGCTAGCAGCATGGTAGCCGGCCGTTCTTTACTGTATAAAAAGGCAACTATTAAAAAACCTATGCAAAGCGGGTAGATTAGCAAATCATTCACCGAATTTCCTTTAATAACATTTACCAGCAGTATTAATCCAAAAGCAAGCATTGGAATTATTATCGTAAGCCATTGCTTAATGCGTTTATTAAAATTAAACACGCTTATTGCTCCTGTCCATCTACCAATCATTAAACTACCCCAATACAATGAAATATAGTGTGAGATATGACTTTCTTGAAATGCACCGAATTCGGGTTTTTTCAATAAGGCTCCCATGTTACTTTGAATAGTTACTTCCACACCAACATAAATAAAAATGGCAATCATTCCCAGTACCAATTGCGGGTATTGCATAGCACCCCATCCCTTTGGATTTTTACTTGACAACACTAAAGCAATAAATAATAAAATCAGTGTATAAGTTAATACACCAAATACCACAGTTGTTTTTGTTAATCCTAAAAAACTGTGAATTTGATCAGTAAATAGAATAGCAGGAAAAATTGCGCCAATAAGCAAAAGAACTATCAAGGCTTTGGGACTTTTTTCAATTTTTTCATCGGATGTTACACGCGGCATTTTAGATTTTAAAAAAACTATGCTAACTAACGTGAATAAACAGGCCAAGAAAATATAAAGCACTTTTATGGATGATATGGTTGCAGAATGACTACCTGCTTTTAAATCACCAAAAAGAATAAAACTTACAACCAAGGGTCCTAGCAATGTGCCCAATGAATTAATACCACCTGCCATGTTGAGCCGATGAGCTCCGGTTTCTGGCTTTCCAAGTGCTATAGCAAAAGGTTGTGCAGCAGTTTGTTGCAGCGAGAATCCCAAAGCAATTACAAAAAATGAAAGCAGTACCAAGCCAAATGTGGCATGTTGCATTGAGCTGATAACTGCAAGACCAACTGCCCCAACAATTGAAATCAACAATCCGATGATGATGCCATTTTTATATCCAATTTTGTTAAGAATATCAATTTGTGAAAAATAAGATCCTAAATACAGTACTAGCGAACCATAAAAATACGCGCTATAAAACGCTGCATCAATCAATTGTGACTCGAATTGATCAAGATGAAAATAACTTTTACAAAACGGAATGAAAATTCCGTTTGATGCAGCAACAAATCCCCAAAAAAAGAATACTAAAATGAGGGTGGAAAATGAGGTTTGAAAGTGATGCTGATGGTTGGCCATAATAAATAATTAATCAAAATGCTGATAAAGGGATTTATTGGCAATACTTAGCATTGCTTCATCACCTTTGGTATCACCATAAGCATAAATCATAGTATAATCATGCAAATCTAAATATTGTTTGATACGTTTTAGTTTTTCTGCACCGTTACAATTTGGAGTAGAAAACTTTCCTGTTAATCGGTTATCTTTTACTTCCATTTCGGTACAAATTAGTTCAATGCCCATTGCATCTGTCCATGGCCGAATCCATTCTTCAATGGATGCTGAAACTACAATAATGCGATGGTGTTTAGAGCGATGCCAGTTAATCTTATCTATGGCAGCAGTTTTTAATATTTCGGGGAGTTTTTCTTCACAAAATTTTTCACCATATCGTTTAAATTCACCATAGTTCATCCCTTTAAAAAAATATGACAACATTTTTTCCTTAGCCTTGTCATTTGGAATTAGTCCTATTCTGTTTGCTATTAGTATTGGTAATAATCGAACCATACCCCAAAAAAATCTTGATCGTCCTTTTACAAACCGAATAAATGCAAACAAGGAATCTTTGTGTGTAATTGTGCCATCAAAATCAAACAAGGCTAATGTCCTATTTTCACGGGTATGGTTGGTTATAGCCTCCATAGTTCTATTTTTTTCCATCAGCATAACTATTTCATCTGACGGGTTGGATGGTGTAAAAATAAAAAGCCCTGGAAGTTTTTATACCAGGGCTTATTGCCATTTATTAACAATTTTAAATTTTAGCTGACTTAAATTTAATTTTTAATGATTTTATAAGAATTGGATGTATTTGAATGATTGATAGTTAAAAAATAAATACCAGATGGATAATGCCTTAGATCAAGCAGATAAATGTAATTATTCAATTTTTCAGTTTCAGTGGATATTAATTGGCCTTGGGTATTATAAAGCATAAAACTTATTCTTTCAATTGAAATATTATTTGAGGATAATTCTACATAAACAAAATCGTCGGTAGGTATTGGATATGTTCTAATAATAATTGGACTGTTTTCGTTTTCAGTATCAATACTAGCACAATTATTAACTTGTATGGTAATGCTTTCGCTATCGGTACATCCATTAGCATTAGTACCCATAACTGTATAGGTGGATGTTTGAGTTGGGTAGAATGCTACTCCATCAACAATTCCGGATGACCAACTATACGAATCAGCCCCAGTTCCTGATAGAGTTATCCCAGTTCCACTACAAATAATAGAATCAGGTAGAACTTGAATACCAACACTGGGTGATTCTTTCACAGATATCGTTAATGATGTAGTGTTGGTACACCCGTTAGCATCTGTCCCGGTTACGGTATAGGTTGTAGTAGCCGAAGGCGTGAAAGGCACACCATTGGAAACCCCACCCGACCAGGAGTAGGAGCTGGCTCCGCTTCCGGAAAGGGTAACGCTGGAACCGGCACAGACGGTAGTACCGGGAGAAGCATTGGCGGAAACGGAAGGCAAGGGATTAACGGTGATAGTTACCGAAGCGGTGTTGGTACACCCGTTAGCAGCCGTTCCGGTTACGGTATAGGTTGTAGTAGCCGAAGGCGTGAAAGGCACACCATT
>JAOABX010000040.1 GCA_026418175.1 Flavobacteriales bacterium
CCCCGCCACAGAACAACTATCACTGCAAGTGGACGAGCCATGGCTGCACAGCCGGTTTACCATTCTCAACCTGCAAGGCCAAACCCTGCAACGTGGCCTGCTGGTGGCTCCCCTTACCATCTTTGATGTGCAGCACTGGCCACCCGGCTCGTATATCATCCACCTGCTAAAAAACGGAAAGCAAACCCATGTGAAATGGATAAAACAATGAAATATATTGCATACAAACCCATAAAGAAAAGGTATTCACAAATTGAATAATAAATTAATTTAATGTTTGCACTTATGTCTTGAACTTATATAATATTAAAATGCAAAATCGGAGTTAAATAGTTTGATCACGTATATCTACCTAAAAAATGCCTAAATGTGTTTCGATTTTTCCTTCGTAACACAGGGGTTTTCACTATCTTTGCACTCTAAAGCAAAGGCGATATGTTTGAAAATCTGTCCGAAAAATTTGACAAAGCATTCAAGGTCTTAAAAGGCCAGGGTAAAATATCCGAAATTAACGTAGCCGAAAGTCTCAAAGAAGTTCGCAGGGCTTTGCTTGATGCAGACGTAAACTTCAAGATCGCCAAGCAGTTTACTGAAACAGTAAAAGAGAAAGCACTCGGACGCGAGGTTTTAACCGCTGTTTCTCCCGGCCAATTAATGGTTAAAATCGTTCATGAAGAACTTACTGCTTTAATGGGAGGAGATAAAACCGACCTGAAACTAAAAAGTAATCCTTCAGTTATTTTAATGGCTGGTCTCCAGGGTTCAGGAAAAACAACTCATTCGGGGAAATTAGCTAACTACATTAAGAAAAAATTAGGTAAAAGCGTAATGTTGGTTGCAGCTGACGTTTATCGTCCGGCTGCGATTGACCAGCTACATGTACTGGGCGAACAGGTAGGTTGTACCGTTTATTCTGAGCGGGAAAATAAAAATCCGGTATCCATTGCTCAAAATGCCATCAAAGAAGCCAAACTGAAAGGATTTCAGGTGGTGATTGTGGATACGGCAGGCCGCCTGGCGGTGGATGAAGAGATGATGAACGAGATTGAACGGATCAAAAAAGCCGTTGATCCGGATGAAATTCTCTTCGTAGTGGATGCCATGACCGGGCAGGATGCGGTAAATACTGCCAAAGCATTTAATGATCGCCTGGATTTTGATGGCGTTATTCTCACCAAATTAGATGGCGATACCCGGGGTGGTGCTGCGCTATCTATTAAAGCCGTTGTGAACAAGCCCATCAAATTTGTGGGTACCGGTGAAAAAATGGATGCTTTGGATGTATTCTATCCGCAGCGGATGGCAGACAGAATTTTGGGCATGGGAGATATTGTATCGCTGGTAGAACGAGCCCAGGAACAATACGACGCTGAACAAGCCCGCAAACTCCAAAAGAAAATTGCCAAAAATCAGTTTGATTTTGATGACTTTCTGGCACAAATTCAGCAAATTAAAAAAATGGGAAACATCAAAGACCTGATGGGCATGATACCCGGCATGGGAAAAATGGTAAAAGATCTTGACATTGATGATGATGCTTTTAAAGGAATTGAAGCTATTATTTACTCCATGACTCCAAAAGAAAGAGCACATCCGGAAATTTTAAACGGAAGCAGAAAACTTCGTATTGCCAAAGGAAGTGGTACATCCATACAAGAAGTTAACAGATTGATCAAACAATTTGACGATATGCGCAAAATGATGAAGATGATGAGCAACAAGCAAAACATGGCTAAACTAATGCGAAATATTCCCCGCATGAACTAATAAAAACTAAACGCTCGAACCCATACTATTTATGCAAATTATTGATGGAAAAAGAGTTTCGGAAAAACTAAAAGAAAAAATAAAGCAGGAAACTGTATCTTGGATTCATAAAGGCGGAAAAAAACCACACTTATGTGCTATTTTGGTGGGAAACGATGGAGCAAGCCACACTTATGTAGCTGCCAAAATGAAAGATTGCGAATCCATTGGTTTTACTTCTTCCATTTACCGATTTGATGAGACCATAACCGAAGAAGAACTTTTAAAAACCATTCGGGAAATCAATGCAAATCCTGATATTGACGGGCTAATTGTACAATTACCTCTGCCCAAACATATTTCAGTGGATAAAGTAACTCAAACCATTTCCCCTGAAAAAGATGTGGATGGGTTTCATCCACAAAACGTTGGCCGGTTATCCATTGGATTACCAACCTATATTTCAGCCACTCCTTATGGGATTATGCAATTGTTTGACTATTACAACATAGATACTGTTGGAAAACATTGTGTAGTGTTGGGCCGTAGCAACATTGTAGGTACGCCGGTAAGTATCCTCATGTCCAGAAATACTACCCCCGGCAATGCCACCGTTACGCTGTGCCACAGCAAAACCCAAAACCTGGAAAATTATACCCGCAATGCTGATATTATCATTGCAGCCATTGGCATTCCAGAGTTTGTTAAAGCCCACATGATTAAGCCCGGTGCTGTAGTGATTGATGTAGGCATTACACGAATTAAAGACCCTTCAAAAAAATCAGGTTATCGGTTAGTAGGTGATGTTGCTTACGATGAGGTAGCCCCGTTGTGTAGTTATATCACACCCGTACCTGGCGGTGTAGGACCAATGACTCGCATCGGACTCCTCATGAATACCCTAAAATCAGCCCGAAAGGAAATTTATTCCGGCAAAATTTAAAATCTGTTTATCTTTACTTTTGATTATTACCAACCAAAAAACATATCGAATGAAGTACAAAGGTTTATTTCTTTTTGTAGGTCTTGTTACCTCAGTAATGGTATATGCTCAAAAAATGACTGCAAGCGATCGCATCAAAATGATGACTGCCCAAGAAAATGTTGAAAAAAACAATTTGGAAGAAGCCTATAAATTATATCGCGAAGTACATCGAAATATCCCCAACAATGCAGAAGTAAATTTTCAATGTGGTAAAACTGCATTTGCCTTAAAACGATATAACGAAGCAGACATATATTTCACAAAAGCACTTAACATTAATCCCAAAATCAGCAAAGAGTTAAAAATGTGGATTGGCAGAACACAGCATATGCTAAATCAACTTACAGAAGCCAAAGCCTCGTTGGAAGAATTTAAAGCTACATTGAAAGGAAAAAGACAGCAAACCCACATTGTTAATGAATACATATATCAAGTAGAAATGGCTCAAAAATTAATGGCCAATCCGGTAAATGTGGTTATTAAAAACATGGGAAAAGAAATTAATTCTGAATATCCTGAAAGTAATCCCTCCATTACTGCCGATGGCCAAACCTTTATTTTTACTACAGCCAGGCCTGATAATGTTGGTGGGAAAATAGACCCTGATTTTGGAATCTATTTCCAGGATATTTGGATGAGTACCAAAGACCCCAACACCGGCAAATGGACAGAAGCCGAAAGACTTGGAGGAGAGCTAAATACACCCGATCATGATGCCAATTTAAGCATATCATCAGATGGTAGTGTAATTTTTGTATATCGTAGCGTTAAAGGTGGTGATATTTATTATTCAAAAAAGAACAAAAAAGGAGAATGGCGTACACCAGAAGTTGTAGGTGGCAAAGTCAATACTACCTATTTTGAATCGGGAGCCTGCATGAGTGCTGATAAAAAAGAATTATACTTTATCAGCGAGCGGGTAGGAAAAGGAAAAGGAAACGGCGATATCTGGGTAGCCAAAAAAACCGGAAGTTTTGAGTATGGCGAAGCAGAAAATTTATCTATCTTGAATTCAATAGATGATGAAAGTTCAGTTTTTCTTCATCCTAACGGGAAAACTCTTTTCTTCAGCTCTAACTGTAAAGAATCTATCGGTGGGTATGATATCTTTAAATCTGACCTGGTAGATGGTAAGTGGACCGCTCCTGTAAATTTAGGGTATCCCATCAATACCTTAGGAGATGAAATGATGTTTACAATATCGGCTGACGGACAAACCGGTTATTATACTACCAAACGGGATGATAGTTATGGCGGTTATGATATCTACGAAGTAGATTTATCCAATTATCGTATTCCAAACTTAGATAAACCTTATGCAGGTTCTCAGTCAATTACCATTGGAGATGCTGTTTCTATTCTTAAAGGAAGAGTACTGGATAAAAAAGACGGCGAACCCATGGAAGTAACCGTTCGCATTGAAACTGAAGCTGGTAAACTCATTGAAGAATTACAAACCAATGAAAATGGGGAATATTTTATTACCCTTCAAGGAGATTCTAAATACAAAATCTCCATTAAAACTAAAGATTACAAACCGATTGAAGAAGTAGTATTTATCCCCAAATCAGGAACAAAGTCTGAAATTGTTATACGTTCATACCTCATGGAAGAAGATTAACAAGCATGTACTCTTCCAGGGTATTGAATATTGAAGTAAAAAAAAGAGGAATTCTATCGGGGCATGCCCAGCCGGTATATGCTTTAGAAAAAATACCAGATTCTTCGTTCGTACTTTCGGCTGGTGGTGATCGTTGGATAGCCCTGTGGGATCTGGATTCCATGCAATCAGTAAAAGCATTGGCACAGGCTACATCCACTGTGTATGCGTTGTGTTTTATTCCTGAATTTAATTTTCTTGCCATAGGTGAAGCCTCCGGAGGATTACATATATTAGATATTAAAGCCTCCAAACCATTGAAATTTTTCACTATTCATCAGCATGCAATTTTTAAGTTGCTTTATCATCCAATACGCCATTGGTTATATGCGTCATCCGCCAACGGCGAAATTTCAGTTTGGGATATTGAAAATCTAACGCTGTTGCATATCATCAAACCATCCACAGAAAAAATACGGGGATTGGCTTTGAATTCTGAAAATAACCAATTAGCAGTAGCCTGTTCTGACAGTAATATTTGTATCTTTTCAGACGAGTTAACCCTTTTGCATAAATTCCCTGCACATAGCTGGGCAACAAATACAGTAATATGGCATTCTAGCGGCGATTTAATTTCTGCATCACGCGATGCACACATCCGCCGTTGGAAAATTGAATCAAATTCCGAACATCTCATTCAAAATATCCCGGCACATAATTATGCCATTTATTCTTTAGTCTTTTCCCCTGACCAATACTTCATGGCTTCTGCCAGTCGCGACAAAACCATTAAAATTTGGGATGCAAACGAATTGCAATTTTTATACCGCATCAACAAAGAAAAAAATCAAGGGCATACCCATTCTGTCAATCAAATTATTTGGCACCCTTGGAATAATTTACTTATCTCTTGCAGCGATGATAAACAAATTATGATTTGGCATATTGAAGCAGTGAGAAATTAAAAAAATACACTGCAATTTAATCACAAAGTAAATTCTTTGTCCACTTCTCAAAAAGCTCTTTTTGCCTTGTTGTTGGATCTGTTACAATTTTGACATTATAAACCGGGAAATAATTATGTTCTTCAGGCAATAATTCTATCATACGTACACGATTATCAGGTGTTTTAGTTCTCAAATGGAGTGGCTCTCCATGAAAATATTCAAACCAAGCTTTGGTATTTCCATTAATACTAAATCCATTGATGGTTGCAATCACTTCTCCTACCTGCATGCCGGCAAGTAATGCAGGGGAATCAGGAGCTAATTGGGTGATTTTTCCACTATCTTCTAATTTAATGCCGTAATTACGTTCATACAATTCTTTTGATGGAGTAACCTGAAGCTCCAAGCCTGCTTTTAATAAGGTACTTCGTAAAACCGGTTCAAAATCTTCACTTCCAAAAACAAAATTTTCAAAAAATGCATCCCAATTTTCAGTGGTGATTTGTTCTATAATTTGCTTGTAATCATCTGAAGTATAGCCTTTGCCTTTGCAAGCAAATTCATCATATAATCTACGCATCACATCGTCTAACCGATGAACGCCGTAAGTTTTCTCAATCAGCAGAATATCCGTCATTAGTGCCAATAAAGCGCCTTCAGTATAAATAGATGTTTTTCGATATGGCACACCTGGCTCATAACCATCTATCCACATATCAAAAGAAGCTTCTGATACAGGCATATTCAACCGAGCATAGTTGTGAAAATGTTTTTTTAATAACTCATGCAAGGTTTCAAAATATTGTGTTTGTGAAAACACTCTACTGCGATAGAGCATTATATCACCCATATATGTGGTTACACCTTCAGCTATATAACCTGTACGGAAATAATTCTCTTTAGTAAAATCATACGGCATCATTTCAACCGGACGAATTTTTTTGATGTTCCAACTATGATAGAATTCATGCGAGCTCAATCCTAAAAAATCTACATAGCTTTCTTTAAATACCTGATATGTAGGTCCAATCATGCATACCGTACTGTTTTCATGCTCTACTCCATGGTACGTTTTATGCGGAGTAATTTGAAACAAAAAATGATATTCTGGTTCCGGAAACCCATCAAAAGCCTGTATTTGTTCATTTATAAATCTGGAAAAATCATTTTCTAATCGTATAAAATCAGGCTTACACTCTCCCTGAAACCATAAATGCACCAATAATTTTTGAACTTTAAATACATGATGTTTTAAGGAAGCACTGGCTATCAAAGGCCTATCTGCTAATTCATCAAAATTTTTAGCAGCCAACACTAATGGATTTTCAGATATTTTTTTTAATCCTGTAGCTACCCGATACGTATGGGGAATATCCAAATGTATTTCACATGATTCTTGCTCTTTACCTTCTACAAACAAAAAACAATTTACTGGATTGATATATACCTGCGATTCATCCAACAAGGTAGAACCTGCATTCAATACACCGGCATAATATTCATACTTAACAACAATTTCCTTTCTTTCAGAAGATTGAACCTCCCAGCATTCCCGATGCGTTTTTTTAATTTTCAGTTCATTGCCATTTGCATCGAAGGCTTTTACAAATCGAATATTCTTGGCAAAATTTCCTAATTCATAACGTCCGGGCCGCCAAGCAGCTAAACGCAGTTTTAATACGTTTTGCTTAGAATTATGAATTTTCATTTCAAATTTCAGATACTGAGAAGCTGGAATATCATAAGAAACCCGATAATATATCATGGCAAGCGTTTTGTCAAAGATAGTAATTCTATAAGGGCAAGGTACTTTTTCAGTTTTTCCTACCTATTGCTATAAAAAAGTATTTCTTTAATTGGAACTTCTCCTTTTAATTTTGATTTAAATCTATTTATCTGTTGATAAAGATTAATGTGAGCATTAACAAGCTAGATATTAATTCTTATCAAAGAAACCTAATTATAGTTTTGTGCGATTACTTTTCTTTTCATTTACATTATAAGTTAAATTATTTCCTTTCAACACTTTTCAAAATCAATTTTTATAGTTAGCATTATAGTGATTGACGAAACATACAAATACTTAAAACATTCATTTAGTTACAATTAAAAATTTTGAATAAAATTTAATTTTCAAAAATTTAACATTTGGCGTAAGATTTGATAGAAATATGGCATGCTTGAAAAAAATATTCTTACAGCAACAAATTTTGAAGAGATAGCTTCGTGGTACGAGCAGGCTTCATCACAATTAGGATTTCCTGAAAAACCTCAGGAATTATATGAAGCCGTAAATCACATCATGCAAATGAAAGGCAAACGAATACGTCCTGTTTTATTGCTTATGGGTTGCGATGCATTTGGTGGAAATATTGAAACAGCACTTGCTCCGGCTTATGGGGTTGAAGTGTTTCATAATTTCACCTTAGTACACGACGACATCATGGACCAAGCTGACAAACGCCGAGGATTGCCTACTGTACATCAAAAATATGGTATCAATAAAGCCATCTTAGCAGGCGATGTCATGATGATGTTTGCCTACCGGTTTATTTCAGAAGTGCCCACAGAAATATTAAAACCTGTATTGTCTACTTTTAATAGAACTGCTACCGAGGTAATGGAAGGCCAGCAAATGGACATGAACTTTGAAACCCGGCAGGATGTATCTGTGGAAGAATATATGAAGATGATTGAGTATAAAACATCGGTGCTATTGGCTGCATCATTACAAATTGGTACAATTATAGCCCAAGCTTCAAAAACAGATCAGGAATTGATGTATGAATTTGGATTAAAACTAGGTTTAGCCTTCCAAATTAAAGATGATTATTTAGATGCTTACGGCGATGAACGGGTTGGAAAAGTAAAAGGAGGTGATATCATTCAAAATAAAAAAACCTTTTTGGCCATCACTGCTCGAAACACTGCCAATGAACAACAAAAAACTTTGTTGGATCAATTGCAACAAGAAAAAGATACGAATCGAAAAGTAAGTGAAACTTTAGCTTTGTTTAATGTGCTGAATGTACCTGAAAAAACCCATGCCTTCATGGAAAAACTTTACCAGGAAGCATTGGATGCATTGCAAAAAACATCAATGAAAGAAGAAAAAAAAGCCGGATTGCAACATATGGCTCATCTTATTTATCACAGAGAATATTGATTGGATATATATTCTCAAAAAAAGTATTTGCTGCTTAATTAACGTTTGTATTATTGTTAATTTTTTTCTGTTTCATCTCGTTAAAAATTTATTTCCATCTTTTTGATGCATATCAAATACCGGATGATTTCAAGTTGGAAATATTTTTAAGAAATCAACATAATTTGAATTAAAATAATTTTTACCATTCAAATCAATAACTCAATTTAATGAGACTTTTTTACTTACATAAAATTAGCTATGATTTGAAGATATTGGCTTAACTTGAATTTGATTAAATATCAATATTCAGTGCTTGCATTTCCTAATTTCTTGATAAAAATATCTATAAGAAATTTTAAGCATAATAAACTAACATTTTCAAAGCATTCTTTTTATAATCCGTAGTCGGTGGGTATGCTTTTTTAGGTCTGTATGAAAAATCCCTTCATGATCCAATAAATCAATGCGAACACTTCCCGAAGCATGAATAATAGTTTGACGATCGAGCATGATACCAACATGGGTTATTTTTCCTTCTTCATTATCAAAAAAAGCCAAATCTCCAGGAACAATTTCATCAATAAAATTTACAAGTTCGCCTTCACCACTTTGCTGCCAGGCATCTCGTGGCAGAGCAATGCCCATCATGGCAAAAACCACTTGTACCAGGCCAGAACAATCAATTCCTGCAGGAGATCGTCCTCCCCACAAATACGGCGTGTGAAGGTACATGGTACTTAGCGTACGGACATACTCTGGCGAAAAAGTATGTACTTTTTTTTCGATATGTTGATAGGTAAACTGATGGCCATTAACCTCCCAAACACTGGTAGGTATATCTGGGATACGAGAACCAGCAAATAGCGGAATCAGCTGTCGGTAGGATTTGTACTGATGTTCTATGAAGTGAACCGTAGCATCCGAAAATCTGAAAAAATGCGTGTCTGTTTTAATAAATTCTGTGTGCTGATTAGCCCGTATCCATGCCTGATATCCATCATGATCGCAGGCTATAAATAACCACTCTCCTTGTATTTCAAGTACCTGATAGGTTTCTCCAAACAAAAGCTGTGTACTAAGTTGACTTTTATGCGAAGGTTCTTCCCGACAGGGAATCGTATTATAAATACAGATACCGCGGTGCAGCATGTTTGAATATTCTTACCATCAAATACGCTCAATTACCAAAGCTGAAGCCCCACCCCCACCGTTACAAATACCAGCAGCTCCATAACGGGCATTGTTTTGCTGTAGTACATGAATCAATGTTACCACAATACGCGCCCCTGATGCTCCTAGCGGATGTCCCAGAGAAACAGCCCCGCCGTTCACATTTACCTTAGCTGGATCTAAGTTCAATTCTTTGTTGTTGGCTATTGCAACAACTGAAAATGCTTCATTAATTTCAAAATAATCAATATCCTGTAATGTTAAACCTGCCTTAGCCACAGCACGAGGCAAAGCTTTGGCCGGTGAAGTAGTAAACCACTCAGGTGCTTGCTCAGCATCTGCATATCCGCGTATTACAGCCAATGGTTTAATGCCCAAGGCCTGAGCTTTATCCTTGCTCATCAGTACTACTGCAGCGGCTCCGTCGTTCATTGTAGAAGCATTGGCGGCAGTAACTGTACCATCTTTTTGAAATACCGGATTGAGTTGCGGGATTTTATCAAAGTTTACATTTTTATATTCTTCATCTTCTTTAAAAACAATCGGATCCCCCTTCCGCTGAGGAATCATCACCGGCACAATTTCGTCGTTAAATTTTCCAGCAGCCCAGGCTGCAGCCGAACGCTTGTATGATTCAATGGCATAGGCATCTTGCTCTTCACGGCTAATGTTGCATTCTTTGGCACATAACTCAGCTGCATTTCCCATGGCATAATTATGATACACATCAGTTAACCCGTCTTTGGCTAAACCGTCAATCAATGTTGTATTTCCATATTTGTTTCCCCAACGTAGACTATCAACATAAAATGGAACCTGGCTCATATTTTCCATTCCTCCAGCCACTACTACATCATTATCACCCAACATAATACTTTGAGCACCAATCATAATGGCTTTCATACCGCTGGCACATACCTTATTGATGGTAGTGCAATGAACAGAATCAGGCAAACCGGCAAACTTAGCTGCCTGGCGGGCCGGAGCTTGTCCCATATTAGCTTGCAACACTGCCCCCATAAAAACTTCTGTAACTTCTTTGGGGTCAAGGTTTATACGCTCCAACGCTCCTTTAATAGAAATAGCTCCTAGTTTAGTAGCAGGTATTCCTGCCAATGCCCCGCCAAATGATCCCATGGGAGTTCTAACGGCTGATACAATGTAAACTTCTTTCATAAAATTGTAATAGATGCTTATTTAAACTTGAAACGAAAGTAAATAATTCGCCTCATTTGGCATAGCAGATGGGTAAAGTTATCCTTCTGATTTTTTAGTTTTTCCTTTAATCAATTGCTCTACCTGATCCCACATCTCTGGCGAAATCATATCGCCTACCCAAGTAAACTCCCCGCCGTTTTTCATCCATTCGCCTCCATCAATGGTTATTACATCACCATTGATATAAGCAGAGTATTCGCTCATGAGGTAAGCCGCCAAATTAGCTAGTTCCTGGTGCTCTCCCACCCTGCCTAAAGGAATTTTGCTGTTAATATCAAATTTATCTAAAAATTCCTGTGGAAATAACCTATCCCAGGCCCCTTTAGTAGGGAAAGGCCCAGGTGCAATGGCATTAAACCGAATACCGTATTTTCCCCATTCCACAGCCAACGAACGAGTCATAGCTAAGACACCGGCTTTGGCGCATGCCGATGGCACAACATAAGCAGAGCCCACCCATGCATAGGTTGTAAC
>JAOABX010000041.1 GCA_026418175.1 Flavobacteriales bacterium
GGCTTATGGCACAGCTAACCATGAGCCAAATTACCAATCCGCTGATTAATTTCCAGCAAGATATTGATTTAGACCAAGTATATCCTATCATTGCTGTTGTTCATAATATTGGGCCAACCCAAGTTCAATCCTCAGAAGTTGTTGTAAACTTTGCATTATTAGTTGGTGGAGTTGGAGGCCAACCCATAGTATTTCAAACCCAAACGTTTGGCAACCCGGTTATTCCACCGGGCGATACACTCGGTGTTCCGGTGAATTTTTCATTACCATCTAGTTTTTATTTTGCTTATGGTGGGGGCAATACGATTATTGTATGGCCCAGCATGGTTGGTTATCCTACCCTTGATTCGCTGGAAGTTCCTATCCTAATAATTCCTTTCAGTGGACAGGAAGAATTAAATCAGAATCAACAACAGCCCATTCTTTATCCGAATCCACTCACAGAAGGGTATTTAACTATAACTGGTGTGGAAGGGATTACTTCTGTTCGAGTAATGGATATATCTGGAAGAGAAATTCTACAAATTTGCAATAACGATATTCCAAAAGTTCCAAAACCAATTCAGCCGGGAGCGTACATCATTCACATCCAAGATAACAAAGGAAATACTTGGGTTCGACAGTTTATCGTAAAGTAACCCGTAATAAATAATGTAATATACATTACAAGCCCGGGCCAATCATAGGGCTTGTTTTGTTTTTACAACTATCGCAATGTTATTTTCTATGCTGTTCTTTGTTACCTTTGATCCATGTTTCATGGAGAAAAGAATACCCCGGTGTTAGCAGCTATTTGCCAGGCTCATGGCATAGAAGATGTAGTGGTTTGTCCGGGGTCACGCTCTGCTCCGCTAACGCTGGCATTTGTAAGAAATACCTACTTTCAATGCCGAACAGTAATTGATGAACGCACAGCAGGATATGTAGCTTTTGGAATTGCACATCAAAAGAAAAAGCCGGTTATTATTGTTTGTACCTCTGGAACTGCAGCCCTGAATCTATCCCCAGCCATTGCAGAGGCCTATTACCAGCAAGTACCATTGCTTGTGCTAACGGCTGACCGACCGGAGGCTTGGATTGATCAGCTTGATGGACAAGCCATTCGGCAGCAACGCATCTATGATGCCTTTGTTCTTCGCTCATGGCACCTCAGCGGGGAATTGTATCACCCGGATGACCTTTGGCATACTCAGCGTATAATAAATGAAGCGATTTTGCTTTCAAATAGCAAGCATGGCCCTGTTCATATAAACCTAGCTTTTCGAGAACCATTATACCAACTTCCCGATGTAAATAATTATTCATTACAAGTAATACAACGTATCCCCAATCATCCTGTGGAAGGATTCAGTTATTCCAAGTTCACAGAATCTTTTCAAAACACTGGAAAATTTTGGTTGATTTTTGCTCAAGATGCATATGATGCTTCCTTGGCACCTATGCTTCAGCAAGGCATAGATAAACTAAACTGGGTGGTAGTGCACGAAAGCCTTTCAAACCTACCTATCACAGGAAGTATCAAAAATATAAATGAAGTATTGAGCCTGGGTGAAATTTCACATGCGCCCCCCGATACAGTAATATATTTTGGGAAACAAATTGTATCTAAAAAACTAAAACAATATCTTCGAAGCATCCCTCACTTGCAAGTATTACAGGTAGGCGAACCTATGGCTGACCCATTACAGCACCTGCATACATGCATCAATGCATTGGCACATCAAGTAGTTCATTTTTTACTGGAAAGTGAAATAGAAGCAAATAAAGGTTTTTGTGAAAACTGGGTGTATGCATCCCGTAAAGCAGCGAAATTATTTATGCAATTTCTTAGCAATGCACCATATTCAGACTTCACTGCTATTGCTGCAATTCGTAGATCATTATCGGAAGATACTGTAGTGCATTGGGGCAATAGTACGCCGATACGTTATGCTCAGTTAATGGAGAATCTTAATCTTCCATTTCAAGTGCATTACTGTAACAGGGGAACAAGTGGTATTGATGGAAGCATTAGTACCTCTGTGGGCCATGCCTTGGCTAATTCTGGACGTAAGCATGTGTGTATTGTTGGTGATTTATCTTTTCAGTACGATTGCAATGCTTTGTGGGTAAATGATTTTCCGGAAAATTTATTGATTATTGTTATCAATAATTCGGGTGGAAATATCTTTCGCCTGATTGACGGTTCTTCGCAAATACCCGAATTAGAAAACTGGTTTGAAACCAAAAGAAAACACAATTTTCAAAACCTTTCGGCACATTTTGGGTTATCTTATCGCCGTTGTATCACAATGACTGAACTTCAGCTTTTATGCGCAGAACTGCCATATCTTAGCCGTTGCGTGGTAGAGGTGATTACTGATCCATTATTATCAGCACAGGTGTTTAAAGAATTTTATCAATATTTACGTCAAAATAAATAAACCTATGTCAACCAGAAAGTGGACAACAATTAAAAAATACGAAGAAATAAAGTTTGAATTTTTTGAAGGAATAGCAAAGATTTCTATCAATCGACCTCACAAGCGGAATGCTTTTACTCCGCTTACTGTGAAGGAGATGATTGATGCCATGAATATTTGCCGTGATAACTTAGATATTCAAACTATTATTTTAACTGGCGAGGGCGATGAAGCCTTTTGCAGTGGTGGAGACCAAAGTGTTCGTGGGCATGGTGGGTATATTGGGAGCGACATGGTGCCCCGACTAAACGTTCTTGATTTGCAAAAGCAAATTCGATCTATCCCCAAAGCCGTTATTGCTATGGTAAAAGGATATGCTATTGGGGGTGGCCATGTATTGCATGTAGTGTGTGATTTAACCATCGCTGCAGAAAATGCTAAGTTTGGCCAAACGGGACCAAAAGTGGGAAGTTTTGATGGAGGTTTTGGTGCTTCATACCTGGCTCGTATTGTAGGCCAGAAAAAAGCCCGGGAAATTTGGTACCTCTGTGATCAGTACAATGCGCAGGAGGCACTCGATATGGGATTGGTAAATAAAGTAGTTCCGTTGCATCAAATTGAAGATGTAACGGTGGAATGGTGTAAAAAAATCATGGAGAAAAGTCCGATTGCCATTCGTATGCTCAAATCATCCTTTAATGCTGAATTGGATGGCCAAGCGGGTATTCAAGAATTGGCCGGAAATGCTACCTTACTGTATTACCTGAGCGACGAAGCTAAGGAAGGTAAAAATGCATTTATCGAAAAACGCAAACCTGATTTTAGTAAGTTTCCAAAATTCCCTTAATTCTCATAATACTCATACTTTATTTGAAGTTTTAAAGGTGCCATCATGAAAGGCCACCATAAATCTAAAATATCTGCATGGTTATACGCTGCCCGGTTACGCACCTTGCCACTAGCAGTAAGTGGAATTGTAGCCGGAAATATGTTGGCTCGGTATTTCGGCAAGTTTGATCCGCTGATTTTTGTGTTAAGTTTACTTACTGCCCTTTGGTTGCAAATACTTTCAAATCTGGCCAACGATTACGGCGATTATACTAAAGGCACCGATAACGATGCACGAATTGGACCTGCAAGGGCGATGCAAAGCGGAAAAATTTCTGCCCGCAGCATGAAAACCGGTATGGTGATTTGCATATTGTTGGCACTGGGCAGTGGTGTTCCGTTGGTGATTCTGGGTACACGAAATCTTGACTGGTTCACCGGTTTGTTTTTTCTGTTGCTTGGTTTATTAGGTATTGCTGCTGCCATTTTTTACACAATAGGAAAAAATGCCTATGGATACCGGGGATTGGGCGATTTGTTTGTTTTTTTATTTTTTGGAATTGTGGCTGTAACCGGTAGTTTTTATCTTCAGTATAAAACCTTACTTTTTCAAATATTATTTCCTGCTACATCCATTGGCCTGTTTAGTGTTGGTGTGTTAAACATGAACAATCTACGCGATATGCAAAACGACCAGCAAGCCGGTAAAATTACGCTTGCTGTACGATTAGGTAAAAAAGGAACTATAATTTATCAATTTTTACTCATGCTAACCGGAGCTTTTTTCGCTCTATACTTTCATTTTATTTTTATTCCTTCAATTCATTATTTATATCTTTTTTCACTAATACTCATCATTCCGCATTTATATCAAGTGGTTAAATATCAACATCCACAACAATTAGATAAACAGCTCAAAGGGGTAGTATTTATTACTTTGCTTTATGCCCTGGGGCTTTCGTTCAGTTTACTTTTACATCTAGATCTTTAATATCCTTTTTACAAACTTCCAATATAGTGTAAATTTTACACTTTATTTATTTTATTTCGGGTTATTTTCAGGCTGCCAGAACCGTATTCTGATTGAATATAGCTCGCAAGCTGCAAGCCCTGTTAGGGCGATGGTAGCTTGTTACCCCGCTTCCTTGTAGCCTTAGCAGGGCTAAACAGCCCATTTCGCCCCACATCCTTCAACCGGTGACCGATTTAGTATACGGTGAAAGTGAATGTAAAAATATAATCCCAAATTTATTATTTGATTGTTGAGTAGTTTAAACTTTCTAATAATAATAAATATGTTGATAAGCGGGGGGATTGGGGGTATCTGCCATTAGGCAAGAATTATACATACTATATGTGTAATTCGGGATAGTGAAAAGTAATAGAATTGCATGAAAGCACTTTCATAAATTTCACAATAAAAAAAAATGAATTTTCATGGGCTGAATGATTTTTTGGCCTTCGTTATATTGCACAATTTTATTGAGTAATGTAGGTATTTACACCAAATACTATGGCTTATTAAGTATCGAGTCGGAAAATGTTTACCGCCTCGATATAGATTTCAAGTTTCACAAATTTTATTCTACTATTATAAAATTCTGTGTTGCCTTGCTTTCTTTTTCTCTAACAAAGTACATGCCTTTTGGCAAATGCTCCTCTACAGTATGAAGCGTATTTGTGATAATATATGTCTTGATTACTCTACCGTTTATATCCAACAACTCAAACACCCCTCCCTTTTCAGATTGAATGGTAAAGGTACCGTAGTTTGGATTAGGATAAATTTGTATTGTAATATTTTGCATGGGTTCATTTTCAATTCCAATAAATGATGATAAATCAAATTTACAAATAAAGCCATCACCTCCTAATTCACTGTTCCCTTGATAAATGCTAGATGTTACAGGGAAATTTGTAGACAATGTTTCACCGGTAATAAGTACAGCTCCATTACTATTTACATATAAATCATTTCCTAAATCAATATCTGTGCTTCCTCCAATGTAAGAAGAGTAAAGCAATTCATTACCTGTAGCATTAAGTTTTGTAACAAACACATCAGCATATCCGGCTAGACTTGTTTGAAATGCACCGATTGTAACATCAAAATCAGTTGATTCAGTTTCGCCTGTGATGTAAATATTACCTATACCATCTAATTGAATGCTATGTCCTCTATCCAAGGCACTACCTCCCAAGTATGTAGAGAAGATTAAACCTGTTCCATTTGAATTAAGTTTTGTAACAAAAGCTTCAAATGAACCATTATTTAATGACTGAAATGCACCTGCTACAATATCATAGTCATCAGATATTGTAAAACCTGTAACATATGCATTTCCTGAAGCATCAACTACAATGGAATAACCTGATTCATCATTTAACCCACCTAAAAAGGTAGAATATGATAAACCCGAACCGTTGGCATTTAACTTAGTTACAAAAATATCGCTTAATCCACTTTTTATTGTTTGAAACGCATTACTTGTAACATCAAAATTATTAGAAGATGTATAACCTGTAACATAAGCATTACCAGAAGCATCAACAGTAATTGATAATCCTCTATCATCACTAAACCCACCTAAGAAGGTTGAGTATAATAAACTTGTTCCATCAGTATTTATTTTTGTTACAAAAATATCGGTGGGACCTCCGTCAAAAGTTGTTTGATAAGCTCCAGTAGTAATATCAAAGTTGTTCCATTCAGTATAACCTGTAATGTATGCATTTCCAAAATTATCTATTGCAATAGAATTAGCATAGTCATTTAAAGAGCTACCTAAGTAAGTAGAATAGTGCAGTGTTGTTCCGCTTGCATTAAGTTTTGTTATAAATACATCACTAAATCCATCATTATTGCTTTGATATGCATTTACACTTGTTGGATAATCAAATGATGTTGTTGATCCTGTAATATATGTATTTCCATTTGCATCCAAAGCAATGGAAGTTCCAAAATCGTCATCACTTCCTCCAATGTATGTAGAAAATACCAAAGAAGTTCCATCTGAATTTAACTTAGTAACAAAAACATCATAATTCCCCGAATTTGAATTTTGGAATGTGCCCATTGTAACATCATAATTTGTTGATAATGTATGTCCGGCAACATATGCATTACCCGCAGCATCCATTTTAATAGATTTTCCTACATCGCGATTGTTACCACCTATATAGGTTGAATATACCAATGGGTCTATTATCAAAGATTTTGTTTTATCATAACTTCCTACGGTTATACCCCAGCTATCATCTTTTTGAACAAATCGACTACTAATTTTTTTGTTTATCTGATAAGTATTTAACTCAGCTATTTGTACTTCTCCAAACCTGGTGGTAAAAGCGAGATTACCATCGTCTTTAAGATAAGCACTGTTTTGCCCAATTAATTTAAACTTTATTTGGTTAGGGTCTGCTCCGGGGTGCACTACATAGTCGTAACGTAAAAATCCTCTGTCAAAATAGTAACGAATATCTATACCGTCATAGATATTTTTCACAATTACTTCTTTATATAAACCAACATAGTTGGCATGTTTAGCCGGATTGTTTCCTATCAGGAAATTGTAATATCCTTGCTGTTTTTGTAAGCCTTCATATGTTGGGTTGGGGTTGTAATCTTGCAATTCATGTAACACTCTATGGCCTTTTAAAATACTTTTTTTTAAATCTTCATAATCAAATTTATCTTTAGGCAGGGTTCCATTTTTTTCTGATGCATGGGGGGCTTTTTCTACTTGGTAAAATGTATAATTTACACCATACTTGGTAATCCAGGCATCCAATCCACCCAGTCGAGCCAAGTACAACACGTCTGGATGCCACTGGCCTTTATTTTCAATAAAAATCGGTTGATTGACCTTTTGTAAAGTTACATTGGACTGAATGTTACACTGTGCGTATATGTTTTGATTTAGAAAATACGCTATAATTAATAGATATCCACATTTTAAAATAGCTAAGTTGGATTTTGATTTAGAGTTGGTTTGCATGTTATTTATTTTGGTTTAATTGTAAAGGTATTGAATTTTTAATTGAAGTAAACTTATGTAATTAAAAATCTTGAATCCCAAATTCATTTGAATTTAAGTAAATTTACAATATTCAACCATTAGGTTTGCCAATCAAAAGTTTTACATATTTATATTTATTAGTGTTTTGTGTATTTGGAGGGTTGAACTTAATAGCTCAACTTCCCACAGGGCAACGTAATCGAATCATTGAATTAACAGATACAGTTACGTTAGAAAGTGTAAGTATTATCCCCGGAAGTTTCACCCTCAAATGCAATGGCAAGGAAGTAGATACATCATTATTTACACTACACTGGCCATCAGCGTTTCTTACCATTCGGCTTGACCGATGGTTTACTTCCGGCATGCCGGAAGCTCCCCTGGAGGTTCGATATCGAACTTTTGCATATAATCTTACGGCCAAAACGTTTGACCCCATCAAGCAAGCACTAATTATGCCACAGCAACAAAAACCTTCAATGCCTTTGGTCTATGATACCAAGAAAATCATTCATCGCGAAGATGTGTTTCGCATGGATGGTATTACCAAATCTGGCAGCCTAACCAGAGGTGTTTCATTCGGAAATGCTCAGGATGCTACCGTTGTGTCAGCGTTTAATCTTCAATTATCCGGAAAGCTAAATAATGACGTAGAAATTTTAGCTGCAATAACCGACGAAAATATACCGGTGCAACCGGATGGAAACACGCAGCAACTGCAAGATTTTGATAAGATATTTATTCAATTGAGCAAGGGAAGTACGAAAGTGATTGGTGGGGATTTTTTTATCACCAAGCCTAAAGGGTATTTTTTGAATATTTTTAAAAGAGCACAGGGATTAAGTGTAAGCACAGGTTTCCCTAATCGAAATATTTTTAAAAAAGAAGTAGAAGGTAGCATGCGGATAAGCGCCAGTGGTGCCGTTGCCCGAGGAAAATTCAGAAGACAAGAATTTATGGGCATGGAAGGAAATCAGGGCCCATATCGCCTCTCCGGAAATGAAGGAGAGTTGTTTATAATTGTATTAAGCGGAAGTGAATCAGTGTTTGTAGATGGAATAAAAATGGAACGGGGGCAAGAAAATGATTATATCATTGATTATAACACTGCAGAATTAACATTTACAGCCAATCGTTTAATCACAAAAGATTCAAGGATTGTTGTAGAATATGAATATTCTGATAGAAATTATCAGCGCTGGATGATTCATACCAACAATGAGTGGGATTATAAAAACTTTTCTTATCGGTTAAATTTTTTTACAGAGTTTGACGATCGAAATGCTCCGCTTAATCAAGCTTTGAGCGATACACAAAAAGTTATTTTATCGCTGGTGGGAGACCAAATTAATCAAGCTTTTTCCCCGGCAATTGATTCGGTTGGTTTTAATACCAACGAAGTGTTATATAAAAAGATTGATACCTTGGTTAACAGCCAGATTTATACTATTTATGTGTATTCAACGCATCCAGATAGTGCATTTTACCGATTAAGTTTTACCAAAGTAGGAGCTGGAAATGGGAATTATGTATTGCTGCCATCTACTATAAATGGCCGTGTATATGGCTGGGTAGCTCCCAATCCGGATGGAACTAAAAATGGTGAATACGAACCGGTGGTTAAACTAATAACACCCAAAAGTCATCGGCTATTTACATTTGGAACTACCTATAAGCCAACGCGTAAATGGGAATTGGATGCAGAAGGAGCTTTAAGCCATTACGACGTAAATACATTTTCATCTTTAGGTAATCAAGATGATTTTGGGTATGCATTTCGTGTTCAGGCACACTATCAAACCCCATTGAATAAAAAAGAAAAAGACACGTTGCGTTTGGATGCCCGAATGAGTTATGAGCAGGTAAATGATTTTTTTAAACCGGTAATACGTTTTAGAAGTGTTGAATTTGAGCGTGACTGGAATTTCGTAAATCGAAATAATCCGAATATGATGGTACAACAAAATTTCACTGGTACTGATTATATCCCACAGATTAGTGTAGATATTACACAACCTTCTTGGGGAAAATTAGGTTATTCAGGTGGTATATATTTAAAAGGGACTATTTATCAAGCATTTCGAAATGGTATTCATGCCAATGTGCTTAAAAAGCGATGGGAGTTGAAATATCAGGGGAGCCAAACGGCCACGTATGATTCATTATACCGAAGTTTGTTTTTACGGCAACGATGTTATTCGGCAATGCATTTTGCGTTTTTTACTTGGGGAGTGCAGGGTGAAACGGAATACAATGTATTTCACAATAAGTTTACTGATTCATTGATACGTAGCAGTTATATGTTTAACGACTGGCAATTATTTTTTCAGCAGGGAAAAGCCAGCGAATATCAATGGCGTGTTTTTTATAGAAGTAGAATAGATCATTTGGCTGATTCTTCGAATACGTTAAAATATGCAGCAATTGCTCATCATGCAGGTGGTACCTTTGAATTGAATTCTATTGAACATCATTTTTTTAAAATTGGTTTGTCATGGCGCTATTTGCAGGTTACCGATACTTTGTTATTAAGAAAACCCAGTGAAAACACTTTGCTTAGTCGCATAGAATATAATCTGTCTCTTATA
>JAOABX010000042.1 GCA_026418175.1 Flavobacteriales bacterium
GGCCAATACCTCACGACTCCGATCCGGGCGTACTCCCAATATCGTATAATAGGCTTCCTTGTACACGCTTTCTGCTCGACGGGTGGCTATAAACGTAGCATCGATATACAATAACGCATAATAGCTCTCTAAGGGCCGTTCCAACCACGCTGCCACCTCCTCTCTGGCATATTCAAACATCCTGCTTACCTGGCTACTGCTATAAAACCGTCCATATACCTTCCCAAACAACTCTCCCACTTGTTGCGTCGTTAGACCTGCTCCGTACAATGCAAAGGCCAACTGACGACACTCCTCCTCCTCATCGCGCAATAAGCCTAATATAACCGGATAAAACTGTCCAAAACGACTTCGAGGTATTCGTAACGATAATTGCTTGCCGCGACCAAAGGTATGGCGTATCCGGTATCCATTACTCACATCCCCTTGCTCTTCATTGTGTACCTCCCGTTCCACTCGCATCATCGATTCTAAACTTAGTTTTAACAAATCATCTAAACCCACCCCTGAATGAATGGAATAATCTTCCAAAATTTTCATAACTTGTTCTCGTGTAAAGTGTAGTTGTTTCATAATTTCTTTTTTTAACCTTTAAATTAATCATTCAAAAACAACTCACTTTACACACTTTTTGGGAAAGTATCGTATTGTTGTATAGCAATAATACTATAAATACAGATTCTGCACTTACTTTGCTTAAAAACCTTAATAATCAGCAAGCAGAATATGTTATTGGTGTAACTCAAAAAAATCTGGTAAAAAATTACTCAAATAGAAAAAAGAAGAAACTATTGGGGTATTCAGAATTAAATGGTCATGTTAGTGTAATTTCAACCTATGAAGTTTCAAAGTGGAAATATGCAGAAATAAATTTTTATTTACGAATGAAAAAAATATTAATGCACGAACTTGGACATAACTTGGGGCTGGAGCATTGCACAAGTAATAACATTTGTATTATGCATGAACAAGCAGGCTCAGTTAAAAACCTTGACAGAGAAGACATCATTTATTGCAACGATTGCCGTCAAAAATTATTTACCAATACGCCATATTCACTTTTATATTAATTAAATTTTACCAGCTACAACACAAGGAGCCTTAAATTCTACTTTTATTCCGGATGGATCTACCAACTCAAACCATATTATATGAATTCCAATTCTGGCTTTGCCTCCATCGTTGGTAATTCCATCCCAAGTAAAATACCCCTCTGTTCCTATGAATTGATTATTTACCAACGTTTTTACAAGCCTTCCCATTGCATCAAATATTTTGATAGTTGTCATATATCCTGGCTCTGTTAAATTATATTGTATTGTTAATATATCATCCCATCCATCTTGATCCGGTGAAAATACTTCTGGTTTTATTTTAAATTGTTCTGCTATGGGTAGTACATGTACCCATTGTGAATTTTTATATCCTGGAGTTCCAAATCCTACGGTTTGAGCAGCTGAATGCCAATTCGATTGCATTTGGGTTTCACCATGCGGATCAATTCTCTCTAAACTTACCCCATCTTTGGAATTTAACAATGGAAAATGCCATGTATCAGAATAATTCAACCAGTCTAAAACCTGCTGAGAAATATCAGAAATGGTAACTGTTCCTGATGTATTTGAATAGGAAGGTAAGCTACTTACATCAATAAAAGCTTTTTTATTTTTTGTAAAATAATATTGTAAAACTACATCCATATCGGTAGAAATTAATCGATATTCGCCTGGTAGCATGATCATTGACACGTGAAAAATTTGTCTTAAATTTTCAAGAAACCCAGTTATCGTATCACCAGTTCCAATCAAAATATCTTTTAAATCCACCACTTTTTCGCTTCTATTATACACTTCTACATAATCAATTCCATTGTTGGGTGGATCAAACAAAATTTCATTAATTACAAGATCACCTGATTGAACAGATGTAGGAATCTTAATTTGAAATGAGTCTGATTGAAATACATTCAATGCACAATCTGATATGGGACCCGAAATAATAAGCGAATAAAACTGATCAGGCATTAAAGAATTCTGAGTTTTTAATACAACTTTTTTTAACTCAGGTTCTGTAATTTCAACTACCAACGGATGTCCAAGTCCTTGTGAAATTGTAAAATATTCCGGTAAAACTGATTCTGGCATGATGGCCTCTCTAAAATGAAGATAGATGGTATCTTGATGCGGTATGCCAACCCCATATACATAGGGAGATATTGTATCTGTAATATATGATTTTACAGAATTGGTTCTTCCGGGTGTCCCGCCTTTTACATCCTGAGATGCCTTCCAGTTGTATATTCCTTGACATGGTTTGGTTACATCAATTTGTTCAAGCGACCAACCACCATCTTTTTTTGATGGATTTTTATACCATTTATCTGTGTAAGTAATACTATGTAATAATTTTCCTTTTTTATCTCGAAGAGTAATGGTAGCTCCAGTATTCGTTAAAGTTGGCCAAGTGGAAAGACCAATAACCGGAATGCCTTGAAATTCTTGCAACCATACATCTTTTACAAAAACAATAAAACTATCAGGTTGTATTATTGCAGATGGAAGCAATACAGTATTATTATTAACCGATAGTTCATAGCCTTTAATATTTACCGGAAAATTATTTCGATTGTATAATTCAATATATTCAGTAGGAGGAAGCATAACAGTAGGATTTTCATCCACCATTAGTTCATTAATAACTATATCATATAATTTGGGAATATAATACATAATTTGCTGTTGCAAATTTGAAGCTGGAATATTTCCATTACAATCGGTAAGAGTTTGGTAAACAGTTAATGTATAAGATATATTAGGGCTTAGTGAATTTGCAAGTTTTAACAAAACAGTTTGATTGTTTTCTAACAGTGTCAGAAGTGGCATTCCTATACCATTGGAAATGTAAAAATCCGAAGGCTGTACTGTGGAAGTATCCAATTTCTTTATAAACTCTATACGAATAGAATCCGCACTTAGTATATCAATATTTTTAAAGCCAAATTCCAATGACGCAGTTGTAAATAAACTATTTTTTCTACCAGGGGTACCGCCATTGATATCAAGAGTAGCAGCCCAATTATTATTTTCACCGCACCGTTCCAATGGGTTCATTTTTTCTAACGAATACCCGCCATCATCAGTATTGGGATTATTATACCAGGAAATTGAAAATGAAACTTCATCCATCAATTGATCGTGTGGAGAATATAATGAAATTACAGCACCACTATTTGTAATAGAAGGAAGCGAAGGAATCCCTAATACTGGAATGCCAGAATATTCTGAAATTCCATTACTATGAACCAATACAACAAAACTATCAGGCAATAAAGTGTAAGATGGAAGAACACGTATAGTATTATTAATTTTTAGCTTCCAACCTTGTAAATTAATAGGAAAACTTGATGAATTGTATAATTCTACATATTCATATTCCGGTAAATTTACTACTGGAGTTGGATCTGCCATTATCTCATTGATAATGATATCTCCAACCACCGGTTGATAATCTGCAAATAAAATTAAGGTATCATTAATAATATTAAATTGAAAATCCTGAATATTTTGAATATAAATTGAATACAATGTATTGGGTTGTATAGAAACTGGAAGTGTAAGGATTACCTGTGAACTATTTAATGGGTGAATACTGGCAGACAAAGGGTTTCCAATTGAATTTGAAATAAAGTAATTTGAAACAGTCTGAGCAGAAGCTGGTGTTACAGGTTCATTATAATTAATTAATAATTCTGTTGATGAAGAAACTTGCACCCCATTAATTGTTGGTCCTATACCGTCATTAAACGGTAATCCAGAAATGATTACATCATCAAAGAAAAATTTATCAGAACGAGTAGAAGTATAAATGCATCGAAAACCAGAATAATACGATTGTATATGATCAGTGTTTGTTACTGTACCATAAGTAATGAAGTTATGATTACCAGATGTATCTACTTGTAAGGTCCAGTTACCATAAGAATCACGTAATACTTTTACTCTTACATCCACTACAGAGGTATTTAAAACACCATTAGGGCCATCAATAATTTTTAAGATGCTAGTGCCTGTTTGGCGATATAAACAAATATCATCATCCGTACTGCCTATTTGAACAAAATAACCATTTAGCGGACTAGATAAATTTTCCTGATTAGAAACCAAATAAAACCGGGCATAATTACTGCCGGAAGGATTAAAGTTTAAACGAATCTTTGATTCCCAAGAAGCATTATTAATTGCTTGGTTAATAGTACTAAGATATGCTACATCATTTACAGGTGGTGCATTCAACCAAAGTTCATGAGATGTATTTACCTCAAATTTTGATGTATCACCTGTCCATTCAGGATTTAAAAGAAATTCACCATCTGAAAAATCATCGGAAACCTGAGCCTTTAATGCGATAGATAAAAAAATAAAAAAAACTGATGATATAAGTCTTCGAAGACTCATAAAGCTGGTTTTTCATTATTAAATATATGTAATTTTGAACAATTTTTAAAAAATCTATGAAAGTTGCTATCGTAGGCGCTACGGGATTAGTAGGCTCAAAAATGCTGCAGATATTAGAAGAAAGAAATTTCCCGGTATCAGAACTTATCCCCGTTGCTTCTGAAAAATCCGTGGGTAAATTGGTTTCATTTAAACGCAAAGAATACCCTGTAATAAGTATAAACGATGCAATTTCCCGAAAACCTGAGCTTGCTTTATTTTCTGCCGGTGGAAATACATCTTTGCAATATGCTCCAGAATTTGCTGCAGTTGGCACTACCGTCATTGACAATTCGTCTGCCTGGCGCATGCAACCGGATAAAAAACTTGTAGTGCCCGAAGTAAATGCCCATGTTCTTACATCTGACGATAAAATTATTGCTAACCCTAACTGCTCAACCATTCAAATGGTAGTAGCCTTAAAACCCTTGCACGATGCCTATAAAATTAAACGTATAGTGGTATCAACTTATCAATCAGTAACAGGTACTGGTGTTAAAGCTGTAAACCAGCTAATGAATGAACGAAAGGGAATAGATGGCGAAAAAGCCTATGCTTATCCCATTGACTTAAATGTTATTCCACAAATAGATGTATTTCTTGAAAATGGATACACAAAAGAAGAAATGAAAATGGTAAACGAAACCAAAAAAATCATGGGTGATGATAGCATCAAAGTAACAGCTACTACTGTAAGAATCCCTGTGATGGGCGGACATTCAGAATCTGTAAATGTGGAGTTTGAAAATGATTTTACATTAGAAAAAATATTTGAGATTTTAAATCAAGCTCCTGGTATAAAAGTAATTGATGATCCATCCAGACAGTTATATCCCATGCCGCTTATTCATGCACATAATACTGATGATGTTTATGTTGGTAGAATTCGAAGAGACGAATCACAACCAAAAAGTTTGAATTTATGGATAGTATCCGACAATTTACGTAAGGGTGCCGCTACTAATGCCGTACAAATTGCTGAATACCTTATTAGTAAAGGTTTTTTAAAATAAAAACGATTAGTTATAAAATAAAAAAACCCGGATAAACCGGGTTTTTATTATGAAAACAATGAATTATTGCTCCCACAAATTATGTTCATAATCCATCAACGTATTCTTGATATCTTCAGCTTCTAATAAAGCATCTAGACCTTTTACATAATCTTCAATACGACGATCGTACGTATTATCAACTTTGTAAATTAAACTGCTAAACTGACGCTTCATAAATACATCGTCATAAGTAAGACGCTGACCGAAATTATAAGGGTTATATACTTCTTCATTAATTAACACTTTACGCAATTCCGGAAAATACAACCAAAACATTTGTTTGTAATCACGGAATTCTCCAGTGTTTGGATCTATAACAGCCATTAATGGACACAAACCAATAATCCGTGGTTCTAACACTGAACGTTGTTTTTCAAATGTCCAGTCTTCTTTTATACGATATTGTTTTACATTACTGGGATCAAACGAAGTAGTAATTACTGTATCAAAAGGTTCATACGGAGGATAAGGACGTGTCATTGTAACTGAATCTCTTCTCACTCCAATGTTGGCAACTTCAGCTGTAGTCATTAAACCTATAAAATCATCACCCATCATAGGATCATAAGCTCTTACAGATTGCTCTGTAAGCACAGCATCCATAATCACCCTAATAAGGTTTTTACGTAGATTAGTTGGTTTTATAGGATAATATAACGGCTGATTTAATTTTTCGCGTAAATCTATCATTCGCCATACCCTGCGTTGAAACATTACATCGGCTTCACGCATATGTGCATATTGAACCACCCTACGATTAGGATAATGAATTTTATCATAAACTCCGTCTCTGGGTGTAGGCGTTAATACCTGAGCATTCATAGAATTGTTGAATGTCAAGATTAAAAACGCTGCGCTAAAAATGAATGATAATTGTTTCATACGTATTTATTGTATGGTGAATATTGCATTCGTTGTTCGTGATTCACCACCTGGTACAGATATTTTGATATCATCAAAATACACTTTCGTACCACGAGATAATCCACGAATTTGATTTTGAACATCTGAAGGAAGAGTATTACCAGTACACTGCTTATCAAAATATCCATTCTTAGTCCTAAAAGCAACCGTAAATGAACGGATATTTGCATACATCTCAAAGTCAAAGTCTTCCATTTCAGGAATCAATGGACTAGCAGCACCGGCAGAAGCACTAACCTGTTCGCCATTTTTCTTTCCAGCCCACTTAACAACGGGTGTAGGAACACGTTTTATACGAAATTCATAAGTTCCCATACTAGACGTTTTGCCATCAGCCATTTTGGCAGATACTGAAATTGTAACTTTATTTCCTGTACCTGGTTTTACGATATAACTACCATTAGAACCAGAAATTGTCCCACCAGTACAATTCACAACAATATTGTTAGGAGCAACCCCTGGAACACTCACTGATACAGGATTATCCAAACCACGATACATTACATTCATCTTGGTTGGTGAAACAGTAGCTGAAGGTGGGGAAACGTTATAAATAGTAGAATAAGGATACGATGTTTCTTTTTGTGTTTTGGGATCAATCATTTTAATAACTCCAGCAAATGTTCGTTCACCAGCACCAGAAGCGGGAATAGAAACATAACCTTTACCATTAATAATTTTAGTTGAATCCAACTGAACGCCACCTACTACATTCATTGTTGTTGTATCTACGCCAGTTCCATAAATAATAGTAGGTTTAAACGAGGTACTATAAGCTGCCAAAAAAACCTCCGCTTCAAAATTAGTACCAGAAACAACAAAGCTGGATTTTGGAATTACTTTAGCTTCTACAGCATCAAATTTAAAGGCAGTAGCAGAAATTTGATCCCAGAAATGGGTCAACATTTCAGATTCTGCACCTTTAACAATGTTTTCCCATTTGGTAAGTTCAACCAAAGCTGCAGATAGAGGAAGATGATAAAAATACTTCATTTCCCACTGACAACGCCTATCTTTTTTGCAAGCAGGATCTTCTGGATCAGGATCAGGCGTGTTTAACAAAGCCAATCGTTCTTCCATCATGGTCTTATGCTTTGCATCAACAAGTTCGAGTAAAGCAGCTTTGTATTCATTTAATTTATTTTTTAACTCTCTAGCTTTACCTTTATCTACTTTATCTGGCTCAGCTCCAAAGTAATGCGTCGGCTTATCATAATCATCTTTTTTGGATATAAGGCCAGGATTTTGAATGCGGTTATTGGCTTCTTCATCTGATGGCGCAGCATCAACTTCTTTTACAAGTTCTACTTTCATGGAATGGATAAAAGCGCTCATTTCATCAGCTAATGCACGAACTTTTTTAGCTCTTTCATGCAATTCCTTCACCCGTGGATTTTTGCCTTTATTGACAATCTCATCCTGATTGTGGAATTCCGCATACCAGCTTCCATTTTTCTGCTCTATATTTTGTTTTTGCTGCAACAAACCAATATTTACCACCACAAAGGCGTCGAGAATTTCTTTAGATACATTCAAAGCAAGAAGAGCAGTTAACACAAGATACATCATGTTAATCATCTTCTGCCTAGGTGATAATTTACCTCCTGCCATGTCTTTAACTCAAAATTAGGTTACACAATTAAATTATAACCTTTAACGGTTAATGTTCATTGCAGCCAACATATTACCATAAACAGTATTTAATGCTGATAGATTTTTACCTAGCGCATGTATCTCTTCTTTGTAGCGCTTGGTATCTTCTACAGAAGCATCTAAATACTTCAGTAATTCAGTAATATTAGAATATGCTTTAGCACTTGACTCAACATATTCTTTGGTTCCTTGTATCTGTAATTCATATACTGAATTCAATGCAGCAAGATTTTTAGATACACGTTGTAACTGCTCCCCATAACTTTGGCCATCAGCAGTTGATATTACAGTTAATGATTCAGCAGCTTTTACATACGAATCAGAAAGCTTACTTACATTGGTAGCTGCTGATTTAACACTGCTAACATACTCGTTAGTAGCTGCACCTGCATCTGTAATTGAACTTAAACTGTTAGCACTCTCACTCAATTTACGCATTCCATCTCCTAATGACTGTATTAATTCCGGACCAATTTTAGCTTCTTCTAATAATTTATCTAGCTCTTGTGAAATTGAATCTTTTGCTGCCCCTTTCTTTCCTTTATCCTTATCTTTTCCATGTCCATGACCTCCTTCTCCCGCCAATTCCGGATAAACCAGTGTCCAATCCAATTCTTCATGCGGCGGTTCAAATGCTGAAATAGCAAAAATAAACGCTTCGGTTAGTAGCCCAACCGTAATCATAATGTTTGCAATGGGGAGGTGAAGAATTTTAGCCCAAGCTCCTACGATTACTACCGCAGCACCTAAGCCATAAACCATTCCCATGATTTGTTTTCCCGTCTTACTTTTGAACAAAAATTTCATGTTGTTGAAGATTAAATTAGGTTAAGAAATAATTAAAAAAAACCAAGTTAAAATTAAGGGATTTATATAGATGCTCTGAAGCAAACTATATCATTAGTTAAAATCTGATTTATCACGGCCCATAAATGTTTGTACACAACGAAAGCCAATATAACTTTTTGAAGTATCTTGATACTCATACAATCGAGCAGATACCTGCAAATAATAACCAACATCTTTCCAAGAACCTCCACGAATAACTTTACGCTTTAATACAGGAGGATCAGAGGCTTTTGCATCATATTTAAGATCTGGGTTAAGGTCATGAGAGAATGTATATCCAGACTCTTCAAATGCAACAGATGTCCATTCTGATACGTTACCTGCCATACA
>JAOABX010000043.1 GCA_026418175.1 Flavobacteriales bacterium
GTTATTGAAACAAATTAAAAAAAGCAGGTATGATTTTCTGCCGGCTTTTTTATTTAGACTACAAACTATTATTTCTTCTTTGTTTTTTCTTTGTAAGGGAATTTATTTACAGTGGCTTTCATGATATTATCAACAAGGTAATCTGAACGTCCCCAGTAACTGGTGGGTAACTTTCTTTTGTATTGCCACATCATTTCTCCGGATGAACCTTCATAAATGGTGGTTTGAATGTCAATATTTCCTGTATATCCACCGTATCCAACAAATATATCAAGTGCTACGGCAGCACCATCCGAAATGGTTCTAAGTTTTTTTATGTCACATAAAAATATGGCATCTACACCTAATATTTCAGCCAATTTATCTTTGGGAGTGTTAATAATATCAGCATATGCGATGCCGGCATTTTTTAGTTTTTGATTGGTTTCTTCATATCCTTGAATTTCAACAGTCCAGTTTACTTTTTTAGGCTTGCGAGTTATAAAGTAGTTATAAAAACTGCGCTGAAGATTATATCCTTCAGTTTCATCCTCTTGTACAACACCCTTCATACCTTGTTTTTTTGCATCGCTCGAATTGTCTTTTTCAGTAACATATACCGGCAGTATGGCCATGGATTTATGGTTGAATTTTGCTTCAGCCATTCTCGGACTTTCATAAATCTGTGCATGTACATTGAATGCAAGGCTGAAAAGCATTGCAATTAAAGTATATAGTTTGTTTTTCATACGGTATAAATTTTTTTCGAATTTACACACAATTTGTACCAAAAAAGAAATATTTGAAAAAATAGGTTTAAAATCTAGTTCCATATAAAAATATCTTCCCGCTTGAGGGGGCGTCGTTTAATTTGCCAGGTAAATCCGTCTATTCGAAAATCTTCTGGTTTAATTTTATCCATAGGATGAAGTGTTCCTATTGGGTTTGTTAGAAATGAAATTTTAATTACTTGCCTGTTTTCAACATAAATGGTCATGTCTTTGCTTTCTGCCACATTTAGGCCAATCCAGTCACCGTTATCTTCCCGGGCATAATAAAAAGTTTTACTGTTGTCAAACACATTAATTTTATACAATTCGTTGTTTTTAAACCATGCTTTCATGTTTAATCCTCCTACCTGATTAAATAAAAGGGAATCTTCCTGTGATATTACCCGAGCCATTCGATTAATATTTAGAAAATAAACTTCTTTTTGCCCCATACATATGTCAATGTATTCGGCTGTGATTTGATTTTTTTCATTCCATAATACTGGATGATGATACATGCGAATCAGGCTATCTCGCTGGGTATACGAAAGCGAGTCACAAAGCCCCTGCATATCCGGCTTAAAAAACTTAACATGATGAAAGGCATTAATTACGCGTTTACCCAGGCTATCCTGAATGGCAAGTAATGTGTCTGCATGAAGAAAAAGTGTATCTTTTTCAAAGATTTTTAGAAGTTGAACGCTGTCTGTTACCAAATACCGTTCTATATTTCGATAGGTTTCTGCATAATGGCCAGTAACTATTATTTTTTCTACAGTATCTTCAATTGATACATTTCCAATGCCTTTTCCATATCCTCGTTGCCTTTCATAATACAGGCTGTCGCCCCGGAGTATGTTTTTCTCTGCAATAACGTATGCATTTTGGTTAAATTGGCAACGGTCATTCTTTTTATCATACCATCCATTTTCACAGTATATAAAGCTTTCTTTGCTTACAATTCTGGAGGGCCCTTTAAAATATGAAACATCCGTTAGTGTATTTTGAATCAGGGTGTCGCTGTATAAAGTATATTGAGGATTTTTGATAACCACATTTCCTTTAAAAGCAAATTCTTTGGTGTTTACGTAGTAATACCCTTTTTTGCTGGAAAGTTGCTCCGAACGAGATACGGTATTCCCGCTATCCGTGTAATATGCCATTCCTGCATTTCGGTCATAAGTTAATTGACTGGTTTGTAAATTAATTTGATTATCTATGAGCCTCACATTGCCTGTAATAGTTGCAATCCTTGTATTTCCGTTGTAATTAAGTTTGTCTCCGTATAACGAAAGGGTATCGCCTTGGCGGATGTGTATTCGTCCAAATGCTTCAATTGAATTCAATTTATCATAATACCAAGCACTGTCACAAAACATCAAGGCTTGATCATGTTGTAAGGCTACTCGACCAATAAGTTTTTGAACACTTTGACCATTGATACGGGTTCCAATTAATGCATCAGCATTTTTAATCTCAATAATTTTTACAGAATCAGTTTGGCTAAAAGCTGGTGTAAAAATCAGAATCAACCAGCCTAGCAATGCGAATATGTTTTTATTTGTACAACTAATATTATTCAAATTAATCATTGAGTATAAACGAAGCAATACGTATTTAGTATATACAAAAATAAAAAAGGCTGCCAAGAGGCAGCCTGTAAGATATACTCTTTGTTTTAAATTATTTCAAAGCATTTACGTGTTTAGTTAATTTAGACTTCAAGTTAGCGGCCTTGTTTTTGTGAATTACTTTGTTTTTAGCTAATTTATCGAGCATGGCAGTAACCTTACTTAACAGCTCTTCACCTTCTTTTTTAGAAGTTGCTTTTCGTACCTTTTTAATTACAGTACGTGTAGATTTATGCTGATAGCGGTTGCGTTCACGCTTTGCTTCGCTATTACGAATTCTTTTTTTTGCAGATTTAATATTTGCCATTGTATCGTTATTTAAGCTCCCACTGGGAAGTTTGTAGCCCGTAGGGGAATCGAACCCCTCTTCCAAGAATGAAAATCTTGTGTCCTAACCGATAGACGAACGGGCCATAAAAATAAGAACTACCATTTTATTCAAATGGGACGCAAAATTAAGTATCGGTTTCAAAAAAAACAAGACTTTTTTTAAAATCTTTCAACGCGATAGGTTAATACTTGTGAATCGTTAAATTTGGCCCAAAATCTATTTATGAGTGTCATAGCCAAAATTCATGCCCGCCAGATACTGGATTCCAGAGGGAACCCGACCTTAGAAGTTGATGTGTTTACTGATACGGGTGGATTTGGTAGGGCGGCAGTTCCTTCCGGTGCATCCACTGGAGTACATGAAGCTGTAGAACTTCGTGATCATGATCAAAAGGTATATTTGGGTAAAGGAGTATTGAAAGCTGTTCAGAATGTTAATACAATATTAAATGAAGAACTGAATGGTTTTTATGTGTTTGACCAAGCAGCCATCGATCACAGGATGTTAGAGCTAGATGGAACCGAAAATAAAGCAAACCTTGGAGCCAATGCCATTTTGGGTGTATCATTAGCGGTAGCCAAGGCAGCTGCCACTGAATCTGCACAAGCATTGTATCGGTATGTGGGTGGAATGAGTGCCAATGTGCTTCCTGTTCCTATGATGAATATATTAAATGGAGGAAGTCACGCCGATAATGGAATAGATTTTCAGGAATTTATGGTAATGCCTTTTGGTGCTTCCTCGTTTAGTGAAGCCTTACGAATGGGAACGGAGGTGTTTCATCAATTAAAACAAGTATTGAAAAGTAGAGGCTTATCAACCAATGTAGGAGATGAAGGTGGATTTGCTCCTAATATTAAGTCGAATGAAGAGGCTATTCAGATGGTATTAGAAGCCATTGACAAAGCCGGATATCGTCCCGGCCATGATATTTGGATTGCTTTAGACCCTGCAAGTTCAGAATTTTTTAATCCGGATGAAGAAGTGTATCATTTAAAAAAGTCAACCGGTCATAAGCTTACTTCTGCACAGATGGCCCAATATTGGAAAGAGTGGTGTGATAAATATCCAATCATTTCGATAGAAGATGGTATGGCTGAAGATGACTGGAAAGGATGGGAAATTCTAACTAAAGAACTGGGTACCCGAATACAGTTGGTAGGTGATGATTTGTTTGTTACCAATACCAAGCGTTTGAAGCAAGGAATAGAACGTGGGGTTGCAAATTCAATTTTAATTAAAGTAAATCAAATCGGGACGCTTACAGAAACAGCACAAGCTATTGAAATGGCACATGCCTCAGGATATACCACTGTGATGAGTCATCGCTCCGGTGAAACAGAAGATAGTACTATTGCTGATTTGGCGGTTGCATTCCGAACCGGACAGATTAAAACCGGTTCGGCATCACGTAGCGATAGGATTGCTAAATACAATCAATTGTTGCGCATAGAAGAAATGCTAGGCGATGGTGCTGTATTTCGAGGCCTTGATTTTAAATATATTCGCAGATAGTTAATCTATTTCAAAGGGGTAATGTATTCCAGCAGTTCTTGATTTTTTTCTCTGGCATACAATTCAGAATATTTTTTATGAATAATTGTACTTAGCTCTTTCAACCTTTTTTTTGTTGCTTCGTTTTTTTCTGTTTTAATTTGTTTTTCACAGCTTTCAAAAAGTTGTAGTAACCCGTTGTATGCGGCAGCACGGGTGTACCACATGGGATCATTCAAAATTACCAAATAGAAAAAACCAGCAGCTGATTCTTTTATATCGATCGGAGCGTTTGACATAAACCGCCCCATAGCATACAAAAAATTCATTTCTTCTCCAGGATCATTTAAATGGGTGAAATTTTCAAAATACAAGGATGCTAGATTTGCATTTTCTCCCAAACCGCTAAATAAATTGGCTACCGTAGCAATGAAGGTTGAGGAAGTTTTGTCTTGTCTTAACGTTTCGAAACAAAACTGTACCACAAACTGACCATCATACTGTACCAGTTTGTAAAGTGCTTCATTGATAACCTTCCAGGCTTTGTCTTTGGTTGCTTCCCGAAGTAGCGGTATCAATTCTTCTTTGGATAAGTATTGATCACTTAATTTGATGGCTTGTATGCGAACATCTACATCGGCATCATTTAATATCAAATTTGAAATAGTTTGTTTGATTTCAGATTGGTAAGACGATGGAAGTTTTTTAAGCAGGTTCAATGCTTCTATTCGAATATAGGATGTTGGGCTATTTACTCCTTCTCTTATACAGGTATATATATCGTTATTCATTTGATTTGCTTGAAGTGAAGAAAAATGTTCCAGTGCTTCCAGTTTATCTATCAGGTTTTTACCCTGTTTGAATTGTAAAATAAATTCATCAGTAGTTTTTTTATCAATTTTCTTGCATAGCAATATCTTATCAGCATCCACATTAATCCAATCCGGTTTTGATGTAACGCCTTCAAACCGGAAGGTTTGTTTACTTTCAGTGAGCCATACTCGATAACGGGTTGCAATTCCGTTTTTGTATAAATCAATATCAATAGGTATAATGAATAAAGGAGCAAATGAGGCTTCATGATATTGCACAATAGTTATTTCCTGAGTTTTTTCTTTCTCGTTATATTCATAAGTGATTTCAAGTGAAGGATACCCTTTATTTAAAAACCACTGGTTGAAAAACCAATTTAAGTCTTCCCCGGTTATTTCTTCAAAAGCTAATCGCAAGTTATGTACTTCGGCACTTTGATAGGCATGCCTTGATAGATAAAGTTGCAATGCATTAAAAAATGCTTCATCTCCCACATATGTTCTAAGCATGTGTAAAATTCTTCCACCTTTGTTGTAAGAATGCAGATCAAACATATCCTCTGGGCCTTTATTATAAAAACGAATTAAGGGTACATTTTTTTCAACAGCCTCATCAAAGTAATCCTGCATATCATTGCGGTGATGAAAATCGGCTGCTTCTTTTCCGTATTTATATTCTAACCATAAATACTCGCTGTAATTGGCAAACGATTCATTGAGGGGTAGATTTGCCCACGATTCGCAAGTTACCAAATCACCAAACCAGTGATGAAACAATTCATGAGCGATGGTAGTTTCGTGACTGTTGCCAAGCTGTTCACGATCGGTTTGTTGTATGTATTCGCCTAACACTACACAAGTGGTGTTTTCCATAGCTCCTGAAACATAATCGCGTACAAATACCTGATGGTATTTATTCCATGGATATTCCACGCCTAATTTATCCGAAAAGAAGTGCATCATTTCTACAGTATTTCCTAATATGTTTTTTGCATATTGTTCATATTGTGGTTCTACATAAAACCAAACATCCTTCCCTTTATATGATTCTTTAACTATGCTATATTTGCCGGCAATCAATGCTACCAGATACGGTGCATGAGGTTGATTCATCACCCAGGTATCTGTACGTGTACCATCGTTGTTTTTTACCGATGAACGCAATTCGCCATTTGATAAACTTACAAGGGAATCGCCAAGAGTAATGGTTAAAGAATGCGTCATACGTTCGTTAGGTTCATCTACTGTTGGAAACCATAGTGAAGCATCCTTCGGTTCATTCTGCGTCCATAGCTGATAGGGTTTGGTAGGAGTAGTAGGGTCAGGTGTTATAAAATAAAATCCATGGGAGTAAGGATCTAAATCAGGACAATATGCTTGAATTTTATATGGATTAGCAGTATATAGAATTTCAACTACAAGGGTATCTGAACGCAATATTTCCTTATCCAGATGAATTTGAAGTTTGTAATTATTATAAGATGTTTTAAAGGAAAGGTTTGATTTTTTATATCGAATAGAAATTTCTCCTAATGTAAATGCTTTGGCATCCAGCTCAAAGCTACTTAAGGAATAAAAGTAAGGTTTCAGATAAAGAATGGCTTTGCCCTGCAACGTTTTATCATTCCAGTTGGGAGTTATAAATAAATCAGTATGTAATATATCTATAGTTCGTTTAGCAGAAGGCTGATATTTTTCTAATGATGCTTGCTGATCTTTGCTGCCCTCAACAATGAGTGTTTTAAGTTCTTTTACCTGTATTCTGTTGGTTTGGCAAGCCCATGAGCTTGTTAACAAAATCGCGATACTTAATGAAATGTTTATCTTATTCATGTACATGTAAATTGAAAGTTTAAAAATAGGAATTCTTGTTAGCTTTGCGCACAAGTTGCAACCATGCCAACCCATATGCTACCAAACGTTGGATTATTTTCAGCCACATCATTGCTCATTGCCATCATGGTAGATATCGGTTTACCTACCAGTTTAGAATTTTAGCTTGTCGAGTTAACAACTGCTTTTTTACTTTTTTTATTGTGGCTTGCTGATGAAATACTTCGCTTAAATGAGTCATTAAATATGGCGCAATAGAGGCCGGGTTTACACAGTCTGGTGAGAAATGCAATCATTATTCAAATTTTATCATCCAGTAATTGGAATATTATCCGGATAGAATTTTGGCTAAGGAATCTCAGTTTTTACCTCATAATATTTGGAATAATACCAACTATGCAAGCTATACATCGTCGATAGCCATGTTTGCGATGCATGATCAGCCTCAGCTTCGAGAGATATACAGCGATAAATCGAAAATAAAACCCTTACCTTTTGGTATAGGATATAAGTATATTCCGAGTATTTCCAATATGATGATCGCACGAAGGAAATCATCATCTATCATTTTTTTAAAAACATGATAATTATCATGTTTTTATTTCTTTAAGATGTGTTGTTTTGTCAGGGTATTTATTAAAACATAATATGAAAATCAAGATTTTTATTAGCTTATTAATAATAAGTTTTTTTAAGATAGCTGTTGCACAGCCACCAATGCCTAATCCATCCAATTGTCAGTCGGGTGTGCCATATCATTACGTTAATTTAGTTGGTCAACCCGATGGACAATGGACTTCGCCCACCCATAGTCGCAATCAAAGTTGTTGTGGATCTAATACAAGATGTACTTATTTTGAAGTGTTATTAGACCCCAATGCTGCCATGGTGGAGGTAGGATTTGATTTAGTAGCAGATCCAAGCCAGGCAATACCAAGTGGTTCATTGTATTATCAAATAAATTGTGGACCTGAAATACCAGTAGGAAGTCCAATATGTATTTCTGGCCCAGGGCCACATCATATTACATTTTGCAAACCAGGGAACAATAGAAATACGTATTACATAAAATCAATAGCAAAACCCACTTTCCCGCCAAATGATACAGTAAGAATTAAATGTGCTAAACCTTTAAGAACATACGGATTAGTTCCGGGTACTATTTCTTGGAATTCTATATATCCTGGAGCTCCGGGGGCTTATAATAGTTATTTAAGTTGTACAAATTGTGCTAATCCAACGTATACTCCGGCAATATCTGGAGCACCACCATATATTGATTATAGAGTATGTGGTTCTCCTACAGCCTCTACTTGTGGATATGTTTATTCATGTGATACAGTAAGAATTTATAATTTAGATTCCTTGTATTATTCAGTAACTCCAAACCCGGCCAGCTTTTGCGTAGGTTCTGGGGGAGTAACTTTAAATTCTATTGTAAACGGAGGTGACCCAGCAAGCTATAGTTATATTTGGAGACAAAACACTCCCTCTCAAGTAATTGGTACTTCAAGTTCTGTTCATGTAACTACCGGAGGAGGGTATTCTCTAGAAGTTAGAGATAGATATTACCACCCTTTATATTGTCCATCACCATTAAAACCGGTCATTGTAAATACAACCAATCCTCCAACATTAACGGTAGGGCCTGATCAAATCTTATGTCCAGAATCCCCCAATGCTTTTATTACAGCTAATTTTACGAATGCAACCGGTGTTGTATGGAGCGGAGGTAGTGGAACCTTTTCACCTAATGATACAATATTAGGAAATGGGCAAGCTACCATTATGTATGTACCTACTCCGGCTGAAGTTTTAAGTGGTAGTGTTACTTTAACAGCAACTTCTTATGGACATGGAGCAGGCTGTGCTATAGCCAGTGATCAAATTACACTTACTTTTCCCCCGGCAATTATTGTATCATTAAATGATACGATGCTGAATTGTTTTGGAGACGTAGCATTATTAACACCTCAAATTACTCATGGAACAGGCCCATTTAACTATGCTTGGAATAATGGTGCTACTTCAACTTCTATTAGTGTAGGGGCAGGAAATTATTGTGTGAATGTTACCGATAATTTAGGTTGTATTGGTTCAACCTGTGCCAATGTATTAACTCCTGCTCAATTACAAATTACCATGAGTAGTACAGGTGTTTCCCCTACTGATTTGGATGTAAATGGTACAGCTACAGCAAACCCTATTGGTGGAACTTCGCCATATAATTATTTATGGAACAATGGTCAACCTACTCAAACAGCTACAGGATTAGCT
>JAOABX010000044.1 GCA_026418175.1 Flavobacteriales bacterium
GAGCTGTACGATAGTGGGCTTCACCCACAATTTCAGGTGTCAAAATACGAGAAGTAGAATCCAGCGGATCTACGGCAGGATAGATACCCAACTCCGCAATTTTACGGCTCAATACCGTGGTAGCATCCAGGTGTGAGAAGGTAGTAGCCGGAGCAGGGTCAGTAAGGTCATCCGCAGGTACGTATACCGCCTGAACAGAAGTAATAGAACCACGCTTGGTAGAAGTGATGCGCTCCTGCATCAGACCCATCTCAGTAGCAAGTGTAGGCTGATAACCTACAGCTGAAGGCATTCGTCCCAACAAAGCAGATACTTCAGAACCTGCTTGAGTAAAGCGGAAAATATTATCAATAAAGAAAAGGATATCCCGTCCTTGGCCACTGTTTTCATCCCCATCTCGGAAGTATTCAGCAATTGAAAGTCCGGAAAGAGCCACACGAGCACGAGCTCCAGGGGGTTCATTCATCTGTCCGAAAACGAAAGTTGCTTTAGAATCTTTAAGTTCGTTCAAATCAACAGCGGATAAATCCCAGCCTCCTTGTTCCATGGAATGCTTGAATTTTTCGCCATACTTCAAAATTCCGGCTTCAATCATTTCACGCATCAGGTCATTCCCTTCGCGAGTACGTTCACCCACACCGGCAAATACAGAAAGACCACCGTATCCTTTGGCAATGTTGTTAATCAACTCCTGAATCAATACAGTTTTGCCTACACCGGCACCTCCAAACAATCCAATCTTTCCACCCTTTGCATAGGGTTCAATAAGGTCAATTACTTTAATACCGGTAAACAATACATCTTGTGCAGTAGATAACTCTTCAAACTTAGGTGGCTGACGGTGAATGGAATATCCTTTATCACTTTTTACTTCAGGAAGACCGTCAATGGGCTGTCCTACTACATTAAATAACCGACCCTTGATTTCTTCACCAATCGGCATAGTAATCGGTTGTCCTTTAGAAACGACTTGCATTCCACGACGAAGCCCGTCAGTAGAATCCATGGAAATACAACGAACGGTATTTTCACCTATGTCTTGCTGACATTCTAATATCAATACTTCCCCATTATCCTTTTTAACCTCCAACGCATCCAAAATGTTGGGGATATGACTTTCTGATTCAAATCTTACATCGATTACCGGACCGATGATCTGTACAATTTTTCCTGTAGCCACTGACATGATGAACGATTTTAAGTTTTTAAAATGTGGCGCGAAATTAAGAATTAATATCCACACCCAAAGGAAGAAAACTATTTTTTATTATCTTTTTTAAACAGCCCGATAAGTTTCTGTTTACAAAACCTGCTGTATTTGGTTACCTTTGTGGGGAATTTATATATTTCATGAAGGTTTACAGGGGGCAAGATTACGAAATTTCAATCAGGCGGCCGGTAGTTACTCCCGGCACCTTTGATGGTGTACACATCGGTCACCGAAAAATCATTGAGCGTATAAAACAAAAAGCCAATGAAATTAATGGTGAGTCGGTTGTACTTACTTTCGAGCCACACCCCCGGTTAGTTTTATTTCCCGATGATAATCAACTCCGATTGCTTACAACTCTGGATGAAAAGCTACATTTACTGGAACAAGCCGGTGTGGAACATGTAGTCGTTATCCCTTTTAATTTGGAATTTTCCCGCCTCACAGCCGTATCTTATGTTGAAAATATATTAGTAAATAAATTACATACCCAATGTTTAGTAATTGGATACGATCATCAGTTTGGGAGGAACAGGGAGGGAAGCATTGAGCAACTGCAAAAGCTGGCTCCTCGGTTTGGATTTGAAGTGGAAGAAATACCACCGCAAGATATTGATGACATCAAAGTTAGCAGTACCAAAATAAGAAATGCATTATTGGCCGGTGATATTCAAACTGCAAATACTTTTTTAACATATCTTTACAACTTTGAAGGAACGGTTGTAAAAGGGAATCAAATTGGCAGAACCCTTGGATATCCTACCGCCAATATTCAACCTACAGATACACTGAAGCTTATTCCTGGGATTGGGATTTATGCCGTACAAATTGATATTGAAGGTAAGAAATATAAAGGCATGATGAGTATTGGCAAGCGCCCCACTGTGGAAGAAACTGATCAAGTAACCATCGAAGTTCATGTGTTTGATTGGTCAGAAGATTTGTATAATCAACGCATTCGAATTTATATGGTCGCTAAAATGCGTAATGAAGAAAAATATAATAGCCTGGAAGAGCTCAAAGAACAGTTAATTTTAGATGAAAAGCAGGCACGAGAATTGCTTAAAAAGAACGCGTGAAATCATTGATTAGATATATTATTTTTTTGATTGCATTTACGAACATACTTCTTCCCGTTCATGCACAGGATGGCGTTTTTAGGGAAGAAATATTATATACCGATTTAAAACTTGCTCTTGAAAATCCCCTGAAAGTAAAACGCCTATCACTCAGCGGTAAAAAACTCACCAAATTTCCCAAGGAAATTCTACAATTTAAAAATTTGGTAGAATTAGATCTAAGCAAAAACAAGTTGGAAAAACTTCCGGCAGAAATTGGTCAATTAACCCGGCTAGAAGATATTAACCTAGCCATGAACAAGCTAGAAGAACTTCCGGAAGAAATTTGTGATTTGAAACGCCTCAGAAAGCTTGACCTTCGAAAAAATAAAGTATGGAAACTACCTGCCCGGTTGGGTGACTTGAAAAAGTTAGAATACCTTAATCTTAACGGGAATCCGCTGTTTCGTTTACCAGATAGTATTGTTCAGTGTGTGAATCTCAAATACCTGGATATGCGGAATACTGATACCAGCGAGGGCGATCGGGAGGGTATTCGAAATATGTTGCCTGAAGTGGAAATTTTTTTTTCTAATAGCTGCAATTGCGGGCCTAATCATTAATTTATACCTTAGTACGCACTTTGTCCCACCGCTTTACCTGCCAGCGAGTAGTTCCGGTACAAATATGATTTTTTTGTGCATCAAAAACATTTACATTTAATTCAACCATTACGGCATCATGATTTTGCAATGGTTTTTTTACATGCTCTTCCACCCAAGAATCATCCAGTTCAAATTTAACTGATACATCCATTTTAGCCTGATAAAAATATTTCATTTGTAAACTCTCCATAATAAGGCGATATTCTTTAGCACCTATTTTACGAAGCAACGTAAGCCCGGCTACATATTCGCTTAGCGTGGCTAACCCACAAGCGTGAAGGCCTTTGATATGATTCAAATTATTACGTTTATAAGGCATAGTAATTTCAAATCCATGCTCCAGTATTTTGGTAATGCGAAAACCATGTGGTTTATTGAACGGTATTTTCTTCCAAAGACTCAAATTCAACATCATCATGTAAAACGACGAACGAGATGCTTTTTGCAAGAGCTGATTAAATTGATCCATAACAAAGCAAGATTATTGATGCCGAAAGTAAAAGGAATCTGTCAAAAACACTAATTTCGTTCGACGGATGAGCCGAATTTACATTCATGCTGATGATTTCGGGCTAACACACGGTATTAATGCCAATATTTTCAAGGCATGGGAAGATGGTGTGTTACACTCTGCTAGTATCATGCCCAATGGATATGCATTTGATGAGGCGGTAATGTTATATAACCAAGCTTCGTTTGAACTACAGGTGCATCTTAATTTCATTGAAGGCAAGGCTTTACATCCACAGTCGGCTGGAACATTTTTTTGTACTGCCGATGGAAGATTTAATCGCTCTTTTTTTACGCTCTATACAGCTACTCATAGTGCCTCCGGAGCAGAACGTATGGCAATGAAACGGGATATAAAAAATGAAATGGTAGCACAAATCAAGAAAGTAAAAAACATTTTAAAACCCGGTGCAAGGCTTAGAGTTGACAGTCATCAACACATTCACATGATTCCTCTATTTTTTGAAAGCCTAAGTGAGCTGATTGATGAATTAAAGATTGACTATATCCGTATTCCACGAGAAAAAACTTCTGCCAAACATACCATCAGGTATTATCCGCATATCATAGCCACTAGTAATCCAGCTAAAGTAATGCTATTAAATAACCTCTCCCAAAAAGCAATTCAATTATTACAAAATCAAGCAGTAAAATATCCTTCCTGGTTTATAGGCATTTTGCATACCGGAAATATGAAGCTATCAAAAGTCAAACATTCATTTGACTTGATAAAACCTATATTAACAAGTCATGATGAAGTAGAAATATTATTTCACCCCGGACAAGCACTTCCTGAAGAAGAGCATTTTTGGGATTTTTACCCGGCCTTAAAAAAATATTATCGCCATCTTAACCGCCAAAAAGAAATGCAGGAAATGCTTCGGCCGGAATTGAGAACATGGATCCATCAAATCTCAAAACAGTTATGAACATTTGTTGGGTTATTGATGAAACAAGTTTTTATCATCCAGACATGCTGGCTGAATTTCTGCGAAAAACCACTGATAAAGTTACCGGCATTGTTATCGTTAGAAAAATTCCACGAAAGCACAACATCGAAACATACTTAGTAAGAAATTTTTATCAATTACATATTTCTGAAATTATAAAATTAGTTTTCCGAAAATTCTACAATCAACTGCTTAACTATTTCACAAAACCATCCACCAAACAAACTCGATTTTACAGCGTACGAAATGTTTGTAATGCATTTGGAATTCCATACATCGAAGCACATAACACATTGAATAAAGAAGAAATTTTTCAATTTTTACAACAGGGTGCACCCGATGTAATCATTAGTTCAAATTCGCTTATTTTTTCAAAAAAACTGCTGGCTTTACCACGCATAGCATGCATAAATCGCCACAGTGGTTTGCTCCCAGCTTACGGAGGACTCTGGCCGGTATTTCAGGCCATGGCCAATCAGGAAACGCAATGTGGTGTGAGCATTCATTTGATGGAAACCGGCATCGACAAAGGTGCAGTTTTATGCCAAAAAGCTGTTGATATTACAGATAAAGATACAGTAGATTCTTTGTATCAAAAATGTTTTTCCATTAGTGCTGAATTGATTTTACAAGCCTTAGATAAAATAAGGAAAAAGGATTTTACTCCGGTAATAAATAATTTATCTCCATCTTATTATTCATTTCCAACACCGCATGACTGGGAAAAATTCAGAAAAGCCGGGAAGCGTTTTATCTGAATCAAGATATAGCCACTTTATACTTCGATAAGTAATCATCCCAATTCCACAAAAAGAACTCCACCATTTCATTCAATTCTTTCAAGACGATTGGGCTGGGAGTATTTAGTTTTTGAAAATGTTCTTTTTGATATTTATTTAAATCATATTTATGAAAAATGGCCAGCGACATAGATTTTACCAAGCTTTTACTTTGTTGAAACAAATCGCGTAAAAACACTTCATAATCATAAATAATCTGATCCGTTACATCCGGGTCTTTCCCTAAAAAATCAATTACTTCTTTTGAAATTAGCAAACGAAGTTTTTCGGCGTCATGTTTTTCAAAATACTGATCCAGATTTATCATATTCCCCGCATAAATTATATACAAAAACCATTCATATTCCCTATCGGAAAGATTGGGCGATTTTTGAAATTCCTTTTCTTCATTAATATAACCGGCAATTTCTGGAAATCCTTTTTCAATGACTTCATAGATTGCACGTACATAAGTAGGTATTAGCTCTGAAGCTTTTATTTTTTTCTTACCAAATAATCCCAGCATAATCAGTAGTTTAAGAGTGTAGTTGGTTTAGCTTAAAATATTCAATGGCCATATCACGCACCTGCGCTCCAATAGCCAGCGAAGCAGATGCTGCCGGTGAGGGGGCATTTAGTACGTGAATGGAATGATCTTTATATTCAATTTTAAAATCATCAATCATTTCTCCATAGGGGTCGAGTGCCATGGCTCTTACCCCAGCTCGGCCAGGTTCAATATCATCCATTTGCAAATCAGGGATCAGGCGTCGTAGAGTTTTTAAAAATAATTTTTTAGAAAATGCCCGACGGTATTCATCCCATCCAAATTTCCAGTGTTTAAAAAACAAACGCCACGTACCTCGATAGGTTAGTGCATCCCACGTATCACGCAGGTTAAAACTTGTTTTTTTATACCCTTCGCGTTTAAACGTAAATACGGCATTGGGGCCGCACTCTACTCCCCCCAGCGCCATACGAGTAAAATGCACTCCAAGAAACGGAAACTGTGGATTAGGAACAGGATAAATTAAATTTCTTACTTTGTGCCTTCCTTTTTCAGTTAGCTCATAGTAGTCGCCCCGAAAACCTACAATTTTCATATCCAGTTTTACACCGTCTTGTTTGGCTAAGCGATCACTCTGTAATCCTGCACAAAAAATAAGGTATCGTGCTTTGAACTCGCCCCTGTTGGTTTGCACCTTACTCCAGTTTCCTTCCCGCTTGGTATGCAGTACTTTGGTAGATGTAAAAATTTTACTTTCAGGATTGATTTGTGTAACCAACTCCGCCATTTTTTCTGTAGCACCCCGAAAGTCAATAATCCCAGTACACCCCACATGAATTGCCTTTAACCCTACGCAATAGGGCTCTATTTGTTTTATTTCTTCCGGGCCAACCATTCGAATATCTTCAATGCCATTTTCTATGCCACGTTGATATATTTTCTCTAACAAAGGCAACTCCCATTCTTCCACTGCTACAATTAATTTGCCACATACATCATGGGCAATGCCGTGTTTTCTCGCAAACTCAACCAATTCGCGTCGGCCAGCAACACAATTTTTTGCTTTATATGATCCGGGTTTATAGTAAATCCCAGAATGAATTACACCGCTATTGTTTCCGGTTTGATGATTGGCCAGGTGAGGTTCTTTTTCAAGTACTGCCAAACGCAATGTCGGGAATTGTTCCTGTAGTTTATAGGCTGTAGCGCAACCAACAATTCCTCCTCCAATTACAATCACATCAAACAAGTTCTCCACGTTTTGCATTATATATTAATCAACGAAGTTAGAAATTAATGATTCGTTAACCCTGTTATAAAATCTGCCATTTTTTAGCAGAGTTATTAACATATTTATAATAAATGCAACCTATATTTTTGTTTTTGCATTATTTATTCTAAAAAATTTAATTTGAAAAGAAAACAATTATTATTAAATTAGCTTGTAAATCAACCTAAATGAAAAAATTAGTACATCTAATTATTTTTTTATTTTTTACCCAACTATTTTCAATAAGTCAAAATTGCCCAAATGCAGACTTTTCACAAGGCAATTTCAATAATTGGCAAGGATTTACGGGATTTTATGGAAATCCCTTTCAAACTCCAGGTATAGTTCCAGGTCGTCACACTATAATTACTACTCAAGGGAATGATCCCAATGCATGTGGGGCAGTACAAATGATACCTCCGGGGGCTAATTTTTCTTGTCGTTTAGGTAACGCAAATACCGGGGCTGAAGCGGAAGCCATTCGTTATACATTGACAGTAGATCCAAGTAATGCTTTATTCGTATATCAATATGCTGTGGTTATGGAGGATCCTGGCCATTCTCCGAGTGAACAGCCCACCTTCGACTTACGGGTATTAAACCAAAGCAATCAAGTAATAGATCCTACTTGTGGGCAATATTCTGTTTATGCAGGAATGCCAGGCAGTAATTTTCAAAATTGCGGGGGAGTTACTTATCAGAATTGGCGTACAGTGGGTTTAAATTTAACACCGTACATGGGACAAACCATAACGTTGGAGTTTTTTACCCGCGATTGTTCCTTAGGAGGACATTATGGATATGCCTACATCGCAGCCTTTTGCAGGCCTCTGATGCTTGACGTTACTTATTGTCCGGGAGATAATTCTGCATTGATAGAAGCCCCGCTTGGCTTTGGGCATTATAGCTGGTCAACCGGCCAAAGTGGCCCAAATGTATCAAGCATTGTTATTCCCAATCCCCAAATGTTTCAGCAGGTGAGTGTAACTATGACTTCTGTGATTTCGAATCAATGTCAGGTGACCTTAAATACAAATCTTACCCCCACAATTCCTACTGCTCAATTTACATTTAATCCAGCCTGCCCTAACCAAGCTACACCTTTCACCGATCAATCTTTTACAAATAACAATGTACCAATTAATCAATGGCAATGGAATTTTGGCGATGGGAATACATCTAACCAGCAAAATCCACAACACACCTATGCAAATACTGGAAATTATACAGTAGAATTAATTGTAACTACACAAAACGGGTGTAGAGACACCGTTCAGCTAAATGTTAATACACTTCCCGGGCCACAGGCAAATTTTGATGTAACAGATGTATGTTTTGGAGTGCCTGCTGATTTCACAGACCAATCCACATCAGGCAATGCAAATCCCATTCAATCTTGGCAATGGGATTTTGGTGATGGTAGTCCAATAAATAATCAACAAAACCCCACCCACACCTATACTACTGCTAATACGTACAATGTAACATTATCGGTAACTAACAGTGATGGATGTACTGATTCTGAAACCGCACCAGTCATCATTTATGATAAGCCCAATGCTAACTATACATTTACTTCGCAATGCGAAGGCACACCAATAACATTTACCGATCAAAGT
>JAOABX010000045.1 GCA_026418175.1 Flavobacteriales bacterium
CAACCAGTTGCTGGAGCAACTAGCCAAACATTCACTGCTACGGTGGAAGGGAACTATGCTGTTATCGTAACTGTAGGGAATTGTACTGACACATCAAACTGTGTTGTTGCTGGGTATGCTTCTATAGAAACTACTGAGGGTTTTTCTATTCAACTTTATCCAAATCCTGCCAGAAATTTCATACAGATTCAATCTTCTGATTTAATCCAAAACATTGAATGTTTGGATTTGCAAGGCAAATTAGTTAGAGTATATACTGCAAATTCGCTTCAATTTACAATGAATGTGAGTGAATTAAAAAATGGTATATACATATTTGGCATTAAAACAAACAAAGGGCTGATATATAAGCGAATCGTGGTATTTCACGAATAATTAATGTTTGTAAAAAAATTAAAAGCACCGGAGAAATCCGGTGCTTTTTCTATATTATTATTTAATATTACTCTTTCGGGCAATTTTTACAACGTTTACCTTGTTTGAATTTCTTGCAGCATTTTTTCTTTCTACAACAGCACTCAATTATTATCAAGCTATTCAAAGGCATTAATAATTCTGTATGCAAGACCTGCTGATTCATGCTCCTAAAATAAATACAATATTAAAAGCTGTTTAGTGCAAAAAAAATCCCTTAAACAGGGTAAAATTAAAATCGGGCTACTTCAAAAGTAGGATATCCTCTTATCCCTTCAGCATTGGTAAAACTAGTAAAGCGTAGCTTATAGTAATTACCTTCAACATCTCGTATGATATAATTTTTATTAGGATAAATTATATATGCAGATAAACTAAAATTATATTCTTTCCAATCATAGCCAATAATATCTCGTTGACTTGTAAAATTATAGTTCGCTAAATCGGTGTAAATTATTTCATCAAACGGTTTATTAAATTCACGGGCAGCAACAACGTTGTAAGGGTTTAATAATACCCCGTTTACTGAATAATTTTCAACAATACCAGTTGACTGCTGCGTAACCAATGTGGTATATTGCGTAAATAATAAATCCCATGTTTGCTTAGGAGGTTCAATATTTACAATTCCTTGGTCGAAAGATATATAAATAAAATTATGCAATGTTGATTTGGTAAAACTAAGGATTTGTTCAGAGGAGCCATCTAAGTTGGCAAACCTCACCGTATATTGTCCATTTTGAAAACCTAAGAGTTGTACTTTTTTGTAGCCTAAGTTATTGCCGGTAGTAGCAGAAAGTCCTCTATCTACAATATATGTATGATTGAACGAAATATAATTACTTCCATTGATCGTTCCCCAATCACCAAAAGCTGTACTATCCAACCAGCCTCCACTATTATCATATTTCCAATTTAAACCTGTAGTATTATAATTTTGATAAAAATTTGTACTTAAAGTATTGGCTACCCGCATTAATTTAGAACTATTTAAAAAAACCTGAAATTCTCCTTCCAAGCATTGAAAAGCCAAGTCCCAAGATTCGCGGTGTACAACTTTTATAAACGAATCTGTTTGTAAATCGTAAAATAATTGTTTGTCGTAATAAGGGCCTATTTCAGCCACATTAGTAGTAACGCCGGGAGGAGAAACGTAAGGCGGTACTGGTTCATCTTCTTTGAAACAAGAAGTTTGTAATGTAAATAAGCTAACCCATATAAAAATACGTAACCAGCGTTCCATTTAATGCACAATAAAATTATATCTTAATGAAATTCCGAAAGTAGCACCCCAGAGCGTAGGTAAAAATGCTGAGCCCGAAGAATGTGCTCCGCCTGAAGAAATCCCCAGGGTTTGCTGTATGTTAGTAATATTAAGTAAGTTTTTACCGTACATGCCCACTTGAATACGTTTTTTTAAGAAGTATTGTAAATATGAAATATCTAAATTGGTAAAGCCATCAATTTTACCTTCTTTAATTACATCTCCTTGTATTTCGGGATCATACTGAGTATACAACACGGGCTGAGCTCCGGTATATTTAACCAACAATGTAAATCGACCGCCCCATCGACTAAAATCATAGCTGGCAGTTGTTTGTACTTCCGGATAGAACTTAAATACGTTATTTCCAGATGCACTATCATTTAGTCCATTGATAATTCCGGTGTAAGCAAATCCTGCCGCCAATTGAAAATCCTTATACCCCATTTGTACATTCAGCTGACCACCCACGCTTTGAAAACGAGTAATATTTTCATTTCTATACACATTTGAATCGGATGTAATTGCAACAGCAACGGTACGAATCTGATTCCTAATATCATTGTAAAATCCTGTAATCGATGCTCCGTAACTCCATGAATTTTTTTCACCGGAATAACTTAATGCTGCGTTTAGATTATTTGAATTTTCAGCATTAAGATTGGGGTTGCCATGCACATTATGATTTGCATCTACAAACTCAAAAAATAATTCTTTTAAAGAAGGAGCTCTGTATCCACGTGCAAAAGATGCCCGAAAATCAAGCCCTTTGATAGGCGAAAATTTTACATGAAGCGAGGGAATAACGGGCATGGTAAATCGTGTATTAAAACCATATCGAAACGCAGGTTTAATTGATAATTTCTGAGCAATAGAGAATTCAGCACTGGCAAATCCGGCAAAATCACCCATCCATTGAAATCCATTCACAATACGCTCGCCTTCGGCAGTTTCTACCGTTGTTTCATATCCGGCTTGAAAATGTACCAGAGAACTTTTTTTACGATAATTATAAATTCCGCGACTCATCCATGTATGAAATACATCTACATTTTCATCAAACAAGTTTTTGTCAAGAGTAACTAAATCTTTTTTGAAGGTTTGTCTGCGCCGGTTGAAATAAGAATAAGAAACAGTAATATCCAGGTGATGGTAATTTTTTATAAATCCTGTAAGAAAAAGATTTTGTTGTGTACGAATCGTTCTAAAATATTGGTCAATTGCCGTAACATAAAATGGAGATTCTGGCACCCCTTTATTTTCTAAGATTTCATGAAAAAAATTGCCACTATATCTCAAATTCAATGCACCCATTCCTCGATTGTATTGTAGGTCTGAGAAATATTGTTCTTTGGGTTTCCATTGCATAAAACGCTTTAACGAATCAAGGGTGGTAAAACCATCGAAAAAATATCGCCCACCAGAAAATTGAAAATTGTTTTTTCCCCATTGAGAAGCCAGTCTTCCATCAAAATTATAATTCCCCACGGTTTCATAAAAAGCATTGAGATTCCCTTCCAGTTTATGATTAACCGTTTTTTTTGTTATCAGGTTAATGACTCCTCCCAGTGCATTGGTTCCGTAATTTACAGAGGAAGGCCCTTCAATAATTTCTATTTTTTCAATATTATTTAAATTGATTTGACTAAGATCAATATTCCCATCCAGCCGGCCTATTACCGGCACACCATCAATCATGATTTTCACATTTTCGCCACCAATACCTTGCATACGAATCCCAGCACCTAATACCGGATCTTGTGATATTCGTATATTCAGTTCCTGTAATAATAAATCCCTTAAATTCATAGCCCCCTGGGCCTGAATACGTTTTTGATCAATCACACGAATTTTAAATACAGATTCTTCGATTCGGGTAGGAATTGCATGTGTTGTTACCACATATTCATTCAATGCCACAGGATCTTCTGTTAAAAACCATTGATATGATTTCCCTGCTTCAATGGTATCAGTAATGGATTTATACCCTAAATGGGCTATTCGAATTACCCCTGTACCATATACCAAGGGATTTTTAAGTTCGCCCTGAACATTTGTAATATCATAGATTTTTTTTCCATCAGAAGATTCCACAAATACATGTGCACCAAATAATGGTTTTTTTTGTGTAGATTCATATACCTGCAATAATGCAGTTTGGGCTGAAATTTCAGCCCAAACGCAACCAAAAAGCAGTATAAAGAAAATACGTTTCAATTCGATCAATTACTTAATAATTAATTTTTGAACAGCATTTTTTCCATTTATGGATACATGTACCACGTAAACACCAGCATTCCAGCCAAGTTGCTTAGGTTGACAATTTATCACTTGAAGAGCCCCGGAAGTGGGTAATAATATTGCATTGTACACAACTTTTCCGGTCATATCAAATACTTGTAAAGCCCCATTCGTTGGGGTTTCATTAGAATAAATAATTTGTACCTGTTCAGAAGCTGGGTTAGGATATACCGTAGCTTTAACTACAGTATTATTTTCATCTTCAATCGATGCAAAAGCCACTTGGCGTTTATTAAAATAATATTTACCGCTTGAACTTCCGGTGAAACCAGTAAACCAGATTTGCCATACATTGCCTGGATTATCAACAACAAAATAAGATAACGAATCAACAATAACCCAAACAGGTGGAGGTTGAATTTTCCAATCATGTCCAATAACCGTCATGTTATCAGAAAAAACATAATCGGTATAAATCGCATCATTTTCATGGATATTTCGTGCTTCAGATGCCTGAATATTACGGTTCAATCGTACTCCGGCTACCGGATAATAAATTCCAGGGGGATTAATAAATGCATTGTATTTATCGAAAATTAATTCATACGTATTATTGGCAGGTTCAAGATCTTTTACAACTAAATCATCCAAAGCAATATACACGTAGTTTTTATTGCTGTATGTTTTGGAGAATGTTATTGTAGTATCATTGGAGCCATTCAAATTCGCTACGCGAATAGTCATGGTATTTGTTGTAGCTTTTTGATTTTTCACCCATACTTTTTTAAATGATCCGGTGTATGTTTTCGTCACAAACAGAGCAATTCCATTAACGTCATGGGTAACGCTGTTATATACACCCCAGCCGTAGTTGGGATGACCAGTCATATTGTATTCAAACGCACTGGGCTCATAAGCCGTATCCTGATCAAAACATTCTATCCACCCAGTACCAGAAGCCAGGCCAGTAGTATCAAGTGCATTCCATGCTGTAGTATCTCCAGCAGTATATTGCCATAATCTGGTTCCAAAGCCACCGTTAATTCGAATAGAAGCTGTTTGAATACCATACACAGCAACCGCTAAATCCCAATTATTATTGGGCATGGTTGCTACTGTTCCATTTTGAAAACTGTAAAAGGCTTTGTTTGCATAACCATTTCCTATAATCACCGAATCTGCAGTAACTGTTTGGCTACGTAGCTGTAATACTGCAAGAACCAATAAAATGCTTGTAACAATTCTTTTCATTACTCAAATTTTTAAAGTTTATCGGCACAAAAGTAAAATGGGATTGCAGAGGCTGCAATCCCGTTTTATAGGTAAAATAGATACCTAAGATTAGGTAATATTCTTACATTTTTACGATTATGAATTCTGTGCGGCGATTCCTTTGATGCTCTTCTTCTGAACAAGTGGACTTTACATTTCCCTCGCAGGCACAATTATTTAACAACTTAGATTCACCGTATCCTTTTCCATAAATACGTGAAGAATCAATCCCTTTGCTTACAATATATGCAGCCGATGATTTTGCTCTTCTATCACTTAATGCCTGATTGTAAGCAGCACTACTTCTACAATCGGTATGTGAACCTAATTCTATTACCATATTAGGATATTCTTTCATGATTGCTACTATCTTATCTAATTCTCTTGCTGCATCAGGCCGAATGTTATGTTTCCCTAGGTCAAAATAGATGGGCTTGATATCTATCATTTTTGCTAAATCTGCTCCTATCTCTAATTTGCTTAATGTTAAATCCAGCTTCTCATGCAAATTGATAGGACCTTCTGCTAAAATTGTATGTTCAAAATCTACTGTCTTTGATAAATATCCCTCTGCCGATATGCTAATTGTATATGTTAGTTGGTCGTTTTTCTTTAATTCTTCCATCGATTTTCTTATCCACCCATCTGTTAACGTATTCCCTTCCATTACAATTGCCCCTGTTTTTTTATCTTTCACCTGAATGTAAGTACCACTAATGGGTTGGCCTGTTGATTTATCTGTTACTAAACAATTCAATGATATCAATGGTATTTTTTCCATCAATACATCAACCTGAACTACTTCTTCTTCCGTATTTGTATTGGCTTTAGACTCTCCATCGTTATATTTTTCCAACTTCCCAGTTAGTAAATACTCTTTATCTCCATCTACTTCAAACGTATAATATCCTCTTTCATCTGCCTGAACAGTAAGTATTTCTTCATTATTTTCATCTTTCAGACTAATCTTTGCTCCGGGTAATACGATTGATGGATTCTGAATGTCTCTTGCATATCCTTCTATGCGTTTGCTAAATGGGAAAGGACGTTCCGTTTCAAATGCGTATATGTCATCATCCCCTTTGCCGCCTGCACGATTTGTACTTATATATCCTGATGTCCTACTTTGATCCAATATCATTGCAAAATCATCCGATGAACTATTTAACGGAATCCCTACATTTTTTACAACTCCAAATTTTTCTTCTGATCCTTTGGCATAAAAGATATCTAAACCGCCTAGTCCCGGATGCCCATCACTGGCAAAAATCAACATCCCACTTGCATGATAAAACGGAAACATTTCCCTCCCTTTCGTATTGATTGGCTCTCCTAAATTTTTTGCCTCTCCCCAACTTCCATCAGAGTTCTTTTTGGCTACATAAATATCTGTTTCTCCAAGTCCTCCCGGCATATCACTCACAAAATACAATGTATTTCCATCTGGTGTAAGCGCTGCATGGCCCACGTTGTAATTCTTATTATTAAACGGTAGTGGCTGTGGAGCACTCCATTTGTTTTTCTCATTTTTTGTTGAACTCCATAACTCTAATACTCGTATCCCTTCTGTATTTAATGCTGATTTTGGCACATATGTATCTCTTGTAAATATCATAACCGTTCCATCATGATTAAATGTTGCAGGCCCCTCATGAAACTTCCTATTTATCCTGCCTTGAGCTTTCATCACCCGTACTCGTTGCACTTTTGTTTTTTTCTTCATGGATGGTGAAAAACTATACAAGTTCAAAAAACGTTTTTTATTCCAATTATATTCGTAATAGGTAAAAGATAATCCTATTCGGCTACTGGTATATACAACCTTGTCTTTGTAATAACTCGTACCAAAATCACTCTCCAATGAATTTATCTTTAGATTGTGTAACTTAAATAAATTACTGTTTTTGTCAAGTTTACTCTTTAAGTCTGGTAGCGACAAATACGATGTAACCCTTGTATCATTGGGATATTTTTTATTATATCCTTCAAATACATTTCTAGCATCATCATACTTTGAATTCATCTTCAGCATTTCTCCATAGTAGTACCAATCTTCCTGCGTAGCTTGATTACTAGCATATAACTCGGCATAATACTTTTCTGCCATTTTTGTATTTCCTGTCAAACGATATGCTTCTGCCAACCTTCTTATTACATGTGTATCTTTTTTCTTGATGCTTTCATAAACTTCTATTGCATCTGGATAGGAAAATCCTTCAAACATTTTATCTGCCCTACTTATTCGAGCGGGAGATTGACTAAAGATAATTCCTGATATTACTACATTTAAAATGATTATAATAAATACTTCTTTTTTCATAGCAATCTTTTGTTTTTTAAAAATGTCGTGGGCTTACAATTTTGGTCATCTTGCCAAACTTCAAATCATACCGCAACATTATTTCATGGCTACCATATTGACCCGCTCTGCTCAGCTCAGTTAATGGCCAATCAAATGAATATCCAATTCTAAAATTAGGCATCACGTTTACTCCTAATATCGCACCTACGCCATCTAACGAACGATAAAAAACTCCAGCTGAGTAACGTTTTGTAAAAATAGCTTCTAATGTAACATCTCCTTGAATGGGAGCGCCAGGAACTACTTTTACCAAGGCGGTTGGTTTTAAATCAAAATTTCGAGCTACAGGAATATAGCCTCCCAAAATGAAAAAATAATGTCTTTTTATATCTGCATTTCCTCCATTGATACGATGCTCAACTAACTTGGGAATACTGAATCCTACATAAAAATTCGTATGGTCATAATATAATCCAATTCCTGCATTAGGGAGCATTTTCGCAAAGTTTTGAGTAAACATCGGATCGTTTTGTTGATCCAGATTTAAAGCAGCTAACCGATTCTCCAAAAAATCAAATCCTCCTTTCATCCCAATAGATAAGCGATGATTTTTCCCTAAGTTAAAACGGTATGCCAAATCAAGCACTAAATGAGTATTATTGGTAGGCCCAATCTTATCATTTAGAAAACTAATGCCCCCGCATAACCCTCTTGCTATAGGGGAATGCACTTGAAAGGTTTGTGTCATCGGCGCACCATCCAAACCAACCCACTGAAAGCGACCCAATGCTAATATACTCATTGCATCTCGACTTCCTGCATAGCCTGGATTAACACTTAAAGTGTTATACATATAATG
>JAOABX010000046.1 GCA_026418175.1 Flavobacteriales bacterium
GGTATGCGGAGCTCAGCCTCCCAGGCCCTTGCCGGAGGATCGCTCGCAGCGCCGGCAGCGGGGAGGAAGAGGGCGGCCGCAAACGCGTACGCAATGCGCATAACGGCCCGATCTTACCAAGAATCCCTCGCGTGACGTGATGCGTTGCGGAGCGGCGCTTAAGCGGCTTTGCCTTGGACTTGGAGGAACAGGTTCGCGGGTAGGATGCTGGAGCGGGAGACGGGACTCGAACCCGCGACATTTAGCTTGGAAGGCTAAAGCTCTACCAACTGAGCTACTCCCGCTATTCTCAACTTTAAGTGGGGAGAGCAGGATTCGAACCTACGAAGCGAAATCGCAGCAGATTTACAGTCTGCCCCAGTTGGCCACTTTGGTATCTCCCCTATTTTTCAAAGAACTGAGCCGGAGAAGGGACTCGAACCCCCGACCAGCTGATTACAAATCAGCTGCTCTACCAGCTGAGCTACTCCGGCTGTTGATTCACAAAAACACGGAAATCAAGATTTCACAATGCTTTTATGCCTCTATCCTTCAAAGCTTTTCACTTCAAAGGGCTGCAAATGTATGAAAGATTTAAAACATCGCAAAAATCTTGTGAAAAAAAAGTGGGAAAAATTTTGCGATTTTTTGATTTTTTTGGCATTTATTTGTAAATCAGGTAAATAACAACAAGCTTAGGTTCTATTTCCATTCCAAATAACTCAGCCCATGATGACTAAGTATCAAGAACGAGATTTTAGTTTTTCCATTTGTTTTTTGAGTGCCAAAATGCTCGCATCTATTGCCGCTTCAAAGGTTTTTTCAGTTTTTTTGGCAAACACATCATTACCCGGAACTAACACCCGTATTTCTGCAGTTTTATTTTCAACTTCCTTATTATTTTCCAACCTCATATTAACTTCTACTCCCAATATTCCATCATGTAGCTGATACATTTTTTCTGCTTTTTTACGGGCAAATTCTACCAAATGCTCTTCTGCATTAAAATTCACATCATTCACCTGAATATTCATAGTATACTGTAATTTTAAAGATTTATTATCGCAAATTAAAAAATATTTGAAATTTCTCACGTCAGGATTTACACTTTTTATGATGGTTATTTTGATCTGGGATGTGCTTTTTTGTGAACCAGTTTTAATTTTTCTAAGGAATTATGGGTGTAAACCTGTGTAGCTGCCAAACTGGCATGACCCATGATTTCTTTTATAGCATTCAATTCAGCCCCGTTATTCAGCATATGGGTTGCAAATGTATGGCGTAATACGTGTGGGCTTTTCCTATCAATGGTAGTTACTGCTGATAAATATTTATTTACTGTAGAATATAGAAACCGAGCTTGAATAGGTTTTCCTTTATTATTTACAAACAAGAATTCAGATGTAAAACCTGCAATATTTTTTTCACGGATATACGATTTCAGAATTTCTTCTAATACCGGGCTTAAAGGAATTATCCGCTCTTTATTTCGTTTTCCTATTACTTTTAGCGTATGCATACTAAAATCTAAATCCTGAAGACGAATACCCATCAATTCAGCCCTGCGGATTCCAGTAAAATAAAAGGTTTCTAACAAAGCACGGTCCCTTATTCCTTCAAAACCATCGGGAAATACGAACTTATCCAACAAATGTTCCATGGATGTTTGTGGCACAAAAACTGGATTTCGCTTGGCTGTTTTGGGACCTTGCAACCCCTGCATAGGATTTTTCTGGATTATTCCAGAGCGAAGCAAATATTTATAAAACGAGCGAAGTGTAGATAGTTTTCGATTGATGCTTCTTGAATTTACACCTTCTTGCATCAAATAAACTATCCAAGAACGAATCTGATGGAATGAAGCATCTTCAATAAGCACTTCAGTATATTGTAAATGTAAAAAGACCTGAAACTGCTCCAGGTCTTTCTTATAAGCTGCTAAAGTATTCTCAGAATAACGCTTTTCAAATCGAATGAATTGTAAGAAATTTTCTACGTGCATAATAAGAAACTCTTACTAAGATACGAAAATCTTAGTTATCGAGTTGCGACTTGAGTCTTTCACGAAAAGCAGCACGAAGAATAGTATCTCTACGCTTTACTGATTTTTTGGTATAATGTTGCCTATCACGTAATTGTTTTACAATGGCAGTACGCTCATATTTTTTTTTGTACTTCTTTAGCGCTTTATCAATGTTTTCGCCTTCTTTGATTGGAATAATCAACATATTATTTTCCTACTTTTAATTAAATGGGTTGCAAATTTAGGCATTGTATTGCATTTTTCAAAATATATGTGTAATTATTTTTGTTTTAATCAAACCATGCTTGTATCTTTGTACCGATTTTGGCCCCGTAGCTTAATTGGATAGAGCATCTGACTACGGATCAGAAGGTTAGGAGTTCGAATCTCTTCGGGGTCACGAGAAAATACGCTTTAATTTTGTTTTTAGATGAAAAATCCGCCAAATGAACAATTGGCGGATTTTTTATTCCCACATCTTTAAGCAAATTAAAATATTGCGCTTAAACAACATTAAATACAACAATTTCTCGAAGACTGTCCTTCTATTGAACAACAAAAGAGAAACACCTATTAATCATTCCGATAATTCATCAGGCAACGTACTGAATAACCATTCATCTTACTACTATATCCAATTACAGGAGATGATTGATCATAAAATAATCGAAATCCCCAGGCATCAAATGTAACACTAACAGTGGTTGCCCACCAATAACCATTTCGCTTAAAATCATAGAATATACCCTCACCAGAACGATATCCACCCGGAAGTGCATTAAACCCGGAACTATTATCTCCAATTCCGTTTGAATGCCATCCTGAATCTGATTTTAGTTTTAGCCCAGCTATGTCCAATCCTCCTAATTGTTTAATTAGTTTTTCCCAATCTGCCATTGAGGGAATTCTCCACCCTGAAGGAACCAAGCCGCGAGGGTCATTTACAGCATACCAATTATATAGTTTTCCATACAACCGGCCCATAGCTGTATCATTATTATAATAACACCAAGCTGGTTTACGCTCTTCTCCCATGCGTTTCCACTCTTCGTCTGTCCGGGCTTCGGGTATAGGGTCACCGTTTAAAAATTTAGAAACTTCTAAATTACGAGTAATCCAAATTTGATTGCCGATGCGTACTACTGGATATAGTTTTCCATCCATATCGGAAAACTGGGCAATTACTAATTTGTAGAAACCCATTCCTATTATTATGAAGAAAAGTTTCATGATATAAACATACGGCGGAATCTGATTTTCAAAAGGTTTACTATTACACAATATTATTTTTTTATCCTATCAAAATAAAGAATTAAAAACAAATTATTAGAAATTTTAGTAAAAATGGAGATACGATTTTTGAGTCATTTTTTACATTTTTTATGATAATTGATAAGTTTGTGTAACCTTAGCTTAATATTGAGAAATTATTCATGAAACACAACTACTTCCTCCCTATCGCCAACCTATTTATTTTATTGTGTATATTTTTCGTACCTGTAACCGCCCAAAAAAACGGTTCTGTACAAGGAAAAGTATTGGATAAAAATAAAGAACCTGTTCCATTGGTTACGGTGTATCTTACAAGGCCTGGCATTAAAGAAACAGACCCCAATGTAGATGAAACTGACATGAAAGGTACCATTACAGATTTTGATGGATTTTATCGTATTGAAATTAAACCCGGAACCTACATCATTCACTTCTCTGCCGTAGGATACAAAGCGTTTGAAAAGACTATCACTATTTCTGAAGATAAGATTGAATTTTTAGATGTTACTATAGAAGAAAATGTATTGGAATTAAATGAATATATCTATTCTGAAAGTAAAAATGCCACCAAACTGGAAGAATCAACCGTTTCCATTGCATTGGTTAAACCATCACTAATTCAAAACCGCAATGCTACTAGTGGTGATTTAGCCATTGAACAAGTGCCAGGAATTGCTGTGGTAGATGCGGAACCCCAAATTCGTGGTGCCAGCGGATTTACAGCAGGTTTAGGCAGCAAGGTGCTGATTATGATTGACGATGTACCGATGTTGCGTGGGGATGCCGGCCGGCCAATATGGAGTTTTTTGCCATTGGAAAATATGGATCAGATAGAAGTAATAAAAGGGGCAGGATCTGTTTTATACGGCTCGGGCGCATCAAACGGTGTAATTAACATTCGAACTGCTTTTCCAAAAGATAAGCCGGAAACCATGGTTAGCATGTTTACCGGAATTTATAGTGGCCCCAATGATGCATATAAAAAACCTTTCACGGGTTTTAATCCAATGAAATCGGGGGCAAATTTTTACCATTCGCGAATTTTTAAAACCAAACCTTTGGATGTTGACTTTGTGATCGGTGGGCAAATGTTATGGGATGATGGATATAAAGGAGGTGAGCCCCTAAAAGCCCCTCCCCCACTTAGTAATTTTGATACATCACGGGTTAATCGAGGTGAGTATGAACATAGTATTCGAATAAATTTTAATACAAGATTTAGAATAAAAAAAGTGGAAGGTTTAGCCTTTGGCCTCAATGCCAATGTAATTGTGTTTGAGGAATCAATGTCGTATTTCTGGCAGGATGCAGATACCAATATCTATCGCATGGCTCCCGGTTCATTAACCAATTTCAAAAATGTATTTTATTACATAGATCCCTTTCTTACCTATTTTAATAAAAAAGGGGACCGGTTTAGTTTAAAAACTCGTGTTTTTCAAAGTTACAGCAATGCTGATGTAGAATCACAAAATTCCCGTTCAACCACATTTTACGGTGAATTTCAATACACAAAGAATTTTAATAATGCAAAAACCTGGCGTTGGCTTACCAAAGACCTTAACCTCATTGCAGGAACCATGGGTACCTATACACATTCAGGCGGATCTGTATTCAATTCTGCTCCTACTCCTGATAGTACAAGTTTTGCAGCTAATTTTGCAATATATACCCAGTTAGAAAAACGTTTCTTTGGTCGCTTATCATTTACCGTTGGAGGTAGATGGGAATATTTTCAAATCAATCAAGAACAAGCAAGCAAACCCGTTTTCAGAACTGGAGCCAATTTCCGCGTAACCGATGGAACATTTTTAAGAGCCTCTTGGGGACAAGGGTTTCGATTCCCCACCATTGGCGAACGCTACATCAACACATTTTCGGGAGGCTATGGTTTTTTCAGCAACGACTCATTATTACCTGAAAGCAGCTGGACAGCAGAAGTAGGAATAAAACAATTATTTAAAGCTGGAAAATGGTTATTGGGCTTTGTTGATGTGGCAGGTTTTTGGCAAGAATATAATAACTTTTGCGAATTTGCCGTTGGACAATGGCCTGGTCAGGGAATTGGTTTTAAATTTTTTAATACGGGCAAATCTCGAATTCGAGGAATTGATGCTACAATTTTTCTTCAATTTAAGGTTGGGAAAAAAGTTGCTATTGACCTTACTGCAGGATATACTTATAGCTTACCACAAACGTTACAACCCAATTACAAATACTTTAATGATACCATTCCACCAGGCATAAATGTTATTACTTATGCCAATTCTTCAACCGATACTACCAATTATATTTTGAAGTATCGCATTCAACATTTGGTAAAAGCAGATTTGAATATCGAATGGAAAAATTTAACTGTGGGATTTACTACACGTTATTATGGCCCTATGAATAATATTGACAAATTCTTTTTTATTTTAGATGATAATGATTTAGCGTTTAACGGAATCCGCGATTTCATGGAAAGCAAGAAAAATGGAGGTGTTGTATTTGATGCCCGTATCAGTTACCGTATAAAAAAATTCAAAATTGCATTTATTATGGATAATATGCTGAATGCAGAATACTCTGTTAGGCCTTTAGGTATTGCACCTACTCGCCTATCCACACTTCAAATTTCGTATCGGATTTAATTGAAATAATAAACTTTAAATTAATGCTTATGAAAAAAGTAACATTTACACTTTTATTTTCCGGAGCTACGCTGGCATTAAAAGCCCAGCAACCGGCATTAACAAATGGTAATGTTGAAACCTGGACACAATTTACCGGAACCAACGAGAGTTATTGGGAGCCTGGAACAGGAACAAACCGAACTACCCATTTTCTTCGTACCTTAAATGAATTGGCAGATCAAGCCTTTCCGCTTACCGGTCCTGTAACTTGCTATCGTGAATCAACCCCATCGGATGTGCATGGAGGTACATATGCTGCCAAAATGGTAAGCGGTGTTTTGGGGGCATTTTTCTTGCCCGGATTTTTAGGTACTGGCGATTTGAATATACCCAACCAAACCATTTATTTGGGCCGTCAATTCAATGGCCGTCCGCAACAATTCCGTGGATGGTATAAATATACTCCGGTTAGTGGTGATTCTGCTGAATTTCGTGTTTGGCTTACCCGTTATGATGGATTAAACCAACAATCAGTTTTAGTTGGCGAAGGCTCTCAAAAAGTTTTTGGCACTGTATCGAATTATACCCAGTTTTCCATTGACATTAATTATGTAGATAACGGGACCCCCGATACCGTTGTGATTTTTTGTACAGCCAGTGCAGGATATAACTTATCCAATTTACTTACATCCAGTGGCCAGGCAGGTTCTACGTTATGGGCAGATGATTTGGAATTTGTATATCCTGCTAGCATCGGAAACAATTCCCTGATGAATGAAAAAGTTCAGGTATATCCTAGCATTGCTCAGGATATTATTAATATTCACACCACTGATTTGCCAGAAAGTCTTAAACTTCGTATTTATGATATGAATGGAAAAGAAATACTAACCGAACGTATGAATGGCAACCATCATGTATTGCAGGTATCCTCCCTTGAGAACGGTTCATACATTATTCTGGTGCAAGACAACTTTAAGTCTGTCTCTTATACACATCT
>JAOABX010000047.1 GCA_026418175.1 Flavobacteriales bacterium
CCTTTGTACCGGCAGCCACCCAGACGTACACAGTCACCGGAACGGATGCGAACGGCTGTACGAATACAAGCAGTGTAACCATTACAGTGAACCCATTGCCGACGGTGGGAGTGAATGCTACACCGGGCACGACGGTATGTGCCGGAACGAGTGTAACGTTGAACGGCACAGGAGCGGTGAGCTATACATGGAGTGGAGGAGTAAGCAATGGGGTAGCCTTTGTACCGGCATCCACCCAGACGTATACAGTAACCGGAACGGATGCGAACAGTTGTACAAACTCTGCTAGTTTTGTAGTTACTGTAAATAGTTTGCCCAACTTTTCAGCGTATAGCAATAGTCCAGTATGTAGTGGAAGTGATATTCAATTAAATGTTACTTCAGCATCTGGCACGATTTGTGCCTGGAGTGGTCCTAATTCATTTACATCTTCATTATTTAATGAGATAATTCCTTTAGCGAATGAAGTATTACATGAAGGTAATTATACGGTTATAGTTACTGATTTAAATACTTCTTGTACCAATTCACAAACAGTTTTTGTTGATGTAGTTAATCAAATAAGTTCAACGATAAATCCGGTATCACCCATTTGTCAAAATCAAGGTACTATTCAATTAACAGCTGCTAATACTGGAGGTTCCTGGACTGGAAATGGGGTGAATGCTTCGGGTATTTTCGATCCGAATGTGGCAGGATCTGGTATCCATACGATTACATACACTATCTCAGGCAATTGTGGAAGCTCAAGCACAACTAATATTACTGTACTAGAAACGCCAACAGCTTCAGCTTCCTATAATCAACCGGTTTGTGAAAATGGTGTGTTGAATCTGCAGGGAAATTTACCTTCATCATCCGTTAGTTACACAGTTGGGTGGATAGGGCCTAATAATTATTCTTCATCACAAGCTATTAGCACTATCTCACCCGCCTCAAGTTCATTAAATGGGGTGTATTGGTACCATATTCAGTATGCTAATGGATGCCAGGATAGTAGTTCAGTAAATGTAATCATTACTCCCCAGCCTGAAATATCGAATGCAATGGTAACCGATGCATCCTGCTTTAATTCAAATAACGGAAGTATAGATCTTAGCATAACTTCTTCCGCAACATATAATGTTACTTGGTCAAACGGTGCATCTACTGATGATATAAATAATTTGAATGCTGGAACCTATACAGTAACGGTTAGTGTAAATGGTGTTTGTTCAGCGAGCGCTACTTACATTGTAAATTCGCCTCAACCGGTTGACTTATACTTGAAAGATGCTACACAACCTAATTGTGGTACCAACAATGGAAGAATAATCTTAGGTGTAACTGGAGGAGAATCACCCTTTACCTTTACCTGGCAACCCAATGTTTCAACCGACTCAGTAGCAAATCAAGTTGGAGAAGGCCAATACTATATCATGCTTACAGATGATAATGGATGTAGTGATACGCTATCGGTGAATTTAATCTGTATTCCGGATTCCTTGATTATTCCACAATTGGTTACACCTAATAATGATGGAATGAATGACCTATGGGAAATAGATTTAAGTAATTATCCTAATAATGTTGTAAAGATATTCAATCGTTGGGGAAATCTTGTATTTGCTGCTAATCCATATTTATCATCCAATTATTGGGATGGAAAGGTAGGGCAGAACGTAATGCTGAGTTTAGGAAGTGAATACCTCCCGGTTGGAACTTATTATTATGTGATTGATTTATTTGGTGATGGTACTAAGATTTTCAAAGGATACATAGAATTACAATATTAATATTGTTTAATACACCACAGTTTATGAAAAAATATATTTTAGGAATACTTATAACTTTGATTACAGTTTTTTCTTGGGGGCAACAAGACCCTCAAGCATCAATGTATTTTTTTAATCCATCATTTTTTAATCCGGGATATGTTGGAAGCAGAGGGTCTGTAAATCTAACGGCTGTTCATCGTTCACAATGGGTGGGCATTGAGGGAGCTCCTATGACTCAGTTTTTATCTTTTCATATGCCCTTTGCATCCCAAAATATGGGTTTAGGCGTAAACGTGTTTCATGATCGGGTGGGTAGTAGGGTGAATACGGGAGTATATGCAAATTATGCCTATCATATCCGTTTAAATCGAAAAAATCATCGGTTAGCAATTGGAATTCGTGGTGGAGCGGATATTTATCAATACGACTTTAGTAATTTAACAGTAATTAATCCTTCCGATCCCTTTTATTCAACCAATTTTAGTGAAGCAAAATTTAATGTTGGTTTAGGTTTATATTACTATGGCGATAGACATTACATTGGAATATCTGCCCCACGGTTACTGGAACCCAAAGTTACCTCATTGCAAAACATGGAGGCGTTATTAAAGCGTCATTATTTTATTACGGGTGGCTATGCGTTCCGATTGTCTAGTGTGGTTGATTTAAAACCTTCAGTATTGGTAAAAATGGTTGAAAATGCCCCCATTACTTTTGATGCTAATTTAAGCTTATACCTTTTTAAATACGTATGGATTGGAGCATTGTATCGTTTTCATGAATCATTGGGGTTAAATTTTGCATATACGCATAAAGATTTATTCACCATCGGATATGCATTCGACTATCCATTGTTTAATGAGATGCGATTAAATAATTTCGGAAGTCACGAAGTGGTATTATCCTTTGATTTTAGAAGTGCAAAAAGAAAATCTGTTTCTCCCAGGTATTTTTAATTCATTGAAGTATGGAAAGGAAGTATATAAGCATTCTGTTTATTATTTTGGTTTCGTTTAATTTACTCAATGCACAAGGGCTGAAAGCCAAATTAGCTGATGAATCATTTAATAATTGGGATTATTATCGGGCTGCCGGTATGTATGATGAATTGGCTAAAATGAACAAACTTGGTAAACGAAATAACTGGGAAGAAGTTAGGCGTGCTGCGCAGGCAAATATCCATACAAGAAATTATCAAAAGGCTAAAATTTGGTTTGAATATCTCAATGAAAAAGGTCAGTTAGTAGAGGAAGATTATGCAGACTATATAGATGTGTTGTGCCGATTAAATTTATATGATGAGGCTTCAATTATAGGAAATGAATTTTATTCAAAGTATCCGGCCAACATGAAAGCCAAAAATTTTCAAAACAGTTTAGAAAAATTGAAAAATTTAAATAATAACATTACTGCTTCGAATATTCAAGCATTAAATTTAAATAGTAAAATGGGAGATTTTTCTCCTGTGTTTTATGATAATGGAATTGTTTTTAGTTCTTCAAGAAAAAATAATTCGCTTGTACAACGAAGGTTTGGTTGGGATAATTCATATTATGCCGATTTATATTATGCTCCAATTTTTCAAAATTATTCAACTCGTAAGGTAAAACTTTTTAATAGGGTTTTTAAAAGTAATTTGCATGACGCTACGATTGCTTTCAATAAAGATTTTACATATGCTGTTTTTTCAAGAAATGAAGTAAAAAAGAAAGGCAAAAAAGAAATAGTATATTTAAAACTTTATGAAGTTAAAAAAGATGAAAAAGGCAAATGGTCTAATCCTGTGCCTCTTGATATAAACCAAGATGGATATTCGTTTTCTCATCCTGCATTAAGCAGTGATGGTTCCTTGCTAATTTTTGTTTCTGATATGCCTGGAGGAGAAGGGGGAACCGATATTTGGTATGTAAAAAATGAAAATAATCAATGGTCTAAACCTATAAATGCTGGTAAAACGGTGAATACTCCTTATGATGAAATGTTTCCAACCATCGATGAAGAAAACAATGTTTATTTTAGCTCAAATGGCCATTTAGGTTTGGGTGGTTTAGACATATTTATTACCAATACAAATTTTAATTATGTAGAAAATATTGGTAAAGGTGTTAATTCTAATGCTGATGATTTTTCATTGATTAAAGATTATAAAAATAAAAAGTTTTTATTTACCTCTGACCGCGAGGATAATGTAGATAAGATTTTTGAAGCAAAGTTGGAATTACCGCAATTCAGATTAGATGTTGTAACTTTAATTGATGATTGTAAAAATTCACCCTTGCCTGAGTCGACTATTTTATTGAAAAACCTAAATAATCAATCAGTTCAAAAATTTGCAACGGATATTAATGGTAATATCTCAATTAACCTACCACGAAATGGATTGTTTGAGATTTTTGTAGAAAAAGACGGCTATGTCTCTAAAACAGAACACAAAGTTTCTACTTTGGGAAAAAACAAGTCTGAAGTTTTTAAAGAAAACGTATTGTTACAACCATTAAAAATTCGATTCAAGTCAATAGTTAAAGATGCTAAGAGTGATATCCCTTTGCATGATGCCAAGGTGGTAATTACCAATTTGGATAAAAATAATTCGGTTACATTCTTCGCCAAAAATGGAATAATTGATACCCTACTTGAAAGAGCTTATGATTATGAAATTGAAATTACTTCGGCCGGATTTCTAAAATATAGTAAAACGGTTGATTTAAGCGATAAATGCATGGAATCATTATCGCTAGATACTAAACTTGAAAAAATGAAAATAGGCGACAAATTTATCGTTAATAATATATTTTATGATTATGGTAAAGCTGATCTCAGAGTTGAAAGTATGATTGAACTTGATAAACTGGCTACATTCTTAATTGAAAATTCAAATATCAAAGTAGAATTGAGTTCTCACACAGATTCACGTTCTTCTGATTCATTTAACTTAAAATTATCGCAAAAAAGAGCTGAATCTGCTGTTAATTATTTGATTAAAAAGGGTGTAAGAAAAGAGAATATAATAGCCAAAGGGTATGGTGAAAAACAATTAGTGAATCGTTGTTCTAATGGAGTTAATTGTTCAGAGGAGGAACATCAACAAAACCGCCGTACTGAAATTAAAATTTTAGAAGTACGATAATTTATATTATCGTACAATAGTGTCCTAAACGTTTTTTTTAAGATAAAAGAATGCTTGATAATCAATGCATTTCAATAACGAAAGTAACGTTTTAAAAAAGTATCCCCTGTAATGGATTGGTATAAGGCGGAGGTTTTCCCTCATCAAAAGGATTGTCGAGCCAATGTTGTAATTCAATTTTCACAAATAGGTTTAATCGGATAAAAGCTACCAGGTTGGATAAATGCCAGTTGTATTTGGATAGGGCTTTAAGGGCTTTTAGGATAAG
>JAOABX010000048.1 GCA_026418175.1 Flavobacteriales bacterium
GTATTTGAGGAATTGAAACGCAGGGGTGTGGAAGAGGTAGGTATGATAGTAAGCGATGGATTATCGGGGATAGAAGATGTGGTAGGGCTGCATTTTCCGCATGCACAGCTGCAATTATGTGTAGTTCATTTACAGCGGAATGTATTGAAGCAGGTACGACCCAAAGATAGGGAAGCAGTAGCGGCAGACTTTAGGCAGGTATTTCGTACACAGGATAGCAGTTATACCCAAGAGCAGGCCAAGGAGGCATGGTGGCAATTTACTGAAAAATGGGGGCGATACTATGCGGGGATAAAACGGATGCAAAATAAGGCACGCATGGAGTGGTATTTTACGTATTTGGCGTATGATTATCGCATCCAAAATATGCTCTACAGTACCAACTGGATAGAGCGATTGAACAGGGACTATAAACGAGTCACACGGATGCGGGGAGCCTTACCCAATCCGCAGGCCACCATCCTGTTGTTAGGGCATGTAGCGATGACACGAAAAGCCTATGAACGAAAAGTACCAAAATTGAACTATGAAACAGAAAAATTTAAATGGGAGTCATGAATGGGAACTTCGCTACGGCTACGCCTTCGCTTCGTTCCCATTCAATGGGTCAAAAATCATCAAAAAAAGATAGTATGTTTGCAAAAAAAAACTTCACTTCATACACACTTTTTGGGATACTACCAACAATACAGGTCTATGTGTTGTATTTACTTGAAAATGGTATTTTGAAGATAAAAAGGTACATAGTGTATCTATTAGCGTTTCAGGGGCTTTATCCATATTAACTAATAGAACATGCGGTGTCTTGTAAAAATCAATATATACAATACTTTCTGAACCTGAATTTTGAAAAAATGGTTCAGTTTTACAGGAATATAAATAAAAGATAATAATAACTAAGATGGTAATATAATATAACAACCTGATCATCAATTTGTATCTTTTGATAAATAACGAAAGAATGAATGGGAAGTTGTATATTTGTGCATATTTATGGCCTGATGCGATTTGAAGCCTTAAAATCCCACGTTTTAAAGCTTATGGAAGATGGATTACCCTCCAATCTCCATTACCATGGATTACACCATACCTTGTATGTGTACGAGGCTGCTAACCGAATTGCTGATCATGAGAAGATTTCGGGAAATGAGCGTGAATTACTAATGACTGGCGTGATTTTACATGATATTGGTTTTTTGGAAACCTATCATCAACATGAAGAAAAAGGGGCTGAATTGGCTGCAAAAATTCTACCCAAATTTCGATATTCACCATCCGAAATAATGCTGGTACAATCATTAATTATGCGTACCAAAGTCCCCCAAATAGCAACCAACAAGCTGGAAGAAATAATTTGTGATGCGGATCTTGATTACTTGGGAACTGATCAATTTCTCTCCATTGGGAATTTACTATTTAAGGAGTTTTTAGAATATGGCATTGTTGAAGATGAGAAGGCATGGAATAGATTACAAGTAAATTTTCTTTCTTCGCATACATATTTTACATCGTTTGCAAAAAGCTTCAGGGCAGAGAAGAAAAACCAAAACCTTGATTTTGTGAAAAAAATTGTTGAAACTTATACAGATTGAAATAATTAGTTACTTTTGATTATTAAACCCTTAAAGACTTTTTCTATGCTGTCTAAAGACAAAAAAGATTTAATTGTAGTTCCTTGTGATTTTACTGAAGAGGCTAGAATTGCATTAAATCACGCCTCAAAAATTGCCCAGCAGAGTAATGATGAAGTACGCTTGCTGCATATTTTCAATAGCGAATCAAAAGCTAAACTTAGAAAAGAGAATGCAGGTGAAGAATTGGTATATTCAAAGCTTAAAGAATGGGCTGAAACCAATGAAAAAGAAACAGGAATTAAAACTACGTATCATGCAGAAGAAGGAAGCATTTTTACCACCATTGCAGAATATATTGAAGATTCTGGCGCTTCGTTAATGGTCATGGGGACGCATGGGGTAAGAGGGGTGCAGCATTTAGTTGGTTCATATGCTATGAAAGTAGTTACTAGCAGTCCTGTGCCTGTAATTGTTGTTCAAAAGAAAGATGTAGATAAAACTGGTTTTAAAAAAATAGTTTTACCGATCGATCACAATCGTCATGGCAAAAATAAAGTATCATATGCAATAGCATTAGCAAAATACTTTAATGCAGAAATTCACATGTTTGAAGAACATAGTTCAGATGAGTTTTACAGTAAACAAATAAAACTTAATGCTAGTTTTGCAAGAGCTCGTTTAGAAGAGAATAATATTCCTTATGTAGAAGTGAAAGAAGATTTTAGTGCAGGATCATTTACTAAACATTTAATTCGTCATGCAGCAAAAATTGACGCAGATTTGATAGTTATTTCATCGCATGCCGATCAGGAAAGTATTGCTGATTTATTCCTTCGTTCAAGCGAAGTAGAATTGATAAATAATGATGCCATGATTCCGGTAATGTGTGTCAATCCTTTTGAAAACACGGCACATTTAGGAGTAGCCGGAATAGGGTAGTTTTATTTTGAATTTAATATTATATCTGCCCCTTTCTCTGCAATCATGTAGGTAGGGGCATTTGTGTTTCCACGAGTTATACTTGGCATTACTGATGCATCTGCAATAAATACATTGTCAAAACCCTTTAATGTAAGGTCCGGGTTCGTTACACAAGTTTGATCTGTACCCATTTTACAGGTACTTACCGGGTGGTATAATGCTTCAACGGTCTGCCGGATATGATTTTCAATTTCTTTATCTGATTGTAATAAATGATCAGGCAAAAACCATTTTTTACGATAGGGTGAAAATGGTTCTGATAATAAAATTTCCATAGTTTTTTTACAACCAATAATTAATGCGATCATATCTTCTGGTTCACTGAAAAAATTTTGATCAATTATGGGATGATCGGTTGGTACTGGTGTTGAAAGTTTTATACTTCCACGGCTTTTGGGTTTAACCAGTATTGGAGCTGCAGAAAATCCATTTCCTTTGGGGCGTATTCTTCCGTGATCCACAAAATAAGCTGGTCCAAAATGCCATTGCAAGTCAGGGGCAGTTATGTTTGTACTGCTTTTAAAAAATCCACCAGCTTCAGCAATGTTGCTGGTAAATGGCCCTTTTTTCTTAATTATGTACTTTATCAGATTCAATAAGGTTTCTTGTGTATCTAATGTTATGTTTTGTGTGCAGCTAAAAATAAAAGGTACTACCGGATGGTCTTGAAGGTTTTTACCTACCGGAAGATCTTTTATAACCGGAATCCCTAATTCTTGGAGGTCATTTCCCGGTCCAATACCACTTAATAGTAATAACTGAGGAGTATTGATCGCTCCCCCGCATAAAATTAATTTATTGTTTACTGTCAGGTTTTTTAACTCTTTTCCTTGTAAATAATCTATGCTTATGGCTTTATTATCTTTAAAATGAATTTTTGTAACAAGAGCGTTTGATATAATATGTAAGTTCGGCCTGTTTAATGCAGGTTTGAGAAATGCATCGGCACTGCTCCATCTTCTGCCATTTTTAGTTGTTGTTTGAAAGTATCCAACACCTTCTTGAATTTCACCATTAAAATCTTCATTAAAGTCAAATCCCAAAGTTTGACATGCCTCAATAAAAATTTTAGTTAATGGGTTTAGATGTATTGGTTCTGAAACAAACAATTCTCCTTGCTGGCTATGATATTTATTGCAGAATTTCTGATTGTTTTCAGATTTTAAAAAATAGGGTAGCACATCGTCATAGCCCCACCCGGTACATCCTTCCCTTTCCCATTCATTAAAGTCTTCTTTGTGTCCACGAATATATATCATGGCATTAATGCTACTACTACCTCCCCAAACTTTGCCTCGGGGCATAAATAGTTTTCTACCGTTCAAAGCCTTTTGGGGTGAAGAATAATAGGCCCAATCATATTTGCTTTCAAATAAATGAAAAAAGGCGGCTGGTATTTTTATTTTAGGACTTAAATCTTTTGGTCCTGCTTCGATTAAAACCACTTTTTTACTGCTATCTTTACTAAGTCTGTTAGCCAAAATACAGCCAGCACTACCAGCCCCTACAATTACATAATCGTACATATATGAAGTTTTTTTATTCGTTTAAAGTTTTACAATTTATATAAGTTTGTTCAAGATTCAAGAGGATTGAAAAAAATAATTTCAACCATTTCTATAATGTTTTTAAAACTTGCAGGCAATTTGCCATTGCCTGTATTATACATTTTTTCTATTAAGTTATATTTCTTATTATATTATGTATTGGGCTATAGAAAAAAAGTGGTAAAAAAGAATATTTCAAATTCATTCCCATCACAAACTGAAAAATTTAAAAAATCTATAGAAAAAAAATATTATAAGCATCTATCTGATTTGATTGCAGAAAATATAGCTTGTCAGCATTATTCCTTAACTGAAGTAAAATCACGATGCGAAATCGACCAAAAATTAAAAGATATAGTAGACTTTTTATATGCAAATAATAAAAGTTTTATTGCCTTGTTGGGGCATACCGGTAATTGGGAATGGAGTGGGCTTGCTACACCTGGTTTGATAAAACACAAGCCCTATTCTTTATATCGTCCTCTTAAAAATAAAGAATTTGATAATTTTTTTCTTCATTTTCGTTCACATACAGGTACGCATTTAATTACTATGCAATCTGCACCCCGGATATTTCATGTACAAAACCAAGAGCCGGTTTGTATAGCTTTCATTGCAGACCAGTCACCTCCCCCTGAGCATGCTGTATGGACCACTTTTTTAAATCAAGAAACCGGTTTTTTTAAAGGCTATGAAGTTTTAGCCAGAAGGTATAATTTACCGGTTGTGTATGTTTCTCAGAAAAAAATTTCAAAAGGGAGATACCGTTTATATGGAGAAATAATTACAGAAGATGCAAGTAAAGAAAACACCAATCAAGTGGTTTTAAAATTTGTAAAGCTGCTTGAAAAAGATATTTTAAACCAACCTGAGTGTTGGTTATGGTCTCACCGACGATGGAAGCACAAACGACCGCCCGGTGTGCAAGTTATTTAAAAATTATTAAATAACAAAAGTAAATCCAAAGTA
>JAOABX010000049.1 GCA_026418175.1 Flavobacteriales bacterium
TATTTAAATTGGCATATTCTACTGTATTGGTTGTATAGGTATAACTTATTACCTGATAGTGTGTTTGGGACAAACGAGCCAAACAACAACCGGCTGTTTGTAAATAGTTCAAATAATTCATGCGATCAATTTGATCAGGCAGCGTATAGGTCCTTAGGTTTAATTGTCCGGTTAATTCATCGTTCCATGTATAATTGCTTCCAATGAACGGGATAATGTTCCATTCCCAATTTGCCGGATTGGGATTATCCGGATTAAGCAATCGTGACAATCCATTTTGATTGGCAACATACATGCGTCCGTCCACATGTAATTCTATCTGACTTTTATCATGCATTTGTGCCAATGAAGGTGAAGCTATACCTACCGGTACAAACGAACTGCTAGTTAAATCAAAATATTCGATGGGGTTTTGAAAATCAGGCGCCTGTGGATTATAGGTATGTACTACGTACAAATAATTTCCATTGGGTGAAAATTCCAAACCATGAATGAACCCCGTTTCAAAAGTAAACGGTGGAAAAGAACTGGTTACCATTGGTTCATACGGAAATGATTTATATCCGGATGATAGCAAGTTTCCGTTTACATCAAGCTCAGCACAAAACACTATAGGAATCTGAATACTTACCTGAGCATTAGTAAATAAAGATGTATAACATCCGGCCAGTTTAAAGGTACCATTGGAATTTTCATACACCTCTAATTCAGCACGTTGTAATTGATTATAAAATTCTTGAAAAACAAAAGGAGGGGGTTGTAAAATACCAGAAATACCTTCATACACCACTCCGTTTGCCGTTATTTTAAATTTATAAATGGTTCTTACTCCATCATGCATGAACAATCGGTAGCTTCCATCAGCTTGCAAGCGAGTAGCTGCATAGCCCGGCCGGGTTGCTACGTAATTACTTCCGGTAAAACCCCAACTGGACTGCAAATTGTATATGCTGACTATGTTTTGTGCGGTTCCCGATGGATAATTGGTAAGCTGGGGGGTACTTAAATCCAATAACGAATAAGTAGGTAGCCACTTTTCATCCGGATTGGTAATTTTTATCGCAGAAAAAATGTAGTACCGATTACAATTGGAAGGATCAGGTATTACACATACTTCCTGGGCGCCGGTAGCGTCCATTCCGTTGCAATACATACCACCAATTAATTGCCCATATCCATTATATACATTTTCATCCACAATAAAAAAACGTAAAGAATCTAGTTCATCAGCTATCATGTTGCTGGTAAAATAAGCCGGCTGACCATTATACCCGCCCGAGGGAGAGTTGGTGGGGAGGTCATCGAGAAGTCCAATTGAAAGATACTTTTGAGGTAGCGTCCATACCGGATTTTGCCCGGTGGCCGTGCTAAGCAAGTACAGCATGCACAGCCAGAAGTAAAGCAATTTTTTCATAAGGAAAAATTTTTATGGTTATAATGCTAACTTCATTTAAAAAAAAAAAAAAAAGCAAAAATTTTTTAGTGTATTTTTATAAACATTTTTTCAACAAATACTTCACTCTGTCTGTATATTAGATATTTTTGAAAAGTAACATGAAAAGAACTGCCATATACATATTATTAGTCTTTTGTATTTTCAAAGGTTTCGCTCAATCCCATAAAATCTTTGAAAGTAATATAATTTATGGCGGTTATACAATGAATGGAATGAATGTAAATTTTGCAGAAAAAGAAATGAAAGCTAAAATATTAATACCACCAGGCTCAACTATTTCTAAAGTTTATTTATTTGCTACACAAGACGGTGTCCCCAATTTTTTTGTTCCTCCAAGAAATGTCTTTATTAATGATTCTTTATTTCAACACTATGAATTTTCAAGATTTACCAAGCCTTTTATTTCGTATTCGGGGATATCTGTTGTTTTTGATGAAAGCTATATTAATGTACTGGATATAACCAATAGATTTAGCTATTCAAATGACTCACTACATGTTTTTCTAGAAACAATAAATCATGATCCATATAAAGGATTTATGGCTTCTTTTACCATCGTCATCATATACGAAAACCCTGCCCTGCCCAAAATGGGCTATACCATTGTGCTGAATGAACAAAACGTAGATCATTACCTTACTTACAACGTGCAGTTTCCGCATCCCATCCAAAACGATAAACCCGTGGGATTTGGCATTTGGGGATGGCACATGTGTGGCTCTTTTCAGGGGGATAATTCCGACATCTATGTAAATAATATTCACATTGGCGATGTAGGCGGGGAAGAACCCAATGTACAAATGTGGTGTAC
>JAOABX010000004.1 GCA_026418175.1 Flavobacteriales bacterium
GTGTATGCCGGGGTACAGGATGCTTTGGTACAATGGTGGTATGGGCATAATGCAGTAGCATTTTTCTTAACAACTCCTTATTTGGGATTGATGTATTATTTCCTTGTAAAAGCTGCTAATCGGCCGGTGTATTCCTATAAACTATCTATTATACATTTTTGGACATTGATTTTTATATACATCTGGGCTGGGCCACATCACTTGCTTTACACAGCATTGCCAGGTTGGGCACAAGCGTTGGGAACAATTTTTTCTGTAATGCTTATTGCTCCATCATGGGGTGGTATGGTGAATGGATTACTCACATTACGAGGTGCGTGGGATAGGGTTCGCGAAGAGCCAGTATTAAAATTCTTTGTAGTAGCGGTAACCGCTTATGGTATGGCCACGTTTGAAGGCCCCATGCTTTCATTAAAGAATGTAAATGCTATTAGCCATTATACCGATTGGACGATTGCTCATGCTCATGTGGGGGCTCTTGGATGGAATGGTTTCCTCACGTTTGGTATGCTGTATTGGTTAGTTCCTAAAATGTGGGGCACACAACTGTATTCAAAAAAATTAGCCAACGCACATTTTTGGATTGGTACTTTAGGTATTATTTTCTATGCATTGCCTATGTATGTGGCTGCTCTAACACAAGCGCTGATGTGGAAAGAGTTTAATGCAGATGGATTGCTTCAATATCCTAACTTTCTTCAAACCGTAAAACAAATCATACCCATGTATATTCTTCGGAGTATAGGTGGAACGCTTTATTTACTGGGAGTATTTGTTATGATATATAACTTGATCAAAACGGCTCAATTGGGTAAATTCGTTGCAAACGAAGAAGCCGAAGCCCCAGCGCTGGCAAAAGCCACGCATACCGAAGGCCGCGAATTCTGGCACCGGCCACTGGAGCGCAAGCCGGTTTTATTTACAGGATTAGCTGTTATTGCAATTCTTATAGGTGGAATAATTGAATTTATACCTACGTTCTTGATTAAATCAAATATTCCAACCATAGCAAGTGTAAAACCCCTAACAGCATTGGAACTGGAAGGTCGTGATATTTATATTCGTGAAGGATGTTACAATTGTCATTCGCAAATGATACGTCCTTTCCGTTCAGAAACAGAACGTTACGGGGAATATTCTAAAGCCGGAGAGTTTGTGTATGATCATCCTTTCCAGTGGGGGTCTAAGCGTACCGGCCCTGATTTGGCCAGACAAGGAGGTAAAAATCCTGATTCGTGGCACTTCCTTCACATGTATGATCCAACGCTTACTTCAGCAGGTTCAATTATGCCGTCTTATAAATGGATGATTACAGATGATTTAAATACATCTGACTTGAAATCAAAAATTAAAGCACTTCGTGCAGTAGGTGTTCCTTATCCGGATGGGTATGAAGATCAGGCTGAAGAAGATTTAAAACGTCAGGCCAAAGACATTGCTGAAAATTTGATGCAGGATAAAAAAGTGCAGCAAATTACTACCATGGAAGGAATAACCAATCTTGAAAATAAAGAAATAGTTGCCATGATTGCTTACATGCAACGCTTGGGACGCGATATTAGTGGTGATACCACAAGTCATAAATATTTACCTGTATTATCTGTAAAAACTGAAAATGAATAGTTATGTATAAAGAAGTTGCACAACATATTCCTAATGTTTCTATCTATCCGGTAATATCTTTAGTAATTTTCTTTAGCTTCTTTTTAATTCTATTGCTGGTAGTAATCACGAAAGATAAAAAGGTTATAGACATTTTGAAGCATTTACCAATTGATGATCAAAAAACCAAACAATAAGATTAGCTATGAAACGAATATCATATAAATACATTCTTGCGTTAATTGCAATCATATTTTCTCAAACAAAAGTTTGGGCTCAGGAGGTTGCTGTTACTACCACTCAACCATCTCAAGGAATTACCATGCATGATTTTGTAAATATGATTTTGATTGTGCTGGTTGCCTTGCTTTTTATGCTGGTGGTTTACCAGTTAATTCTCATTCGACAACAGATTAAACGATTACGTAGGGAAGTAATTCCGGGTGCAGCGAATGAGCCTTTGCAAGAAACAAGTTTCTTTGAAGAAATAAAGCAAAAACTATCGGGTTTGAAACCGATGGAAATGGAAAAAGATTTGATTATGCAAGGGCATGAATACGACGGAATTCAGGAATTAAGTAATGAAATGCCACCTTGGCTTCGATATTTTTTCCTTTTAACCATCGGATTTGGAATAGTTTATTTTGTGTATTATACAGTATTAGAAATTGGAGATACACAGATTGAAGAATATGAAAAAGAAATGGCTGCAGCCCAGTTACTCAAAGAAGAACGTATGAAATTAGCTGCAAATAGCATTGATGAAAATAATGCAGTATTGATGCTGGCAGAAATGGATTTATTGGAAGGGAAGCGTATTTATGGTGAAAATTGTGCTACCTGTCATGGTGAATTGGGGGGGGGAGGTGCTGGCCCCAATCTTACTGATGAATACTGGATTCATGGAGGAGGAATCAAGAATGTATTTAAAACCATCAAATACGGCTATATTCAAAAGGGAATGGCTCCTTGGCAGGATAAACTAACTCCGTTACAAATACAAAAAGTTTCGAGCTACGTTTTATCACTACAAGGTACAAATCCACCTAACGCCTTGCCTCCAGCCGGTGAAAAGTGGGTGGAGGGGGCAGATGTTGCAACGGATACTACTAAACAAAGTACTATAGCTTCATTTGATACTTTGTCAGCTAAATAATTATTGATGGAACATTCAGAATCGTTTCGGGATCATATTCCTTATGAAGATGAACGCGGAAAGCGTAAATGGATTTATCCTAAAAAGCCTTCCGGGAAGTTTCATAGGTATAGAATTATTGTTACTTCGATACTATTAACGATTCTTTTTGTAACGCCGTTTATTAAAATTAACAACCATCCCTTTTTTTTGCTGAATGTATTTGAACGCAAATTTGTAATATTAGGCAATGTTTTTTGGCCTCAAGACACGCATTTACTCATTCTTTTATTGCTTACATTTTTTGTTTTTGTGATTTTATTCACAGCCATTTTTGGTAGGGTATGGTGTGGTTGGGCTTGTCCTCAAACACTTTTTATGGAAATGGTATTCCGAAAAATTGAATACCTCATTGAAGGCGATGCCAATCAACAGCGCAAGTTGTCTAAGCAGCCATGGAACGCTGAAAAAATTTGGAAGCGAGGTCTGAAACATTTTCTTTTTGCTGTAATATCCATTTTAATTGGCCATACAGTAATGGCGTATCTCATTGGAATTGATAAAACAATAGAGATTGTAAGTCAGCCTCCTTCTAAACATCTTGCCGGATTTATTGGATTGGCAGTTTTTTCAACTATTTTTTATTTGGTTTTTTCCGTTGTAAGAGAACATGCTTGTACGTTTATTTGTCCCTATGGTCGTTTACAAAGTGTATTAATCAATCGTGAAACCATGGTGGTTGCATATGATTATATACGTGGTGAACCTCGTGGTAAGTTGACTAAAAATGCTACAGAACAAGTAAAAGGAGATTGTGTGGATTGTGGTTTGTGTGTACAAGTTTGCCCTACGGGTATTGATATTCGCAATGGTACACAAATGGAATGTGTGAATTGTACAGCATGTATTGATGCTTGTGATGAAGTAATGGATAAAATTAACAAGCCTCGTGGACTCATTCGTATAGATTCATTAAACGGAATAGTTGATGGAGTAAAAAAGAAAAAATTGAATGCTCGTACTATTGCCTATTCCATTGTGCTTTTGCTTCTTGTAGGTGTGTTTTTTATAATGGTTTTTACACGAACAGATATTGAAGCTACTATAGTACGCGCCAGTGGCCAGTTGTATCAGGAGTTGCCGGATAATAAAATTTCTAATCTTTATAATATTCAAGTTGTAAATAAAACATTTGAAACCAAGGAACTTAGTTTTCGATTGACTAATATAGAAGGAGAAATAAAGATGGTTGGAGGGAAAAATCAGTTCTCATTGGCAAGTCAGGATATGTTGCAGGAAGTAATGATTATTGAAATTCCTAAATCGCAAATTAAATCATTAAAAACAAAATTGATAATTGAGGTGGTTTCAGACGGAAAAGTATTAGAACGTGTAAGAACCACTTTTTTAGGGCCACAAGCTATTTAATAAAAAATAAATTTCATCATATATGAACTGGGGTAAAGGTATAACAATTACCATAATTTTGTTTGTTTCATTTATAATGTACTTGGTTTTTACCTGCATGAAACAAACAGATATAAATTTGGTTTCTGCAGATTACTACGAGCAAGAAGTTGCTTATCAACAAGTAATCGATAAGAAAAATAATTTGGAAAAACTTGGTGGAAAACCTGTTGTTTCTGTTTTGTCCCCTCATCAATTAGTAGTAGATATGTCGGAGTTGTCTTCGTGGGATCATTCGGAAGGAAATATCTATATGTTTCGTCCGTCTAATCCTTCGCTCGATCAACAATTCAACCTTTCATTAGATCAAAATGGGAAACAGGTTTTAACTATGAATCAACTTGCTTCCGGTAAATGGATCGCCAAAATTAGCTGGAGCCGGCTTGGAACTGAGTATTATTATGAACAAACGGTGATGGTGCCCTAATGGTCTTTTTAGCATTCGGTATCGGTTTAATGAGTAGTTTTCATTGTTTGGGCATGTGTGGTCCTATTGCCATGGCTGCTCCTGTGATAACTACTAACGGATTTACTGAAATGCTGAGTCGTTTAGCTTACAATTTAGGTAGGATTTTTTCATATTCCATCATTGGATTATTGATGGGTTTATTAGGTAATGTGGTATTGATTTCAGGAATTCAACAATCAATATCCATTATCAGTGGGGTATTTATTTTACTGTCATTAATTCCTTTTTTTAATATTGAACATATCGTTGGAAACAATGTATTTCATTTCTTTCAAAAAATTCGAAGACCCTTTCAACAGTTGTTCAAACAAAAAAAACTTTCATCAGTATTTATGTTAGGGTTATTAAATGGTTTTATACCATGTGGCATGGTTTATATGGCTGCTGCCGGAGCTTTTGCCGGAGCTACTTTCATCAACGGAATGATTTTTATGATTTTTTTTGGTTTAGGAACCTTGCCTATGTTGTATTTAGCTTCCGCAGGCTTTCAGGTAGCTGGACCTGTTTTTCGCAGTAAAATAAAAAATTTAATGCCTGTATTAGTTGGGCTTATCGGCATACTTTTTATACTCAGAGGGCTTAATCTCGGTATTCCGGTTATCAGTCCTAAGTTTGCAGTTTCAAACGAAATAACTACTTGTGAGTAACAGAATGCCCCGTTATTTTTTCAAACATCAATTCTACCATCTTTAACGTTGCGGGACAATATTCCATGTTGGTTTCAAAAACTCCCCGTTGGTCTAACCATCTAGAATGTTTTATATGTGGAAACCCCTTGCAGTCATATGGACGTACTTCGTAAATAGTACACAAATTATCTTTGCCTAAAAACTGACAGGGGCGTTTTTTATTTATCCAGGCCATCCCATCTTCATCTTTTTCTAGATATTTGGTAATGAAATCTTGCCTACTCATATTCAAATAGGTTGCAACCCGTTTAATGTCTGCTTGGGTAAACGTTGGTGTCATTTTTTTACAGCAGTTAGCACAACGTGTGCAGTCAATTTCTTTCCAAACATCATTGCTGGTTTTGTTTACTAAAGTTCGAAGGCCTTTAATTTTTCTTCGATGTATGTTTTTGATAAATGGCCCTAATATCTTTTTCTTTTTTTTGTATTCAGCATGAAATGCTTTGATGTTAAAGTCTTGTTTTTTTTTCATGAAATTTTGAAATAACTTATAGTATTTTACCACCGCCCGGAAGCTCCGCCTCCTCCTGAAAATCCTCCGCCTCCTGAAAATCCTCCCCCCCAACTACTTCCACTACCAGATGACCATCCACCACCTCCCCAACTTCCACCTCCCCAGCCACGGGTACCTTTACTTTGTGGCATATCAACTTTTTTGCTAAATATTCTTCGGAAAATGAATATACCCGCTAATACAGCAACAACTATCCAATTTAATGGATTGGGAACGATAAAAATACTCATTAGCAACACAGGAAGTAAAAACATAAAACTGCATCCTAATCCGATTACACCTTTTACATTAACAAAAGTAAATGAGATGAATAAGAAAATAAGCATTATTGCTAAAATGCCTAAAAAATCTTCTGATGATTTAAAATTACTACTACCAATAGGCTCATAAGTGCCTGCTATGGCTTCTAAAATACTTTGCACTCCATGCAATACTCCTTGGTCAAAATTACCTTTTTTAAACTCAGGAATAATAACGTGGTCTATAATATCTGCCGATTCCAAATCTGTTAGGTATGCTTCTAGCCCATACCCCACTTCAATGCGAACGGCTCGGTCTTCTTTAGCAATTAATAAAAGCACACCATTATCTCTCCCTTTTTGCCCAATTTTCCAGGTGTTGAATACACGGTTTGAAAATTCTTCAAGCGATCCACCTTCTAATGAGTTTACTGTTAACACCACTACCTGATTAGATGTACTGTCCTGATGGGCACGCAATAATGTAGTGATGGTATTTTCTGTTTTTTCAGAAAGCATATTAGCATTATCAACTACCCATTGGCCATTATGTTTGGGGACCTCTTGAGAAAAGGCAAACAAGCAGGAGTAAAGAACGAAGTAGCCGGTATAAAGTATTTTTTTCATAGCCTGTTTTGTCTTAAATGATCTGGTATTTCGTTTGTATCATCCGGTGTTTTTTCAAACCCATATTTTAGTAGTAAGTCACGGCTTTTTTCTATACCGGCTAAAAATGCTTCACATCGGTTACCTTTTTTTAATTGTTGAATCATTGCATCTGCAATTTCAGCCCATTCATCCTGATTAATCTTTTGGTTAATGCCAGTGTCTCCAAGTATTTCTACTTCATGTTCAAACAAGCTTACAAAAAGTAAAATTCCGGTTCGTTGTCTTGTATTAAATACTTCATATTCTAAAAAAGTTTGACGGGCTAATGCATCTACACAATAGTTCATCCGACTGGTACTAACAAAAAAATATTTTATAAATGGAAAAAATTGAACCAGCATCACTCCAATAAAACCACCCAATAATGAAGCACCTAAGAAGTAAATCGCATCTCTAAGTAAAAAAAACTCTCCCCAACCCATCCATTCATCAACAAGCAAGATGATACATGCACTAAGAATAAAACCTGATATAAAAGCTTTCAGCCTGGCTTCGGGATAGGTGTCGCTTTGTTTTACAAATACCGGAACAATTTCACCTGAAATTTTAGTCTCTGCTTCTTTTACCGCTGCTTCAATTCGGTTTTGTTCTTCGTGCGAAAAAAAATGATCAGTACTTTTCATGCAGATGTATTTTCTAAACGAATATACATAAACATCTGCTCTGCTTGTTTTAAAATTACGACAAATGTTTAGAAGTGGAATCCAAAGGTAATTACTATGTTGTGATTCCAATAGGTGATAAGCGCCGGATTAAGCGCCGGAAAATCTCGATTTATAAATTGTTTTCCCCCTCCCATGGATAACACATAAGCGGCATCAATGCTTAACCATTTTTTATTTCTAAATCCTACACCTACTGAAACATGATGTACACTAGCATCTATATCTACATTTCTGTTAAATGGATTCATTTGGTATTGATATCCGCCTCTTATTCGAAAAGGGTCTAATCGTACTTCAGCTCCAAATTTAATGTTGTGTGTTATTGCATATGATGAATCAATAAATGCATTGGCACTGCTGAAAAATCCGGTAGCAGGACGAAGGGTTATAGCTGAATAATCAATCAATTCATATTCCAGTCCAATAGCTGCATGTTTTAAAATAATGAACCCTGCCGAAGCCTGAAAACGCCAGGGGGAAGTTAGGTCATATTCAAATTTTCCAACAGGCGAATTGGCATTAAAACTTCCAAATGAAAGCGATGTTTTCATTTGATTAACATACGTTTCATTCATATTGTACCATGTAGGTGTATGAATAGAAACACCTGCTCTGAACCAGTTGAGCGGACGGTATATAAAACCCAGTTTTAAATTAATTCCCAGTCCGCTAACATCTAAGTTTTCAGTAAAAGCCAGCGAATTGAATGTTGTATGTATATTATTTACATCCAGTTCTTCATATACCTGCGTAAGTTTATAAGTAAGCGTATTGACGGAAATGTTTGCACCTATAAAAAATTTATTGCTAAAATTGGCAGAGGCAGCTAAAGCTATTTCTCCTATCGAACCTCGACTGTTTATTAAACGTGTCATTCGTTTGTTTAATGATGCATTGGGCCCTAAAGATTCATAATTGGTTAATCCTCCAACCGTATCTATGAGCCAAGAGTTAAAAGCCAGTTGAGAACTGAATGGATCAAGATTCGAAGGCGCCAAGCCCTGAGAACGCTGTACCATAATGTCAGCCAATGTATATTGAGAATCATCACCTTCAAAGTACAAGCTTCGATTAAAATTATTGATTCGATTGTATCCGATTGCAAAGTTCAGAAACTGCAATCCGGTTTTTTCTGATCGGTTAGTTCTTCTACTGTAAACCAGACCAATATTTCCAAAATTAAAATTGAATTTATCGTCATCAAAATTTTGAAGTTGGTAGTTTGCTTGATTTCTTGCAAGGTATAATGAGGGGCTAAGCGTTAGCTCAGAATTTCTATAAAAGCCTATGCCGGCAGGATTATTTGATATGCATGAAAATTCATTTCCTAAGGCCCCCATAGCACCGCCCATTCCAATAAACCGTGCGCTTCCTGATTGTTGTATCATGGAAAATTTAAGGGCTTCGCTTTCATATTGTGCATTTAAAGGCTGGGAAAAGGTGAAAAAAAGATTTATCGGTAAATAAAAAGGGAACTGCCTGATCATCGTAGAAATCAGGCAGAAAATATATTTTAATGTATTTTTTTGATGGGGCATTGTTATCTTGGGCGTTGCGTCGGAATATTCCCTCCTTGATTATTCCCTCTGGTAGGTGATTGTTGCTGGATGGGTTGGGTAAAGTTTTTATCTTCTCGTCGGTTAAAAAAATCATTACTATTTTGATAAGTTCGGCTACCTTCTGTAAAAGTTCCGCTCCTTTGGCCACCTTCTTGTTTTCGTTCAATGTTAAAATTTTCTCTTCCTCCGGTATTCCAATTTCTATATGAATTTGTTGTATTGGTAGTTGTATTCCCTGTAGAGTTGCTTCGATTATCCCAACCATCATTGGGTTTTACAGTAGTATTTCGGTTTGTTGGTACTATGTTATCATTCTGTCGGTTGATTTGTGAACTACGTATATTTTGATTATCATCATAATTTCGAATAATAAGCACATCTTTTCCTCCTTGATTTTGCAGCTCCGTTCGATTTGTGGCATGTCCACTTACCGGAGTATATTTATCCCCCTTAATGTTATCGTGGTTGGTATAATTGTTTTCTTGTACATTTACACCGCTCTCCTGAATAATATTACCTGATTGTGTAAACCGCCCTCCTTTATCTACCGGGCTTACTGGAACATTTTTGATTCTGCTGCTTATTATATCTTTTTCCAAGCCATTTTGCTGCATCATTTTTGAAAAGCTGTATGAAACATTAGAATTGTTTGATGCTGCTAGCCGCGGGCCATAGTAATATGAATTATTATCAAAACTGTTGTAATACAAGCTTCCCCAGTTCATGCCATTATAAAATCCATTCCAGTACCCTTGATTATATCCATTCCAATATCCATAATTATAACCCCACGAATTATAATTCCAGGGATTGTACCACCCGCTGTAACACCAAGGGTCATATGGATTCCACCATCCGTTATACCAGTTATTGTGCCAAGGGTTGTTCCACCAATTATTATAGCCCCAGCCATTGTAGCAATAAGGATTGTTCCAGCTATTCCAGCCCCAGCTGTTGCCCCAGGAATAGATTATGGTATATGAATTACAAGAATACCCATATGGCCATATAGGAGATGGTCCCCACCAAGCATAAGTTTGATAAATGCTTGTACCTAAGTTCATGGGCGATGGATTATACCAATAATAGTTGGTATAATAAGGGTCATAATAATTCCAAGTATTCCAGGAGCTTCCAAATCTTCTTATCCGGGCAGTGTATGCGTAATCGTAATAATCGTCAAAATTAAATTCGCTGTCTTCGTAATAGCTGTTTCGAATAATTAGGGGTCCGTTAGTATCTCGGCTATATAGTTGATTATTTGATTCGTTTTGGAAATTATTATTGGATGATGAAAAGCGATTGGGGTCTGATTTAATTAATTCTTTTTTTGACTGGTAAGTTCTGTATTCCCGGTCGGCATCATCCAGGCTAAAATACAAATCGTCGGTAATTACCTTGTTGGTACTACACCCTGTGCCGAACAGCCATGCTAACGCTGCAATCCCGATTACGGCTCTCATATACTGATTTTTAAATTTCATTTCCCAAAGGGTTGCAGGTTTTTATACCTTTGCATGCAAAGAAAAAACAAATATCATACCATAAAACCTATAAACAGTGGAAAAATTAACGCCTCGAAGTGAAAATTACTCGCAGTGGTATAACGATTTGGTACTAAGAGCCGGCCTTGCTGAGCACTCGGCTGTTAGAGGATGCATGGTGATTCGTCCGTACGGATATTCAATTTGGGAGCGAATGCAGCAAACCCTGGATGCTATGTTTAAAGAAACAGGTCATGAAAACGCTTATTTTCCGCTGTTTATTCCTAAGTCTTTTTTTAGCAAGGAAGCCAATCATGTGGAAGGATTTGCCAAGGAATGCGCTATTGTAACGCACTATCGCCTTAAAAATGCTCCGGATGGAACAGGGGTTATTGTTGATGAAGAGGCCAGGTTGGAAGAAGAGTTAATTGTTCGTCCAACCTCTGAAACAATAATTTGGAATACGTATCGCAACTGGATTCAATCTTATCGCGATTTGCCCATATTGCTTAATCAATGGGCCAATGTGGTACGTTGGGAAATGAGAACCCGTTTGTTTCTTCGTACAGCTGAATTTCTATGGCAGGAAGGCCATACTGCCCATGCTACAGCCGAAGAAGCTATTGCAGAAACCAAACAAATGCTGGATGTATATGCAGAATTTGCAGAAAAGACTTTGGCAATACCTGTAATAAAAGGTGTAAAAACGCCTAACGAACGATTTGCAGGTGCACTTGATACCTATTGCATTGAAGCCTTGATGCAGGATGGCAAAGCACTGCAGGCTGGAACATCTCATTTCTTAGGCCAGAATTTTGCTAAGGCATTTGATGTAAAGTTTGCTAACAAAGAAGGCAAACAAGAATATGTTTGGGCTACTTCTTGGGGGGTTTCTACCCGCTTGATGGGAGCATTGATTATGACACATTCAGATGATCATGGACTGGTGCTTCCACCTAAATTGGCTCCTATACAGGTAGTAATTATTCCTATTTACCGAAATGATGAAGAGTATGCTGCTGTTCGTGCTAAGTGCGAAGAAGTTTACAAGGAGTTGAAAAATCTAGGAATTCGGGTAAAATTGGACGATAATGATAAATACAAGCCGGGATGGAAATTTTCTGAATATGAATTTAAAGGGGTTCCAATTCGGCTGGCCATGGGGCCTAGAGATTTAGCCAGTCAGAGTATTGAGCTAGCTCGTAGGGATACACTTACTAAATCCATGGAAAATATTAATGACATAGGAATACGAGTTATAAATCTGCTGGATGAAATACAGGTTAATTTATTTGAAAAAGCCCGTAAGTTTCGTGATGAACGAATTTATAAAGTGGATACTTGGGAAGACTTTACGGCAGTGATGGAAAAAGGAGGATTTGCCTATGCGCATTGGGATGGTACCGGAGAAACTGAAAGTAAAATAAAAGAATTAACCAAAGCCACTATTCGATGCATTCCGCTGGATAATCCGCAGGAAAACGGTAGGTGTATATTAACCGGTAAACCATCGAACCAACGGGTATTGTTTGCTGTTGCCTATTAGGAAAATTAGTTCTACTTTAATCATTTTATTTATATTACATAGCATGGAAGATTCCGGAAATGCAAGACAACTAATTATTAAAATACTGAAAGAAAAAGCTGTTCTTAAGCAGGAAATTTTTTCAAAAACCAAAGATGTTTTCAGACTGCTGAAAGAATGTTTGGCAGAAATAAATAAAGATTTGGTAACCCAGGTAAATACGGATGGAACCAAATTGTATTTTAATTATCAGGAAAAAGGAGATTTTGAAGCAATTATTGCGTTTGCAGGTGATACGCTTATCTTCCATATGCATACTAATGTATTTAATTTTGACCGAAGCCATGGCATTTGGAAGACAACCTATGTTAAAGAAGATGAACGAAGAGCTTATTGTGGAGTAATTAATATCTATAACTTTCTTACTGATTCTTTTCGTTACAACCGAGAGCAAGATTTGGGGTATTTGATTGCCCGGATATTTGTTAATCACGAATTACATTATTTTGTAGAAGGGAAGAGGCAATTGGGGTTTTTGTACAATGATTTTGCTAATGCTGTTATTAATAAAGAGGCATTGATGAAAATCATTGAATCTGCAATATTATACAGCCTTGATTTTGATTTGCTTACTCCTTCATACGATCAGGTAAAACAGGTGAGCATGATGGAAATTTTTGCTAATTCAGAAATACTTCAACTAAAAACCGGTAAGCGTATGGGCTTTAGGTTTCAAGCAGATAATGATGATTTGTATTAATGCAACTGTGTTATTATCAAAGAATTTTACTTCAGCATTTCTTTTTTCCGCTCACAGCGTTCAATAGAATCTAAAGCATTATCAATTTGTTTGTTATCAAATACGTAATTGATGTATTCTTTATATTTAAGGATGGCTTTATCGTACATTCCCCGCATTTCGTACATGATAGCATATTCGTTAGCAATGGTGGCACGGTTGATGGTAGGTATGGTTTCGGCCTGACGCAACAATGCTTCTAGCTCTTGCCATTTTTTTAAAGTACTCAGTACAATGGCATAATTATAATACACTGGAGTATAATTAGGTGCAAACTTTAGTGCAAGTTTATAATACTCTTCTGCCTTCGTGTAGTCTTGATACTTGGTTTCAAAAATAAAGCCTAAATGATTGTAAGCTTTTCCAAAATCAGGGGCTTCAGCAATTATTGCTTCCAAAACATCAATAGCTTCAGCATTTTTGTTTTCTTTAATAAGCTGATCTGCGTATAATAACTGATCTTCCAGCTGATATTGATTCATAAGCTTGAATTTTTAATTGGCCAAAATTGAAACAAATTCATCAAAAAGATATCTCGAGTCATGTGGGCCTGCAGAAGCTTCCGGATGATACTGAACTGAAAAAACAGGTTTGTTTTTTACACGAATGCCGGCTACAGTACCATCATTCAAATGTTTGTGAGTAACTTCAACCAGGGGATGATTTTCAAGTACGTTTTCGTCTGCTACAAAGCCATGATTTTGTGAGGTAATTTCTCCTTTCCCGGTAAGTATGTTTTTAATGGGGTGATTTATTCCACGATGACCATTAAACATTTTATAGGTTGGTACTCCCATGCTCCAGCACAAAACCTGATGACCTAAGCAAATTCCAAACACCTTTTTATTGTTATCTACCAGTTTCTTTACCAAACTTATGATACCCGTAAGTGTTTCCGGATCGCCAGGTCCGTTTGAAATCATATATCCATGCGGATTCCATGCCTCCATTTCCTCAAGGGTGCTATTCATTGGGAAAACTTTACAATAACATCCACGTTCAGCCAGGCATCGCAAAATATTTCGTTTAATACCCAAGTCAAGCACCGCCACGCGGTATGGCGAATTTTCATCCCCAAAATAATAAGGTTCGCGGGTTGAAACCTTAGAAGAAAGTTCTAACCCTTTCATGGAGGGCACGTCTTTCAGGCGTTCTATCAATGTTTCAATGTTTAATTCTTCTGAAGATATGATACAATTCATCGCCCCTTTGTTGCGAATGTGCCTTACAATGGCCCGTGTATCTACATCACTAATCCCAACAATTTTATTTTTCTCAAAATACTCTTGTAGCGAACCGTTGCATTGTTTGCGTGAAGGATGTTCCATGAAATTTTTACATACTAATCCTGCAATTTTTACTGAATCCGATTCGCTTTCTCGATCCAGTACACCATAGTTCCCAATATGCACATGGGTAGTAACAACAACCTGGCCGTAATAAGAAGGGTCAGTAAAAATTTCTTGATAACCTGTCATCCCGGTATTAAAACAAATTTCGCCTGTAGTTGTACCAATTATTCCACATGAACGTCCGTGAAATATTGTACCATCTTCAAGAATAAGAACCGCAGGTGATTTTAACTGAAATTGCATGAAGTAATTTTGATTACAATGATACAAGTAAAATAGTGAACCTTGTATTTCTGTTGAAAAAGAGTTAATTATTTTTTTAGGTAGTGTAAAAAATCTTTAACTATCAATTTTTGTTTCGACTTACCAAAAATACACCTCCAAATATTAAGGCACTGCTGCCAATCATTATGAATGTTAGTTGATCTTTTCCCAAACTAATAGCATGGAGCGCTGCAATTACGGGTTGAACATAGATGTAAATACTTACTATCGAAGCATGTAGGTGTTTTAGCGCAAACATGTTAAACAAATAAGTAACGAATGTAACCCCTACTACAATGTAAATAGTTTTCCATATTACATCAGGCGGAAAGGAGTGCCATTGAATAGATGCGAATTCCTTCCAACCAAAAGGAATAACGAAAATTAAACCAAATAAAAATACCCACTTAATAACAAACAGGGGTTGATACTTTTTCATAAGTGGTTTAGCAATAATCATATAAATTGCATAGGAAGCAGCATTAAGTAATACAAACAAGTTTCCTAGAGGTGGGTTAGCTGCAAATGATGATGGGATGGTTCGGTTTAGAATAAGTAATACGGCACCAGTTGCCCCCAACATTATACCTAAGCCCTTGCCCATAGTTATTCGCTCGGTGGCAGCCAATGCACCAAAAAGCAAAACAATAATAGGTGTTGCTACCATGATGATGGAGGCATTGATGGGTGTGGTAAGATTGAGGCCTTTAAAAAAAAGAATTTGATTGGCTGCTACGCCAAAAAAACCGCCTGCAACAAAACGCCACCAGTCTTCTCGTAGAATTTTAAAAGAACTATAAAAAGCATGAAGTGTCCAAAAAAGTATATTGGCACCAATTACCCGAAGTAAAATAAAACCTCCGGGCTTGATATAAAGAGGCATAACGTCTTTTGCAATAACAAAATTTAACCCGTAAATCAGATTAACTACAAATAAAGCTAGATGAGCCCAAACAATGTATTTTTTTTGTTTCATTCTTAATTCTGCGTACAGGGTTGGTATTTTGTTACTATCATTGTGGGTGCAATGTTAAACAAATCAGGGCGTACCGATGTTTGAAACAGATTTTTTTTCTACGTATTTGCTCCGAATTTCTATTGGCCTGATTATGTTTGGCATGGGATTGAATCTTTCGGTCAATGATTTTAAAAATATTGTTTTACACCCCAAGGCACTTTTTGTAGGGCTTTTTGCTCAAATGGTTTGGCTGCCACTACTTGCATTGTTTATTGTTTTTATTTTTCCGGTTTCTAATGAAATAAAGGTTGGATTGTTTTTGGTGGCTATTTGTCCTGGTGGTGCCACCTCTAATTTGCTGAATTTTCTACTGAATGGGAATTTGGCATTGTGTGTATCATTAACATCTGTAAATAGTTTAATTACTCAATTTTCAATTCCAGTGTTGCTGAATTTAATAACGGGCTATTATCTTGGCAACTCTACCGTTGTTCAATTGCCATTTTGGGAGTCAGTAATTCATATTTTACTAATAACGGCTTTGCCGGTAACTTTAGGAATTTTAGTTAGAAATCGATGGGAAACATGGGCTCAAAAAATGCGTATCCCTTTTAAGTTTATACTTCCTGTGTTAATGGGAATAGCATTATTCGGAGCTATATTTTTAGAAAAAAAAGAACCAATAAATATTACAATACAAGATTGGTTATGGGTGTTTCCCATCACTTTGCTGCTTAATCTGGGTGGGATGTTGGGTGGAGCGTTTTTTTCTAAACTGGCCAAATTAGATAAACGCACACAAATGACCATAGGTATCGAAGTGGGTTTACAAAATACTACATTAGCCATGGTTATAGCGCTTAGTTTTTTAAAAAGTCCATTTATTGCTGTTCCGGCTGCCCTATATGCCTTGTTTACTTTTTTTACAACAGCTGCTTTTGGTATGATTATGTCAGGAAATAAAATTTCTTTTACAAAGCTCAAAAAAGGCATTAGTAAATAATAAATATTTTTCTATTTTGAATAATTATTTTTTATCATTTCAAACATAAATTAATTTTATCATTCATATAATCAATGTTTTATAGCTTAAAAAAAATAAAAAATTAGCCATTATCTGGTTTTTTTATACTTTTGGCATCTCTATAAAAAATATATGGCAAAAAAAGCAACAAAAAAAACAAGCACATCAACTCCTAATAAATCAGCAACTGTTACTCAAGGGAAGCGACGCGGAAGGCCTGTTGGAAGTAAAAACAATGCAAAAAAAACTACTAAAATTGATTTAAATATTGATGCAATGAAAACTAAGGGAAAAAGAGGAAGACCTCCGGGCAGTAAGAATAAGCCCAAAGAATTAAAAACATTAGAATCAGGTCCTAAAACACTTAATATGGATCTGAATGACATTCAATCACTGATTAGTTTTGTAGCTCAAACCGGAGTATCTGAAGTAGATTTGGAAACGCAGGGGGTAAAAATTGTAATTAAAACAACCAATAACCCAGCGTATGTGGCTGCTCCGGTAGCTGTTCCATCTCCAGTTACAATTCCTGCTCCAGTACAAGCAGGACCTGCTGTCGCGCCTTCACCTGCTGCGGCTTCTCCAGCTCCTACAGCTCCAACTGTTTCTGATGAATCAAAATATATTACCATAAAGTCACCCATGATTGGGACCTTCTATCGTAGGCCTGGTCCGGATAAGCCTGTGTTTGTAAATGTAGGTGATGAAATTAAGCCGGGTAAAGTACTTTGTATCATCGAAGCTATGAAATTGTTCAATGAAATTGAAGCAGAAGTAAGCGGAAAGATTGTGAAAATATTGGTGGATGATGCTTCTCCAGTTGAATATGATCAACCGTTGTTCTTAGTTGACCCCAGCTAATAATTTTTACGTTAAGAGTTGTTTTAAAAAAACACAAGCACATGTTTAAAAAAATATTGATTGCCAACCGGGGTGAAATTGCTCTTCGGGTAATACGTACCTGCAAAGAAATGGGTATTAAAACGGTTGCTGTTTATTCAACTGCTGATAAAGATAGTTTGCCGGTTCGTTTTGCAGATGAAGCAGTATGTATAGGTCCTCCTTCCAGCAAAGAATCATACCTGAATATGGCAAACATCATTGCTGCTGCAGAAATTACTAATGCAGATGCAATTCATCCAGGATATGGTTTTTTGAGTGAAAATTCAAAATTCTCCCGAATCTGCCAGGAGCATGGAATAAAATTTATTGGCCCTACTCCTGAGATGATTGATGCCATGGGCGATAAAGCAAGCGCCAAGGCAACCATGAAAGCTGCTGGTGTTCCTACCATACCAGGTTCTGATGGTTTAATTGAATCACTTTCAGAAGCAAAGAAAATAGCCAAAGAGATTGGATACCCTGTGATTATAAAGGCTACTGCCGGGGGGGGGGTAAAGGAATGCGAGTATTGTGGAGTGAAAAAGATTTGAATGAACAATGGGATAAAGCCCGTCAGGAAGCTGGAGCAGCATTCGGTAATGACGGCATGTACATGGAAAAATTCATTGAAGAGCCACGTCACATTGAAATTCAAATTGCCGGAGATCAATATGGCACTGTATGTCATTTGAGTGAACGTGATTGCTCTATTCAGCGTCGTCATCAAAAATTGGTAGAAGAAACCCCATCGCCTTTCATGACCAAAGAACTTCGAAATAAAATGGGCGAAGCTGCTATAAAAGCAGGCGAAGCTATCCGCTATGAGGGGGTTGGAACGATTGAGTTTTTGGTGGATAAGCATCGTAATTTCTATTTCATGGAAATGAATACCCGAATTCAGGTAGAGCATCCCATTACAGAAGAAGTAATTAACTACGACTTGATTAAAGAGCAAATTAAAATAGCGGCTGGAATTAAAATTTCAGGAAAGAACTATTTCCCTGAGATGCATGCCATTGAATGCCGTATCAATGCTGAAGACCCATACAACGATTTTCGTCCATGTCCGGGTAAAATTACTCATTACCATTCGCCCGGAGGGCATGGTGTTCGTGTTGATACCCATGCGTATGCAGGCTATGTAATTCCTCCGTATTATGATTCCATGATTGGAAAGCTGATTGTTGTTCATCAAAGCCGAGAGGAAGCAATTGATACTATGCTACGCGCTCTGCAGGAGTATGTGATAGAAGGAGTTAAAACTACCATTCCGTTTCATATACAACTGATGCAGAATGAAGAGTTTCGGAAAGGGAATTATACCACTAAATTTCTTGAAAGCTTTAAATTACAATAGACAATATAGTAATTCATAATTAAAAAAGCCGAAATATTTTTTCGGCTTTTTTAATTATGAATTATGACTATCATTTGTTAAAATAAATAACAAATAATTCTTTTATAAAATTAAAATTACGATGAGTGATATCAAGCTTTGGCAGTTCTTTGTATGACTCAGGTTGTTTCATTTGATATTGTTGCTCAACAGTAAAATATGAAGGGCTAAACAGTTGAATAAATACAGCAATATTTATAATCAATACCAATGAAATTACTAGGGTTAGGCATATTTGAGAATTAAAGATTTTGCAATTTTTTTTAATCATGCTAAATATGTTTTTCTGCGTGGTAGGAAGAGCGAACCAGCGGACCACTTTCCACATAGCGTAATCCTTTTTTTAATCCAACTTCTCGATAGTAGGCAAACTTTTCCGGGGTAATAAATTCTACTACCGGTAAATGCTTTTTAGTAGGCTGCAAATATTGACCTAATGTCATGATTTGTACACCCACAGTAACCAAATCATCCATGGTTTCGAGAATTTCTTCTTCTGTTTCACCCAGCCCCAACATAATACCTGATTTAGTAGTAATGCCACTGTCGCTAAGTCTTTTTAATACTTCCAGACTTCTGTCGTACTTAGCCTGTACACGTACTTCTTTGGTTAGTCGGCGTACGGTTTCTAAGTTATGCGAAACTATTTCAGGTTTTACATCAATGATACGCTTAAGGTTTTCCCATTTGCCTTGAAAATCAGGTATTAATGTTTCAATAGTGATTCCTGGATTTAATTTACGGACCAATTCTACGGTTTTAGCCCAGATTTCACTGCCTCCATCTTTTAGGTCATCCCTATCTACAGAAGTAATTACAGCATGTTTCAAACCCATGAGTTTTACTGATTTAGCTACACGCAAAGGTTCATAAGGGTCAACATCTGCCGGTTTGCCGGTTGCTACGGCACAAAAGCCACACGAACGAGTACATACATTGCCCAAAATCATAAATGTAGCAGTGCCAGCACCCCAACATTCGCCCATGTTAGGGCAATTACCGCTTTCACAAATGGTATGCAGCTTATGTTCTGTAACTATGTTTCTAACTTTTTTATATTCTTCGCCAATCGGCAGTTTTACTCGAAGCCAGTCTGGTTTGCGTGTTCTAATTTCCTGAGCTTCAACCGGAGTTTGTATGGTGTTATTCATGATAGATACTTAACAACGAAACCGAACTTCTGGTTTCATTTATTCAGAAATCAAATTTACATATTTTTACACGATCGGATTAACCAATAAAAGAATTCTATGGGTCAGATGCAACTTGTATATCAGGGTGAACTTCGTTGTGAAGCCACTCATTTTTCCGGTTCTAAACTTATCACCGATGCTCCGCCAGATAACTATGGAAAAGGAGAATCCTTTTCTCCCACGGACCTTCTTTGTGTTTCATTGGCATCTTGTATGGTTACTATCATGGGTATTGAGGCTAAAAGGCTAGAAATTCCATTTGATTCAGTTTCGGCAGTGATAAAAAAATTTATGTTGGCCAACCCTCGCCGAGTAGGGAAAATACGTATTGAATTACAGATGCCAGTTTTTTTGAAAAATCATCCTCAAAGGCAAACATTGGAACAAGCTGGGTTGTACTGCCCAGTAGCTTTAAGTATTCATCCAAACATTGAAAAGGATATAGAATTTTTATATGAATAAAAAGGGATGAAACTTGTTTCATCCCTTTAGAATTAAAATATCATTTTATTAAATACTTTTTGCTTTAGCAGCTTCTGTTTTATGTCCGTATGCTGGACAATTTTCATGTGACTTACAAGAAGAAAAAGTAACTATTGCTATACCAAAAAAGAGCGCAAATGCTCCCAAAATCATTTTTTTCATAGATCTGTTATTCATAAATTAGTTAAATATTTACGGCTTTAGTAGCTTCAGTTTTCTGGCCATAAGCTGGGCAATGTTCCTTGGTTTTGCAAGAAGTTGCTGCAATTACTCCAAAAGATGCTACAAGTAGATAAATAAGAATTTTTTTCATAAAGGATCAACAGTTGTTTTCTAGTGTTGCGAAATTAGCATTTTTACTCCTAGTCTTAAAATTATATTTCTACATAATTTTGAACATTCGGCGTAGTTTTGTAAACGATTAAATTAAAAATATATTGTTAATATTTTGGAAGATAGTAAGTTAAATAAAAAAGTGCAAATTCATGATACCTGGTATCAGGTATTGAAAAATGAGTTTGAAAAACCTTACTTTTTAAAGCTTAAAGATTTTTTAACATCTGAAAAGAGCCAGTATGTAATATATCCTCCTGGCCCTCTAATTTTTAATGCATTTAATTCTACTCCGTTTGATCAGGTAAAAATAGTTCTCATCGGACAAGATCCTTATCATGGGGCAGGCCAAGCTGAAGGGTTATCTTTTTCGGTACCCCGAGGAATAAAACCGCCGCCATCATTAGTTAACATTTACAAAGAATTGAAGGATGATCTTGGATTAGAGCCTCCGCGTCATGGTCATTTGGGAGCTTGGGCACATCAGGGGGTATTGTTACTCAATGCTGTTTTAACGGTTCGTGCCGGCCAGCCAGGTTCTCATCGTGCTAAAGGCTGGGAATTATTTACAGACCAGGTGATTCGAAGTCTTTCAGAGCTTAGGGAGCATTTGGTATTTTTTCTTTGGGGTAAATATGCCCATGATAAAGCAGCGCTTATCAATGAATCAAAGCATTTGGTGTTAAAGGCTGCTCATCCTTCACCATACTCTGCAGCGTCTGGTTTTTTCGGATGCAAGCATTTTTCTAAAGCAAATGCTTATTTAGTGGAACACGGCATTCAACCCATCAATTGGAAATTGAATTGATTAATCAAAATAACTGTAGTTTTCATTGCCTTTTAGTTGAATAATAAATTCATACATGAGCCGTATAACGTTTTCAACATCTTCAGTTTTTACACATTCTACCGTAGTGTGCATGTATTTTAAAGGTAATGAAATTAATGCAGAAGCCACCCCTTCGGCAGAATAAGCAAACGAGTCAGTATCAGTGCCGGTAGAGCGGTCAGCCGTTGTTCGTTGAAATGGAATTTCTTTTTCTTGTGCTATTCGAATAATGTGTCGCAATAAATTATTTTGAACGGCAGGGCCATAGGTAAGTACAGGGCCTTTACCACAAGAAATATCACCGATCATTTCTTTGTCATACATAGGAGATTGTGTGTCATGGCACACATCTGTAATAATTGCTAAATTGGGTTTTATTCGGCGTGAAATCATTTCTGCACCACGTAGCCCGATTTCTTCTTGTACGCTATTTATAATGTACAAACCAAAAGGCAACGTGTGTTTATTTTCTTTTATGAGTCGAGCCACTTCGGCTATCATAAATCCACCAATTCGATTATCCAAAGCTCTTCCGGTAATGAATTTCCCATCATTTAGCCAGATCATCTCGTCTTCGAAAGTAACGACACAGCCTACATGAACTCCCAGTTTCTCTACTTCTTCGCGATTATCACATCCGCAATCTAAAAAAATGGTTTTTAGCGTAGGGGCATCTTCTTTTTCTTTGGTACGAACATGAATAGCTGGCCAACCAAATACTGCTTTTACAATTCCTTTTTCTGTATGGATATTTACCCGTTTGGAGGGTGCAATCAGCGGATCTGAACCTCCGTTTCTTTTTAAATAGATGTAGCCTTTTTCGTTAATATAATTAACGTAATAGGCAATTTCGTCTGCATGGGCTTCAATAGCCACTTTATACGGAGCCTCCGGGTTAATAACCCCAACTACACTGCCATAAATATCTGTAATAAATGTGTCAACATACTGACGTAGGTAATTCATCCAAAGTTTTTGTCCTTTTGATTCGAATCCGGTTGGGGATGCATTGTTCAGGTAGGCTTCTAAGAATGCTTTACTTTCAGTTCTCATGTAGCTAAGGTAATTATTTTTTGAATTTTCATTGTGTTACTAAGGCATTTATCATATTTTGATTAGGTGTTTAACTGTTGGAATATTTATTGATACTTTTATCTGAAAAACCTAATGTATGAACAAAATATTATTGGCAGGAATTTTCGTAGCAGTTATGTTTTCCTGCAAAGCAGATCAGACAGCTAAAAATGTACAGCCAGTAGTGCACAATTGTGCCAACCTAGAACTTGACCTTCAGAATGGAACCTTGAATGGAGAAAAACCTACACTGAGTTTGGATGAAGTGAAGCAAAGGTTCCCTTGCTATACCGATGAAACGGAAGAAGGTTCAAATTTTAACTGCGGGGGTGGAGTTTTTTATTTAAAACATGATTTCTTCTTTTACACCCATCGCGATTATCTGGAAGTACGTAAAAAATTTCCTGGTAAAGTAATTCCCGATATTTTGAATAAAGATGTTGAAACCGCTATGAAGGAACTTGGCAAACCTGATCTTGTAAAAAAAGAAGGGGAATTACTTCTGTATAAAATGCCTTATGGAACATTGCGACTGAAAGTATCTGCTTCCAATACAATCATTGTGTTGGGAATCCATGCACAAAAGATAAATAAAATAAACTTGTGTGAATAGGTGATTCGTTTGGTTTAAATTATAATCAGTGAAACCATAACTGAATCTTAGCGAGGCTGGGGTATAGAAATAAATCACAGATGCATCTAATCTTGTCTCGCCATTTTGAGAATAAGAAATGATTTTTATTGGTCATTTTTTTATAATCTAAGTTCAAGTCATAAGTGCAATTTTTAAAAGAAACTCACTAAATCGTTTCATTGCAATAACCGAAATATTGATACTTATGGTTTTTACTTCTTGAGTTCAGGATACGGATACTGTAAAACTATGTGGAACTTCATTAACAATAGCCCCTGGAACATCGATTCTGTTCGTTTGGCGAAGTTTTCTTTACCAAATACAATTTTTTATTAAGAATGGGAAAATGTATTGTTTAATTTGGTTACGCTATTATTTTCTATAAATGCCAGCAGTTTTAATTTTAAAAATTTCGAAAACATATCTTTCCTCAGGGTGATATTGTGGCTTTGGGTGCTGATATTGGAATCTTTTAAAATAACATATTATTATGAAAAAGCTGTGGCCGGTCTGGTTAGTACCAGTGCAGTGAGTCCTGAAAAAGGGATTGAGATTCAGATTATCAGCCTATACCCGTAGCCAACTGACGTTGCCTCTGATATATATATTTTCTTCACCTTTACAAATACACTAAAAGTACATCAATTATCAGTAGTTTAAATTCTTATTTTTTTATACGGCGAATTTCAATTTCCTTGTTCAATACAACACTTTATCGCGATGAATTATCGGATATTGCATACTTTTATGGTTGCGTTATTCGTTAACTTACTATTATTTAAAAGAATGATACAACGAACTTGGTTTTTATTTATACTCATTTATCTATACAGCATACTTCTTCCTGCACAAACCCAGCAGGAGCAAAGCCTGGCCATGGAATATCTTACCAAAGGGGAGTATGAAAAAGCATTACCATTTTATGAAAAATTCCATAATTATGAACCAGGGAATCTTGAATTTTATAAAAACTACCTGGTTTGTTTGATGGAATTAAAAGATTTTAGGACGGCTGAAAAAATTATCAAAAAGCAAATCAGAGAATTCAAAGATAAACCTGTTTACGTCGTTGATTTGGGTATTTTCTACCGTAAAATTGGAGATGAAAAAAAGACAAAACAGATTTTTGATGATTTGATAAAAACAACCGGCGGGCCAATAGAACGATTGGACGAATTAGCTCAACTTTTTTTATTGGCAGGCGAAAATCAATATGCTATTCAAGTATATCAAAAAGCATTAAAAGTAGTAGGGGATGTACCTTCTATCCGCATAAAATTGGCAGAAGTGTATGGCATCATGGGCGATAATCAGCAAATGCTGAATGAATTGATGGCTGTATTACAAAAAGATGAAACACAAAAAAATGCGATCCAAAATGTATTAGTTACATTATTAGATGATAATCCGGAAAGTGAGTTAAATCAATTAGTTAAAAATACCTTGTTGAGGGAGGTACAAAAAAGTCCATCCAACATTGCTTTGGCTGAAATGTTAATCTGGCTGTTCATTCAGCAACGAAATTTTGAAGCTGCATTTATACAAAGCAAAGCATTGGATAAACGTATCAATGGTCAGGGTGATGATTTGATGCAATTAGGCCAGATTTGCATGGAAAACAGAAAGTTCGACATTGCTGTAAAATGCTATGAGTATGTAATTTCAAAAGGGGCTGAATCGTATAATTATATTTCTGCCCGGATTGAATTGCTACGCGTTTTGAATACAAAATTGATGGAAGATTTTCATCTCAATAAAAATGAGTTATTGAACTTGGAATCAAATTATATAACCACTTTACAAGATATTGGAATTTCTCCACAAGCAGCAAGTTTGAAAATAGAACTGGCCCATTTGCAGGCATTTTATCTTGATAAATCAACTGATGCTAAAAAGTTACTTCTGGACATGCTGGAAAGAAAACAAGGAAAGGCAGAAGATTTGGCAAAGGCTAAAATGAAACTGGCTGATATTTTAGTCTTGGAAGGTGATATGTGGGAGCCCTCCTTGTTGTATGGCCAGGTAGAAAAAGAATTTAAAAACGATATTCTTGGCCAGGAAGCCAAATATAGAAATGCTAAGCTTTCGTTCTACCGGGGCGAGTTTACATGGGCCGAAGCACAAATGAAAGTGCTTAAAGCATCTACTTCTAAACTGATTGCCAATGATGCATTGGCTCTTTCACTTTTGATCATGGATAATAGTGGCTTGGATACTAGTTTTACAGCATTAGAAATTTATTCGAGGGCTGATTTATTAATTTATCAAAATAAATTAGAGAAAGCGGATAAAACCCTGGATACCTTAATTGCCATGTTTACTTATCATCCGATATTGGATGAAGTATATTTTAAAAAGGCTGAAATTGCACTGAAGAAAGCAGATTACAACCTAGCACTTCAACAGTTTGAAATGATTTTAAAAAATTATTCTACCGATATTTTAGCCGATGATGCGCTGTTTCGAATGGGTGATTTATATGAGCGAAAATTGGACGATAAAGCCAAAGCCATGGAATGCTATCAACGCATAATGTTGGAATATCCAGGAAGTATGTACATTATAGAAGCAAGAAAACGTTTTCGCCAGCTTCGGGGAGATAAGATTAATTAATTTTTTTATTTTTTAAATTGCTGATTTCCTTATATAAGTTTTCGTATATGGGCAAGATTTTTTTTATGTCAAACGCTGCTGCACGTAGTTTGGCATTTTCTGAAAACTGTTTCTTTCGTTCATCATTTTCAAGAATGTATATGGCATTTTTAGCCATATCGGCATAATCGCCTACCTTGCTCAAAAAACCAGTTTTACCATGTATCTGTACTTCAGGTATTCCACCCACATTGGTACTTATAACAGGTACTCCGCTGGCCATGGCTTCTAATGCAGAAACCCCAAAGCTTTCAGTATCTGAGGGAAGCATAAATAAATCTGCACAGGGTAAAATATTTTCTGTGGATTTTATTTTTCCTAAAAAAATAACATCTTGTGAAATTCCTAACGATTCAGCTAAGTCTTCAGCAGGTTGCCTTTCAGGCCCATCTCCAATTAATACAAGCTTGGATGGAATATGTTTACGTATAATTTCAAATGCCTTGATTATATCTGGAATACGTTTTACCGGACGGAAATTTGAAATGTGCATTATTACTTTTTCACCATGAGGTGAAGTAATTTTTTTTATGCATTTATCAGGATTAAAGTGATATAACGAAGTATCAATAAAATTATAAATAACACGTATGTTATTAGTAACCTCAAAATGCCGAAGGGTATCTTGCCTCAGGCTTTCAGAAACGGCAGTTACCGCATCACTTTGGTTAATAGCATATGTAATTACCGGTTTGTACGAACTGTCTTTTCCTACCAATGTAATATCTGTTCCGTGTAGGGTGCATATAATAGGAAGATGCATCCCCTTGGTGAGCAAAATTTGTTTTGCAAGTAAAGCCACCGATGCATGAGGAATGGCATAATGAACATGTAAAACATCCAGCTTTTCATGCAAGGCTACATTCACAATTTTACTGGTCAAGGCAGTTTCGTAAGGGTGATATTCAAAAAGTGGATAAGAAGGGATATTTACTTCGTGATAAAATACATTTTCCATAAACCGGTCAAGACGTACTGGCTGACTGTATGAAATAAAATGTATTTGATGCCCTTTTCGCGCCAAAGCCATCCCTAATTCAGTAGCCACTACACCACTTCCCCCAAAGGTGGGGTACAATACCATCCCAATTTTCATGATAGATTTACATTTCGTCAGGGTGAAATTAAAGAATTGTATTACTTTTAAGTAACAATTTCACAGAAATTAAGTTCATGGCCACACATGCAGAAGAAAATTATTTAAAAGCTATATTTAAATTGTCTGGCAGGCATAATCGGGCAGTTTCTACCAATGCCATTGCAGAAGAATTACAAACCAAAGCATCATCAGTTACAGATATGATGAAAAAGCTTTCTGATAAAAAGCTTATTCATTATAAAAAGTATCAGGGAGTAACCTTAACACGAAAAGGCAAAGCTTTGGCTACCATGGTGGTTAGAAAACATCGGTTATGGGAAGTTTTTCTGGTAGATAAACTAAATTTTAAATGGGATGAAATTCATGAATTGGCCGAACAATTGGAGCATATCGAATCAGAACGATTGATGGATAGATTAGATCAGTTTTTGGGTTATCCTAAATACGATCCGCACGGTGATCCAATTCCAGATAAAAATGGAAATATTGATCATCATAAAGACGAAACCCTCAGTGATTTGATAGTGGGCGATGAAGGGGTCATTGTGGGAGTAAAAGAACATTCGGCTGATTTTTTACAATATTTAGATGGGGTTAAACTCATTTTAGGAACACGCGTTGTAGTAAAGAAACGCTATGATTATGATCATAGCCTAGTTATTGATATGGGGGGAGAAGAGCTAATGGTTTCCGACCAGGTTAGTCAAAAGTTATTTGTGAAAAAGCTGAAGTAACTATTTCATTCGTTTTTTTTTAAAAAAATCACTGAGAATCCGGCTACACTCTTCTTGCATAACTCCCCCAATTACTCGTGTTTTAGGATGAGTAATGTTTTCTATGTATCGTCCAAATCCATATTTTTTATCAGGGGCACCATAAACAATTCTGCCTATTTGTGCCCACCGCAGTGCACCAGCACACATAAGGCAAGGTTCAAGTGTAATGTAGATGGTACATTCATCCAGGTATTTAGATCCGAGGTAGTTGGAGGCCGAAGTAATGGCCTGCATTTCTGCATGTGCTGTTATATCATTCAAGGTTTCAGTAAGGTTGTGAGCCCGGGCAATGATTCGATTGTTTGATACAACTACGCAACCAATAGGTACTTCATCTTCCTCGGCAGCTTTTTGGGCTTCCCGAAGGGCTTCTTTCATAAAGTATTCGTCAGTAAATATGTTTAATTCCATTTGAGCATAAAATTACATGGGTTTTTTATACGATATAATCAGGGTTTGGTTAATTTAAAGTGTACTTAAAATCAATATTTTCCATAGAATATGGAATGTTTGTGTGATACTATTTTTTTGACAAATGCCGTTTTTTGTTATACATCAAATGTATCTTTTTAAGCTATATTGAAGTTGTAAATAATAAACAGGTTATATAAAAGTTTATTATATCAAAAAACCTTCAAACAAGATGTGTGTAAAGAATAGTTTTTTCATAGTTGTTGGGGAACGTAAACCGGCAATCTCATTTCAGATTGCCGGTTTTTTTACAGTTTCATTTTCTTAAACACCCCTTCCGGGATATTTCGAATGATGCACATGATGAATTTCCACATCCATAATACATATAATACATTTTTCTTTTTTTCTGCTGCATGATAAATAGCTTTAGCAACCTGTTGAGGAGTAGCAGTTAGTTTGGGGTTAAGAGGCATACCTTCGGTCATAGCAGTTTTAATAAAACCAGGTTTTACTGTGAGGACATGTATGCCATGGTGATATAGCTTGTTTCGCAATCCGCTTAGGTAGGCTGTAAAGCCTGCTTTGGCGCTGCCATATAAAAAATTACTCTGGCGTCCTCGTTCTCCTGCTACTGAACTTATGCCGATAATGGTGCCTTTGTTTTTATGCTGAAGCATAGACGATGCAGCTACATTAAGTATAGAAACAGCACCAACATAATTAACTTCCAATATTTTTTTGGCTTCTGTCCAATCTTGTAAACCTTTTTCAGTATTGCCTAAGTAACCAAATACACAAATGACAACATCGGGAAAAAGAGGAAGTTGATGATAAAATTGTTTATGTGTTTCAAACCTTTCCGCATCAAATTCCAATGCATACGCCTCAATGCTGTATCGAATTTTCAAATCGCTAACCAAGGGCGAAAGCCTTTCAGATTGTCGGGCTGCCAGCATCACGGTATGTTTTTTTGAAGCATATTCATGTGCAAGAGCTTTTGCAACATCCGAAAGTGCTCCCAGGATTAAAACATTTGCCATGTAATTCAAGATTTAATGCAATAAAAATACCCAGATTTATTATTTGAAAAATAGTTAATGCAGTTTTAAGAGATTGTTTTTTTGAAACAGATTCTTAAAAGTTAGGATGGTGATGAAATAAAACAAAGGTTCAACTTCATAGCGCATGCGTTGGGCTTCGTTTGGATCAACGGTGCAATAAATAATCGAAATAATGATTAGCCAGAGCAAAATGAAATGCATCATAGGCGATTGATTTTTCCATTGTATAATTTGCCATATTACGCTAATAACAAATAGAGGCAAGTACCATGATAGACGAAGTATAGAAAATTTTCCATTTGTAGAATAAATATGAATATTGGGTAAATCAAACCAATCAATCAGCCAGGTGTTATTCCATTGTAAAAATTGGTTACCCCGGTTATACATTTCATCGCAGAGTGGACTGCCAAAGTAGCTAAAAATACCATATACAACAGTTATAACAGAATGTTTTACACTGAGATGTTTCAGTGTAGATTTTTTATACATATTTGAGATATGAATCATCCGCACATTGTGTAAGGTATTGGTGTCGTTTAAAAAGCGTATGTGCTTGTATTTTTTAATTAGCGCATCATTTTCATTTATAAAAGCTTTATAAGTAGGAGTAAGTTGAAAACGGGCAATTGCACCAATATCCGGGCTTTGCTTGATGCGTTCTGGCGCAATATGTCCACTGATATTTTGCCCAAACCAACTGGAACTTCCCCAAAATCCGTATTGATAATAATTTTTGGTATACCAACTGAGTGGAATAAGTAATGGCAATAAGCCTTTGAGCCAGACCGTATGTGGAATTTTTTGTAGAAATGGTATGAGAACTAAAATAATCCAAAACGGATGATACGAAGCACGGGTCATACTCATCAGTACGAGGATACATACCGTTATAATATATTGGGAATATTTTTTTAAGGAACTAACAAACAAAATGTACAGTATGGCAGAAGAAAAGAAAAAGAGTATTGCCGGATAATAATAATGATGAAACCAATATATATGTAACGGATTGCCCATGAATAAAAACATCCAAAGCAAGGGATGGGGAACGTTTATTTTTTGAATGAGCCGATACATCCAATACGATGCAGTAAGATGCATGCATGAATAAAAGATTGCATAAGTAATGTAAATTGGTAATCCGCTTCTTACAACCAATCCATGCAGGATGTTTACTAACGGTGGATTGTTATGCAAATGCCAAATGTTAGTCCAAAAATTTTCATGATACGCATAATCCGGCAAAAAATACCATTTAGGGTTAAACCGAAAACTAAAAGGCTCAGTTATAAAATAAATTATATGTAATAATGCACAATAAGCAAGAAACACATAAAACCATTTGCTGATGGGTGGAAGTAAGGAATGTTTCATGAATTAAAAGAAATTGATGTATCCCAAATGAATTTTGCTCCTTCTAAAATCTACCGGTATGTCTTTTTGAGTTCCCAGAGCGTAATTTACACTGAACATACCAATTTTAGTATTAAAGGTGATACCACCTCCAAAGCCTACTACGTATGATTGATAAATTTCTTGCCGAATAGTGCGCTCATACCATCCGGCATCGGTAAATAAATTAATATAGGAGTTCTCTTCCAGCAAAAATCTAATTTCTAAAGTACCTATACCATAGGCTGAAGCATACAGGCTTTCGTCATCAAAGCCACGCAGAGTTTGTAGCCCTCCTAATCGAAACAATTCGTTTCGAAATATTTGTTGGTTGTAAATCCAACCACCTCTTGCTCCCAGTTTCAGGGCAAATCGTTTAAGGAATGGAATATAGGTTTCTACTTGTGCCGTAAGTTGCAGTTGTAATAAATTGGTAGAATTACTATCTAATGCTCCTACAGTATCTCCCGGCGTTATAAAAATGGACTTGTTTCCTAAACCTATATCACTTCGCAAGCTAAATCCTTTTCTTGGGTTGATACGATAATCCAATCGTTCTATCTGGCTAGCTATGCCAAACATATTTATATCCGTATTCCCCAATCCGGCAATGGTTGATTGTCCGCTTTCAGGAAGGATTTTTCTTGATGTTTGATACTGATAAAAGAATTTTAAATAGTCTGTGCCTTTTAGTAAATAGGCCAATCCAGCTTGCAGATTAACATTGAAGAATGAGGTGTCTACCCGAAAGAAATTCAATTTACCATCTATGCCCAACGGTAGGTTAAATAAAAACGGATAATATAATTGGATATTCAAATTTTGTGTTCCAGTTTGTAATCGCTGCCATTGAATGTCAGCAAGCTCGCCACGTTTCAAAAGATTTTGCAGGCGTAGGCGAACATCGCCTGTAATCAAAAATCCACCATCTACATCATTTTGAGGTACCAGTCCTACAAATCCGCTAAACTGGTTTGCATTACGTTTATCCAGCTCCAATTTTATACGCGCTTTTCCATTCAGAAACTCTACAACGGGTGATGTTAGAGGTCGAACAAATGGTAATTCTTTTAATCGAGTTTCAATTTTTCGAACAACACTTTCATTGTAAGCATTATTTCGTCGTATTCCCAAATATGTATGAAGATAAGCAGGAGCGACTTTACCTTTACCGTTAACCAAGATACTGTCGAATGTAATAAGTGGACCTTCATTAACAAGAATGCTTGCTTGTATGCTATCTCCAGGAAGCCATTCTAAACTATCTAATTGTACAATGGCAAAAGGATATCCGTTGTTTTCATATTCCTTAAATAATGAGCGCATTAGGCGTTGCAAACGAACAAACTTGATGGGTTCTTTGAAAAAAATTTTTTCCCGAAAACCGGTTCTTTTCAAAAAGCTCCAACGGGCATTACCCGGACGAACAGAAGCCCATCGAAATTGTCTGCCGGTATGGATAAAAACCTTCCATTGTACACTGTCTTTTTGAATTGAATCAACAGATGCTATAATATATCCAGATTGATGCAAACGTGAAAATAAGTCAGAAAGTGTTTTTTTTACTTGAAGGGTATCGCTGTGCCAAATTGGGTAGGAGGGAAGTTTGATGGTTGCTCCAATTATATCAAGCCGAATGCGAGATTGCGTAAAGCTCTGATTGCTTATCAACCAACAGCAAACAAGTATAATTACAAACCCAATTCGCATCGAATCAAAATTAGCGAACAGCGGGTGAAAATCCGAATCTTAAGATGCTTCATGATTTAATAATTCACGATACACAGAAGCGTATCTTTCAATGCCTATTTTTAAAGAATACCACGCACAGGCTCCCTCCATGGATTTTTTACGGTTAAATTTACCATGAATGATTTGATGATAAGCTACTTCGTATGCTTCTGAATTAAAATTATGAATCACTGCTCCTGCTTCATATGTTTGAATAATCTCTTCTGTATCTCCTACACCAGAATTGCATACAATTGGAATACCCATGGCCATGATTTCTCCTTGTTTGGTGGGGCTGGAAGCTTTTTTGCTGAATACGGGTTTAATAAAAAATACGGATGCATCAAACAATGATAAAATACTTGGTATTTCATTTCGTTGCAAAGAAGTTACGATAATATTTTCTTTGGGAATTTGTTTTTTTTCTGCCAAAGAATAAATAATGGCTGATGGTTCATGCGTAAAAAAAGCCATCAGGCTTTGTGGTTCATGCCGAAGAACTATTTTGAAAAAATCGAGCATTTCTGGTAGCATATACCACGAGCCAATAGAGCCTAAGTAAAACCATTTTTGTTTAAAACGCTGAAGATTGTATTTCCCGTTAAATTTTGCAGCGGATTCAGCATCAATATTTTTAATATTAAAATGATCTAAGTCTGCACAACAGGGAATAACAGTGCATTTCCAATGAGATGGAATATAGTCAAATTGTTGTATGATTTTTTTCCCAGCTTCGGTAAGAGAAATTACATGATCGGCATGAAGAAAAAAGTCTTTTTCCTTTCTTTTAAAATATTGATATACCCTTTTGTACAGTGGATGTTTGAGAGGCCATATACCACCATCTACCCGTTCATCGGCAAAGAATCCCCGCATATCGAATAAAAACTTCACCCTCCATTTTTTTTTCATCCATTCACCAACCAGGGCTGTAATGTAGCCACGGCAATGAACAATATGGAATGATTTTTTTTGATGAAGCTTTTTGACGATTTTTTTTAAAAGCCAGATATCATACAACGTTGAAAGCACCGGTGGTTTTTTATGGTAGGGAAGTGGATTCCAATCAATGGCATATTGACGAGAAATTTGCTCAATGAGTGATTTGTTTTTTGCAAATGATTCTGGTTTTTCAAAACTTACCAGGGTAATAGAAAACCCTAATTCAGACAGCCCTTTGAGATAAGGAAGTACCTGCGACTGCCCCAACGGGTCCGTCATGCCATCATAACTTAGGTAAATTATCCGGCCTTTTTTCATCCGTTTTATAAAGGTAGCAAGAAAGGTTTATGATTAACTTACGAAAGAATAATTATTTTATCTCCTTTAAAATTTTCGTGTTGATTATACCTTACATATCCTAATTGATTGGTAAGCATCCGGGTATGGCCTATGGTAAAATCCGATACATTGCAGTGATGATGGCCATAAATCCAGAAATCGGGTTCATGTTGTATGATAAATTCGTTGAGTTCAACAGCAAATGCAGAGTTGATTTCACTTTTTACATAACGTTCCGGATAATTAATTTTAGTTGGTACGTGATGCGTAATTACTATTTTTTTATCCGTTGTTTCAAATTCTTCACTGAGTTCATGTGCTAAGAAATTTAATGCTATAGCATGTAGTTCATTGAAATGCTCGCTTGTAAAAGGAAATTCCTGATACTTTATCAGCATAAAGTCAGAAACATGATTTTCAATAATCAGTTTTTCATGTGGATGAATGTGGCCCCACAATGTGGTAAAAATTAGTTTTATTCGATGATGAATAAACGAAGCATTGTTCACTAAAAAGATATTTTTTCTTATTGGCTTATTTACATATCGGGCATAAGGGGCTACATCATTGTAATAAAATTCATGATTTCCGGGTAGCCAGTAAACCTGTTCGTAGTTAGAAGATAAGATGTCAAAAAAAGAATTATATTTTTCAACAAGATGAATTGGAACAATATCTCCAGCTAAAATTAAGATATTGCCATTAACTGGTAACGGATTGTTTATAATCCAATTCCAGTTTTCAGGAAATTCTAAATGCAAATCAGATACATATTGAATCTTCATGCACGAAATTCGATATTTTTTCTGTGAGCAAATATTTGTAAGACAATCATGGTCCACAACCGATTGTATAAGTAGGGTTCTCCCTTTTTAAATCGTGTTATTATCCTGTGCACTGCTTTTTCATCAAATATCCCGGTTTTTTTTAATGATGTAGTTCCTAAGTATTCATCCAGCAAATAACTAAGTGGGCCTGCTAACCAACGATCAAGCGGAATAGAAAAACCCCACTTGGGGCGGTTGAAATATTCAGACGGGATATATTGATATAACAATTGTTTCAAAATATATTTCTGTATTCCGTTTCGTTTTTTTAGCGACTCATGTAAATTAATACTCCATTCTACAATGCGGTAATCCAGCAGTGGTTCTCGGGCTTCAAGGCCAAAGTGCATGGAAGCCCGGTCAACTTTTACAAGCAAATCATCACGCAGGTAATAGTTTAAGTCAAAATAACTTTGGTATTCCGCCGCACTTAGTGTTCTTTTGGGAGGAAGTAATTCTATTTCTGGTATATGTAAAGGTGTATTACATATGTGTAATATTTCCTTACGGCAGAATAAATATTGTTCTTGCGAAAAAATATGCTCCGCTAAGTGTTTTTTATCATTTGCTTCAAATACCATCGAAGCCCTTTTCAGCCGATTGTTTCCGAGTCTTAAGGTGGCAGCTATTAGTTTACGAAATGCAAAAGTTACCGGATGATTCATTCTATGGGCCCATTGATATGCTCCGTACCCCATAAACTGTTCATCGCCTCCATCGCCGGTAAGAACCATTTTTACTTGTTGAGATGCTAATTGTGATACCATCAAGGTGGGAATGGCAGAACTATCAGCAAAAGGTTCATCATATACATCCGTGAGCCGTTCTACCCATTGCATGGCTTCTTTTTCGGTAACAGTAAATGCGGTGTGGCGGGTTCCTAAATAATCTGCTATTTGTTTTGCATATTTCGATTCATCATGTTTTTTAATATCAAATCCAATTGAAAAGGTATTGAGTTGCGAAGTATTCTGGCAGGCCACTGCAGTAACCAGGCTACTGTCAATTCCGCCACTCAGAAATGTACCAAAAGGAACATCACTAATCATGCGGTATTTAACAGAAGATTCTACTAAGTTTTTCAGTTCCGAAAGCGCATGAAGTTCGTTGTTGAAAGCCTCTCCCAGAAATTTTCGGTGAAGTTCCCAATAAGGTTCTAGGCTTGTTCCCTTGGCATTCCATCGCATCCAATGTCCTGCGGGAAATTTTTTTACTTCCTGCCAAATGGTTCGTGGTTGAGGAATATATCCAAGATGCAAGAATTCAGGAATGCTTTGTAAATTTATAGAAAGTGGAAAACCGGTTTCTTCCAGAGCTTTAATTTCAGAGGCAAAAATAAAATATCCATTTTGTTGAATATAAAACAAAGGTTTTACTCCAAGTCGGTCTCGATATATATACAATTGTTTTTCAAGCGTATCATAGATGGCCATTGCAAACATACCGTTTAGCCGGTTTACAAAACCAGCTCCCAGTTCAATAAATAGTTGTAAAATGATTTCAGAATCAGAAGTGGTATGCGGTTGATAATGGGGAATATATTTTTGATGAAGTTCTCGATAATTATAAACTTCACCATTATATACCATCACATATCTTCTAGTGCTATCGTAAATAGGCTGGTTAGCTGCATCAGTAAGATCAATGATACTTAACCGCCGGTGTCCTAAAGCAAGCCCCGTTTTTTGATCGATGTAAATTCCTTCAGCATCAGGGCCTCGGTGTGCTAATGCAAGATTCATTTTCCGGATTATTGATTCCGGATTTTTTTCAGATGCACACCAATAACCAGCAATGCCACACATATGTTATTAGATTCCACCGAAAGGTTTTTCGCTTCAGTGGTTGGCAAGATGTTAGTTTCCTTTGCTCATTTTCATACAAGCCTCAACTGCTTTGTGCAAATTAACCACTCCACCAGTACTGCTTAGGGTTTTAAAATCAACTATCTGTTCAGTACCAGGCTTAATTACCTGGCTTCCGTGAAACTTTTGTACCGATGTGAGAATTGCTTTTTTGATATCAGCTGCTTTTAAATTTGGAAAGTATGAAAATAAAACAGCTGCTACGCCGGCCACCACCGGTGCAGCCATGCTGGTGCCTTGCTCAAATTTGTATTCCTGTTCTGGATAGGTAGAATAGATATCAACACCTGGAGCAAATAAATCTAGGTTTTTTTGTCCGTAATTAGAGAAATTTCCTACCATTTCTGGAGCCGGTTTCCAATTTAAGGCTCCAATTTCCAACCAGTTTTTGGCTGTGCCTTTCTGTAATTTGCGGGTAGGATAGAATTTTTCTTTGTCAATATCTTCTGCTTCGTTTCCGCCGGCATGTATCATCAATACCCCTTTTGATTCTGCATAGCGGATGGCTTCATCAACTACAGCTTTATCATGTACAAATTTTTTACCAAAGCTCATGTTAATTACTTTGGCTCCGTTATCGGCTGCATATCGTATTCCATTGGCTACATCTTTATCGCGTTCATCGCCGTTAGGAACTACACGCAATACCATGATTTCTACATTATCGGCAATTCCGTCAATTCCAATGCCATTACCACGTTTGGCAGCTATAATTCCAGCAACGTGTGTGCCATGACTTGGATCGGGGCCTTTTACATCGTTGTTTCCATAATATCGTTCAGCAGAATTTTCGTAATTATCTCCTACAATGGGCCTGGGATCAAAATTCTCATTATAACCATAATTTAATGCGTTGCTATAATATTCTACAGCTTCTTCAAGATCTTTTATTAACTGATTAAAATCAGAAGAGCCGGTTAGCATCATAATCATGTTTAAAGTAAGAACAGAAGTTTGCAGTTTTTCATCTCCTCCTTTAATACCGGATAGCGTTTCTGAATTAATTTCATTTATATTGTATTGTTCACGAAGAACTTTTTCGGTGTTTTTAAAATCATCAATCAGGTATTGCACGCTTTCTTTTTCTGTTGTGAATTCAAGAATCTTTTTTTGTATTTCACTTTTTATTTTTTCATAAAACTCAAATTCTTTTTTATCTTTTTTGTCAACATTGGCAGCTGTTTTTCCGTCAAACTTTTTCTTTAAACGGGTATATATTCTTGTAATTTCATAGGTATCGTGATTTACATGACTACCGTCTTTTCCACCAATAAAATTCCATCCGTGAATATCATCAACATAACCATTGCCGTCATCATCTTTTCCATTACCGGGTATTTCACCTTTGTTAACCCAAATCACATCTTTTAGGTCTTCATGAAAAATATCAACTCCCGAATCTATAACTGCTACAATTACTTTTTTGGGTGTTTTACCAGCCAGTAACTGATAGGCTTTTTCTGCGCTTATTCCAGGTACTCCATCTTTTTGGTAATCGCTTAACATCCAATTTTTTGAAGCCGTTTGTCCAAATAAGATAAGATGCAGGGCTAAAAGAATACACAGCATACCTGCTTTTTGAATGAATTTTTTCATATTAATTATTTCTTAATAGCAAACAATGATAATAAAATTAACCAGCTGTACCAAGAATCAGTATTTACTTAACATGATTTAGCGGTTTTTCGTTTTTGAAAATGTAGGTCAACATGAAAACAATTAAAATATTATGGCTAATAACCTCTTTCTAATCCTTGATGTCACCCATTAAAAATCATGTATTTTTGAGGAGAATCAAATAGAAGTTGAATCCATTAAAAAAGCTGGCCGGGCAAACAGCCATCTACGGTGTAGGAACCATCCTGGGCCGTATTCTTAATTATTTGCTTACACCGCTTTATACTCGCATATTTTCTGCCGAAGTGTATGCTGTGTTTAATGAGGGATATGCCTATATTGCCATTTTGCTGGTGATTTTGACCTATGGAATGGAAACGGCATTGTTTAATTTTTGTGAAAAAACTTCTGATAAAAAGAAAGTGTTTTCTACGGGCATGGTATCCCTTACGTTTACAACCGGCATGTTTTGGTTATTTGTTTTTTCATTTTCATCCCCATTATCGGAGTTGATGCGCTATCCGGGGCACAAGGAGTATGTAATTTGGCTGGGAATGATTGTAGGATTAGATGCGCTTACGGCATTGCCCATGGCCTGGCTTCGACAACAGAATAGGGCCGGTATGTTTTCATTTATAACCCTTTCAAACATTGCTATTAATATTGGATTAAACATCTTCTTTTTGGTGTATTGCCGAAATCATTACCTAAAGTACTTGGATGAGTCAAATCTCTTAGTTAAATTAATATATCATCATGAAATAGGGGTTGGGTATGTATTTATTTCTAATTTAATTGCCAGTGGCGCCAAGTTTTTATTTTGCCTACCAATTGTTTTAAAAAATACAGCCGGATTTGATAAAGAACTTTTAGGCAATATGCTTCGCTATTCTTGGCCTTTAGTGATTGCCGGGCTGGGTTTTATCATTAACGAGCGAATGGATATTTTAATGCTGAAATACCTGCTTCCTTACGATGATTTGGAGAACAAAAAACTCGTAGGTATTTATAGTGCCTGTTATAAAATTGCTATTTTGATGTCTATATTTATTCAAGCATATCGGTTTGCAGCTGAACCATACTTTTTTCAGCAAAATAAGCTAGCGGATGCCCGAAGGAATTACGCCCGGCTGATGAATTATTTTGTGATTTTTAGCTGTTTTATATACTTATTTGTATTACTATACATAGATATTTTTAAACACTTTCTTCAAAATGAAGAATATTGGAAAGGGTTAAAAATCGTACCAATTATCATGATGGCAAATATTTTTTTGGGAATTTATATGAATCTATCTATGTGGTATAAACTCTCTGGTCAAACATTCTTTGGGGCTTGGTTTTCGGTATTAGGTGCTGTAATTACTCTTACTTTCAATTTTTATTTTATTCCACGATGGGGATACATGGCTTCGGCTTGGGCAACCCTTTTGGCATATTTTACAATGATGACGGTTAGTTATTTGTTTGGCCAAAAGTATTATCCTATTCCCTATAACATTCGAAAAATAACTTTATACATATTGGTTTCCTTAACCATGTATGGAATCAGCAGTCGCATCCCATTTGATAATAAGGGTTTGATATTTATAATTAATACACTACTGTTTATTCCTTTTTTCTACACGGTGTATATCTTTGAGAAACCAATTCGTGATTTTATTCAACAACAATTAAAAAAATATGGCATTGGAGGTTAAGATTATCAATCGTTCGCAGCATCCGCTGCCTCGTTATGAAACAACAGGTTCTGCCGGGCTCGATTTAAGGGCAAATCTTACCTCTGATATTATTTTATTGCCATTAGAAAGAGCATTAATACCTACAGGTTTATTCATTGAATTACCCTTGGGATTTGAAGCGCAGGTACGACCAAGAAGCGGCCTGGCTTTAAAAAAAGGAATTACCGTACTCAATGCTCCAGGCACCATTGATGCAGATTATCGGGGAGAAATTGGGGTAATTTTAGTAAATCTATCCAATGAAGCATTCACTGTTTCTAATGGTGAACGCATTGCACAATTGGTTATTGCCAAGTATGAACAAGCTCAATGGGTTGAAGTAGAAGTATTGAGTGAAACCAATCGTGGAGCCGGAGGCTTTGGAAGTACGGGCAAATAGTAATAAATAGCATGAATTTCGACAGCATTTTTCAAAATTTTACTGATCCGGCAATACTCTTTTTCTTTTTGGGAGTATTAGCGGTTTTATTACGAAGCGATTTAGAGATTCCACAACCTCTTCCTAAGTTTTTTTCTTTGTATTTGCTAATGGTAATTGGGTTGCGTGGAGGATTTGAATTAAAACATTCAGGTATTAATCTTCAAATTGCGCTGGTGCTATTGGCTGCTATAGCCATGGCAGTTACTGTTCCTCTGGTTGCATTTTTTATTTTAAAACGAAAACTAAGTGCTGCTAATGCTGCAGCTATCGCAGCAACCTATGGTTCCATTAGTGCAGTAACTTTTATTACTGCTATTTCATTTCTTGATCGTTTGCAAATTGATCATAGCGGATACATGGTGGCTGCTATGGCGCTTATGGAATCTCCAGCCATCGTAGTGGGAGTAATTTTGGCAAGAAAATATGCCCCACGACAAGGTACTGTGGATATGAAGCATTTACTAAAAGAAGCCTTTTTAAATGGCTCCGTATTTTTAATTTTAGGTAGTATGTTTATTGGCATATTTTCAGGCGATGCAGGCGAACATGCGTTTGAGCCTTTTATGAAAGATATATTTAAAGGAATGCTTGCCTTTTTTTTATTAGATATGGGATTGGTAGCCGCTAAACGATTAGGTATTATCCGGAGGTATGGTTTTTTTATCATAGGTTTTGCCATCTTGATGCCTTTGGCTGCTGGTTTATGTGGTATGGGAATTAGTTTATTACTGGGGTTACCTGCTGGCGATGCATTGTTGTTTACTGTATTATGTGGAAGCGCCTCATACATAGCTGTTCCTGCAGCCATGCGATTGGCAGTACCGGATGCTAACCCCAGTTTGTATGTTCCGATGGCACTTGCTATTACTTTCCCTTTCAATATTTCAATAGGAATTCCTTTATATTATAATCTAATCGGTCTTTTTATCGTATAATTCACTGATATGGAGCTAATCAAACGTTTGGAACTCATAATTCCATCACTTTCTGTAAAATTATTGGTTGAAAAGATGGAAAATCTGGGGATAAGTAATTATTCCATTGTACATCAGGTTACCGGCAAATCAGACGGGGATGATAAAGGTGGCGATATGCCAGTTGATATTCTGGTAAGTAGTATGGTGATAGTTTATGTTTCACCGGATAAGCTGGATGCATTAATCAATATAATTTTCCCTTTTTTAAATATGTATTCAGGCAACTGTGTGGTAAGTGACGCTTGGCTTATAGAAAAAGAAAAACCTTTTCAGCAGGATATTTAATTAAAATGCCCCATCTATGGGGCATTTTAATTAAATATCTTTTGGGTATAATTAATATACGTCAAATAAATACCTTCTGTCTTGAATTTTGTATTTCTGTTTCACAGCTTCCAAAGCATCATTGGCAGCCCGTGAACTCATTTGAGACATAAGTTGCATTTTATTGTATGAATAATCAGGTAAAGCAGGTGCTGGGTTAATTGCATCGGTTACAAATACATATACTGCATTGTTCCCTTCCATAGGTTTGCTTAATTGTCCGGGCTTGCTGCCAAAAATAGCACCAATTAATTCCTGTTCTACTCCGGCACCAGGAATGAAAAAGGCATTGAATGTTATATCAGATGCTGGAATTACCTGAAGTTTCATGGCAGATGCCAAGGCATCAATATTATTATTGGCACTGCTTAAAGCCGTATTGAATTCCTGAATAAACTGTTCTGCTTTTTTATGACGACGAGCATATCCTTCTACTTCTTTCTTCACATCTTCAAGTTTAGGAATTCCATCAGTACGTATAGATGTAAGAATGGCTACGATATAGTTATTTCCACTTTGGAAAATTTCAGAAATGTCTCCGCGTTTTGCTGTCAGTGCCCACTTAATCACATCCCGTGTATTATCCATACCCATAAGGTTACGAGTACTTTCTGTAATAAAACTTTCATCACGGGCCATCAGGTTTTTTTCTTTAACAGTCTTTTCAAAATATTCATCCGGATTAAAACCTTTTTGTTTTTTATCTACAAAAGCCAATTCTGATGCTTTGTTATATGCATCTTGCAATGTTTCATCACTAGGCTTTATTAGTTTTGAAACCATGCCAACTAATATTTTTTTTGTAGGTTTAGTTTGTGCCTGAACGAGTACAATGTGAAACCCAAATTCGGTATCCACTTTTATTAACTGGCCGGGTTTTGCATTGAATACCGAATCATTGAAATTTTTAACCATCGTACCTTCGGTAAACCAACCAAGATTTCCAGTATCGTTTTTGTTACTATTGTCAGCAGAATATTGAGCTGCGATTGCGGCAAAATCTCCTCCGTTTTTCAGTACGGTAAATAGGCTATCTCTGCGTGCACGAAACACTTCTACTTCTTGTTGGCTTTGTGGCTGTAATAGAATATGACGAGCTTTTGAAGAATCAGATGAAAATTTTTCGCCCATTTTTTTTGCAATCACAAAATACCCATTTTCTAGTATAGGGCCGGCTATGGTGCCAATGGGAGCATTGAACAAGGCAGAATCGAGATAAGGGTTCAGCGCTTTTGCCTTGTAGTAAGTAGGGTCAACGTTTTGTTCTGAATTTAAACGAACAAAGCTGGTATCGTCGGTGCTTGTAGCAAATTCATTTTTCAGTACAATGATGGCATTGCGCAGGGTAGCTGTATCTTTTGAAGTTGGAATTCCTGCAAAAACCACATACTTAATGGCACGTGAACGTTTTTGTCGGAATTTATATTTAAACTCATTAAAATATTTGCGTAATTCATCATCACTTAATGTAACGGATGAATCGGGTATCATGGAATAAGATTTTGCAACAAAACGAATGCTCGCTCTGTCGCTCATGGCCTTGTAGTTTGATTCAGCTTCTTTTGATGTTACATAAATACTTTTATTGATTAAAGCACTGTATTTGTTCTGCAATCTATCTAAGCGAATGCTACGTTGTAAGTAAGCCCAGTAAGCTCGGGCTGCTCTCCATTGCTCTAAATTTTCTTCAGGAACAGCACTTTCATCTTCAAATTGAGCAGCATAGTTAGCTACATCTTGCGGATTAAATTGTCCGGTTTGTTGGTTAGTAAACTGGCTGACAATTAACGAATGAATAGTTCTGCCTACCAGCATATCATTCATTTCAGCTGGTGTAATGCTAAGCCCTATTTTTTCATATTCTTTAAAAAATACCCGTTCATTAATGATGTCGTTCCAAACTTCTTCTCCTATTTGCTGGCGCTGCAAATCACTCATTTCTGCCTGCGGGTTCAGTGTACGAAGCAAATTTTCTTTATCCGCTAAACGAACCTGATATTCTGCAATGTTTACATTCTTTCCGCCAATTATTGCCACAGTGTTATCGGGGCCTTGATTAAATATCCTGTCAAATACATTCGATCCTAATATAAATGCCAGCATTGAAACACCAATTACAACCAGCAATAAGGTTCCTCTTTTTCTAATACTGCCTATTACAGCCATGTTACTTAGATTTTAGGTATTTTCTAAATTTAAGGGCACGAATATACGATAAAAATCAAATTCTGAGGTGTTATCTCTCCCTTAATCACGATTTTATCAAATGAACCGTTACTTCTTCAATTCGATGAGCGCTCACCCGATTAATAACAAATTTAAAGCCCTCAATTTCAATTACTTGATTTTCTTCTGGTATGTCTTTTTCATGAAAAAGAATCAATCCGGCCAAGGTAGTATAATCTTCCCGCTCTGGTAAATTAAGATGGTAAGTTTCATTAAGGTAGTCAATTTCAAGCCGGCCTGAAAAAACAAATTCACGATCTGAAATCATTTTTTCTGTATGGTCTTCCACATCGTGTTCATCCTCAATTTCGCCAAAAATTTCTTCAATAATGTCTTCAGTTGTGAGAATTCCGGAAGTACCACCATATTCATCCACTACCACTGCCATGCTGCGATGCTGTTGAATAAACTGAGTAAGGATGTCTTTTACCAGCATGGTTTCGGGCACAAACATTACCGGCATCATTACAGTTTGAATATTCAATGGTTTTTTAAACATTTCTGATAAATGCACGAATCCTATGATATCATCAATGGTTTCGCGATATACCATGATTTTAGATAGCCCACTTTCTATAAATAATTTGTGCAATTCATCAACTGGCTCATGAACTTCAATGGCAACAATTTCATTTCTGGGGACCATGCATTCTCTGGCTTTGACGGATGGGAAATCCAATACATTTTGAAGGATTTTTACTTCATTGTCCAAGGTTTCTTGAGGGGGCTGCTTTTCAAATCGTACCTGGCTTAAATAGTAATTGAGGTCCGTACGTTCCAACGATACTTCTTCTTCCTTTAATGGCACTCTAAAAATATATTTAAGTAAAATTTTAGAAATAATTACTGTTACAGTAACAGGAATGTGTAGCAGAAAATAAAATAGGGTTACCGGTAATATAAATAAGTTCAGTGAACGGTTGGGATTTATTGCAAATAGTGCTTTTGGTAAAAATTCGCCGGTTACCAAAATAAGTAAGGTTGATAAAATGGTTTGTGAAACGATAACCCAGGCATTTCCGGTATATCCCCATGAAGTAAATAGTTTGGTGAGCCAGGGTTCAAGTAAGCTGGCCATCATTAACCCATAAATTACCAGCATGATATTATTTCCAATCAGCATGGTACCGATATATCTGGAAGGTTGACGGGTAACAATACCTAATAGTTTAGCCTGTAGGCTGTTTCTGTTTTTATCAATTTCAACCTTAAACTTGTTGCTTGAAACAAATGCCATCTCCATTCCTGAAAAAAATGCAGAAAGTAAGATGGATATTAAAATGATAATTAACGATGTTTCCATTTGACTGAATCAGTCAAAAATACAATTTTACCAAGAGAACTATTATACGCTATTTTCTTGTTTTTTTCTTTGCTTACGCCGATGCCACCACATGTAAATACATACCAATGGGAATAGATAGTAAACACCAAAGAATGCTACCTTAGAAATGCTCACATAGATAGCAATTATTAAAAAAATTGTGGTCATAATGAGCCAAAAATTCTCCAGCTTTTTCATGTTATTCTTTAATGCTAAATGTTCCGGTGGGTATTAAAATGATGTATTCTTCAAAATTTTCATGGGCTACGAGGCCTTGTCCGGTAAGCATTCGGCCTTCATCTAAAATTTCTATCGGGCGTTGGGTATAAATTTTTTTTAGTTTATTATCCCAGGTTAGTTCCTCTGTTTTTAATACACTTCCGTTTTTATTTTTTAATTCTACATGCCCATAAAAATTCAATGTTCCGGAGTGTTGCCATATAATACCGAAGTCTGCCCTGAGCTGTATTTGTGGCTTTTGATTTGAATCAAAAAAACTTATGGTTATTCCTTCCGGGAATTCACTGCGTGGGTGATTGCCCAAATAATCATTTCGCAGCGGAGCTTGTATGCGTGATACTAAACGGGCAGAATCGCTATAAAGTAAAATCACATCTTTTGTTATGGCAACCGGAATATCTTCTGTTTCATCAAACCTGATTTTTTCAAGCTCATTAGTGCAGCTAAAAAAAAGCATTGCAGCCAATGCTGCAATGCCTCCATAAATTCTATGGTGATGAATAAACGCAATCATTTATTTCATACGTACCGTGGTTGATTCATTGATCCAACATCCCACAGTGTAGGCTTGTCCTTCTTTAAATCCGTCAAAGAAACACTGGTCTTTACCGGGATAATTTGCAGCAGCTACGCCAATCTTACGATTTGCCTCATCAGCACAAGAAGGATCAATACTTTTGGCATATACGTACTTATCAACCGCAGCCCAAAACACTGCACGGTCTTCGCATGGGTTTCCAACGTTGCAACGAGAGGCACTACCTGCATATAGATCTCCAATAAAGATGTAAGGTTTTCCCCAATTTTCACGAAGTTTAGCCGCATTTTTTGCACTGTTCCGAGCTTGAGTGTATTGGCCTTTTTCTGCCTGGGTTAAAGCTAATTCCATATAAAGTTGGGCTTTATCGTCATTCTGTGCAGACAAATCAATGGCTTTTTCGTAGTTGGTTTGCGCTTTGTCAATGTTCCCAAGCAATACGTGCATTCGTGCCAGTTTCTTATACCCATCGGCACTTGGATTAAAGCTTACATTTTTATCAAACAAATCCAATATCACTTTTTCACTTCTATATTTTTCATCTTTGAGGCATTTTTTTCTATCCAATGCATCTACTGTTCTTTTTACCCAGGTAGCATTTTCTTTGTTTGCATCAAAACTTCTTTTGAGGATATCTACCAGGTTTTCGCAAGTAAGGCAGCTACCGGCTAATTGATCTACATTCTCTTGGGCCTTCAGGTTATTTTTATACTTCACCGTATCCTTATCTTCATAACGTTTTAGGTTTTCATCTATGTACTCACTTAAAACATTATAAACATTAATTACATCGTCGCAAGTAAATTTACCTTTGGTATTAAGAATGGCTGTATATTGCATGTAGGTACTCATAACACTGGCTTGAGATTCGGCTCCTTCTAATTCAACCGAACGTTTTGCCAATTCATAAATTTGATCAACTTGATCTTTGCGGTATAAAGCAATATAGTTCGCTTTTTTCCCAAGAATAAATCCTTCTTTTCCGTACTTTTCATCTTTTTTGCCTACTTCTATTCGTTTATCAAGTAACAGAAGTAGGGTGTCTATCATTCCTTGTTTTACTTTTTCATCTTTTGCTTTGGTAATATAGTGATTGAGCAGCTCTTCGCCACGTATATATAAGCCTGTACCTACTTCCGGACATTCATTAAGCAAAAAGCGAAATGAAGGGAGAGCATATTCATAATTTTTTGTTTTCATGTTCTCCGTAAAAATTGAAAACTCTTTTTTACAATCGTCGTTATTCACGTTGTTGGCCTGAAAGCCGATCATAGCGCTGAAGGCAACTGCTACTAAACTTGAACCAATCATAACATTATATATATTTTAATTAAACCTTCTTTTTATAAACCATTTATCTCGGATTGTTATACCTACATTCAAACGAAAGAAACTTTCATTGATTAATCCTCCATTTCTGGAATTTGCAAATCCTCCTACCAGGTTGAGGTTGATGTAGGATAAAATCCTGCGGGATTCGGTTTCGCTATAAACTTTATTTCCGAAAGCCAGCGGTAATCCCAACCCAAAACTTATGCCAACTTCATCTACCGGATGAGTGTCTGGCCGAAAATAGCGGTTTTGATATCTTACACCGGCACGGTAAAGAATATTTTTAAAGAATTGATTTTTGCCCAGATTTTTATTTCGGTATGGAGGATCAATTTCTGCACCCAAGCTAATGCCCCAGGTATCATGGTATAAATTTACCGGTTGATCAAAATATCTAAAATCAGACCATTTGGCAAAGTTAAAATCTGCTGCCAGGCTCCATGATATTGCATTGGTAAAGTGAATTCCTGCGGTTACGGCATGAGGTAAGGTGATTGCACCTTCGGAAGTGGGTACAATTTTAAATGTATCCACACCTAGTTCCGTGTTTCCTGCCAGGTATTGAATTCCAAGTTGGTCATACCGGGCAGTGATTGATCTTCCTAACGTATAACTTGCTCCCACATTAAAATAAATTCGAGATGTTTTATATGGCCATAAGCGTCGCGGAATAATAGAATCTTTAGGCATTTCATTGGGACGAATATGCCTTTTGGTTTTAAACCAGTGATGTATCTGGATGCCTACATCCAATGAAAACTCACGTACATTTACTTTTTCCTGTACCCTACTGCTCAGGTACCCCTGATTTAATGGCATGATTAAAGAACGGTTTCGGTCTGTATTACCAAAAATAAAATGAGCATTGGCTCCAAACGAAATATATTTTGATAGCCTAAATCCATTTCCCAAGGTTACTTGATTGATTCCTCCGGTTCCATTATACAATGCTTTCACCATTACAGTATCATTACCGAAATATTGAGTAACTGTATCTGAAAATGAATATCCTACCTGCGAATAGGGACTGAAGCCCATGAATAATCCCCATCCGAAATGCTTTTTTTTGATGACCGGTATTCCCAAGCCTATCTGATTGATGTATGTATTTACATCCCTGTACGGCTGAGTGTTAATGGTTCGATGGATAACATTATTTTCAAATCCAAATATAAATTGCGTTACATCAATGGCTGTGTAGGCAGCCGGATTTAAAAAATTGATGGTGTTTGAATCGCGAAGCCCGGCAAAAATACCTCCCATGCCTGAGCCGTTTTGCAAGCTATTCTGTTGTGGAGACCCAATGCCATAAAATGAATAGGGAGATTGAGAGTCAATTTGTGCATTTAGGCTTCCTGAGAGTTGTAAAAACAACAATAATATAGGGCCTGTGATGCAGGAACCGATTTGTTTATTCTTTTTCAATATTGTATGATAAAATTTCCAATAGACCATACAAGGCCAGATTGGGATGTGCAAAAATCTTATTTTTTAAGTATTTGCCAAAATGCGGAGCATCTCCACCGGTTAAAATAATGTTAAGCGGCGAAAAATTTTTCTGATATTTATTTATCATCCAGTCTATTTCTCCCACTATTCCACCCATTGTTGCGCTTAAAATGCTTTGAACGGTATTTACACCCGGATATTTTTCTAAAAAATCGTTAGGATTTGTAACGGGTAATTTGCCGGTATAATGATGCAAAGCATCAAGACGCATATTCAATCCAGGAGAAATTCCTCCTCCTAAGTATTCTCCTGATTTATTGATTAGTTCATAATTGATACATGTGCCGCAATCAATTACCAATGAGTTTTCACCTCGAAATAATGACCATGCACCTACAGCATCTGCCAATCGGTCATAACCCAAAGTATGAGGGGTTTCGTAACAGTTTTTAATTGGGAGCGGAGTGCTAGCGTTTAATTGAATAAATGAAATCTTTAAATCTTCAAGTGCATGAAATAGTTTGGCCTGTTTATCATCTGTTGCTACAGAGCATACAATGGCATGTTTAATTGTATAGTTTTTTAATTCATTGTGAAGTTGTTCTATTGACTGAATTCGAAAGCTTTTTATATCAATAAGCGATTTTGAGCTATGATGTATGGCATATTTTAAATTTGTATTACCCTGATCAATGGCCAGTAAAAACATACTCGATAATCTTAATAGTTAGATTAAATTGTAATTTACACTACAAATTACAGGAAATGTTACGATTTCAAACAAACCATTTGGTTGAAATAAAAAAATAGCTACATTTGCCGTCCTAAAATGTTCATTGAGTAACTCGGTTTGGTAGCTCAGTTGGTAGAGCAAAGGACTGAAAATCCTTGTGTCGGCGGTTCGATTCCGCCCCAAACCACCAAGCCCCATTATCTGGGGCTTTTTTATTTTTATTCTTTTCTATATTTAATTTGATGCGATAAAAAACGCTAATTTTGTTATATAAGAAATTTGAATATTCATGAACTCTTCCCGATTTGCAGTGATAGGACTTGGGCAATTCGGTACTTCTATTGCCCGTGAATTATCCATGCGTGGTGCAGAAGTGCTTGCCATTGATAATAACGAAGACCATATTGATGCCGTAAGTGGGGAAGTAGCATTTGGCGTTACTATGGATGCCACGGATCTCAAAGCCCTTAAGGCGCAAAATATTCAAGACATGGATGCAGTGATCGTGGCTATTGGTGAAGATTTTGATGCCTTGCTGCTTTGTGTGGTATTACTTATGGAACTGAATGTAAAACGGATAATTGCCCGAGCAGAAGGCCGTCATCAGCGAATGATTTTAGAAAAAATAGGGGTGAAGGAAATTTTATCACCAGAAGACGAAATTGGTAAGCTGGTAGCAGAAAAGCTGGTAAACCCAAGCATTATTTCCTGTATCGCATTGCCCGATGATCATGAAATTGTAGAAATAATGACACCTCCGGGAATAGCTAATCGAACACTTGAAGATATTAACTTGCGAAATAAATACCGATTGAATCTTATAACTCTAAAACGTGAATTTGAAGAAGAAAGAAACGGAGTGAAGGTGAAAGAGCAACATATTATTGGAGTTCCAACATCTGATACCGTAATTCGCCCCAACGATACCATCATTGTATTTGGAAAAATAAAAGATATTCAGCGATTTGTAGAGATTAATCAGTAATTGTTTTTGCATATCTCGGCGTATATTCTGATATTTTACTATTTTTATGTTATCATTGTTTTAAGTCATATTCTTTCATTATGAAAAAAATCATTTCAGCAGCTCTTTTTGCAACCTTCCCTTGCATGCATTTATCTTTGTTTGCTCAGCATAATGACTGGTGCGGCACTGACAAAAAGATGGAGGAAATTCGTCAAAAATATCCTGAAAGGCATATAGAATGGGAAAATTTAAATCAATGGATTGAAGAAAATGCCGAATATATCATGTCAACATCCGAAGGAGGGCAGTTTATTATTCCTATGGTTGTTCATGTAATTCATAACTATGGATCAGAAAATATTTCTGATGCACAAATTGTAGATGCAATTCGAATTTTAAATGAAGATTACAATAAACAAAATGCCGATACAGCAAATATTGTTCCTGCATTCAAGCCGATTGCCGGCAATGCACAGTTTGTTTTTAGATTAGCTACTAAAGATCCGAATGGTAATTGTACAAATGGAATAACCCGCACCCCTTCTTTGCTTACATATGATGCTGATGATGATTCAAAAATTATCAGCTGGCCACGTGCCAAATATTTTAATTTTTGGGTAGTTAATAATATATATACCGATCAGTCTGGAACTGTAACTGCTGGTTATGCAACGTTACCCGGGTTTTCAGTAGATGGAACCGATGGAATTATTTTGGATGATAATTATGTAGGAAGTATAGGCACATCAAATGGGGCGAATTTTAATAAACGAGTACTAACTCATGAAGCCGGCCATTTTTTCAACCTACTTCACCCGTGGGGTAATGGGCAAATAGGAACCACTTGCAGTGGTTCAGATTTTGTTTCGGATACTCCACCTACCAAAGGTGCATTTAGTACTTGTCCATTAACAAAAGATGAATGTGGATCGCTTGAAAATGTGCAAAATTTTATGGATTATGCCATCTGTACCAACATGTTTACCAATGGTCAGGTAACTCGTATGACAACTGCCATAAACAGCACTACCGGACAACGCCGCAGTCTTTGGCAGCCTTCAAATTTAACAGCCACTGGTACCAATGATCCTTATACCTATCCGGCCAATTGTGCACCTATCGCTGATTTTAAATCAAATCGTTATTCAGTGTGTGTCGGTGGTTCAATTACCTTTACAGATCAGTCGTATAATGCTACCCCCACATCATGGAACTGGACCTTTACTGATGGTACGAATACTCTAAATTCAACGCAACAAAATCCAACCATTACATTTAATCATCCGGGTATTTATAATGTTACGTTAACTGTAAGTGCTCCAGGAGGCAATGGTTCTGTAACAAAAAATAATTATGTTCAGGTATATGATGTCAATGCTGATTTTTCAAGCTTTTTATACGAAGATAGTTTTGACAATAGCCCACTTGCTTCAGGCCGCTGGGATTCTCAATATGACTGGTCTTCTAATGTGGGTTGGCAGGAAACTACACTTGCCTCTTATACTGCACCGAATGCATTACGTGTAAATAATTACGGAAGCCAAAAAGGAATTAGCTATTCTGTAGTTTCTCCATCGTATGATTTTTCTGCCATTGAGGGAACTCCGACCCTTACTTTTAAATATGCCTTTGCCCGACGTACCAATGATGATTTGGATCAGATGAGGGTGTATATTTCATCTAATTGTGGTCAAACCTGGAATGTTCGTTGGAGTAAAGAAGGAGCTGACCTGGCAACTGTAAGTAACAAAACTAATAATTGGGCACCTTCTTCTTCTGCTGATTGGAGAAGTGTAACACTTACTAACTTGGCTGCCTGGGCAAATTCTAACAATGTTCGTTTTCGTTTTGAATTCAATAGTGATGGAGGCAACAATATTTATTTGGATGATATTAATATTGTTGGGCCAAATGTTGGTATAGAATCATTCACAGATGCCAGTTTCTCTCTTGTGGCTTATCCTAATCCGACAGTTAACCAAATAACAGTATCCTTTGAAGTGCCTGTAATAACGATAGCTTATTTTGAACTAATGGATATGACCGGACGGGTTCTAAAAAAATCTCCTTTGCTTTCTTTTATTCCAGGAGAAGCCAACTATGTGATTACATTGCCTGAAGGGATTTCGAATGGAATGTATTTGCTGAATGCTTATATGGGTGAATCACGTTATACAAAAAAAATACTGATTCAGAAATAAAATCTTAGAATATATTCTAATTCTATATAAAAATAAAAGGTTACCTGAAAGTAGGTAGCCTTTTATAGTATTTTCGAAATAAAGGTGATATGGTTGGAAAAATAGAACACATAGGCATTGCTGTAAAAGACTTAGAATCAGCCAATGCATTATATACACGCTTGCTAGGTATTTCTCCTTATAAACAGGAAATTGTAGAAAGTGAAGGTGTTCATACTTCTTTTTTTATGGCCGGTGTGAATAAAATAGAACTATTACAAGGAATTAATGAAGGCAATGCGATTAGTAGTTTTATTGAAAAGCGGGGTGAGGGGATTCACCACATTGCATTTCATGTGGAAGATATAGAAGCCGAAATGGCTCGTCTTAAGGCAGAAGGATTTCGGTTAATTCATGAAAAACCTAAACGAGGAGCTGATAATAAATTGATTTGCTTTGTGCATCCGAAGGATTCTCAAGGAGTTTTAATTGAGCTTTGTCAGGATATTAATGAAGAAAAAAATATCAAAAAATGAGTTTTTTGATACTCATGGGTTTGGCCATTGCGCCGGGCATTGGTTTGGCTATATATATTTATTTCCGTGATAAATATGATAAAGAACCATTGTGGATTCTCCTGATTTCATTTTTTATGGGGATATTAAGTACCATACCAACCATAATTTCTGAAGTGTTCGTTGCTAACATTCCGCTTATTGAACAACGTGTTTTTTTATTAGCATTTTTTGGAATTGCTTTCATTGAGGAATTCTGGAAAATGTTTTTTGTAATGATTTATGCTTATCGCAAAAAAGCATTTGATGAACCTTACGATGGTATTACTTATTGTGTGATGGTATCTATGGGCTTTGCTACAGCTGAGAATGTGCTGTATGTAATGGAAGGAGGATGGAGTGTAGCTTTATTACGCATGTTCACAGCTGTACCTGCACATGCTACTTTCGGGATTATGATGGGATATTTTATGGGATTGGCAAAGTTTTCTATACATCTTAAGTTTTTATACCTTGTTACTGCTTTTTTGTCAGCTGCCATATTTCATGGAGGGTATGATTATTTTTTGCTTGTTCAGAATATTCCTGGAATTTGGCTTGGAGCCTTTGTTTCGCTGGGAGTAGCAGTTTACCTCTCATTACGTGCCATAAAAATTCATAGCCGTAATTCTCCATTTGGCACCACTGCTACAACTGATTTTTTAACTTGAGCAGTTCTTTTGTAACGTGTTCAAATGTTTCACCCTGTTCAGGATGAATACGCCTAGCTAGTAAACCTACCTGAAGGGCACCTGCTACGTTGACGGCAGAATCGTCAATAAATAAGGTTTCCTTTAATTCCAAATTTTGTTCATGAACTATATGTAAAAATGAGTCTGCTTCGGGTTTTCGTTTGCCAATTCTACAAGAATAATAAACTTTATCCATTACATCATGTATGGAGCTTTCAGGAAAATGGCGGCGATAAATAGCTTCAAATCCTTCTATGTGTAATTCATTAATGTTGCTGAGTAAAAATAACCGATAGTGTTGTTTAAGTTGTTTTAGTATTTCAATACGATGCGGGGGAAGGCCAACTAAAATCGAATTCCATGCATTGAAAATAGCAGTAGGCGAAGTTCCTTCCGGGCTTCTGGAGTACAGATAATTCATGAATTCTTCGGTGCTTATTTTGCCTGTTTCATATAAGCTATACATGGGGTCTGGATGTGCAATGGAATAAATACTTTCCAAGTTATGCATGTTTAATTTGGCAAACTCGCGAATAGGTGCGTTATAGTCAATATCCAGAATTACACCTCCCAGGTCGAAAATGATATTTTTAATAGGCATAACGCAAAGTTAATAAAGGCAGTGTAAGAAATATTTGTGAAAATGAATCAACATCGTGGGTGAAGCTTTTGTACCTTTGTACGTTAAACTATCTTTTGTTTATATTGTTAAAAGATTGATGGCTAAAAAAAATAATACTTCCTTTGAAGATTTAGACCCACAGGAATATATCATCGTTAAGGGGGCTCGGGTGCATAATTTGCAAAATGTGGATGTAGCGATTCCTCGTGATAAGTTAGTAGTAATCACGGGCCTTTCGGGTTCCGGTAAATCATCTCTGGCTTTTGAAACCTTATATGCCGAAGGGCAGCGTCAGTATGTGGAGAGCTTGTCCAGCTATGCTCGCCAATTCTTGGGCAGACTGGATAAACCGGATGTAGATTATATCAAAGGAATTTCACCCGCTATTGCTATAGAACAAAAAGTTAAAACACAGAATCCAAGAAGTACTGTTGGAACGAGCACAGAAATCTATGATTATTTAAAATTACTCTATGCACGAATTGGTAGAACGTTTTCCCCGGTTAGTGGTACCGAAGTAAAAAGACATACTGTGACGGATGTTGTAGATGCGGTTTTAAATCTACCTCCAGGTACTCGTGCCATTTTTTGTGCCCCTGTTATTATTAAAGCTCACCGTAGCCTTCAGCAAGAATTAATAATCTATCAGCAGCAAGGGTTTAGTCGATTATGGGTGAAAGGAGAAATTGTACGCATGGAAGATGCGATTGCTGAGGCCAAAGCTATGGATGCCAATTCTGTTGAATTATTGGTAGGAAGAGTTACGGTGCGACAAGAAGATGATTTTGCTGCTGAACTGGCCGATATGGCTCGTACTTGTTTTTTTGAAGGGCAGGGTACGTGTAAACTGTACATTTTTGACGAAAAAGGGAATATTTCAGAAACTGTTTTTTCCAATCGTTTTGAAGCAGATGGAATGCAATTTGAAGAGCCTTCTATTCACTTGTTTAGTTTCAATAATCCTTTTGGTGCTTGCAAAACTTGCGAAGGGTATGGCAAAATTTTAGGCATTGATGAAGACTTGGTGATTCCGGACAAGTCATTGTCAGTATATGAAGGGGCAGTATCTTGTTGGAAAGGTGATAAACTAAGCGAATGGCAAGAACAGTTTATCATGCATGCCAAAGATTATGATTTCCCGATACATAAACCATATTATGATTTAAGTGCAGCGCAAAAAAAATTACTTTGGGAAGGCGGCCGTGAAATTTCAGGCATCTATGATTTCTTTCGGTATGTAGAAGAGAATTTATATAAGATTCAATACCGTGTGTTATTGTCTCGATACCGAGGTAGAACTACTTGTCCGGATTGTCAGGGGACTCGTTTAAGAAAAGATGCCGGCTATGTTAAAGTGGGCGGTAAGTCTATCATGGAGTTGGTGCTGATGCCGGTGAAAGATTTGGCTCTATTTTTTGAACAACTTACTTTAAGTGCCCATGAACAAGCAGTTGCTCAGAGAATATTGACAGAAATTAAAAACCGACTTGGATTTTTAAATAATGTGGGGTTAGGGTATTTAACTTTAAATCGCTTGTCTGCAACATTATCAGGAGGAGAGTCGCAACGTATCAATCTTGCTACCTCTTTAGGAAGTAGCCTGGTAGGTTCAATGTATATTCTGGACGAGCCAAGTATAGGGTTGCATCCAGCTGATACAGATCGGTTGGTCCAAGTGGTGAAAGATTTACGGGATGAAGGGAATACCGTAATAGTTGTAGAGCATGACGAAGAATTTATGCGTCAGGCAGATGAATTGATAGATATGGGGCCGGAAGCTGGTATTCATGGCGGAAGAATTGTTTTTCAAGGCAATCACCAAGCATTACTTAAAACCGATGAAAGCTTAACAGCCCGGTATTTAACCGGAAAAATGAAGATTGAAATCCCACCCTGTAGGCGCAGATGGAGCCGATGCATCGAAGTGAAAGGAGCCAGAGAAAATAATTTGAAAAATTTGAATGTAAAATTTCCATTAGGGGTTCTAACCGCAGTTACCGGAGTGAGTGGATCTGGGAAAACCAGTTTGGTAAAACAGATATTAGTGCCTGCACTCACCAAACTGCTTGGAGGATATGGAGAAAAAAGTGGTCAATTTGATAAGATAGAAGGGAATTGGAAGGATATTGCTTCGGTTGAATTGGTTGACCAAAATCCTATTGGAAAATCTTCACGTTCAAATCCGGTTACTTACCTTAAGGTGTATGATGAAATACGTAATTTATATGCTACGCTTCCGTCTGCAAAAAATTTAGGATTAAAACCAGCACACTTTTCGTTTAATGTGCCGGGTGGTCGTTGTGATATTTGCGAAGGAGAAGGAGTGGTAACCATTGAAATGCAGTTTATGGCTGATATTACGTTGGTATGCGAAAACTGTAAAGGAAAACGCTTTAAAGAAGAAATTTTGGATGTAAGATATCGCGATAAAAATATATCTGATATTCTGGATTTATCAGTAGATGAAGCCTTGGACTTTTTTGGGAATCATCCCAAGCGTACTGTATTTGACCAAAAAATAGCCCAAAAACTAAAACCCCTGCAAGATGTGGGCTTAGGCTATATTAAACTAGGCCAATCTTCTTCTACACTTAGTGGAGGAGAAGCTCAACGGGTAAAGCTGGCATATTTTTTAAGCAAAGGTGTAGGAGAGGGGAAGACCCTTTTTGTGTTTGATGAACCCACTACCGGATTACATTTTCATGATATTAAAAAATTATTGGAAGCTTTTCAGGCATTAATCGAGAAAGGACACACGGTGCTTGTAATCGAGCATAATTTAGATGTAATAAAATGTGCAGATTGGGTAATTGACCTTGGGCCAGAAGGTGGCGATAGGGGGGGAGAGATTATATTTGAAGGTATCCCAGAAGATTTAATAAAACATCCATCTTCGCTTACAGGGAAGTATCTTAGTTCGAAGTTTATTTACAAATAATTTGAAAATGAATTATTTGTAAATATATTTCTACCAAATGCTGATTTTTTCTTACTTTTACATTAAATATTAATCATTTTTTTATGAAGCAGATTTTAATTATTACTGGCTTTATATTTTTTGCTGGATTAGTAAATGCTCAAAAAAACGAAGATTGGAAACTTCTTCAATCTGCAAATGGAATAGAGATATACAGCAAAGATGCAGTTTGTAATCCAGCCGGTAATGATGTTCAGGCAGAAGTTATTCTGCTTAAAGTAGTAAATACTACTTCGCAAAAAGCACGGGTATCATGGCATAATCAAGTAGCATATAATGGAGAGTGTAAAACTTGTAATAACAATGAATATCGTATAGAATTAGAACTTGGGCCCAATCAAACCATTGAAAACACAGGCAATTACAAAAACCGACTCATTGTACACAAACGTTTTGTGAATAAACCCAATCCGGTAGAATTTACAAGTTTTAGCATTGCAGAATTCAACGTTTTGAAATAATTAATCCAGTTAGTGCTATAAATTATGAATCGAAATTTTTATCAAATAATTCCCCTTTTCCTTTTTTTAATTACTTTAAATTTACTTCAAAATATTAATTTATTGGCTCAGAGTTGTGGAGATTGTATTGGTTTTGTAAATGCAACAGCAAATACAACTAATATTTGTGCAGGTCAACCGGTAACGATTTATGCGGAAGGAGATGGTTATGCTTATGCAAATAATTTCAACTCCCAAACGTTAGGTTCGGGGTGGGTAACTAACATTACACCTCAATTCAATAATCCATGTGGGCCCGGATTAGATGGAACTCCTCATTTATGGATGGGCTCATCAACGGCAGCTCCCCGTTTACTTGAAACTATGGACATGAACATGACAGGAGGTGGAAATATTTCATTTGATTTACGATTTGCTATTCAGGGAGGCGCCTCACCCTGCGAAGGCCCCGATTTGACTGATGAAGGGGTGTATATTGATTATTCTACAGATGGAGGAATTACTTGGACAAATATTTTTTATTTTAATCCGGTACCTTTAGGTACATATACCTCTTGGAATAATTACTCATTTGCAATACCGCCTGCTGCACAGACACCATGTACAAGGTTTCGTTGGTTGCAGGGAGGGTCTTCTGGAAATGCTTTTGACCATTGGGGGCTTGATAATATTCAAATAGGACCAGCGTTACCACCAGGAACTGTTCAGTTGTTTTGGCAAAATAATGGTCAAAATGCATTACCAAGTCAAGTGATTTATCCACAGTCTGACACAGTGTTAATATTAGTGATGCAGACCCCAATTGATACCTGTCGGGATACACTAATCATCAATGTTTCAACTCCTCCTGTTGCGAATCTCACGTTTCAACCTACACCAGCTTGTGCTGGGCAACCTATTAGTTTTATTGCCAGTGGTTCCACCGGTACTATTGGCCAAGTGCGTTATGATTTAGATAATAATGGTACATATGAATATACCTTGAATGCGCCGGGAGATACTACTTTTAATATACTTATTCCGGGATTATACACTATACGAATGCAGGTTGTTGCCCCTGGTGGGTGCAACAATTCAAATACATTTCCGCTTACCGTTAATCCCCGACCTACGTTGGATTTAACGGCATCGCCTTTAGCTGTCTGTTTAGGAACAGCAATTACTTTGCGAGATTCATCATCTTTAATTAATCCACCATCTTTAAGTACGGATATTGCGAATTTTTCATGGGATTTTCAAAATGATGGAACGCTCGATTCGATAACCTTAGGTACACAGGTTTCAGGTCCACCCATTATCACGAAAGTAAGCTCATTTAGCTATGTATTCAATTCCCCCGGTACATATGAAATTCTATCAACTGTAATTACTACGGGCGGTTGTACAGCATCTGATTCAATAACAATTACCATTTATGATCTTCCCCAGGCTGGGTTTACTCACACCGGAAATGCTTGCGATGGTAATTCGGTAACATTTACAGATACTAGTTTAATTACTCCGCCAGATGTTATTAACACTTATTCGTGGTCATTTACTTCTACAGATCCGGCATACAGTCAAACATCATCCGCTCAAAATCCTGTGATTAATTTTCCAGGACCGGGAACATACTTTATTACATTAAGTACATCAACAACGAATGGATGTTCAGATGTGTCAATCACAGATACGGTTACAATTTATCAAAATCCCATTGCTGATTTTACGTTTGTAACTCAATGCTTTCAAACCAATATTTTACAACAAACAGCTACACCATCTGCCGGCTTAACATACGCTTGGGATTTGGATCAGGATGGTACTGTGGATGAAAATCAGCCTTCTTTTACATATGTTTTCCCTGATTCATCTGATAAGTTAGTAACATTAACTGTTATTGATACAAACAACTGTACTGCTGATACTACTAAATTGGTTGATGTAAAAGGTGGAGTGGATAATCCCACCTTACCCAATGTATTATCAATATCCAGCTCAATCAATAATAAGTTTGATTTTCAACTTTTTGCTCCTGGATTTAACGATTGCATTGATTACACTTTATCAGTATTTAATCGATGGGGAATAAAAGTCTATGAAGCAGTAAATAATACCAATAATCCTGACCTGAATTGCACACAGTGTTTTCAGGGGAAAACTTCAGCAGGGGTGAATCTTACCCCGGGTACGTACTTTTATGTACTTAAGGGAAGTACCAATATTGAGTTAAAAGGTACCATTTCTATTTTTGATTAATAAATTTATGGCTTTTACAAGAAAAGGGCTCCTTTTAGGAGCTCTTTTATTTTTTTAAAGTTCGCAATTTGAGTATATTTGTAAGTGAGCAAAAAGTGATTAATTTCAATTATAGCTTGTTAATCCTTCTACTTCATGAAAATAACATTATTTTTATTGCACGTAGTTTTTTTATTAACTATTTCAATTAATTGGGCTCAGCCTGGATGCCCGGGTGTATATGCCGGCCCTGATGTAAATTTGGAATGTGTTGGAAGTTGTACTAACCTGGTTGCAGATCCTTTTAAAACCGGTGAAAGCACTTCTTACACAGTTTCTTCAATAAATTACAATCCCCCCGTTCCATTTAATCAAGGGACCCCGGCTTTTATTGGAATTGATGATATTTGGGGTGATGTGATTACGCTTCCGTTTAATTTTTGTTTTTTTGGAAATACATATAATCAATTGGTGATTGGTGCTAATGGGGTTATTTCTTTTGAGACAAGCTATGCAAACAATTATTGTCCGTGGTCTTTTTCTGTATCATTACCCAATGCAAATTTGCCTCTAAACTGTATTTTTGGAGCATATCATGATATTGATCCTTCAATTTGTGGCAATATCTATTATGGGGTATTTGGCACTTCACCATGCAGAATGTTTGTTGTAAATTTTGAGCAAGTATGTCACTATTCCGGTCCATGTAACAATTTGCAAACAACCCAACAAATTGTATTGTATGAAACTACAAACGCAATCGAAGTTTATATTCAAAATAAACCAACCTGTGCTACATGGAATTCTGGTAATGCTTTAATTGGAATACAAAACGCTACAGGAACAGTTGGCTATACGCCGCCGGGAAGAAATACCGGCCCTTGGTCTGCGTCAAACGAAGGGTGGCGTTTTACTCCGAATGGGGCTCCGAATTATTCTTTAACGTGGTTTGAAGCAGGTAATGCAACTCCATTGGCAACTACTGATACCCTGAATGTTTGTCCCATGGATACTACACAATATGTTGTTCAGGTTGTTTATACCAATTGTGATGGAGCCCAGGTAATTGTTTCAGATACCGTGGTTGTTAATGTTTCTGGTGGCCTTTCTGCCCAACCAAGCAGTAATAGCCCATTATGTGAAGGCAATGATTTGAATTTAACATCCCTCCCTGGTGCTCAACAATATTCATGGACAGGGCCTAACGGGTTTAGTTCCAATCAGCAAAATGCTGTGATTCCATCTGCTGGTCCTAATGCTACCGGTTGGTATTATTTAAGTTCAGTAGATGCATTGGGTGGCACATGTATTGACAGTATTTTTGTGCAGATAAACCTTTCTCCAACGGCAGATTTTATTTCAAATTCTCCCATATGTAATGAAGATTCCCTGGTCTTGAATGAGAATGCATCAATTACTCCTCCCCAAACCATTGCTGCTTATCATTGGAATATTTTTAATATAAATTCAGGCTATAATGTATCTTCTACTCAACCGGATACTACCCTGTTGCTGCCTTCTACTGGGATTTATACAGTTATTTTCATGGTAGAATCTTCAAATGGTTGTAGAGATTCCGTGATAGCCACGGTTACAAAAAGTCCTAATCCGGTTGCCAATTTTCAGTATGTTGCGCAATGTTTTCAGCAAAATGTATTTGTAGATCAAACAACCAGTGGAACCCCTCCGTTTACTTATGTTTGGTATCTTAATTCTGACAGTATTGTTGATCAAACCCTACCTTCATTTACATATACCTTTCCAGATACAGCTGATCAATTTGTAACATTAGTTGTTACTGATAGTTTGGGTTGTGTAAGTGATACTACGATGTTGGTGCAAGTCAAAGAGGGGGTTTCAGCACCAGTAATGCCCAATATACTTGTTCAAAACAGTGTGAATGGAAATGATAAATTCGATTTTCAGGTATTTGCTCCTGGTTTTAACGAATGCATTACTTATACACTTAGTATATTTAATCGTTGGGGAATTAAGGTATTTGAAACAATTAATAATGCCAATAGTCCTGACCTTCTATGTAATGATTGCTTTGCCGGATTGAGTGAAACAGGTTCACAGTTGATTCCTGGTGTTTACTATTATGTGCTAAAAGGTTCGCATAATATTGAATTGAATGGAACAATTCACATTTTTGAATAATTATTTTTAGTTAAAACATACATTCATTTCTTAAAAAGATCGTATCATATTTTATTCTTTTAAACCTGAATAAAATCAGGCTGATAGCAATTTTTCATTTGATTGGATATAGAATGTTTTTGATGTATTGCTATCTGTTGAATGGTGATGCAATCCTCCATTTTCATCAGGTAAAAGGTTTCTGCCAGATGAGGAATAAACATGTATCTTAATGCCTGCTTGATTGAAATTATTTAAATAGTTAGAAATCAATTTATCAATTTGAGAAAGCAATAAGCGGTATGATGGGATGTTGTAATGTGCCATTTCTGTTTGATAAATTCGTACATATAAGTCTTGAGGAAAATGAAGTATATAATCAAAGGCTTTCTTGATCAAAAAGGTATCATAGAATTCTAACTTCGGATTATAAGTGTTTCCATCCAATAAATTCAAATTAAAAACAAAAGCTTTATCTTTAATATGTGTGGCAAAACGCTTTTTTGAAGTTTCGTAATCTTCATATGTATCAAGCAGCATATCACCATTAGTAATTAGCTGAATAATTTCTGGCATAGCAGTTTGATCCTGTTTGCTAATTACATCCTGAAAACGTACGGCTCCCAGATCAATCCATAAATGGTTAATTTGTTTGTTACTAAAACTGAATGCTTGTAGTTTATTATTTAAAACAAGTGTTGAAATGGTAACTAAACCGGATGTTTGAATAAATTTTCTGCGATTCATAATAATAGTCATTGATTACAAGTTAACGATAAAAGAAGCAATAAGTTCTTTTACCCTTCGTTATTCCTTTTAATTTTGTATAAAATTAACGAGAAATTGCATGCGGCACTGTAGAGGGTTATTTTTTGTTTTAATGGCTTTTATACCTGCATTCTTGCATGCACAAAAGAAACCCAAGTTTAAAAATGCCGCTGACCTTGAAACTAAGCAAAAGGTATTTGTTACTGCCGGCCCGGAGGTAGGATTGGTATTTCCTACTGACTTTGGTGCAAGAACTAATGTTCGATATCAGGATACTTTATTTAAGCTTAGCCCTCAAGTGAGGTTTAGATTGGGGATGTGTGTTCGTACTGATTTTTCAAAAAAATTTTCGTTACAAACCGGTATTTATTACATTGAACGAGTGTATGAAGCACAAGTAGGAAAAACGGATGCCACCGGAACGGCTTTTCAATCTTTGATTTTTAATAGCTCATTTAAATATATTGGCTTTGAAATTCCTGTGATGGGTTTATTTTATGTTCAGCTAGGAGAACGTTGGTTTTTAAATAATTTACTTGGTTTTTCTGTAGAGTTTTTTCCCAGCAGCGTTAAAAGTATTTCATCTGATACTACCATAGCCTATAAGGTTTATGGAGCCCGTAATTCTTGGGTAGTGCCTAGTGTGAAAGTGGCTGTTGGTTTTGAGTACAGAACTGAAAATGCCGGATACTTTTATTTGGGAGGTCAATTTCATCGTCCATTTTTCCCGATTTTTGATGGATTTATAGAACGAAAAAATCCAGCACCTTTTGGCTTACAAACATCAGAGATACCGGCTTCTGGAACATATTTTTCTATAGATCTGAAGTATTTCTTTCCACCTGGAAAGAAAAATAAATTTTTTGAGCGATGAAAGTGATTCGCATCTTGTTTTATGTATCGCTCAGTTTATTTTTGTTATTGTTGCTGGTTTCTTTTTTTAGTCCCTATATTTTGGGATATTATGATGTAACTTTTTTCAGAAGTATAAAACGAAAGAATGCCGGCCAGGTATTTTCAGTATTTCATCATCCACGATGCGATATATCATATGTGCGTGCTGGGGAGCAGAATTCACAGCCTGTAATCTTGTTGCATGGATCACCAGGTAATTGGAGTAACTATTCTTTTTTGTATAAAGAATATAAATTACACCATAAATATGATCTGATTAGTATTGATCGTCCGGGGTTTGGCCGCTCTTGTGATGCATTGGCTGACATGTCGTTACAAAGCCAAGCTTACTTGCTTAATGATTTTGTGAAGCATTTTCATTTTCAACAAAAACCTATAGTGCTTGGTTATTCGTTAGGAGGCCCATTAGCAGTTCAAATGGCAGCAATTGATCCTGAACTTTTTTCAGCATTGATTTTGGTTGCCGGTTCATTTGATCCGGAATTGGAGCCACGCCAATGGTATCGTCCTTTGTTTCATATGTTCCCATTTAACTTGTTTTTGGTTAAGGATCTTAAAAGTAGTAATACAGAATTGTGGAGGCATAAAAAAGATTTGCAAATGTTGAAGTACTATTGGCCTATGATTCAGTGCCCGGTTGTGATTGTTCAAGGCTTGAATGATATTTTAGTACCGGCTGAAAATGCTTCGTTTGCCAAATCAAACCTGATATCTTCCAATCATGTTCATACATTATATGTTCCCGATGAAAATCATTTCATCCCCTTTACTGAAAATGGAAGAAATGCTTTGTTGCAGGCATTTTTTATTACAGATTCATTACTTCATCAATAATAAATCTATTTCAATTTCATTTCATAAAAATTTTATTGATTTTTATACTGTATGAAACAAGTTGTGAATATTGTTTTCTGCATTTTGCAGATTAGTATAATCTGCATGATATTTTTCTTTTCATCCTGTTCGGTAAGCTTTGAAAAACGAAGATATACACGTGGGCATTACATCGATATACAAACTCGTTATGCAGACAGGGAAATCACAAACACAAATGAAGACAATGTTGAAATTCATAAATTGTCTGATAATTTCACTGCTTCTGTTAAAGAGGAGGAATCACAAAAATTTACTTATACAGTTGCCCTGCAAGTGAAGCAGCATGAACCGTGCGATCGAATTTATTTTGACGATGGAACACAGGCAGAGGTAAAAGTATTGGATATCAATGAAAAGGAAGTAGCATACCGAAAATGTAACGAACCCCATTCACCGGTCATTATTTTGAATAAAAAATACATATCAAAAATCGAATTTTCTTCAGGTGAGCGCTATGAAGCAGGAGTAGGGAGTAAACAAGAACAAGTCATTCAAGAAGAGGAAATCCAAACTACACAAGAAGCAACGAATCAATCTAAGGAGCCTAAACAATCATCAGCAAAAGAGGGAATAATAAATATATTGGCCTTGTTGTTTGCTATTGTAGGATTAGTAATGTTAATTCTAGCCTTTATTCATGTATGGTATTGGCTGTTTGGAGCGGCAATATTTTCTGCATTGGGAGCAAGTATGGGCTGGTTGGGAATTAATAGGAGCCTGAAAGGGTTAGGAATTGTGGCTTTGATTATTGGAACAATTTGTTCGGTGTTGTCTAGTATTTTGTTTGGTTTTATTTAGGATTAATCATTTACACATCTGCAACTCATTCCATAATTTTTATTGCTGCCCACTTTATTTATACGGGTATCATTGTAATTAAGAATATAAAACCAAGCAGTTATTTCATCCCGTTGGGTTGCTGACCAGAAAGCAGCATTATATCCTAAATTGTCGTATGTATCGTAGGGATTTCGATATCCTCCCAGTAGTGCAGAAAATCTACTTGGATTACCCGCAATGGTATTTGGCGATTTACATCGATCTTTACTTTTTAATTTTCCTCCGACCCAAGTTTTTACCTTCTAATTCTAAAATTAATTGCTGTCATTCATATTCGCTGGGGATATGCCAATCACAAGGACAAATCGCCCGCCAGTTATATACAGCATAATAATTTTAAAGCAAGCCGTACTCTTTTATTTGCGCTGTATCGTAGTTATAGTAACTCCAAGCACACTCCATGGTTTCTTTCCATTGTTTATTTCCGGAGATAAATGGTATAGAGTTACCATTCAAATATCTTTTTGAACGAAGATTTTCTTTCATCCAAATTTTATTCCCAATTTTTATAGTGCTATATTCATTATCATCAATATCGGCAATGGTTTCCATGTTTTGCGAATATGCTGTTAATGCTAGTATGTAACAAGAACAACAAAAAAACATATTAATAGGGAAAAAAATTTAAAACTTCTTTCATAAAATCAAATATAAGGATATCTAATACTGACAGTTAGGTTGTGCAAGTGTGATATAAACAAAGCACTATGGATAAAAACAGGATTTTACACAACGAAATCCTATGTGAACAGCTCCAGTTAAAGGGTCGGTTGATTGGAGTACATCTGGAGCATATCCTTTACAGTAATTTGGAGCACACAAAAATGAACCCCCGCAAATTACCCGCTTTTCAGTGTATGGGTCATACGGGTCAAAAGATCTTGGTGGTCCTTTCCAACGCTCATTTCTTTTCATTTCTTTGAGAATTTCAACTCGGTTAGAATGAAAATAATCTTGTGTCCATTCCCATACATTCCCTTTTAAATCTGATGGAGCATTTACATTATGATGATAATATCCAACCGGTGCAGAATATAAATACCCATCACTCAAAACATTTTGAAATGGGAACAAACCCTGCCAGTAGTTAAATCTTGTAAGTGTATCTGCACGGGATAGTTGAAATACATATTGCCATTCTGCAGCAGTGGGTAGTCGCATATTCATCCATTCACAAAACCTGCAAGCATCTTCATAATTTACATGAACTACAGGATGATTCATTTTTCCATGAATGCCTTGATTATCGCCCAATGGATCTCTCCAGCTAGCTCCTTGCTTGTATTCCCATCTTCCATTTTTTTGGTTTTTATCCATGATAAATACCATAGAGCCTCCGTTTTTTTCTGCAGCAGTTACATAACCAGTAGCATCTGTAAATTCTTTAAAAAGTGCATTTGTTACTTCGTATTTCATTACTTCCAGCGGTGCAATAGGAATTGTGGTAGTATCATTACTATTCGTTAATAAAGTACCTCCAGGTATGAAAATGGTTTCCCGGTAAATTTTTGAAGTAGAATCATTGCAGCCAATTAAAATACAGGCAATGATATTCAATATAATTATCAAATAGCCCACGTGCATTTTTTCCCGTTGATACGAACTGTATAATCCATAATTTGAGGCCAGGTTGGTTTTGGGATTTCGGTAATCCATGCATTCAATATAGCAAGTAATTCAAAAGCAATTTGTGATTTTGTTTCATGCATGGATTGTTTTTCACCTTGATCATTAAGTAGAGAATATAATTCCATGGTTTTATCTTTTTGATTCACTATTAGCTTCCAATTCCCTGACCGAATGGCAAAATTATAACCACTATACCAGTATAAATATGTATGATGCTTGGTCTCATTAGATTCTAGTAATGGCCAAAGTGACATGCCATCAAGTTTACGGTCAACCGGGAGCGGAATATGAAGCAGGTCGAGAATCGTTGCAAAAACATCAAACAACATAACCGGCTCGTGAATAATTGTTTTAGGTTTTATTTTTGGTGGATAGTGTATGATGAGTGGTACCCTGATTCCTCCTTCATAAAAGGTAAATTTACCGCCATTGAGTGGAAAATTATTTACTGTTTTTGAATATAGTGCAGCTCCATTGTCGCTGGTGAAAATAAATAAAGTATTCTCCCACTTGCCAACAGATTTTAGGTATTTAACCAAATCTCCAATCATTTGATCCATAGCTACAATCATGGAATAATATACCCGTTTGTTGTGTGTGGGAATATGTTGTAATGAATCATAAATATTTTTGGGAGCTTGGTAGGGGGTATGAGGTGCGGTGATTGGCAGATATAGAAAAAAAGGCTTGTTACCGCATTTTTCAATAAAAAATTTGGCCTCCCTGCCAAAAGCATAGGTGAGATATGTTTTTTCTTGGATGATAGTGCCATGTTTTCGAATAGCACAAGGTCCTTTTCGTCCATTCTTCCAAATGTGCTTATCCGTAAACTCGTGAATAGGCGCGTATACTACCTGTTTGTCATTTTTTTCTGCAAATAATGTATAGGCTTCGTAACATCCATACGTATATTCAAACCCAAAATTTTGTGGAAGCATGGGTTCATGATATCCCAGGTGCCATTTTCCAATCCAGGCTGTTGCATAGCCTGCTGATTTTAGTATTTCGCTTAAGGTGATTTCTGTAGTTGGCAATCCAAAGTTTTGCCATTCATGCACAGGTGGAAAATGTCCCCAAGGTGCAGGCTCCAGGTCGTTAGTATTAATTAGGTTTTTAAACCACCACCATTCAAATTTTGATTTAGGATAGCGTTGATGTGGTTGAAATTGAAATCCAAAACGCTGCTGGTACCTTCCAGTTAAGAAACCAGCACGCGATGGGGCACAAATTGGAGCGGTTGCATATCCACCGGTAAATAGAGCACCTTCATAAGCTAATTGATCCAAGTTAGTAGTTTGAATACAGGTATTGCCATAAACCGATAAATCATAATATCCTAAATCGTCAGCTACTATAAAAATAATGTTTGGTGAGTTCGCTTGGGCTGGAGGTATTTGTTTTAAATATTTTTCTTTTCCCGCTTGTAATTGTGCCCGTAATGGATGAATTAGGAATAAGTTGATATAAAATATAAAATATATGATAATAGGAATACGATAAAACTTTTTATGTGAAAAATTCATTGTACGGAAAATACTACAAAACAAGAAATAAAAGCAAATAGAAATAAAAAAGCCACCTTCAGGTGGCTTTAGTGATCCCGCTGGGGCTCGAACCCAGGACCCCAACATTAAAAGTGTTGTGCTCTACCAGCTGAGCTACGGAATCATCCCTTTGAAACGGGAGTGCAAATTTAATATTAATACAGTATCTGCCAAAAAAAATCAAAGGAGATACAAAAAAATTTATTTTGTTTTTATTATGGCCTTGAAAATTTGGCCTTTACCAGCCAAATAGCCAACATTGCCAGTAGGAGAAATATCAATGACATGAAACCCAACTTTCCATTGGTATATTTGCTTCAAGTGTGATGGGCCATTTTTACTTTTCCTAATTTCATACCATTCAGTACCATTGATACCGGTTACCAGGAAATAATTATCAGTCCATAATTTGATGCAAGAACGATAACCACCGGGAGGGTCAATAATTTTTTCAACTTTTATTGGCTCAGGCCATAAGAGGTGGGGTTTAATTACATATGTCAGGCACCCGATTCGCTCGTCCGGTTTTTCGTAATCGCCTCCGCAAACCAAAACATCTCCATTTTTTCTCAAAGTCATTGAATAAGCTCCGGTACCTGATTTTCCTTCTGCTATGCCAGCTATATCAATACTGGTTTGTATTTCAGACCCATGTGAAGTTGGAATGAAAATGATTCTGGATTTCAATCCTCCGGTAATCATCATAAGTGTAAACTGATCTACCCATTGAAGGCAACTGCCACTGGCTGCAAAAGCATATTCCATGGTGTCTGCAAGTGGTTGTAAGGCTTTGTTTAGCTCTTTCCAGGTATTACCTCCATCTGTAGTAATGCTTATGTAATAATGGCCATCTATTGGATCGCCTAAAACAGCTCCTAGCTGGGGATTTAAAAAATCAATAGCATCTAAAAACATTCCTTTTCTATTATCTTCCAAAACTTTTTTCCAAGACATGCCACCGTCGGTTGTTTTCCAAATTTCTGCCGGCCAACCGGCTTTCATTACCAAAGCATTATTTTCATCCCAGGCATGAATATCTCTAAAATCCATCGTATCAATAGGAAAACCTTTCATCCATTGCCAGGTTATTCCGCCATTGGTACTTTTACCTACAGTGCTTTGATTTCCACAAATCCATACCAATTCGTCATTTAACACATGCAATCCGCGAAATGAGGCTGTTTTTTCTGTAGAAAGCGGCATGAGTTGTATGGTTTGAGCCTGCGTCAAACCAATACAGTAAAACAACAGGATAGTAATTTGAATTAAATGAGCAATCATGAGCTTAAATTTACTAAAACTCTGTATTTTTCTGCATGATAAATACTCAAATAATTCGTGCCGGCATACAACATCTTGACGACATTGTTCCTTTATTTGATGGCTATCGTCAGTTTTATCGCCAACCTTCAGATCGGGAGGGAATAAGACGTTTTTTGAAAACAAGATTTGAACAACAAGATACGGTATTATACTTGGCATATCATCAAGCCCATCCCGCTGGTTTTGCGCATCTTTTCCCATTTTTTACTTCTGTAGGATTAAAAAAACATTGGATATTAAACGATTTATTTGTAGATGAGAAATTTCGTTCACATGGTGTTGGCCACTTGCTTATAGAGGTCTGTAAGAAACATGCCATAGAAACCAATGCTAAAGGTTTGTTTCTTCAAACGGAAATAAAAAATCAACAAGCCAGGAAATTTTACTTACATCATGGATTTAAAGAAGATGTGGAGAATGTATATTGCGAATGGATTGCCAATGATTAAAAAAAGGAAATGATATCAACAAATTAAATTCCATTTTTTAAATTTGGTTGTAATCTATGGATATGCGTTATACAATTTTTTATTTTCTCTGCATAATTGCAATTATTGCAACATTATCTTGTAATTTTTCAGGTCGTAACAAGGGTAAGGAGGAGGCGCTTCCTGAAACAATAACTTCAATAGCCGAATCAGACATTTATGATTTCAATAAAGTAACGGCATATTCTTCTGGAATTATCGAAGATCGAAAGCTGGATGCCAAACAAAAATTTTTAAAGGCCATTGATGAATACAGAAATAACAAGAAGCCTGAATTGGCAGTTCCAATATTTAAAGAATCCATTTTGATTTTTCCGGATGCCAAAGCCTATTATGAGCTGGGAAATGCATTGCTAGACATAAAACAATATGGAGAAGCTGTGCAGGCTTATCATATGGCTGAACAGCTCGATTACCAGCCTAATGCCAAAGTTTTGTATAATTTGGCTTGTGGTTATTCATTACTTGAAAATGAAGAAAAAGCCTTGAAGTATGTTCAACTAGCCATTGAAAATGGATACAATAATACAAAACACATGTTAACAGATGCAGATCTTGCATTCGCTCGAAAATCACCTCGATTTAATAAAGTATATGAAGAATCTATGGGTGGAACCGGTGATCCGGATGAAGCTTTGTTTGAATTATTTACCATGAATTTTAAGGAGGCAAAACTTCCGTTCACACTAACTTCTGATGCTTCTCAGAAAATTGATTATGGCAATGCCATGGCGTATGATTTTGAACGATTTGTACCTCAAATGCGAGATGCACAATTTAGCCGTGATGTAGGAGATGAATTTTATTATTTGGCAAAAATTAAACAAGCTCCAAACTACACGTTGTTGATTTATTCCGGTGTTTCAGTATGGTCAGAGCATCCTCCGGTGTATCATTACTTAACCAGTTATGATAAAAAGGGTAAAATTATCAGTCAAGTAGAGTTTGCAGGCATATTTGGTACTCCTGACCAAATTATGGAAGGAAGCATTGGAAATGATTTAACAATTACGGTAAAGATTTTTGATCAGCAGTGGGAAAAAGATCCGTTTGAACATGGATATAAAAACAATAAGCTGCTTAATAAAAAGGAGTCATCTAGTATAACATATCGCTTGGATAATACAGGAAAAATCACGGAGTCTTCAACTTTGGTGGGGCTAAAAGCCAATCGCCGTTAATAGGTTTTAATCATCATCAAATACCTTGAAGTATTTATTCCGTAAGTATTCATAAATAGCATGTTGTGCTCTAATTTTTTCTCCTTCTTGAGGTATAACTTTATTATTTAGTTCTTCATCTAAAATTCGGGCTTTGGTATTATCTTTTAATTGTAGTGAAAGTATATCCAGCATTTCTTGTTTCAATATCTGATCTTCCAATGGAAATCCAAGTTCAATGCGATGGTATAAGTTGCGTTTCATCCAGTCGGCGGATGAAAGATAAATTTTTTGTTCTCCCTGATGATAAAAAACAAATACTCGGGCATGCTCTAAAAAGGTATCCACAATTCGCCGTACGGTTATATTTTCACTATAATCAGAATTTGGCTTCAGGCAACAAATACTTCGTACAATCAGATCTATTTTTACCCCTGCTTTACTTGCTTTGTAAAGCTTTTCAATCATAATTTCATCTTCCAGGTTGTTAAGTTTAATGATAATATGTGATTTTTTTCCTTGTTTGGCACTGGCTATTTCATAATCAATCAAACGTGAAAATTCATCCACCATGTTAAACTGAGCTACCAACAGTTTGTTAAACGTAACCAGTGTATTTTGTGATTCTAAATAATCAAAGAGCTTAATCAATTCATCAGTATACTCCTGTTTGCAGGTAAAAAATCCATGATCACTATATATTCTGGCAGTTTTTTCATTAAAATTTCCGGTACTCATAAATGCATAATGCCTTATACCCCGCCTATTACCTGATATTCTTGAAATTAGGCAGGCTTTGGCATGTACTTTCAGGCCAGGAATGCTGTATATGATCTGAATACCGGCAGCCGCCATTTGTTGTGCTGATTTCAGGTTTGTTTCTTCATCAAAGCGTGCTTTTACTTCTACAAATACCGTTACTTTTTTCCCGTTTCTTGCAGCTTCAATTAAGGCACTTACAACTGCTGAATTATCTGCAACTCGATACTGAGTAGCTTTAATTTCTAACACTTTTGGATCATATGCGGCATCCTGTAAAAAGCGTAAAAAGTAATCGTAGCTTTGATAAGGAAAATTAAGCAGCCAGTCGCGGTTTTTTATTGCTTCGAATATTGAAGGGTAGCTGTCTAATTCTGGTATCCGCATGGGTTGCGGGATATGTGCTTCTAATTGAGGAGATAGTGGGTTGGGGAATCGAAAAAAATCAAAGAAATTATGATACCGTGCCCCGGGTATCATTTCATTTTTTTTGAGTTGAAAGCATTCTTTTAAAAATTCTAAAACACTTCCAGGCATGCTTTCGTCATATAAAAATCGCGATGGAGCTCCAGTTTTACGCTTGCTAAGGTTTTTCTTTACTTTTTCTACCAAATTTCCTTCGTATTCGTCTTCAATGTGCAAATCAGCATCGCGTGAAAGCTTTATGCTATGACAACTACATATTTCATAGCCTTTAAAAAGTTGGTCTAAATTAACCCGAATGATGTCGTCCAAAAAGATGATTCCAAATTTTCCATCTTCCGGTGGTAATTCTACAAAACGCGGATGAATATCGGATGGAATTTTTACTATTGCATAACGAGTTCGCCGTTTAGTTGGTTTGTTATTTTTTTTTTGTTTTGCCTGTAACCCAACTACAAAATAAATGGCTCCATTTTGTAAAAATGGAGCTACTTTATTTTTTACCAATAAAACCGGTTGAATTTGGTAAATCAATTCATCCTGAAAATAATTTCGTACAAACTGAAGTTGCGATTTACTTAAAAGGCTGTCATTTAACAAATAAATTTTATTCTTTTCTAAAGCTGGAATAATTTTTTCACGAAAGTTTTTCCCAAATTCTTTCTGTTGCCTGGATACAATAAAATTGATTTGGTCTAATAATTCCTGAGCTTTGGGAGCTTCAGCAGGAATGGTTAATAAATGCCGAATTGCCCCCACCCGAACCCTGAAAAATTCATCCAGGTTAGAACTGTAAATAGCCATGAACTTAATACGTTCGTACAAGGGCAGTTCTTCATCAAACGATTCTTGTAATACCCTGTAGTTGAAGGATAACCAGCTAATGTCCCGATTGATGGTACTGCTCACAGCCTTTAGGATTGTTATGTAACAAAATTAGGGGTTTTTTAATCTTTCCCATAAGGCTAGTATTAAACTTAATACCACCATGCAACGAAAAGTTATTTTAAGTTATCTTTTAAATGGTTATTTTCAAGCCCAAAAACTAATTATGTTACATAACAAATATTCGACTGCTATTATAATAGCATGCTTTATTTCAATAGGCTTGTATGCTCAACAGCCACAACATGATACTATTTTTGTGAAAAATGATGTAAATAGTGCCGTAATGTTCAATAAAGGAGATCATAAATATTTATACATTCAACAAATTATTCCAATAGATATTCCTATAAAAGAACTCAAGTTAGAGTTGATTTCATCTAAAGCTTCAGTAATTGACCCTAAATATATTGAACGCTTTAATCAAGATGTTTGTATTCCTCTCGATGTGTTGGAGGAAAAGTTTTATACTCTTTATATAAAAAAAGGGAAAATGATTGAATATCAAAAGAGAATTATCATCAAATAATACCCATTAAAATTGTAAAATGAATTGTTGAATACAGTATATGAAAAGAACTTTTACCGCAATATTGTTGTTGAGTTTATTGACATTTCATTTCATTTACGGTCAATTAACGGTAGATAACACGCAGACACCGGTTAATCTAGTGCAAAATTTGCTTGCAGGGCCTGGTGTGCAAATTAGTAATGTAACGTTTAATGGAGCACCAGGAAATTCTATCAATCCACAAATCGGTAGTTTTAATGGAACTAACTCCAATGTCGGATTAAACAGCGGATTGATTCTTTGTACAGGTAGTATTAATGTAGCTGTAGGTCCTAATAATAACGGCGGCGCCACTGTTGGTGGAGGAAATTTTGGAGCCAGCGATCCGGATTTAGATATTTTATCAAATAATAATACCAATGATAAAGCGGTGTTAGAATTTGATTTTATTCCTGCCGGTAATACCATTACATTCCGTTATGTGTTTGGCTCAGAAGAATACAATGAATATGTATGTTCAGGTTTTAATGATGTGTTTGGTTTTTTTATCAGTGGTCCAGGATTTAATGGCCCCTATCAATTGCAAGCAGTAAATATTGCTATTATTCCAAACACCACTACTCCGGTAGCTATTAATACGATTAATAACGGGAATCCGGGGATGTTTGGAAATGCGCCTACCTGTGCTGCCATTGATCCCAACTGGTTTACTTACAGCAATTATTATTTTGATAATACCGGAGGAACCAGTGTTCAGTTCGATGGATTTACTGTAGTAATGACAGCTACTGCTCAGGTACAGTGCAACCAAACGTATCATTTAAAAATTGCAATAGCTGATGCTGGTGATACCGGATTGGATTCAGGAGTGTTTTTAGAAGCCGGCTCCTTAGTGTCTGAAGAGTTGTCCATTGATGCTATTACTTCGTCAGGCGACTCGTTGATGATTGAAGGATGTAATACAGCCTTTTGGATTTTTTCTCGGCCAACTGCTGCGGATACCGCCATTATTGATATCGGTATATTTGGAACAGCTACTATGGGAACTGATTACTCCAATATCCCTACTCAAATTATTATGCCACCCGGCGTATTGAGTGATACTTTAAGTTTTTCTGCATTTGCTGACTTTATTACAGAAGGTACCGAAACCATCACTTTGGCTATTTATTTCTCCAATTCTTGTTCGGGAGATAGTGCTACTGCTACACTTTACTTGATAGATTATGATTCGTTAAAGGTAGATTTATTTCAAGATACAGTTATATGCACGGCGAATGGAGAAACTGCCATATTGTATCCATTAATGACTGGAGGAGCAGGGCCTTTTTCGTTTGTATGGTCCGGACTGCAAGATACTACCCAAACGGTAACTGTAAATCCAGCTTCAACTACTCAGTATTTCGTTACAGTAACGGATGCTTGTGGTTTTACCGATATTTCAGATACTGTTACAGTAACCATTCAATGCCCCATCATAGTACCTAATGTTGTCTCGGCCAATAGTGATGGTTCGAATGATATTTTCTTCATCACTAATATCGACCAATACCCCGAAAATGAAGTATATGTTTATAACCGATGGGGGTGGTTGGTATATTCAGCAAAGGGCTATCAAAATAACTGGTCACCAAGTAATTTGGTTGAAGGGGTTTATTTTTATGTGGTAGATAACAAAGTGGATGCCCCTGTGGCCGGTACACTGCATGTGTTTAAGTAAAGGATTTTTATCCTTTATACCATAACCACTTCCATAATTCCTTGTATGTTACTTTTTTGCCGTACATCAATATTCCAGTACGATAAATTCGTGCAGCCAACCATGTTGTAAATACAAATCCGCCAATGAGTAACAAGGCAGAAACAGCCAGCTCCCAATAAGCTACCCCAAAAGGGATACGAACCATCATTACTATTGGTGAGGTGAGCGGAATAAATGAAAATATTTGGGCCAAGGCACCTTCAGGATTGTTAAGTACTGATTGCCCGATGGCAATAGAAAAAATTAAAGGCATGGTAATGGGTAACATAAATTGTTGTGAATCAGATTCACTGTCAATTGCTGAGCCAATCGCTGCAAATAGTGAACTATAAAGCAAATAACCTCCTAAAAAATAAAAAATAAACATACCAATCATTACTGATAAATTAGTAACTTGGAAAAGTTCAAGAATGCTTCCCACATTCATTCCTCCAAATTCAGCCTGTGTTTGCATGGATCCACTTTGAACCTGATCCATTATATTTGGTGCAAAAGCTAAACTTAATACAGTAATTACAATACCTGAAAATACTACCCAAATAAGAAATTGTGTAAGCCCAACCCATGCAATACCAATGATTTTTCCCATCATTAATTGAAATGGCTTAACAGAAGATACAATCACCTCAACAATTCTGTTAGACTTTTCCTCCATAACTCCACGAAGCACCTGTACGCCATACATCAAAATGAAAATGTAAATAAGCATGCCTGAAATAAACGATACTACATATTTTTGTTCAGCAAATTCTACTTCTTCTCTAACTCCTGTTTCCGTTTCTTTTATCTTTTTTTCAAACAGGTTTACTTTTACCCGAACACTGTCGAATACTGCCGGGTCAATGTTATACATCAGCAATTTTTGTTCTTCAATAATTTTTTCTAATTCTATTTCTATGGCATTTTTAATACTTATAGAAGGTCTTTCTTTGAAGGCTAAAAACATCCCTGCTGGATGAGCTACCGGATCGCGGGGAATGAACAATATGGAAGAGTAGTTTTCATTGTAAATAGAATCGCGAGCCTGGTCATAAGTATCATATTTCCATACAAAACGTAATTTGCTGTTAGGACGACGAATATTATAATATTTCAACGCATCACCCAATTTTACAGGGGAAGTATCAACTACCATCACCCGATGTTCTTTTTCTTCTTCGGAAATAGCCACTAAAATTAGCAAAGCATAAAATGCTGCCATGAGTATTGGGCCAAGAATAGTCATTATTATAAATGACTTTTTCCTCACTCGGGTAAGATATTCCCGTTGTATAACCAGCCATATTTTATTCATGGGAAATTCCTTTTACTTGTTGAATAAAAATTTCATTCATAGAAGGTATCTGCTCATTAAAATGATGAACATCCACATGGTTTACACAAATCTTTAGAATCTCATTGGAAGTTAAAGGTGGTGGAATATGAAGGGTAAGGAAATGTTCTTCTTCATCTGTATGTTCATGCAAGACCGAAACTCCAGGAGGTAGTGCTTGCTTTAATAATTCAGTTGAACCATTAAAGCCTAAACGATATTGGTTGGTTTTATATTGTTGACGTATTTCTTTTACCGATCCATCTAAAATTTTTCTGCTTTTATTGATTAATGCAATATGGTCACAGAGTTCTTCCACCGATTCCATACGATGTGTAGAAAATATGATGGTTGCCCCCTGAGATTTTAATTCCAGAATTTCTTTTTTTATTAACTCAGCATTTACTGGGTCAAAACCTGAAAAAGGTTCATCAAAGATGAGCAGCTCTGGTTCGTGAAGTACGGTTACAATAAACTGCACTTTTTGCTGCATCCCTTTGGATAATTCTTCGATGCGCTTGTTCCACCAACCGTGCAATTCAAATTTATCAAACCAATAATCAAGTTTTTTTTGAGCTTCTTTTTTGCTCAACCCTTTTAGTTGAGCCAGGTACATGGCGTGTTCTCCAACTTTCATTTTTTTATACAGCCCGCGTTCTTCCGGTAAATAACCAATACGGCCAATGTGATGAAGGCCTAACGGTTCATTGTTAAAATACAATGCTCCTTCGTCGGGCGCAATAATTTGATTGATGATGCGTATCATGGTTGTTTTACCTGCACCGTTAGGGCCAAGTAATCCAAATACCTTTCCCCTGGGGATGGATAACGATACATCATGTAATGCTGTATGATTGGCATATCGTTTTACAATATGTTCTGCCCGAAAAATAAAATCGTTCATATTACCCCAATATTACTGCTTAAAGTAAAAGTAACAGATAAGTGATTTTAAAAAAATTACACCCAAGAAATTAATTAAACATGTTTTTCATTTTATCAAAAAATGAACGATCTTTTTTCCCTTCCCCAGGATTGAAATTGGGCGAATTACGTAGCTTTTCCAGTATAGCTTTTTCTTCACTGCTAAGCTTTTGAGGAGTCCAGATATTTACTCTTACAATTTGGTCGCCACGACCATAATCATTGATAGAGGGCAATCCTTTGCCTTTAAGGCGAAGGAGCTTGCCTGCCATGGTACCGGGTTCAATTTTAATTTTTGCTTTTCCTCCCAGTGTAGGTATCTCCACATGAGTACCTAAGGCAGCATCAGCAAAGTTGAGGTATAAATCGTACACAATATGGTTGCCTTCACGAATAAAATCTTCGTGTTCAGCTTCTTCAATTACAATCAGTAAGTCGCCGGGTACTCCGTTACGTGGGCCTGCATTTCCTTTTCCGCTCATGCTTAGCTGCATTCCATCTTCCACACCGGCAGGGATTTTTATATCAATTACTTCTTCGCCTCGCACAATACCATCTCCCCAACATTTATTGCACTTATCTGTAATGATAGTTCCTTCGCCATTACAGGTGGGACAGGTTGATACAGTTTGCATGCGCCCTAAAAACGTATTGGTTACCTGCGTTACCTGCCCGCTTCCGTTACAGGTTTTACAAGTAGCACCTTTTGCACCACCTTTGGCTCCTGAACCATCGCAAGCATCACAGGGGACGTATTTATTTACTTTAATTTTTTTGGTTGTTCCCTCGGCAATTTCTTCTAAGGTAAGTTTTACTTTGATTCGAATGTTTGATCCACGGTTTACTGTTCTTCGGCTACTTCGCCTGCTCCCGCCACCAAAACCTCCAAAACCACCGAAAATATCTCCAAATTGTTCAAAGATATCTTCCATGCTCATTCCCTGACCACTATATCCGCCAAATCCACCTGCGCCACCCATGCCGGCATGACCAAATTGGTCGTACCGTTGCTTTTTTTCAGGGTTGCTCAATACTTCATAAGCCTCCGCCGCTTCTTTAAATTTTTCTTCGGCAGCTTTGTCGCCCGGATTTTTATCCGGATGATACTTCACTGCCAGTTTGCGGTAGGCTTTTTTAATCTCGTCGGCGCTGGCATTTCTAGGTACGCCCAAAATTTCGTAATAATCTCTTTTTGACATGTTCTTTCTTAAATTATTGTGCTACAACAACTTTTGGATATCGCAATACTTTATCGTGCATTTTATATCCTTTTTCTATTACATCAATGATGGTTCCTTTTTGCCCTTCTTCCTGCGCAGGAATGTGAGTGATGGCTTCGTGTATCTCCGGGTCAAATTTTTCTCCTATCGGATTATAAGCCTGTAAGCCTTTTTCCTGCAATACATGTAGTAACTTCTGAAAAATCATTTCCACCCCTGTTTTCAGAGCGTTTATATCCGAGGCATTTGAATCCATGGTTTTTAGTGCCCTGTCAAAATCGTCAAGCACAGGCAGGATGACTGTCAAAATTTCTGATCCGGCGGTTTTAATTAGCTCTATTCGTTCTTTGGCATTTCGCTTTCTGAAGTTATCAAATTCAGAGAAAAGCCGCAGGTATTGATCATACGTTTCTTTGTATTTACTTTCCCAATCGGGATTACTGTTGTTGTCTTCTATGTTTTTGTTTTCAACTGTTTCATTGGTATTTTCAGCCGTTTCATTCGTGTTTTCTGATGTTTCATTAGTTTTTTCAGGGGTTTCAATAGAGCTTTCACTTACTTCCGGCGTTTCATGATTTACTGGTTGCAACTCTTCTTCATGCATTTGTTCGGTGTGTTTATTTTCCATAATTCGTTAATCATCAAAAATTTCAAATGGTTAATTGTACAAATTTGCTGCCATTGGAATAAGCTTGTCATTTTGGCAGTGAAGAAAATTTTTAAAAAAATCAGAAAAGCATGCAGCAAAATAAAATTCATGGAGTCTATATGAATTAAAGCATGCTTCCTCTTAAATGTTTAAAAACACCTATATCATAGTTGTTAAAGTAATCATTAAGGGGTTTTTGAGCGGATTTTCAAAGAATATTACTTAATGAAAAAGATGTAAGTTTACCTACTCTATGGTATGAAACTTTCAACTGATGAAATTATTGAAGGATGTAGGAAGGGTAAACAACTGGCTCAAAGTGAGTTGTTTCGGTTGCATGCCCCCAAACTGTTGGGAGTATGCTTCCGTTATGTCGGAAGCCGTGAATTAGCAGAAGATTTATTGCAGGATACGTTTGTGAAGATTTTTGCAAATATCCATTCGTATCGTGGAGATGGTAGTTTTGAAGGGTGGATGCGTATCATTGCAGTTAATACCTGTCTGAGCTGGATTAGAAAAAATAAAAACTTAGCTCGTGAAATTGAACTGAACCAAAAACATGATAGAATGTTTGAAGAACAGGAAGAGTCGGAAGTTTTTCCTATCACTGCTGATGTGTTAATGCAACAAATTTCAACATTACCCGATGGTTACAGGGTGGTATTAAACTTATTTGCTATCGAAGGATTCAGTCATAAGCAAATTAGTGAAAAACTTGGGATTAGTGAAAGTACTTCCCGATCACAATATTCACGGGCTAAGAGTTTTTTATCTAAAAAAGTTATGGAACTCATTCAAAAATGATTTCACATCATGGAACACAATGAATTTGAAAAATACCTCCGCGAACAGGCTGATAAATTTTGGTTGGAGCCTGCACCCGGATCATTTGGCCAGGTAATGGAGGCCATGCAGCGGCAAAAAAAGCGTCGTCGCTTTTTATTTATTTTATTCTTTTTGTTGTTTATACTAAGTGGAGGAAGTATGTTTTTATGGTGGATTACACATACCCCATTTACATCAATAGAAAATCATCAGGTTGTAACAAATAGTTTAGAAAACCATATAGAAATACCCCATAATAAATCGCTGAGAAACCAAGAGCATAAAGCCGTATCTAAAAAAAATAAGTCTGAATCCAATGTATCAACGTATGATTTAAAAGAATTGAGTGTGGCAGAAAATAATAAATTAATACCTTCAGTTTCATCCAACATTTGGAATCAATCAAAACCTTCTGAAATTATTACCAGAAAAAAGTCTCTAAAACAAAAAAATAATTCTAACAAATTAGCGATAAAGAAAGATTTTGACACAAATGATAAAACATATCAACCTATCCATGCACAAGAAGAGAATTACTTTAAAATAACAACTGAAAATGTAAATTATACTACAAATATCATCCCAGAATCAACATCTGTAACAGATACGAGTGATAGTTTAACACAAAACAATGTATTTAATAAAAATATTTCAAATCAAAAAAATGATGAAGTAGAATTTATAACAGATACTCCTAAGATTAATGTCAAATCCCGATTTTGGGATCCCAACCGGACAAAAAAGTGGTTTGTTTCTGCGTGGTTTAATGGGTTTGCAGCCGGAAGTGTATTTGAACAAAATCCAACACTTACTGATACTGGGTTAGTAAATAAATCAGAAAATTATGCTGATTACCGAAATTATTATAATACACTACGGTTTGGTTTTTCTGCCGGTGGTTCTATTGGATTTATGCCCATTACATATCTTACCATTGAACTTGGTTTTCAATATACGGAATTTACAACACTTGAAAAACCGCTTGGATATCCCAATCAAGGAGGTGCAGGTTCCACTCCTACTGATGTTTTTCCATTAACAGTACTTCCTTCACCCGAAGCTCAGGTATATGCTTCCAATTTTAAATTGTTACAAATACCGTTGTTATTTACTTTCCATGCGAACTTTGGAAAATCAGCCATGCATTTATCTGCCGGTCCTATTTTTAGTTATACCAATAGTTTTAAAGGGTACACATTATTCAACAGCTATAATTCTTTACATTTTAGTACACAGGTTGACAGTTCAAATGTACAGCGTTTGGGGATAGGGTTTCAATCCAAGCTATTATACTCATACCTGATTTTACCCAATTTTAGTTTGTATGCGGGGCCAACGTTTCAGTACCGGTTTAATTCGTTGTTTGTAAACTCATACATAATTCGCCAAAAACCTTACTTCATTGGAGTAGAAACCGGATTACGATTTCATTTTTAAACAACCGGTTTCTTTTTCATGAGTATTATTCCTTACACCATATTGGTTTTTTTCTATGAAGTTGTCTGTGGTGAACCTGCTGGTAATTTCAAAGCTAATAGCTCGTGTAGTTATTCTCTCAGAAATCATGCAGTTTTCAAGAGAAAATCAACATGTAATTAAAAACTTACCCGTAGATGGTTCGACATGAAGATAAAATTTCAACCTCAATGGTTCTGGTTGATTTTCTTCACACTTTTGTTACGCAGCAAATGGTCAATGGCAGAAGCCAATAATTCTGCACAACTCAACACTTCAATGTTGGACGGAAGCTGTTGATGAGGAATGGTGTCGGTAATAACTAATTTTTTAATTTTTGATTCAGCAATGCGTTGAGTAGCTTGGCCTGACAACACGCCATGCGTGCAATACGCATGGACTGAAAGCGCCCCATGCTCTATCAGCACATCGGCGGCTTTGCATATGGTACCTCCGGTGTCAATCATATCATCTATAATGATGACATGTTTACCCGTTACTTCCCCGATGATTTCCATGCTGCTTACCTGGTTGGGTTTCAGTCGTTCTTTATGAATCACAGCCATTTCACAACCTAAAATGTTCTTGTAATGCTTGATGCGTTTTAATCCTCCAAAATCCGGACTGCATAAACAAATGTTATTTACATTGAAATTAGCCTTAATATGTCGAATAAATTCATTGCTCATATAAATGTGGTCGATAGGGATTTTATAAAATCCTTCAATACTGGTGGTGTGCATATCCATGGTAATAATGCGGTCTGCGCCGGAATGTTCCAAAAAATCGGCAATGAGCCGGGCTGAAACCGATGAACGAAAATCGTCTTTACGTTCCTGGCGGCTGTGTGGCAAGTATGGAATTACACAAATGATCTCTTTGGCAGAAGCTCTTCGAGCAGCGTCAATGCTGACGAACAATTCAAACAGATGTTCGTAGGGCAGGTGTACCTGGGCAATCAGGATGATGGTTTCGCCCCGAACCGATTCTTCAAACCGGGTATAAACTTCCCCGTCTGAAAACCGGGTGGCATATAATTGTCCCGGTTTTTTTCGTAGCTGATGACAGATACGCTCCGTGAGGTTGCCGGATGAGGAGAGGGGGAAGATCTTGTAGTGGAAATTCATGCATTGACTGAATTAAAAACAAAAGTAATGAATGAATATCATATACATGTTGATAAATTGTTGAAAAGCTTCTCTTTCTTTCTTTCTTTCTTTACAACTGTTATGAGGCCAACAAGCAGGGCGGAACCCGAAAAGCCAACCGGCAAGATAGCAAAGCCCGGAAATAGAGTAGGGATAAATAAAAATAGATGTTTATGAAAAAGTATTTTATGCTTCTGTCTGTATTGCTAATTCCTGTTTCGGTTTTCTCAGTTCCAGTTGATATAACTATTTATACTCACGATGGTTGTTATATTCATATAGTAGGTGATGCTGATCCAACTCCATTCGGCACTTTGGTAAACTTTACTGGTACTATTCAAGTTGGTGGTTCATCTGGTTGTCCTAAATTTAAATGGAAATTTAGGATGCAGCCCAACACTCCTTCCGAAGGAGACGCAGTGATAGAAATAAATAGTGATGAGTCTATATGTGAAGCTACCATACTATCATTTCAACCGTTGCATAATGGAGTAGATCCAGACCATATCTCTTTCCTAAACACGTTTAAGAATACGATATTACAATAATTAAAGGCTGATTTATGTTTTTAATACAAATTGATATTTTTTCTAAGGTAAGGTATCTTTTATATCTTATCTTTTTTTTTAGCAATAATTTAAATGCCCAAAAAACTTGTTGGTGTTATGAATATCGCTATGAAACTACTGATACTTTTAAACTTTTAGTTGTAGATACTAGTTTCTTTGAAACACCATTTAAGATTAAAGCTCAATATAAATACATATATGATGATCCCTATATTATAATTTTACCCGCTAAGCTCGATAATGGAAAGTTTTTTGACATTTCTCTTCCCATGCATATAAACGTAAAACCAGCGGATACAATGGTTTATGATATGAATAGTCATACTTTTTATATTAAATCTTCAAATTCGTTTGTTAAAACCTGCATTGATAATAAACCGCTGGATTTATCGTTGATTAAAAGCAATAAAAAGAATGTCGTGAAGTTAATTAATTCGGTAACGATAGAAAATAAATCCAATATTCCCGAGTCTTGCCTAATTCCTGAGTTGGCCATCTATAAAATCAAAGGAATGGGACAAATTACTGCATATAATTCATTTAAAAAAGCTAAACTGGTAAGGTATTCTATTTGTAGTTGCTTAGATGCATCGTTAAAATCTAAGTTAAAGGATATTTTTAACTCATTGGCTAAACAAGCACAAATAAAATGCTTTCCAAATAGTTTTATGCACTATCAACCTATGTTTGATTTTAGTAAAACTCAAAAAATTGAAGACCCTTGAAAGCACTATGTTTTTATATTTTAATAATGATACATCCTATTGCCTTTGGGCAGGATGTTCAATACAACCCACAGGTTTTATACTACGAGTATGAAGTTCAGGTAAAAGATACGTTTTATCTTAAATCTGCTAATACCTGGTTGCCATTAAATAATTCGCATGAAAAAGTTTTTAAATGTTATGTAAGTGATGACTGGTTGATGTATGTAGAATATATGGTGAGTAGAGATATTGAATCAGGCAAGATATATCATCTTGTTCCTACAAAAGATAAATCCGGTGATACCATTCAATTTTATTATTTCCCCAAACAAATCTACAAGCATGGAGAGGAATTTTATAAAGCAGAGCCATCGTTTAGCACAACACATCAACGTTGTTTTTTGACAGCGATGCAAACTGAATTTGAGCACCACGATACAATTCCCTCATCGGTTGTATTTCCGCCCTATGCATGGCTGGGAGGTGGGTTTGGAAAAATATCAGATGTATATCTCTACGCAAGGTTAACGAAAATAGCTCATCAACCTATCCCCTGGAAAAAAGAATTGATAGAGAATGTGATTAGCCAGTTCAATGCTATTCCGGAAACGGAGGTAAACATCAGAAAATATGTTATTGAAACAGCTGCCCATCACCACCGTCAAAGGCAGTAAGGCTTACTTGTTCTCTACCACCAAACGAATGGTATGGCTGTTTTTCTGTTCAACTAGTAATTCTTTTTCTTTCAATAATCGCTCTACCGTAGCCTGGTTGTAGTTGCGAACTGTAATCAGTTCTAAATTCGTTTTATGCTCTATCACAAAGTTTCGCTCTAAGTCCATCAGTAGGGGCGTAATTTTTTGTTCATCAAAATCCACACATACCTGAAAACTCAAGGCAGAATGCTGCATCAGGTTCACTTTTACCCGGTATTTGGCCAGCAACGCAAAAATTTCGCTCAGGTTTTCTTCCATAATAAATGAAAAGTCTTTGGGAGATATGGAGATGAGCGACTGGTTGACTTTAAAAATAAAACTGGGAATTACTGCCAGCGGTTCCTTGTCGTTAATCACCGTACCGGGATTGGCCGGATGTATAAATGATTTCACCCGAAGTGCAATGTGCTTGTTTTGCAATGGCTTCATGGTTTTAGGGTGAATCACCGTTGCCCCGTAATAAGTTAACTCGATAGCATCGTAATAAGAAAGTTGAGGAAGCAATTGCGCATCGGCAAAATATTTGGGGTCGGCATTGAGTACACCGGGTACATCTTTCCAGATGGTTACATCCGATGCATTTAAAGAGTAAGCAAAAATGGCAGCAGTATAGTCAGAACCTTCACGCCCTAGCGTGGTGGAATGCCCTTCTGAGCTTTTGCCTATAAATCCCTGAGTAACCACAATGGCTTGATTGCCTTCAGTAAAAATGGGTTCAATGTTTTGTTTTATTAAATATTCAGTAATGTTCCAATTTACTTTTCCTTCGCGGTAAGTATTGTCAGTTCTTACCAAACCTCGGGCATCTTTATATTCTGTTTTAATTCCAATAGAATTTAAGTAGGATGACACAATTTTAGTTGAAAGAATTTCTCCTTGGCATACCACCTGGTCGTATATAAAATTATATTCTTCATGTTGTGCAACGGTACTTAGAATAATTCTAATTTCTTCAAATACTTCATCAATTTCTTTACGAATATCCAACGAGTTTTGAAACAATTCATGGATAATTTGGTAATGATAATTACGCAATTCGTCCAGTTCCTTGCTAAAATCTTCTTTTTTATACCCTTTTTGTACCAAAACTTCTAATGCATTGGTGGTTTTACCCATTGCACTGATTACTACAACCAGGTAGTCGTTACCTCTATAATTCCGAATGATTTCTGCTACATTTTTTACAGCTTCTGCATTTTTTACCGAAGCTCCACCGAATTTAAATATGCGTATTTGCGACATGACAGTTGGTAATTTATTTAATAGTATGTAGTTGTTCTTCTGTAAGTTTGCAATTTATCCAAGTATTGTCCAGTTCACAGCCGTATTTTTTATAAAATTCAATGGACGGAGTATTCCAGTCTAATACTTGCCATACCATGGCCTTAGCCTGCATGTTTTTTGCTGCATGGATGGTGGCTTCAAATAAAGCCTTACCAATGCCTTTGCCGCGGTAAGGCTCTTCAACAATAATATCTTCAAGGTACAAACATTTACCTTTCCATGTTGAATAGCGAATGTACCAGAGTGACATACCTACAATTCGCTGGTCGGCTTCAGCAACAATAACCCAGAAAATGGGATTTTCTCCAAATCCATCACGAATGATATCTTCAACTGTATTGGTTACCTCATGTGGAGCTTTTTCATATTCAGCCAATAGCTTAATCAGTCGGAGAATTTCCGGGGCATCTACCTTTTTTGCAGGGCGAAGCGAAAAAGATGGTGAATAATTTGACATGTGTGTGCAAAAATAGATGAATTTCAATTTGCTAAATAAAAACATTGAAGTACTGTGATTGAATTGTGTTCTTGCAAGTATGAAGCCTTTGCTAATCCGCGTGTAATAAACGATATTTGCATTTTTAATTAAATGCCAAATACTCATGAACCGTTTTACAACACTCGGAGAATTTATAATTAGTCGTCAGGCCGACTTTCCTTATGCCAAAGGCGAGTTAAGCAGCTTGCTTAGCGCCATCCGATTGGCAGCTAAAGTTGTAAACCGTGAAGTGAACAGGGCCGGGCTAAGCCATGATATTTTAGGTTCTACCTTTCAGCAAAATATACAAGGTGAAGTGCAGCAAAAGCTCGATGTGTATGCAAATGAGCAATTTATTATCGCCCTTCAAAATAGGGGTGAAGTGTGTGGTTTAGCTTCTGAAGAAAACGAAGACATTATAGCGTTTGATACGCCTTTGGCCCGCAGTGGAAAGTATGTTATCATGATTGATCCATTAGATGGTTCATCTAATATTGATGTGAATGTATCTATTGGTACTATCTTTTCTGTATATCGCCGCAAAACAGATATTGGAAGCCTGGCTACTTTAGAGGATTTTCTTCAGCCTGGAGTGGAACAGGTTGCCGCCGGGTATATTATTTACGGATCATCCACCATGTTAGTTTATACTACGGGGCATGGAGTGCATGGTTTTACGCTGGAACCTTCTATCGGCACATTTTTCTTGTCACATCCCAATATTAAGATTCCAGAAGATGGTACGATTTATTCTGTGAATGAAGGGAATTTTAACAGTTTTGAAGAGGGTATTAAAATGTACATTCAGCATTGCCGCAGTAATGAAAATGCTTCCGGAAAACCATATTCGGCGCGTTATATTGGTTCACTGGTAGCTGATTTTCATCGAAATTTACTCAAGGGTGGAATTTACATGTATCCCGGTACAATAAAAGACCCGAATGGCAAACTTCGATTATTATATGAATGCAATCCTCTGGCATTTATTGCAGAACAGGCAGGTGGGTTGGCTTCTACCGGCAAACAACGCGTGATGGAAATACAACCCACTTCCTTGCATCAGAGAGTGCCTTATTTAGTCGGTTCTAAAAACATGGTAAATAAAGTGGTGGAGTTTATTAACTCCTAAATCCGATATGCAGCTTCCTCACGAAATTGTTCTGAAATATCAGAAAAGCCCTTTGTTTCATCAGTTGGAAGAACAACTGAGAGCCTCCCCTGCGGTTGTTCATTTGCAAGGTACAGCAGGTTCGCTTCCAGCTTTTTTGATGGCAGCATACGCTTGGAAATATGATAAGTTATTAATATGCATGGCTCGCGATCGGGAGGAAGCAGCATATTTGCTGAACGATTTGGAAAATCTTTACTTGCGTGATCGTGTCTTTTTTTATCCGGAATCATATCGCAGGCCTTATGATGTAGAAGAAACAGACAATGCCAACATCTTAATGCGTACTGAAACCCTGAATGCCATCAGTGAAGGTAAGGCACGTGTGATTGTTACATATCCTGCGGCTTTAGTAGAGAAGGTAATTACACGGGAACATATTGATAAGAAAACCTTGCGGCTTACACAAGGCGAGGCCGTTGATCCGGATTTTGTTTTTGATGTATTGATTGAATACGGATTTGAGCGGGATGATTTTGTGTATGAACCGGGCCAGTTTGCGATTCGCGGAGGTATAATTGATGTGTTTTCATATGCGTATGATTTGCCATTCCGAATAGAATTTTCCGGTAATAAAGTAGGGTCAATACGTTCGTTTGATCCGGAAACACAACTTTCTAAACAACATCTTACAGAAATAGATATTCTGGCCAATATCGAACAAAAAACCGGAGAAGAATTTCGTATTCCATTTTTTGAATTTATTTCATCCAATGCTCTATGGTGGATTTTTGATCCAGTATCATCCAGAGAGGTTGTACAAAAATATTATGATAAGGCTGTAGAAGCCTATAATCATCTGAGTGGAGAAATTAAACGATTAGAACCGGCTCAGCTATTTATTACAGCAGCAGATTTTCAACAAGGCATTCAAAAATTTTCTCAAGTAGTTTTGAATGGACCAACTGAAAGTTCTGTTGTATTGTGGAATGCAATTCCTCAGCCTGAATTTCATAAAAATTTTAATTTATTATTTGATTTTCTTCAGCAAAATCTGATTCAACAAATTACTACCTATATTTTTTCAGATCAACTTCGACAGATTGAACGGATAAAAAACATTTTTCACGACCTGATTGAAAAAAGCAAAAAAACTCAACCGGATGCTTCCTTGTTTGAACCGGTTCCATTTGCTATTCGTGAAGGTTTTATAGACCAAGAATTACAAATTGCCTGCTTTACCGATCATCAAATCTTTGAACGATACAAACGTTTTCAGCTCAAAAGTTCCTATTCTAAAAATCAATCACTCACCCTGCGGGAACTTACCAATTTGAATCCTGGTGATTATGTTACACACATTGATCATGGAATTGGACAATTTGCCGGGCTTGAAAAAATTGATGTAAATGGAAAGCCACAAGAAGCAGTTAAGTTAATTTACAAGGATGGCGATGTTATTTATGTTAGTATTCACTCCTTGCATCGCATTGCTAAATATACCGGCAAAGATGCCAAACCACCGGTATTAAACAAAATTGGTAGTAATACCTGGCAAACATTAAAAGCAAAAACCAAGAAAAAAGTAAAAGAATTAGCTTTCGATTTAATTAAGCTCTATGCTAAAAGAAGAAGCGAAAAAGGCCATGCCTATTCAGCTGATACTTATTTACAGCATGAATTGGAGGCTTCGTTTATGTATGAAGATACTCCCGACCAGTATAAAGCAACACAGGATGTAAAAGCTGATATGGAAAAACCCTATCCCATGGATCGCCTGGTGTGTGGCGATGTAGGATTCGGTAAAACGGAAGTGGCTATACGTGCCGCTTTTAAAGCAGTGGCTGACGGAAAACAAGTGGCCGTGTTGGTACCCACTACAATTTTAGCTTTGCAACATTATAAAACCTTTTCCAATCGTTTAAAAGATTTTCCATGTACCGTTGATTACATTAATCGTTTTAGAACAGCAAAAGAACAAAAAGAAGTACTGAAAAAACTTGAAGAAGGTAAAATAGATATTCTTATAGGAACACATAAACTGGTGGGAAATGACGTTAAATTTAAAGATTTGGGATTATTGATTATTGATGAAGAACAAAAATTTGGCGTAAGTACAAAAGATAAACTAAAAACTCTGAAAACAAATGTAGATACTCTCACTTTGTCGGCCACTCCTATTCCACGAACCTTGCAATTTTCCTTACTTGGAGCACGTGATTTAAGTATCATTCGTACTCCACCGCCTAACCGATATCCCGTACAAACCGAATTACGTGGATTTAATGAAGAAGTAATTCGCGATGCTATCATGTATGAAGTGAACCGAAATGGTCAAGTATTTTTTATTCATAACCGTATTCAAAATTTACCTGAGATAACTGGCATGATACAACGCTTGTGTCCGGATGTTAAAATTCGTTATGCGCATGGTCAAATGGATGGAAAACAGCTGGAAGAAATCATGCTTGAATTTATTGAAGGAGATATTGATGTATTAGTATCTACCTCGATAGTAGAAAGTGGGTTGGATATACCCAATGCCAATACCATCATCATCAACGATGCTCATAATTTTGGATTGAGTGATTTACACCAGATGAGAGGTAGAGTAGGCCGAAGCAATAAAAAAGCATTTTGTTATTTGCTAACACCTCCCATAAGTACTTTAACTGAAGATGCAAGAAAGCGCTTGAATGCCTTGGTTGAGTTTTCTGATTTAGGTTCTGGGTTTAATATTGCTATGAAAGATCTGGATATACGTGGTGCCGGCGATTTGTTAGGTGCAGACCAAAGTGGATTCATTAACGAAATGGGCTATGAAACCTATCAAAAAATTTTAAATGAAGCCTTGCAGGAGCTGAAAGAAAATGAGTTTCGCGATGTGTTTGAAGAAGAAATTAATTCGCCCGATCATGCATGGGTTGAAGATTGCCAAATAGAAACAGATTTGGAAATTCTGATTCCGGAATCATATGTTAACAATATTACCGAACGATTGATTTTATACAAAGAATTAGATGGATTGGAAAAAGAAGAAGAAATTTCTCAATTCAGGCTTCGCCTGGAAGATCGCTTTGGTAAACTACCTCCACCTGCCGAAGCCTTGCTCGATACCATTCGCCTTCGCATTTTAGCGAAAGAGTTAGGAATTGAAAAAATTATACTAAAAAAAGGGAGTTTTATTGCATATTTTGTTACTAATCCTCGTTCGCCTTTTTATCAGTCAGAAGTGTTTCAGCGTATATTGCAATTTTTACAATTACCGCAAAGCCGTAGTATCGAAATGAAACAAAAAAATGATAAATTGGGTTTATCATTTTCGCAGGTCAATACTGTGGCAGAAGCGTACGATTGGCTGAAGCAAATGCACACTTTTAAGGCAGAAGAAGTAGTGGGTAAGGAGTGAGTATAAAAAATGCCTTGCACCAACACATAAGAGTGAAGTAATAATAAATTTTCAAACAATTACTTAGTTTTAAGGCATGTTTCGTCCGCGAATAATACCGGTATTACTTTTGAAAGGAAATGTGCTTGTCAAAACTGAAAAGTTTAAAGAGCCGGTATATATTGGCGATCCCATCAATGCGATTCGCATTTTTAATGATTTGCATGCTGATGAGTTAGTGTTTTTGGACATTGAAGCGAGTAAGCAAGGGCGAAGCATTTCTGCAGATTTTGTAAAAGCATGTGGGGAGGAAGCCAATATGCCTTTTGCTGTGGGTGGTGGGATTTCTTCACTTGATCAGATTCGCCAGTTGTTGCAGGCAGGTGCCGAAAAAGTGATCATTGGCCATGCAGCCCATAAAAACCCTGAATTTGTGAAGCAGGCATGTGATGAATTTGGAGCTTCTACCATTGCTGTTTGTATGGATGTAAAAAAGCAGTGGTTGGGGGGGCAAAAAGTTTTTTCATTGAATGCTACTGAATCTACGGGTCTTGATCCGGTAAGTTATGCTAAACAAATGGAAGAATTGGGTATAGGCGAACTGATTGTGCAATCGGTAGATCGGGATGGCACTCGTTTAGGATATGATGTTGGATTGATAAAACAAATAACATCGTGTGTTTCAATTCCTGTTGTTGCTTTAGGAGGAGCTTCATCAGTTCAGGATATGAAAATTTTAAGGCAAAATGCACCTGTAAGTGGCCTTGCTGCAGGAAGTATGTTTGTTTTTCACGGTAAAAACAAGGGGGTATTAATTCATTATCCTGAAGAAAAAGAGAAGCGGGAGGTTGTTAGGCTTACCTAATAAATGCCGTTAAATAGCTTTATCCTTTAATATTATTTCTAGCAATTGTTCAAATGGCAGATGCTTGGTATAGTTTCGATCAGAATATACATTTGCCATTAGCTTTAGTGCTATTGGTTCTCTGCTTTTGTAGTATAAATGTAATTCAATGTTGCCAAATTGTTGGTTCCAGGGACCGGCATCATTAATATCTATGATTGGTTTAAAATAAATAAAATCAGTTTGAAACATCTGATTATGTTGTTCGTGGTATTGCTTTTCAGCCGTGTAACAATAATAGGAAAGTGTTGGTATTTTTTCTCGAAACCATTCAAATAAAAATAGAAGTTCATGGTCCTCAATTTGTACACAGGGTTTAATGAAAAATCCATTGGAAGAAGGAGAGTTCCAGGTATATAGATAATCAGATTCTATTATCCGATGAGCAACGTAGAAATAATGCTGTAATAAAAAATCAGATATTTGTTTATGACGCGTGGTGTTTTTCCAACGGCGGTAATTATATTGTTCGTCTTCACGGCGAACCAAGGGTTCTACAAATTCATTGTTTACCACATGGGTATTGAGTCCTAAAAAAGTATTTAACCACTGTTTAAAGGAAGCCATACATATATAACATTTATTGAGAGCAAATGTTTGTTTTAAAATTCAAGAAACGAGAATAAAACAATCAAGAGGTAATAATGATTATTGATGATGCATTTATAATTATATCTTATGTAGTTTACCGTTATTCAACTTTCAATCAATGAAGAAAGACTTATTTTTGGGCAAATCGGGTTAACACAAGCCCAATTCCGGCAAAAAGAAAATTTGGAAGCCACACAGCCAACCAAGGTGACATAACACCATTAAGGGCAAAGGTGGTGGTAACGCGCATCAGAAATATGTAGGTGAAGGCCATCGCAACTCCCATAGCTAAGTGAAAACCAATACCTCCACGTACTTTACGGCTGGCAATGGGTACGCCAAGCAATGTTAAAATAATTGTTGAAAATGGATTCGCATTACGGTTATGTTTTTCAATCAAATAATGATTAATAAACTCTGAACCCTTGGCACGTTCTTCTTTAATGTAAGCATTTAGCTCTCGATTACTCATCATGTCCATTTTCTTCAAATCATGTTTGAAAAATGATGGCGTGAAAGCGAAGCTGGTATCCATCAATTGTCCTCGACGAACTTTTTCATTTAGGCCATCAAATGATCGAATGATGTAATCATGAAGTTGCCACCCTCCGGTGATGCTGTCGTAAACAATATGGCCAGCCATGATTTTAAGAACCAACTTTTCATTTTCCATTTTTTCATACGAAAATTTGGAGGCGCGATTAGCTCTTACATCATAACGTTCCACATATACAAATTCACCTTTGCTAAGTTGCCGGTGGAAGTTGGGGGAGGTTTCCGACCCTTTTCCAAAATATTTTTTTTCGAATTTTATACGAACTTCGTTCGAACGAGGCAATACATAATTGGTAAGTGTCCAACTTATGCTTGCTATAAAGGTTGCTGAAATTAAAAAAGGAACTAACAAGCGCCAATAGCTAATACCTGTAGCTAAAATAGAAATGATTTCTAACCGGCTGGCCATACGGGATGTAAAAAAAATAACGGAAATAAATACAAATAACGGACTAAATAAGTTGCCAAAAAATGGAATAAAATTTAAATAGTAATCCAGGAGAATTTCTTTCATGCTGGGCTTAAAACCGGGTCGGCCGATAAATCCATCCAACTTTTCTGAAACATCAAACACAATAGTTAGCGCCAATATTAGGGTGATAGCTACAAAAAAAGTAGCTAAAAATTTGCCCATAATATAGCGGTCAATTCGTTTAAACATCAAAGCCGGGTAGTTACTTTTTTTACCATGTCGTTTTTCCAGCTTGCAAAATCTCCTGCCAAAATTTGTTTACGTGCTTCTTTTACCAGCCAAAGATAAAATCCTAAATTATGTATGCTAGCTATTTGCGATGCCAATCGCTCATTTACCATAAATAAATGGCGTAAATAAGCCTTGGAATATTGTCTATCTACAAAAAGATCACTTTCTTCATCTATGGGTGAAAAGTCATCTTCCCATTTTTTGTTTTTCATGTTCATTATGCCATTTCGTGTAAACAGCATACCATTGCGGCCATTGCGGGTTGGCATAACACAATCAAACATATCTACACCCAAGGCAATGCATTCCAAAATATTTTCAGGAGTTCCAACCCCCATGAGGTATCGAGGCTTATCAGCCGGTAAAATGTTGCAAACCACATCCGTCATTTCATACATGATTTCAGCTGGTTCACCTACGGATAATCCACCGATGGCATTTCCATCCATGTTCATTGAAGTTATAAATTCAGCTGATTGTATTCGTAAATCTTTATAGGTACTTCCCTGAACAATTGGAAATAAGGACTGATAATATCCATAGGGACATTCAGAATGCTGGTAAGCATCCACACATCGCTTGAGCCAACGATGTGTTAATTCCATGGATTTATAAGCATAGGTGTAATCGCTGGGATAGGGAGGGCATTCATCAAACGCCATCATGATATCACTTCCAATGTTTCGTTGGATACCAATAACATTTTCCGGAGTAAATAAATGTTTTGAACCATCTATATGCGATTTGAAAAAAGCTCCTTCTTCGGTGAGTTTACGGTTTTCGTTGAGTGAAAAGATTTGGTAGCCCCCGCTATCTGTCAAAATGGGGCGTTCCCAGTTCATAAACTGATGTAAGCCTCCGGCTTTGTAAAGTATTTCGGTTCCCGGACGTAAATACAGGTGATAGGTATTCCCTAAAATAATTTGTGCCTGAATATCATCTTTAAGTTCTCGTTGATGTACAGCTTTTACAGAACCCACTGTTCCAACAGGCATAAAAATAGGGGTTTCAATAATTCCGTGTGCAGTATGCAGAATACCAGCCCTGGCTTTACTTTGGGTATCTGTAGCTATTAGCGTATATGTATTGTTTGTTGACATGTCGAATTACAAAAGTCTGAAAATAATTCAAGTATTAATAACCTTTTGATGAATTTTACCGCACGGGAATTATTCGTTAATTTGATTTATGGCATGGCTTTCTGACATAATATTCATTGCATTGTTAGGCATTATAATTATAGAATTATTACTTGTTTTTTTGCTTAGGCATTGGCCAACTAAATGTGAGAAACATTCAGCTACAACTACACCATCCATTTCGGTAGTGGTATGTTCACACAATGATGCAAATGAACTGAAAAAAAACCTACCCTTATTGCTTAATCAAAACTATTTGTTGTTTGAAGTGATTTTGGTTGATGACCACTCAGAAGATGATACAGAAGTTTGGCTGAATACACTTTCTTCAAAGAAACTTCGTGTAATTACATTGCGAAATAAAAAAAAAACAGGCAAAAGTAATGCGCTGGCAGCAGGGTTACGAATTGCATCGGGGGAGTGGATCGTTTTAACAGATGCCGATTGTTCGGTGCAAAGCGAGGATTGGCTACGGCATCTTTCATGCTACTTAACGAATCAATATATCGGTTATGTAGCATATGGGCCCCATATAAAACTTCGCGGATTTTTAAATAAATTAATTCGTTATGATACGGCACAGGTTGCTTCGTTATATCTATCGTCGGCTGCCGGTGGGTTCCCATACATGGGCGTTGGACGAAACATGGGGTGGCATCGGTCTGTACTTTCAAAGGTGATTGATGCTTTGGAAAAGTTACCGACCATGTCTGGTGATGATGATTGGGTGTTACAACAATTACGTAATGAAGGAAAAATACGTCCTATTGCTGATCCCACTACCTTCGCCTTCTCACTTCCCAAAACATCCCTCAAAAGCTGGTTTCGTCAAAAGACTCGGCATCATACCACCGGTTGGAATTATGCATGGAAAGATAAACTTTGGTTAGCAGCCTGGCATATAAACCGTATGCTTTTTTATCCATTGTTACTAATGTTTTTGTTATTCGGCATTTCGTCCTTCCAGTGTATTGGAATTTTTTTGATTCGATCGGTTATTGTATGGGGCTGGCAGACAATACGTTTTAACAAACTGTTAGAAAAAGACCTAATTTTTTATATTCCGCTGCTAGAGATTATTCATACTTTCGTGGTATTGGTGTTTAGCTTAAGATCAATTGGAAAAGCCAACCAATCATGGAAATAAATAATTCATTATCGGATAAAGCCCGTTCAGACCATGAACTGGTAAAACGAGCTGTAGAGCTCGGCGATCAACTGGCCTATGCGGAGTTATTAGGCAGATATCGAGATTCTATTTATTTCATGTTTGTGAAGATGGTTGGCAATAAAGACGATGCTGAAGACTTAACCATTGAAACATTTGGAAAAGCTTTTAAAAGTTTGCCTTATTATCAGCCCAATTTTGCTTTTAGTACCTGGTTATATCGTATTGCTACAAATAATGGGATTGATTTTTTGCGACGAAAAAAGTTAAATACATTTTCAATAGATAATGCCATCAAAGGAAAAGATGGCGATGAATTGACGATTGATGTTCGCAGTCAAGTACCTGATCCAGAGGAAGAGATGATTCGGGAACAAAAAAAAGAAGTATTGCGGCAGTTAGTAGAAAAACTTAAACCCCGCTATCGGCGGCTTATTGAACTGAGGTATTACGAAGATTTATCATACGAAGAAATTGCGGAACGATTAAATCTTCCCTTAGGTACCATTAAAGCCCAGTTGTTTCGTGCCAAAGATTTACTCTATCATATTGTAAAGAAAACCCGTGGCAATATTTAAGCCCATGGAAATAATTCAAAAATATTTTCCCGAGCTTTCATCACATCAGTTACAGCAGTTTGCAATTGCTAAAGAAGCTTATCAACTATGGAATGAACGCATCAACGTAATTTCTAGAAAAGATATTGAAAATATCGAAGAACGTCATTTTTTACATTCGCTGGCCATAGCTAAAGTAGTGAAATTTGCACCCGGAACACGCATACATGACGTAGGAACCGGTGGAGGCTTTCCTGGAATACCATTAGCAATTGCTTTTCCTCAATGCGAATTTTTGCTAATTGATTCAATAGGTAAGAAATTAAAAGTAGTAGAAGAAGTGGTGGCTGCCTGTAAGCTCAACAATGTGCAAACTCAACATAGCCGTGCTGAACAGGTAAAGCAAACCTGCGATTTTGTTACTGGTAGGGCTGTAGAAACCATTGCTGAGTTTTACAGGCATGTATCGCATATGCTAAAAAAAGGTGAAAAAAGTTCGCTTCCTAACGGAATACTATATCTCAAAGGCGGAGATATTTCAGATGAAATAAAAAACTTTGGTAAACCAGTAAAAGAATTTCCTATTTCAACACTCTATGCTGAACAATTTTTTGAAACAAAAAAAATAATTTTCATACCTTATTAATATGGCTATTATACGAACAGTGTTGGGTAAAACCCCGGTGTTTGGGAAAGATTGCTGGTTAGCTGAAACTGCAGTGGTAACCGGTGATGTGATTTGCGGTGATGAGTGTACTTTTTGGTACAATGCTGTGGTACGTGGAGATGTACATTTTATTCGCATGGGCAATCGTGTTAACGTTCAGGATAATGCAACAATACACTGTACCTATGAAAAAGCACCAACCACCATTGGAAATAATGTTTCTATAGCACACAATGCCATTGTGCATGGATGTACTATTCATGATAATGTGCTGATTGGTATGGGAGCCATTGTGATGGATCATGCTGTGATTCATGCCGGATCAATCATTGCAGCCGGAGCAGTAGTTCTTGAAAATACAGTTGTAGAGTCAGGAAGTATTTATGCAGGTTCTCCGGCTAAAAAAATAAAATCTGTGGATGAACAACACGTTAAAGATTTAATTAATCGCATTGCTCAAAATTATGTTAAATACGCTGGTTGGTATAGATAATTCCTTGGTTATCGAGCTTGCTAATATGTGTTTGGAAGTCAATTATATTTTAAAAATCTAAAGGTTTTTGACAAAACATACAATTTTTAAAAGTCTATTCTGGATAATTTTCCCTCTTTTTTCAAGTTGAATCAGTAGTGTTAGAATTTTTAGCAGCAATTTAAGGGAAAATGCTAATTTTGGCATCCTAAAATCTGTATCATGGCAAAGGTTGAAGTATTAATGCCCAAACTGGGAGAAAGCGTAATGGAAGCTACTATTACCAAATGGTTGATAGAAGAGGGAGGCAGGGTTGAATTTGAACAGCCATTGGTTGAAATAGCTACTGACAAGGTAGATTCAGAAGTTCCTGCGCCTTATGCGGGCATGCTTGTTAAAAAACTTTTTAACGAAGGTGATGTAGTGAAAATAGGACAGGCCTTTGCTTTGATTGAAACAGAAGCAGTTACTGATGCACCGACACCTGTTGTTGAAGCTCCCAAAGCCGAAGTCCCATTTGTCCCACAGCCTACTCAGACATCTACTACTTTGGTATCAGCATCCTCACAAACTGCCCCAAAAACCGGAGGAAATCGTTTTTATTCTCCTTTAGTACGCACCATTGCCCTAAAAGAAAACATTTCCAACGAAGAATTAGATACTATACCAGGTACAGGGCTTGATGGCCGAGTTACCAAAAACGATATTTTGGCTTATGTAGCCTCGGGCAGAAAATCGGCCCCTGTTGTTCCATCTACACCTGTAAACCAACCGGTAGCTGAAGTGCGCCGCGAGGAGCCGATAGCTGTAAAACCGGCTGTTTCTATTGGCGGTGGTGATCAAATCATTGAAATGGATCGCATGCGTAAGCTCATAGCACAAAACATGGTGTTGAGTAAACAAACTTCAGCGCATGTAACCTCGTTTGTGGAGGCAGATGTTACAAATTTGGTGAGATGGCGTGAAAAAGTAAAAGGTGAATTTGAAAAGAAATATGGAGAAAAACTTACGTTTACTCCAATGATCCTGGAAGCCGTAGTGCAGGCTATTCGTGAATTTCCTAACGTAAATGCTTCGGTTGATGGCGACAGAATAATTGTAAAAGGTAGAATTAATTTGGGAATGGCAACAGCCTTGCCTTCTGGGAATCTCATAGTTCCAGTTATAAAAAATGCCGATCAAATGAACTTGTATGGCCTTACTAAGGCTGTAAATGACCTTGCCAACCGGGCACGTCAAAACAAATTAAAACCGGATGAGATTCAGGATGGTACATACACTGTATCAAACGTTGGAACCTTTGGTAACGTAATGGGTACACCCATTATCAATCAACCGCAGGTGGCTATATTGGCTACTGGAGCTATTCGTAAGCGTCCCGCTGTGCTTGAAACTCCTGATGGAGATGTGATTGCCATCCGTCATATGATGTTCTTGTCTCATTCATATGATCACCGTATCATTGATGGTGCTTTGGGTGGAATGTTTGTAAAACGGGTGGCAGAAATTCTCGAAGCATTTGATATTAACCGTTCCATTTAATTTGATTATTTTTAAATCAAATATTTATCAAACGCCATGTTTTTCGTGGCGTTTGATTTTTTAAAATCAACTCCATGATTGAATTACATAAACCCCTACTGTTTTTTGATATTGAATCAACAGGTTTAAGTGTGCTTAAAGACCGTATTGTTGAAATATCCTTTATCAAATTACTTCCTGATGGCTCAGAACATCGCAGGGAATATTTGCTCAACCCGACTATCCCAATCTCTCCGGAAGCAACATCCGTTCATGGAATTACTAACGAAATGGTGAAAGATAAACCCACCTTTGACGAAGTAGCTCATGAAATATTTGATTTTATTGGGAATGCTGATCTTTCTGGATTTAATGCCCTAAAGTTTGATATTCCCATGCTGGTGGAAGAGTTTATGCGCTGTAATATTGACTTTGATCTAGCTTCGCGTGATATTGTGGATGTACAACTCATCTTTCATAAAATGGAAGAAAGAACTTTGGCAGCAGCTTATCGTTTTTATTGTGATAAAGAATTGAAAAATGCTCATTCTGCAACGGCTGACACTGAAGCTACTTACGAAGTATTTAAAAAACAAATTGAACGATATGACCAATTAAAAACCAGTATTAAAAAAATAAGTGAATTTACCGGATTGAATAAACGGGCTGATTTAGAAGGTCGTATTGTTTTTGATGACCAGGGAAATGAAATATTTAACTTTGGTAAACACAAAGGTAGAAAAGTAGAAGAAGTGTTTGCTAAGGAACCTAGTTATTATAATTGGATGATGGAGGGCGATTTTGCGGCATACACTAAAAAGGTTATCACAGATATTCGGTTGCGCATGCTTAAAAAGAAGTTTCAATCTTGAATAATGTAAATTTTCATACTGTTCTAAATCGTTTATATTTGAATTAGAATCCAAGATAATGAAACAAATACTGCTTTTATTTATCTTATTTATAAATATCTTAGGATATTTTGCACAACATGTTGAATTTAAAGCAGAAAATTTTCCGAATGATAAACCCGGATTTAAGAAAGCGGTAGCCAATTTAGAACGTGGTGATAAATATTTTGAGGAAGGAAGTGTAAAGTATGAAAAAGCATTGGAGTATTATTTAAAAGCCCATGAATTTAATCCAAATCATGCCCGGTTGAATTATCAGATTGGAATTATATACAATGCGATGAATTTAAAAGAGCAGGCAGCTGAGTTTTTAGAAAAAGCCATAGCTCTTGACCCTTCGTATAAAGAATCATCTTTGTTTGTATTGGCAGAAGCTTACCACCTTTCCGGAAATTTTAACAAAGCCATAGAAAAATATCAGGAGGTGATAAACATGGCTCAGGCTGCTTTGGAAAAAGCAAAAAAGAAAAAAGATAAACAAGATTATCAGGATGATATAAGTTTATCTGAGCTTCGTATTCGTCAGTGTAAAAATGCCATTGAACTTTCAAAAGATACTCTGCCTGTTATGTATGAAAACTTAGGTAAAAAAATCAATTCTAAATATCCGGATTATTCTGCCGTAGTTAATGCTGATGAAACCTTGTTGGTTTTTACTTCACGTCGTCAGGGTAGTACTGGGGGGAATACCCCTCCAGGAGATGTTTACCAATATGAAGACATTTATTTTTCTCAAAAGGCTAAAAATGGAGAATGGACTGCTGCCAAAAAAATAAAAGGGAAAGTGAATACTCCTGACCATGAAGCACCTGTTTGGCTCTCTGCTGATGGAAAACGTATGTTTATTTATCGTTATAAAGGGAATGGAGATATTTTTGAAACCACTTTTGATGGAAAAGAATGGAGTACTCCCAAAAAACTTTCTCCAGTTAATACTAAATATCGCGAAACCCATGCATCCATGACTTCGGATGGCAAAACCATCTATTTTACCAGCAATCATGAAAAACTATCTATAAATGGTAGCATGGATATATTTAAAGTGGATTACAATCCACAAACTAAAAAATGGAGCAAACCACAAAATCTTGGACCAGTTATCAATTCGCCTTACGACGAAGATTGTGTGTTTATAAGCATTGATGGAAATACTTTATACTTTAGTTCTCAAGGGCATAATTCAATGGGTGGATTCGATTTTTTTAAATCACAAAAAGTGAATGGTGAATGGACAAAACCGGTAAATTTTGGTTATCCTATCAATACTCCGGCCAATGATATTTTTATTTTTTTTACGGCTGATGGAAAACACGCATATTTTGATTCTGACCGTAAAGATGGAGTGGGTGAGAAAGATATTTACAAACTAACTTTATTGGATGATTTAAAAATACCAATCACCGTTTTGGTTAAAGATGCAAAAACAAAAGAACTTATATCATCCATTTTAGAAGTTCGTTCCTCAATACAGCATGAACCTATTCTCATGCACGAATCATCGCAAGGAACATATACTGGAGAAGTGCAGTATGCAAAACAATTTACGATAACTGCTTCTTCCAGTCAGTATAAACCTTATACCAGCTCCTTTAGTAGCAAAGTGGCCGATCCCTTGAAAGATCAAATTTTACTGGAGATTTTTTTGGAGCCAATTCCAAAAGAAGATGTTGCAGTTAAGGAAGAAGAGTTTACATACACAAACATTTATTTTGATTATCATGTGTATGAACTCCGCGAAGAATCAATCAAAGAATTGCAAAAAGTACGCGATTACTTAGTGAAAAATCCTAAATTCAAAGTATATCTGGAAGGCCACACTGATCATGTAAGCTCTGATGGTTTTAATATTACTCTATCTAGAAATCGGGTGAATGCTGCTGCAAATTGGCTGATAAAACATGGAATTAGTGCAAACAGAATTACAAAAAAATGGTATGGTAAAAGTAAGCCGGCAGTTCCTAATACGAATCCTGACGGTACAGATAACCCAGACAATCGCCAAAAAAATCGTCGCGTAGAAATTAAAATCGTTCGTTAAATTAACAAGTTAGCAATATTGGTTATTATTCCGCAAGAATTATCATAATAAATGTTTAAAGTTAGTTTAACTTTAAACTTATTATGGATGAGCGGATTGAACGGGTATTAAATTACATTGAAAGTCATATTTATGACTCACTTAGCCTAAGTGAACTGGCAAACATTGCTTGTTTAACTCCGTTTCATTTTCATCGCTTATTTAAACAAGAAACTGGGTTAACTACAAAAATTTTTGTTGATTCACTAAAAATGGAAAAGGCCCTTCACGAAGTAGTTTATTCTTTCAAGCCTGTTGCAGAAATAGCTATTCAGTTTGGCTATAATGATTATGAAACCTTTTCCCGAAGGTTTAAAAAATATCATCAGGTTTCACCTGATGACTTAAGATCCATTTTGAAAAACCTCATGCAACAAAATCAATCATTAAACAACCAGGTTATCGTTCTTACTCATACTTCAGATAATCTAGATGAAATTTCTGAAAAATTGGCTCAAAAAATTAAAATCAACGATTACAATCCTCTTAAGGATGATGAGGTAATAACTTTTATGGTACATAAAAAGAGTTTAACCGAAAATTCAGCCAACAAGTCTACGATCCAAATCAAAAATAAATACCAGGCTGAACAAACTAATGAATTGTGGAAGAAAGTATTGGAAAAGTATGTGAAATTAAAATAATTTTTCTTATGAAAAGAATGTTATTGTTAGCTATTTTAATCTTACTTGTATTACCTTTTTTTTCGCAAGGTGTTGGTATTAATGAAACTGGAGTGTCACCGGATGCTTCCGCCATATTAGATGTTAATTCAACTAACAAAGGGTTGCTTATACCTCGGGTAGCTTTGATTAGTCCTACTAATCCTATAGTTTCACCTGCAACCAGTTTGCTGGTTTATAATACTTCTACAAGTGGCACATACTCTACCCCGGGATTTTATTATTTTAATGGAACAGATTGGGTGCCATTAGCAGCCTCCGTTACTTCAAATTCCAGAACAGTATTTAGAAATTTAATATCCTCCGTTTCTTTAACAGTAAATAACTCAACTGCACCTTCAACTACATTGCTAAATTTTGATTATACGCCCATTAATGATACAATTTTGATTCAAGTTAATTTAGCCGGTAGAATTAATAGTTCAACTGCACCTACCACTCCGGGGCATCCTTGGTTGGTTCGTTTGGTGGTAAATAGTGTTACAATTAAACAAACATATCCATTTCCCCCTCAAAACTCTTCCGGTAATTTTATATCAACTTCTTTTACCATTCCAGTTGCAGTTACTCCAAATACTATAAATAATATACGGCTAGTTTTGCTAAGCACTTTTACTAGTTCAGGCTCTATAACTTTGGGAATAGACCCGAGTGTGGTTTCTCAATTTGCAAATATTATTATTCATGATGTGCCAACAAATTAGAGATTATATAATATTTTTCTTAATTATCTCAGCTTTTCAGCTGGAACTGTTGGCCCAAGCCGATACAGTTTGGACCAGAAGTTATGGTGGCTCATCTGATGAGGCAGTAGGGCTTTCGTTGATGAATAATTTTGGATCTCCAGGATTAAATCTGGATGTAAATGGCAATGGTATATTTTTTACTTCTTCCAGTTTATCCAGTGATGGATTAGTACGGGCTAATTATGGCAGTGAAGATGTATGGGTAGTAAAGTTAGATCATAATGGGGATACCCTTTGGAGTAAAATATTGGGTGGCTCTGATTTTGATAGGCCTTCTTCAATTAAAGCATTGGCGGATGGTAGTTGTGTAATAGCCGGAAGAACTTTAAGCAATAATGGTTTTTTTGTGGGTAATCACGGAGGTTATGATGGTTTTGTGGTTAGATTGGATGACAATGGGAATGTTTTGTGGAAAAAATTGTATGGTGGTTCTGAAATGGATTATTTGTATGATGTAATATGGACCTCTGATAATCATTTGTTGGTTTGTGGCGAAACAGGTTCAAATGATGGGGATTTGGCAGGTACAGGAACAGGTTTATCATGGGTTATGAAACTCAATGCTTCGAATGGAAATATTCTGTGGAGCAAAACATATGTTGGACCCAATGGAAATTTTTCCGATGCGTTAGAAAATTTTTATCGAATACTTGAACTACATGATGGCAGTGGTTATGTAGCCGCTGGATATACAGTGGCAGATTTTAATAATATCAATGGAGATGATATTTACATTCATAAAATAGATACTGGCGGGCAGTCTGTATGGTTTAAAAAAGTTGGTTCAACGAATGGCGGAGAAGGGTTGGGAGGTCTTGCAAATGCTAAACATGGGGCTTTCTATATAGCCGGAAGATTAGCCGGTGATCAAGGTAACGATGTAACTGATGGTTATCATGGAGGAAATAGTGATGTGTGGTTATTAAAAATTGATACTTATGGAAATAAACTATGGGATAAAAGTTTTGGAGGAACAGATTGGGAGTTTGCCTACGATATTTCTGTAGATTCAATGGGATACGTTTATTTAGGTGGCTTTACCCGTAGCACTAATAACGATGCCTCAGATCCAGGTTTTGGTTTGCAGGATTTTTGGGTAATAAAAACAGATTCTGCTGGAAATATGGTTTGGAATAAAAAAATGGGTGGCTCTCAAAATGATGTATTGCATGCCTTAAAAATTTATCATCATCAAATCATTGTCATGGGAAGAACCAATTCTTCTGATGCCTGGATACATCATTCCTGGGGAGGCCGCGATATTTGGGTGGCTAAACTACTACAAGCTGATGGATTAAATATTGGCGAATCAAAGGGAATTAGATTCTGTTTGTTTCCTAATCCGGGTTTTGATATCATACAATTATTCACAGAGCAACCAATTAAGTACTGGGAATTATTTACGGTAAATGGTATCAAGGTCAATTATTCCAATTCGCAGTATATGCATGTAATTAATTTGCCGCAAGGAGTCTATTTTGCCAACGTTTTGTTATGTAATGGCAAAACAATCCATCAAAAAATAATAGTTGCTAAATAATTTCCAGTCGTTCTGATTGCAACGAACTTATTATATGTGGATTGATAGTTCTGATTCGATCAATAAAGGAGGAAGCTTGCGGATAGGTATGAAGCAAAAAATGAGGTTTCATTCGTACATCCTTGGTGAGATAAACCCTGCCACCATATTTTAATACAATTTCATCCATTTCATCCAAAAATTTCCATAGCGAAGGTTGAATTTTAAAATCCATTGCTAATGTCCATCCTTCCATAGGAAACCGGATATAATTTTCTTTCTGCTTTCCGAATAACTTTAGTACTGTTAGAAACGAACCCATATTTTTTTTGCCAATGTGGCCAATAAGTTCAATTAATCCTTCACGCCCTTTTTCACGGGGAATAACAAACTGGTATTGTGTAAATCCTTTTTTACCATAAATTCGATTCCAATGATGGATCGCATCTAACGGATAAAAAAAACTATCATAATGTATAATGTTTTTAATTTCTTTGGTTGTTTGTTTGTGATAATACAAAAAATTAAATGCTTTTACGCTAAAACTATTCAATACAAACGAAGGAAAATAAAAAGGCACATTCAGCTTGCCGTCGCTATGCACTTTTAAAGGCAGCTTTCTTTGTTTTTGTGAAAGTTCATTCAACATGGCATTCTCTCCTCGCATCATAATACTTCGACCAAAACTTTTCCCTTTACTCAGGCAGTCAATCCATGCCATGCTATACGTCCAATTTGCTGATTCTTCAAACAACCGAATAACTTCATCTAGATTGGCAGCTTTGATATTTTCTTGTCGGATAAAAGCAGTTTCAATTTTTTTTAGTTTAAAACATACATCGGTAATAATACCTGTTAGACCCATTCCACCGCAGGTTAAATGAAACAAATCCTGATTTTCTTCACGACTGCAACGCATTTTTTGCCCATTGGGTAAAATAAGATGGAAGAAAAGTACATGGTCTGAAAAAGTACCTTCTTTGTGATGATTTTTCCCATGTACGTCTGATGCTAAAGCTCCACCACACGTTACAAACTTGGTGCCCGGTGTAACTGGTAAAAACCACCCCTTGGGAACAAAAATTTTTAATATTTCATCAAAACTAACACCTGCCTGGCAATGGAGTATTCCATGTTGCTCATCAAAAGCTAAAAAATGATTGAGTTTAGAGGTAGAAATGATATGCGTTTGCAAAGCAGAATCTCCATAACATCTGCCTAATCCACGAGGTATTAATTTTTGATTTTTATTCAGGACATCAATTATTGCATCTTCATTCCCCGGAGCCACTATTTCTGCGTCAATCCATGGATAGTTCCCCCAATTTGCAATACTGGCTTTCATGTAGTGCTTTATAACTTATGAATATAAATGATGAGAAAAAACGTGAATATCCAACCTAACAAAACCAATTGAATAAATCGGTCGCTCAATAGCATTTTGGTTGGGTTGCCGCTTTTGTTTAATACAAAGGTAATTTGCAGGTATCGAATAATTCCTAATATAACAAAAATGCTGGTGGCGTATAGATATTCAGTATGAAAACGTTCCACTACTTCTTCGCTTATAGTGTACATAATGTAAGCCACAATTACTACAGCTGCCATAATCACCATGGATGCATTAATAAATTCTAAGTTATAGCCATCAACCGATTTGCGCATTTTTTGTCCGCTTTTCATAAAGAGAATTACATCATCTCTACGTTTGGCCATCCCTAAAAACAATGCCAGAAGAAATGTCATTATAATTATCCAATGTGAAATATAAACTTCGGCCAATAATCCACCGGCAATAACTCGAAGTAAAAATCCAATGGCGATAATAGTAATATCGATAATTGCTACATGCTTTAACCCCATGGAGTAAGCTATATTCATGAGAAAATAAATAGCAAGTACACCGGCAAAAAATAGGTTAATAAAATATGCACCGATCAATGAGCCGATAAAAAATATGGAACTAAGTAATATGCCTGTTGTTATAGAAACTTCGCCCGAGGCAAATGGCCGATGTTTTTTTTCAGGGTGAAGCCTATCTGATTCAATGTCTTTAATATCATTGATTATATAAATAGATGAAGCAATGAGTGAAAAGAGAACAAAACCCATACTCACCTGTATAAAGCCATGTACATCGGAGAGTATATTCCCGCTGAAAAATAGGGGTAAAAAAATGAATAGATTTTTAACCCAATGCGAAACTCGTAATAATTTAAAATACAGCTTCATGCTGCACAATAGTTTTCTTTTGTAGTTTTGTAATCATCAGTTTACAAAATAAGTGAAAAAAGTTTTAATAACAGGAACTGCTGGATTCATAGGCTATCATCTCACTCAAAAGATGCTTGCTTCCGGGTATGAAGTGGTAGGCGTTGATAATGTAAATGATTATTATGATGTAAACCTCAAATGGAGTAGGTTACAACTGCTTGGGATTCATCGAGCCAATGCTGTTAAAGGCAGTTTGATTTCTTCCGGAAATTTTCATTTTTCTTACACAGATATTGCAGATACTGAGGCTATGATGAAGCTTTTTGACGAACATCGTTTTGATGGAGTGATTCATTTAGCAGCTCAGGCTGGTGTTAGGTATTCATTAATTAATCCTGCAGCATACATACACAGTAACGTTTCTGGATTCTTATCTGTGCTGGAAGCATGCAAGGTTTACCCTGTAAAGCATTTGGTATATGCAAGCACATCATCGGTGTATGGATTAAATACTCGTGTACCTTTTCAGGTGTCACAACATACGGATCACCCTATGAGTTTATATGCTGCCACCAAAAAAAGCAATGAACTTATGGCGCATGCATACAGTCATCTGTATCAAATACCAACTACCGGTATTCGTTTTTTTAGTGTATATGGGCCTTGGGGTAGGCCGGATATGGCCTTATTTATTTTTACTAAGAATATTCTGGAAGGTAAGCCCATTCAGGTATTCAATCACGGAAATATGAAACGTGATTTTACTTATGTAGATGATATTGTAAACGGGGTAATGCGTGTATTGTTAAAACCACCCGTAGCCCAACCAAATTGGACAGATGAAGAAAATCCATCTACCTCGTCAGCACCTTATCGCTTAGTAAACATTGGTAATAATAATCCTGTAAACCTCATGGATTTTATTCGCGAAATTGAAATAAATACAGGGAAGCAGGCAATCATAAAATATCTACCCATGCAGCCTGGCGATGTGCCTATGAATGTGGCTGATGTAACTGATTTGGTGAACGAATACAACTACAAGCCCTCAATCACAGTGAAGGAAGGAGTGGCATCTTTTGTAAATTGGTATAGGGAATATTATCAAATATAAAATGATTGGTACTCGAAAATTACAATTTCAATTATTGTTTTTTTTCGGGCTTTTTGTATTCTTATCTTGCCGTGCTAAAACTTTTTTTTCAGTTCAGCCAGATTATACAATGCAGGTACCTGTAGTTAAGATAAACCCATCCCTTATTCAGGTGCCCATTGAAGTACCTATGCATGTTTTTCAGCAGGAATTAAACAAACATTTTAAAGGATTAATCTATAACGATTCATTGTATGAAAATAATGATGAAGATAATTTGAAAGTAAAAATCTGGCGAACCAAAAAGTCAATTCAGGTGGATGGGTATAAGCAAAAAATAAGGTTCATGTTCCCACTCGAAATTTGGGCACAGTATAGATGGCAAGCTTGTGGTTTTTGTCCTGTCATTGAAAAAAGCACAATGTTTGATATAGACCTTACGCTAAATACTCAGGTTCAGATAAGTCGTGACTGGGGAATAATAACTACCACTACATTTAAAGATATGTTCTTTTCTAAAGAGCCAATTTTAGATTTTGGTGTGGTTCAAATTCCGGTTACACGTCTTATACGTGGATTACTTACAGCTAATATGCCAACCATTACCGCTGCGGTTGATCGTGAAGTGACAACGGCTATTCCATTGAAGCTATATGTAGAAGATGCATGGAAAAAATTGCAGGAACCTGTATTACTTGATTCAGCATACCAAGCATGGTTAGTAATGAAGCCGGTGAATATGTTTCTTACACCGCTACAATGTGATCCGGGTAAATTAGTTGCACAGGCAGGAATGGAAGTTTATTTGGAAACAAAGGTGGGTACCCAACCTGAAGAGCCCTTAAAAACATTTTTAGGACCTCCTGTCATCAAAGAAAAACTTACCAGTCAGTTTAATGTGGAATTGCCTATTCAAATTGATTTCGATGCTGCTACTCGAATAGCTCGAAAAAATCTCAAAGATTCAATTTTTACAGTTTCAAAAAACAAAAAAATTCGAATTAATGATATTGAAATTTACGGCAAAAGTGGTTTTGTATTTATAAGAGCTGATTTAGATGGTAATTTTAAAGGAATTATTTATTTTAAAGGAATTCCATCGTACGATAGCCTGACACGTTCAATATATCTCAAAGACTTTGATTTTGAATTAAACACCAAAAATGCACTGTATACTTTTGCTTCATGGTTGTTACATGGTTCATTTAAAAAAACATTGGATAAGTATTTTTCTTATTCCATAGCAAAAGATATAGAGGGAACCAGATTGGCATTAAAAAAACTCTTACAAGGGTATACTTACGACAAATATTTCAAAATATCAGGAGATGTAGATCAGTTGGCTTTAAAGAATGTTTTTTGTGATGATCAAGGCATTCAAGCCCTTTTAGTAAGTTCTGGAACAGCTGTAATAACGTTTTTAAATTTTACTCCTTGATAGTTTACAAAAGTATTGGCTGTATTTTTTTTTACGTACTCCAAATTGCAAATGCATAATTGGTTTTATAATAAAATCGAGCCATGGATGAAATGTATGATATGTTATCTCATCCATAATTTTACATTCCTTGTTCCCTGTTTTTATAATGCGATGCCGATGTTCCCAATTTTTTAATGGGAATGGCAATTCTTTACCTATGTCAATAAACATGATCTCATTTCCATTTTTTTGTAAAAATATAATTTCAGAAACCCAGAGAGCGTCAATTAATGGGCCACCTAAGCGTACAATAACTCGGTGTCCAGGCAAACATCCTTCAAATAGTTCAACCTTCATAGGCATAAACCAGGGATTGATGGCTTTAAATAGTGATTCATTAAAATTTGAAAATACATTTTCTGCATCTAATGGAATAATTTCACTTTCCAGGGTTATTTTCATTATTTTGTATTTGTAGTAAATAAAACATGAATCGTGCTGTTTTGTTGATGGGAGGTAATTTAGGGAATGTACCGGTTACATTTTCTCGTGCAAGAGGTCTTATTGCAACACAGGTAGGCGAAATTATATCTACATCATCCTTGTATTTGAGTGATGCATGGGGATTTGAAGCGAAAGAACAATTTTACAATCAAGTATTAATAGTAAATACTGGCCTTTCAGCACAACATCTTTTGAATAAAATATTGGAAATAGAAGATTTTTTTGGAAGAACACGTAATCAAAATGAAGGGTATCAATCTCGTACTTTGGATTTGGATATTTTATTTTTTAATCATGAGGTGATTGTGTCAGAATCATTGCAAATACCACATCCAAGGCTTCATTTCCGTAATTTTACCTTGGTACCTTTGGCTGAGCTGATGCCTGAATATATACATCCGGTCCTACAAGTTTCAGTGAGGCAGCTTTTATACCAGTCTAAAGATAAACTTAGGGTTCAAAAACTATGAAATGGCAATATTTGGCCATAGAGGGGAATATAGGTGCCGGAAAGACCACCTTGGCAACTCGGCTGGCAAACGATTTTGATGTGAGTCTGATCTTGGAATCATTTAGTGAAAATCCTTTTTTGCCAGATTTTTACAAAGATCAGCAACGTTATGCATTTCCTCTTGAACTATCGTTTTTGGCAGAACGTTACCACCAATTGAAAGAAATTCTCTCCAAACCGGATTTATTTAGACCGCGATTCATTGCAGACTATTCCCTATGGAAATCATTGATTTTTTCACGAATTACGCTTAAAGATGTAGAATACCAGCTTTTTGAACAATTATTTACAATAATGATGGAGTCGCTTCCTAAGCCAGATTATTTGTTTTATCTACATTCAGATAAACATCGGCTTCAACATAATATTCAGCTTAGAGGTAGGTTGTATGAGCAGAATATTGGAGAGGATTACTTACAAGCGGTTGAACAAGGCTATATGAAAACCCTTAAAACATTGCATCAAATTCCTGTAGTTGTGTTTAATGTTACAGAGGCAGATTTTTATAAAAATCAATCTCATTATGAAGAAATTGTGAATTTTTTAACAAATGTACCTGAACCGGGTTTGCATTTTGTGGAAATACGATAAATTTTTTTTCTTAATTAAAAACATTGTCTAATTTCGCGTTGTTGAATAAAAATTAAACATATACATATTATGAAGTTGAAAAATCTTGCAATCGTAGCATTGGGTGGAGCGTTAATCGCAGGTTGCGGTAAGTTTAACCTGAATAAGATTACGTACAAGGTGGTACCCAGCCCTTTAGAGTACAAAGGAGATTCTGTTGAAGTAACCATTACTGCAGAATACCCTAAAAAGACTATGCCTAAAAAGGCCACTGCCGAGGTTACTCCTATTCTTAAATATAAAGGAGGAGAAAAGGCTTATAAAACTATTTTCCTTAAAGGAGAAAAAGCCACTGGCGACGGTCAAACACTTAGTCATAGCGGTGGTACATTAAAATATAATGCAAAGATTGCCTACGTTGATGGTATGCAGGAGGCAGAATTACACGTAAAAGGTGTAGGTAAAATTAAAACGAAAGAAAAATACAATGGTATGACCAAGGATCCTATTGCTTTGGGGACCATTATTACACCGCTTCTTACTCTAAAAGACGAACGATTTGTAATTGGTAAACATAACTATGGCCCGATTTTCAAAACACAGGTAGCTAATATATATTTCCCATACAATGCTTTCAATATTCGTCCGGCTGAAAAAACAAGCGACGAAATGAAAAAGTTCCAAGCATTTGTTGATTTTCAATTAAAAGATGGTGGAACTTTCAAATCATTGGAAGTGAATGGATGGGCTTCTCCTGATGGTGAAGAAACCAAAAATAATGACCTTTCTACCAAGCGTAGTAATGAAGTAAGAAAATGGATGGAGCAATATTTAACAAAAGACAAAAAAATAACTTCTGTTCAAATTTCAAATAAAGGAAATGGTGAAGATATTAATGGATTTAAAGCCATTGTTGCTACCAAAAATTTTGAAGGTAAAAATGAGTTGGTAAGCAAAATTAACAGCGGTGCGATGAATAAAGATTTGAAGTCTGCTGGAACTGCTGCTTACAATCAGTTTGAAAAAGAAGTGCTTTCTCCTTTGCGTAAATCAGAAATAAAATTAGTGGTACAAGAAAGACAAAAAACCAATGAAGAACTGGTGAATTTTGCTAAAAATGAACCTACCAAATTAACATTGGAAGAACTCCTTTATACTGCCCAAACATTAATTTCTGATGAGGCTACCCAAATAAAAATTTATGAAGCAGCTGCACGTCAATTCCCTGAAGATTGGAGGCCAAATAATAACATTGGAGTTATTTATGCCAAGCAGGGCAAATTGAATGAAGCGTTGACTGAATTCCAAAAGGCTGAAAAGATAGCAGCCTCTGAAAAGGCTATCAAGAATAACATTGGTGCAGTTTATATGTTAAAAGGAGATAAAAACAATGCTTTGACTTATTACAAGCAAGGGGGTGGTTCTCCTGAAAATGGACATAACTTAGGAAACTTGTATATACTTCAAGGTAAGTATTCAGAAGCTGTAGCTTCATTTGGAAATGAATGTTCTTTCAATGCAGCATTGGCAAAATTATTGGCTGGCAGTCCTGAAAAAGCTGGTGGTATCATTGATTGTTCTGACGATAAAGACAAAGCGTTGTCATACTATTTGAAGGCAATTGCTGCTGCACGTACCAATAGCAAGCAAGCTTTAATTGATAATCTGAAAACAGCTATTCAGAAAGATGCATCGTTGAAAGCGAAAGCTAAAATTGATTTGGAATTCTTGAAATTCCGTGAAGACGCTGATTTTAAATCAACTATTCAATAATTTTATTCAACTTCATAATAAACCCCAGCCTATGCTGGGGTTTTTTTTTACTAATTCAAATCGTATATATACACAAAAGTGTTTGAAATATTCTCTATTATACGTTAATTTTGAAAGCTAATCCAAAGTAAATGAAAAAAAGTGTTTTTTTATTTTTTTTGATTTTAATTTCTATAGGTCTGCATGGGCAAATTAAAACAGTTTCAAATGAGACGTATGTAACTTGTTTTTATTCTGTATCACAAATTCCTTCACAGGAAAAGTGGGATCAATTAGTTGCATATCTTGGTAAAACTGAAGGTGTGGAAAAAATAAAATCTGTATATAAACCAGAGCAAGGAAGGGGGCAATTAATTTTACTAATAAAAGCGTCTTCAGGAAATAGGGAAAATATAAAAGAGTTTGATTTAGCTCAAATAAAATCAATCATCATTCAAATGGGCTTGCAGCCCGAAGAACCTGAAATTAAGGACGGAAAACATATTTAAATTGATTTTTCATTACCAATTATGAAATACATAGGAGTAGTTTTATACACCCTTATTTTTATAGGAAAGTTAGTTGCACAGTCTGAAAATTGTTCTGGAGCAACAACCCTTTCAGTGTTAGCCAATTGTTCTTCTCCTGTATCAGGCAGTACGGGAACTGCTCAAAATATACCTGGCTGTGTAGGGAATGCAGATGACGATGTATGGTATCAGTTTGTTGCAACCTCTACGTCACATCAAATTACCGTAGTGCCTTCTGCTGGTCTTGACCCAGTGGTACAATTGTTTTCTGGTTCTTGCTCGTCACTTGCTTCCATTTCATGTATGGATGCTACGTTAACTGGTCAACCGGAAACCATATTCGCTAGTGGATTAACCATTGGTGCAACGTATCGCATACGTGTTTATCATTATTTTGCTGGCGGAGGTTCACCCAATACATTTACCATTTGTGTAACTACGCCACCGCCACCTCCTTCAAACGATGCATGTGGTGGTGCTATTTCTTTAACTATAAATAGCTCTTGTACTTATACAAATGCTACATCACTAAATGCTACACAGTCTTTACCAGGATGTGCAGGTACTGCAGATGATGATGTTTGGTTTTCATTTGTTGCCACCAATTCAGTGCATACTATTACCGTTGATCCTTCTGTGAATATGGACCCGGTAGTTCAATTATTTTCTGGTACAAACTGCGGCAACTTGGTCAGCATGGTATGTATGGATAATGGATTTACAGATGGAAACGAAGTAATTAATGCAGTAGGCCTTACTGTGGGGAATACGTATTGGATTAGAGTGTATGATTATTATGCTTCAACGGGCGGTTATCCATTCCAGATTTGTGTTACAGGAACACCAACGCCTGTACCACCAAATGATAATCCATGTGGTGCTATTGCGTTACCTCCCGTAACGTCAGCGTGCAATTATTTGAATTTTTCTACTGTAGGAGCTACAACCTCTACTGGTCCTGGAATTCCAACTCCGGCATCTTGTTCAGGAGGGGCTGCACCCCAACAAGGTGGATTCAATAACTCTCCTCAGCCCAAAGATGTATGGTTTTCAATTGTTGTACCCTCCACCGGAAATATAACCATTACAGCACAACCCGGATACGGAGTGAATGATGTGGTAATGGCATTGTATTCGGGCACGTGTAGTTCTTTAACTCAAATAGCATGTTCAGATGATTATAACTATCCTGGAAGTGCAAATGATATGAAGCCGTTTATCAATGCTACCGGCTTAACTCCAGGTTCTACTGTTTTTCTTCGTTATTGGGCATTTAATGGAAACACAACTGGGAATATTGGATTTTGTGTATCTACCAATACCCATGATAATTGTAACAATGCATTATATATCTGCGACCTGAATGGATACAGCGGAACTACTAGTGCTGCTTTTACAACCGATAGACCTTGTAACATGCGAGGTAATGCAGAAATGAATAATGCCCCAACGTACACATATACACCTGGAACTTGTCAGCCCGGTGGAATTTTTGGATTAGGAGGATCTTGGGGTGTTGGCGCTCCCAATTGCGATGTGAGAATTGATAATAATTCATGGATACGATTTACGGCTGCAAGTACAACTGCAACCTTAAATGTAAATGTATACGGTTGTTTTGTTGGAAACTATCCATCCGGTGGAATTCAAATGCAAATATTTAGTGTATCCTCTCCTTGTTGTGGTTTTACCCCCGTTTCTGATTTTAAAGAAGGTTCCAGTACATTTACCATTACTGCCAATAACTTAACGGTTGGTCAAGATTATTACCTTATGATTGATGGTTTTGCTGGAGATATCTGTAGTTATACCATCACTGCCAATTCTGGAGTTCAATTCCCGGATATTACTGCGTCATCTAATCCAACATGTGCTGGAACTACTATTACATTATTTGGTCCTCCCGGTGCAACATCTTATTTATGGCAACCAGGTGGGCAAACTACACAAAATATAAATGTTACCCCATCAACTACTACCACATACACGCTTGAAGTTACCGGTGTATGCGGTGCAAGACAAACGTTAACTAAAACCATTACTGTTAATCAATTGCCCGATTTGAGTGGTATTAATAATAATATAACAGTTTGTGCTGGTCAAACCATTAATTTCTCAGCATCTGGTGGAAGCAGCTATCAATGGACAGGCCCCAATTCATTTAATTCAACCCTGCAAAATCCTAGCATTTCAAATGCTTCAGCTGCCAATGCAGGAACTTATACAGTTACAGTCACCTCGGCAGCAGGTTGTACAAATTCTGCAAATGTGCAAGTGGCAGTTAATCCTAATCCAACTCCAAGCATTTCAGGTGCGAATGTAATTTGTGCCGGGCAGTCAACAACTTTTACCTCAACCTCAGCCAATGCATATGTATGGAATACCGGTGCTACCACTCAGTCTATCAATATTACCAATCCGGGAACCTATACTGTTACTGTAACCGGTGCCAATGGTTGTACTGCCACTGCAACTCGTACACTAACTGTGAATAGTAATCCTACACCAGTAGCTTTTAATAATGGACCGGTATGTGTGGGGAGTGCTATCCAACTGAATGCGTCCGGAGGAAACTCTTATCAATGGACGGGACCTGCATCATATTCCAATAATACTCAAAATCCAACCATTTCTGGTGCAACAATGGCCAATGCAGGAACTTATACTGTTACGGTAACTGGGGCTAATGGTTGTACTGCTACAGCTTCTACTACTGTAAGTGTTGTGAATAATCCATCCGCTGCTATTTCCGCAATACCTGATGCTGATATTTGTATTGGAGAATCAGTTACACTAATAGCTACAAGCTCATTAGCATATTCATGGAGTACAGGTGAAACAACCTCTTCCATTATAGTTTCTCCAATTACCAACAGTACTTATTCGGTTACTTTGACTAATCCGGGTGGATGTGTTGGATCAGCCAATGCATCAATCAATATTACGGTAAATTCATTACCTTCAGCTAGCATCAATTCCAATTCTCCGGTATGTGAAGGCAGTTCGCTTAATTTATCTGCAAATGGTGGGGTTAGTTATGTATGGTCAGGCCCCAATGGATTTGTTAGTTTTGACCCGAATCCAGTTTTAAACAATGCAGAAAGCCTAAATGCTGGTATTTATCATGTTACAGTTACTGATGGAAATGGTTGTACAGCTACAGCCAATATTTCTGTCGATGTGATTGTAGCCCCTGATATACAATTAGCAGCTTCTCCAAACGATTCTGTGTGTGCTGGTACACCTGTAAATCTTTCAGTAGTTTCTTCTGCTTCTTATCAGTGGAGCACTGGAGCAACCATTTCATCAATTACTGTATTGCCTGTATCATCAACCATATATACAATTACTGTTACAGATCCATCCGGAGTATGTAATGGAACTGTTGTTGATCAAATACTTATTACAGTTATTGAAAATCCTAATGCAACTGCTTCTGTGAATTCTCCGGTTTGCCCACGTGATGATATTCAGCTATCATCATCAGGTGGAAATTCTTACCAGTGGACAGGACCTGGTGGTTTTACATCTAATCTGCCCAATCCTGTAATTCAGGATGCAATGCCATCTGATACTGGTTGGTATAGTGTAGTGGTTTCAAATACATTTGGGTGTTCTTCAGTTACTTCTGTTCAAGTTGTATTGTATAATCAGGCTTTAGATTTAATAGCTAACCCAGATACGGCATCTGTATTAAATTCAGAAAATGTTAATGTTGCAATATTGAATAATGATTTTGGGAATATAGGTTCAATCACTATTTTACAACAACCTTCTCATGGCTCAGCTCAAATTAGCGGAAATTCAATTATATATACTCCTAATCAAGATTATGAAGGAGTAGATCAGTTAAGTTATTCAATTTGTGATGAGACTTGTAGTGCATATTGTGACACAACAGTGGTAATATTTATTGTTACCGGAAATAATACAGTAGTTATTCCTGAATTGATAACTCCTAATGGTGATGGTTCAAACGATACTTGGATTATAACCAATATTGAAAAATACAACGAAAACGAAGTAATCATCATGAATCGCTGGGGAGATAAAATCTTTGTAGCTTCTCCTTATACTAATAATTGGAGTGGACAATGCAATACTGGAATTCTTATAGCTGGTAACAAAGTAACCGATGGTACTTATTTCTATGTATTAACACTTAAACCGGGTGAAGAGCCTATCAAAGGTTTTATTGAGTTAAGAAAATAATTTTTCTAATAATAAATCAATCTCTATTTTTTTATATTATGCGGATTCAACTAGTAAGTGCGACACATTTCTTTTTTTAAGAGATGTTTTAGAAAAACCTCCATAGGGGTTTTCCAATTTAGTGATTTTCTGGGTCTGTTGTTCAATAAACATTGTACTTGCAAAATTAATTGATTATCTAATAGTCTAATATTGGTGTTTTTAGGTATAAACTGACGAATAAGTCCGTTGATATTTTCATTGATAGCTTTTTGCCAAGCCGAATAAGGATGGGTGAAGTAATACTCTGCCTGAAGTTTCTGAGCTATTTGTTGATGCAAAGCAAATTCCAGCCCGTTATCGGAGGTAAGGGTATGCACCAGTGCTTTATAGGGGGCTAAGGTATTAATCAGCTGGGTTTTGGTTAGTTGAGCAGTAGGTCTTTCCAGCTTTGCTAGCAGGGTAAAGTAACTCTTTCTTTCTACCATACTAAGTAATGCTCCCTGATGTTTATAGCCAATGATAGTGTCTATTTCCCAGTCTCCATATCGCTCCCTGTTATTCACAATAGCCGGCCTGTGTTCGATACTGATTTTACCGGCAATTTTGCCTCTGTGGTCTTTACCTCCATATCGCTTACGATAGGGCTTACTGGCTATACGTAAGTGCTTGTACCATTCTCCGCCTTTTGCTTTGTTAGCATAGATATACCGATAGATTGTTTCAGGACTTACCATCTTAACTTGCTTATGACGATAATATCCACTGATCTGTTCCGGCGACCATTTTTCGGCTAATCGCAGGCTGACCAACTTTTCTATACAACCATCCCATTTTCTAGGAAGTTTGTATCGTTCTTTGCGAATTTTAACCCACTCAAGAGCATATTGGGCCGAGTAACCTCCTCGTTTCAGACGGTTACGGGCTAGTTCCCTGTACACCGTACTGCGATGTACTCCAAGTTCCTGGGCTATCTCAACCTTACTTTTTCCCATTTTTACCATCAGCTCTAATTTCACTCGTTTTTCTAAGTCCAATTGTTTATATTTGCTCATAACAGGAGTTTTTATTTTTAACCGGAAGGTATTTTACGTTTGTGAAATACCTTCTTTTTTTACCTCCTGTGTCGCACTTACTATTTGAATCTGGGTATTTATCTAATGATAAGAGGATAAGTAATATATTAGATGTTAATGAATGGTTAAGAAGATTTTCTTTCGGGTATAAAACTTGTTACTTTGCAATGTTAAAAGTAGAATACTATGATGAAAAAAATATTTATCGCTATTATTTTATTAATGATTTTTGTTGGAGGCTATAATGCACAAGGAATTACCAACTATTCCTACAAGTTTAAAATAAACGGATTGAAAGATACGGTTTGTTATTTAGGATTTCACTTTGGAGAAAAAAAATTTGTAAGAGATACAGCGCGTATTAATTCTAAAGGAGAGGTAGAGTTTAAAAAGAAAAACGACACCATTCCTGGAGGAATCTATTTATTTGTGCTACCCAACAAACGTTGGTTTGAGTTTGTAATTAATGAGCCATCCTTTTACATAGAAACAGATACAATTGACCTGGCAGGACATGCAAAAATAAAAGGATCAGTAGAAAATCAAATTTGGTTTGACTATTTAAAAAAAATGGCTGCTTTTCAAAAAGAAATAGAGCCTCTTAGAAAAGAAAGGGATTCTTTAGATAAACAATCCCCTCGCTACAAAGATCTGGATAAAAAATTAGGAGAAATCAACCAACAAATCAATAAATATCGTGAAGATATTATGGAAAAAAATAAAGGCACCTTTATGGCCTATTTATTTAAGGTAATGAAAGATGTTGAAATTCCTGAAAGTCCAAAGAATCCAGATGGAACAATTGACTCTACATTCCAGTATCGTTATTTTAAAGCACATTATTTTGATCATGTAAACTTCTCAGATGCCCGGATTTTACGAACACCTATTTTTGAACCTAAATTCACCTACTTCCTTGAGAAAGTTATTCCACAAATTCCAGATTCTATCATCAGCGAAGTGGATAAAGTTATTGAAAAAGCTAGGGCTAACCCCGAAATGTTTAAATACGTAGTACACACTACTACTTATACCTTCGAACGGTCTCAGCTCATGTGTATGGATGCTGTCTTTGTTCACATGGTTGAAAAATATTACAATACCGGACAAGCCACTTGGGTAGATCAAAAAACATTGGAAAAAATGAAAGAACGAGCATCAAAACTGAAGCCATTACTTTGTGGCAAGCAGGCCCCCAACCTGATTTTGCCTGATACAAACATGGTATGGCACAACTTGTATAAGTTGCAGGCTGATTATACTATATTGTATTTTTGGGATGCTACATGCGGCCATTGCAAAAAAAACACTCCCAAGCTCAAAGAACTCTATGAAACTTATCTCAAACCCAATAATATTCCCGTTTATGCAGTAGAAGGCGAACTTGAAACCACCGAATGGAAAAAATACCTGGTTGAAAATAAGCTTCCCTGGATTAATGTGTCAGATAGTCCGGAAATAAATAAAAATCCTGAGAAGTATATTCACTTAACTGACTTGCCCAGTTTAAATTTTAGGCATACTTATGATTTATCAACCTATCCAGTAGTTTATGTTTTAGATAGAGAAAAGAAAATAATTGGAAAAAAAATTGGAATTGAACAAATTAAAGATTTTATAGAAGGGTATAAAAAGGTAAAATCAAGTAAAAAATAGGGGAGAGCCGAATAATTTTAATTTGTATTTGGCAAATCTGATTAGAATCGCTATATTTGCCCACTTGAATTAAAAATAGTAGTTGAAATGTATTTGACATCCGAAACCAAAAAGGAAATTTTCAAAAAGTACGGTAAATCAGAAACTGATACTGGTTCTGCAGAAGGTCAGATTGCGTTGTTTACAACTCGTATCAACCATCTTACCGAACACTTAAAAAATAACCCAAAAGATTTCAATACCGAACGTTCGTTAGTAATGCTGGTAGGGAAAAGGAAAAAATTACTTTCTTACCTTGAGAATAAAGATATCGAACGTTATCGTGCCATTATCAAAAAACTAAAACTGAGGAAGTAACTAATCACCTCGTAAAAAAGGCAATCTTGATTGCCTTTTTTTGTTTATTATCATAAACAAATTTAATTATCAACATGTCATTGAACGTAATAACAAAAACTTTTGATATTGGAGATGGTCGAACCATCACCATTGAAACCGGGAAATTAGCCAAGCAAGCAGATGGGTCTGTAGTTGTAAGGATGGGAAATACCATGTTACTTGCAACAGTATGTGCTAAGCAAGAGGCTGGCGAAAATGTAGATTTTATGCCTCTTACAGTTGATTATCAAGAAAAATTTGCTGCTGCTGGTCGGATTCCAGGTAGCTTTCATCGAAGAGAGGCAAAACTGTCTGATTATGAAGTATTAATATCTCGTCTTATTGATAGGGCTCTTCGTCCTTTGTTTCCGGATGATTTTCATGCCGAAACTCAAGTAATTGTAAACCTTATTTCGCTTGATAAAGAAGTGTTACCCGATGCTTTGGCGGCATTGGCAGCATCTTCAGCATTAGTTGTTTCAGATATTCCTTTCAATGGACCAATTTCTGAAGTTCGGGTGGGACGTATTAATGGAAAATTCAAAATTAACCCATCTATTGCTGAACTGGAACAGTCTGATATGGATATCATGGTTGCTGCATCTGAAAAAGACATTAACATGGTTGAGGGGGAGATGAAGGAAATTTCAGAGCAAGACATGATTGAAGCACTAAAATTTGCCCATGAACATATTAAAATTCAATGCCGGGCACAGAAAGAGCTTGCCGCTCTCGTAAACAAGGCTAAAAGAGAATATTGTCACGAAAAACACGACGAAGAATTACGAAAGGCTATCTGGGCCTTTGCTTATGATAAGTGTTATGCTGTTGCCCGCGAAGGTGTTGCAAATAAAAAACTTCGTTCTGAAAAATTCAAAGCTATTAAAGAAGAGTTTGTTGCTACTCTTACCCCTGAAGAAGCAGAAGAAAAAGCATTTCTTATAGGTAAGTATTACCATGATGTTGAGAAAAAAGCCATGCGTGATTGTGTTTTGAATGAGCGCAAACGCTTGGACGGAAGAGCTTTGGATGAAATTCGCCCCATTTGGTGCGAAACGGATTATTTACCTTCTACACATGGTTCAGCCATCTTTACCCGTGGAGAAACACAATCTCTTACAACGGTTACCTTAGGTACTAAAATGGATGAGCAAATCATAGATGGAGCTGTATTTGAAGGTACTAGCCGTTTTTTATTACATTATAATTTTCCTCCTTTTTCAACAGGCGAAGTAAAGCCAATGCGTGGTACGGGAAGACGTGAAATAGGACATGGTAATCTGGCTTTACGAGCCATTAAACAAGTTTTACCAGAAAATTTACCCTATTCACTTCGTATTGTTTCGGATATTTTAGAATCAAACGGGTCATCTTCAATGGCTACGGTTTGTGCCGGTTCATTAGCACTTATGGATGCCGGAATTAAAATAAAAGAGCATGTGAGCGGAATTGCCATGGGGTTAATTTCCGATAGTGAAACCGGAAAATATGCCGTGCTTTCTGATATTTTAGGAGATGAAGACCACTTGGGAGATATGGATTTTAAAGTATGTGGAACATCGAAAGGAATTACGGCCTGCCAAATGGATATTAAGGTAGATGGAATGTCGTATGAAATCTTAGCTGAGGCCCTTGAGCAAGCAAAACGAGGCAGGCTACAAATTCTTTCTAAGCTAAATGAAGCGATTCCACAACCTCGACCAGATTTTAAACCGTTTGTACCTCGTATTGTAACTATAGAAATTCCTAATGAATTCATAGGAGCTGTGATTGGTCCCGGCGGAAAACATATTCAGGAGTTGCAACGTGAAACCAATACCGTTATTACCATTGAAGAAGTAGGAAATGTTGGTATTGTTGAAATTGCAGGATCAAACAAAGAATTGTTAGAAAAAGCTCTGAACCGAATCAAAACAATTACTGCAGTGGCAGAAGTAGGACAAACCTATGATGGTATTGTTAAAAAAATTACAACGTTTGGTGCTTTTGTTGAAATATTACCGAAAAAAGAAGGGTTATTACATGTTTCAGAGTATGATTGGAAACGTACTGACGATATATCAAAAGTGTTAAAAGAAGGGGATTTAGTACAGGTAAAATTGGTTGAAATTGATTCCAAAACAGGAAAAATGAAACTTTCAAGAAAAGCCCTATTGCCTAGAACTCCGGCTCCTTCTGCCAGCGAATAAAACTAATTGAACATAATATTAACTTATTCATAAAAAAGGTTGTAATGGCATCATGCAACCTTTTTTTGTTTCATACCGTTTACTAATTGTTGTTATAAACCCAAGGTATGAGACAATTAAAAATAGCTGTAAAAGTTACAAATCGCGATACAGCATCATTAGATAAATATTTACATGAAATAGGAAGAGTAGATTTATTATCTGCCGATGAAGAGGTTGAATTAGCTCGCCGAATAAAAGAAGGCGATCAGGCAGCCATGGAAAAATTAGTTAAAGCTAACTTGCGATTTGTGGTTTCTGTTGCAAAACAGTATCAAAATCAAGGCCTTACACTTCCAGACTTAATTAATGAAGGTAACTTGGGGCTGATAAAAGCTGCCCAGCGGTTTGATGAAACCCGAGGATTTAAATTCATATCCTACGCGGTATGGTGGATACGCCAATCCATATTACAAGCCTTGGCTGAGCAGGCTCGTATTGTTCGTTTACCTTTAAACAAAATAGGTTCAATTAATAAGATAAATAGAACTTTTTCTGAACTAGAACAAAAGTTTGAAAGAGAGCCTACGGCTGAAGAAATAGCCGCAGTACTTGAAATGAGTGAACAGGATGTGAAAGAATCTTTATTAAGTTCCGGAAGGCATGTTTCTATGGATGCACCTTTACAAGAAGGAGAAGAAGGCGATATGTATGATGTTATAAAAAGCTCCGAAAATCCAAGTCCAGACAATGATTTAGTTACAGAATCGCTTCGTCGTGAGATAGAACGTTCACTTTCAACCCTTACCCCTCGCGAGGCAGATGTTTTACGATTGTTTTTCGGATTAAATGGCGAAACTGCTTTAACCTTAGAAGAAATAGGTGAAAAGTTTGAGTTAACTCGTGAAAGGGTTCGTCAGATTAAAGAAAAAGCTATCCGTAGGTTAAAACAAGGCTCCAGGTGTAAATTGTTAAAATCGTATTTAGGATAATCATTTTTCAATTCCCTTTTTTCTTTTCTTTGCTTCATAATTCAAAGTATGAAGCCTATAATTGCCCCTTCTTTATTATCCGCTGATTTTGGCAATCTACATCGTGATTGTATGATGTTGAATGAAAGTGAGGCCGATTGGTTTCATATTGATATTATGGATGGTCTTTTTGTACCTAATTTATCTTTTGGCTTCCCAGTATTAAAATCTATTCAGCAAATAGCTACCAAACCGTTGGATGTTCATTTAATGATTGTTGACCCCGATCGCTATTTAGAAAATTTTAAAGAACATGGTGCTTGGCAGATTAGCGTACATATTGAAGCATGTATCCATTTGCATCGGACAATTCAAAAAATAAAATCCTTAGGACTGAAAGCCGGAGTAGCTGTAAATCCTCATACCTCAATAACATTACTTGAAGATATTATTGGTGATATAGACCTGGTTATTATTATGTCAGTTAATCCAGGTTTTGGCGGGCAAAAATTTATTGAGCGAACCTATGAAAAAACAGCACGTTTAAAAGATTTAATAGTAAAAAATAACGCATCTTGTCTAATAGAAATTGACGGTGGAGTAAATATCCAAAATGCACCATTACTCCTTAAAGCAGGAGCTGATGCTTTGGTCGCTGGAAATTTTGTTTTCACTTCATCTAATCCCTTGGAAACTATTGCGGCACTTAAATCTATTGAATAACATAACCACCATCTGCGAGTAAAGCATGACCTGTAACAAAGCTTGATTCATTACTACAAAGCCATACAACACAATTAGCAATTTCTTCAGGTGTTCCCATTCGATTCATAGCGTGTTTCGATTCGATGGCATGTTTTAATGCTTCGTTGGTAGTAATTCCTCCACGTTCCAACATGGGTGTTAATATAAAACCTGGACAAATAGCATTTACACGAATATTTTGAGTGGCAAATTCCAAGGCTGCATTTTTGGTAAGCCCTAATACTCCATGCTTTGCCGCTACATAAGCAGGTGCACCAGCAAAACCAACATGCCCTAAAATTGATGCACAGTTTACGATAGCACCACCACCAGTTTTAAGCATGGCAGGAAGCTGATAATGCATGCAGTAAAAAACACCATTTAAATTAATATCAATTACTTTTTTCCAACTTTCAATGGACTGATTTGAAACATCTCCCCAAACACCTTCTGTACCAGCATTATTAAATGCAAAATTTAATTTTCCAAATGTTTCTAAGGTTTTCTCTACGGCATGTTTACATGCATCCGGGTCAGCCACATTGCAATGTATAAACACTCCCTTTACTCCTTCTTTTTCAACTAATTGGCAAGTAATTTTTCCTTCATCCTCATTAATATCACACACGGCAACATGCACACCTTTTTTAGCAAATGCTAATGCTGTTGCTCGCCCGATTCCGGTACTTGCACCGGTAATAAAAACTACTTGATCTTTCATAGATTAAATTTTTATTCAATTTTATTTATTATCCTACTTTTAAAAAATGATTTTTGTCATGTTTAAAATCGCTTTTTTGGGGTATTGTTTTTATCATTAAAAAATGGCTTACTTTGTACATTATTTAGAATTAGTCTAAATTAATTTATATTAAAACTCTGATATTCAGTATGAATCCGATAAAAATAGTTATTGCTGATCAGCATTACCTGATACGTCAGGGGTTACGCTCAATTTTTTCTGATACATCCAAATATCAGATTGTTTTTGATACGGATGACTATATACAAATTCCGCTTTTAATAAATTTATACCAAGCAGACGTAGTTATTATTGGTTTAAATATACAAGGTGTTAATGCGATAGATGTTATCAGGCAAACTCAAAAGGATTATCCTTCCGTAAAAATTTTAGTTTTGGATACCAATGAAAATACAGATGATATAGTTACCATATTACGGCTAGGCGTCCCCGGTTATATTTTAAAACAATGCGATCATAAAGAGATAATTGATGCCGTAAATGCAATCACGCAAGGTAAAAATTTCTTTTGTAGTAACGTTTTAAAAATAAATAATTTTGAAAATACAGAAAATTGTGCAGGTTATGAAACTTCAGTAAATCTCAAAGACCCTGTAAAGCTGTCTTCAAGAGAAGTTGAAATTTTAGAGCTGATTTCACAAGGACTTACGAATAACGAAATTGCAGAAAAAATTTTCCTTAGCGTTCATACCGTTGCAACACACCGTAAAAACCTTATGAAGAAATTTAACGCTAAGAATAATGTAGATTTGGTTATTTGTGCTATTAAGGAACATTTTATAGTTCCTTAATCAATTTTCTTTGATTATTTTTTTTAGATATATCTCATTTGAAGTCTTAATTTTCAGCATATATAAACCTTGGCTGATAGTATGAGGAATTATAATTGGAGATTGTTGATATTTTTGCGATAAAACTAGTTGCCCATGAATATTATAAAGGCAAATTTCTGCTTCTTGATGGATTCCTTCTAAATGAATTGTTTGAAAAAAAGGATTTGGAAAAACTTTTACATCTGAAGTAATTTCCAAATTATTCAATCCAATGATACTGCAGTTTTGAAAGGAGAAGGTGGTTCCCGTAAAATCAATAGTATATCCTAATGTATCATTATTCCCAAGCCAATGGTGAGATACATATAAATAGAATAAAGTAATTGTGTCAACATAAACACTCGGGCTGAAAGGGCCACCCGGAGTATCAGAAATACCAGTCGAGCCATTGTTACCCTGTATTCCGTAAAAGTTACAAGAAAGCAGCAGGGAGGCATCGCTCCATATATCACTGCATGGCCTGTTATACATACTAAATAATGCCCAATCCAAATCGTACGTGGTATCCTGCGGAATTATAGAAAATTTTAAAAATCCGGCTCCGGTTGATGCAAAACGATACCATCGCCCCTTCGTATCACCGGTTGCCAAACAAGTATTGGAAGAGTTAATTTCGCCAGCAACATTGTTTTGCTCTTTTGGAATAAAATTCAACGTGTATGGATTGGTACACATCGGTACAGCTCCAATACAATCCGCTGCACTTTGAGCATAATATTTAATACCTACTGCAAAAAATGTAATAATAGTAATTGATATTCCTAATTTCATGGGTTTAGAATTTCTTTCAATTTCATTAATTCATCTACTTTATATTCATACCCCATGTTTTTATAGGCAAACATCAAGTTGTTAAGCATTCTGATTAAAATTTCAATTGTTGAACATGGGATGTAATATTGTGGTTTTTTCTCAATGCCTAATTGCTGAAGGAATGAATCAATTTCTCGTTTACTAAAAATACTTCCTTTGCTGAATGGATTAATATAAAACAATACTTTTTGATATTGTGGGGCAATAGGTAAACTTGCAATATTTGATGTTTCAGCATCAGTATAAGCAAGTATAAAATGTTCAGGAAGATTTACACCATATATAGGTATTCTTAATGACTGAGCCACAATGATATAGACAATACATAATGTTAACGGATTGCCTTTTCTGGTTTCAATTACCTGATTGATATAGTTATTTGGAGGAGAATGAAAATTAGCTTTATTGCTAGTAAAATTGTAAACGTCAAAAAGTATATGGTTAATTATTTTGGTTTTTTCTAAAGCTGTTTGGCTTTCATTCAATTCTATCCAAACGTCCTTTTTTATTTTTTCAATTGTTTTTCGAATCGGTTCTTCATTCAAATCAGGATATTGATATCTGGCTATTAGTAGGCATCCTTCAAGCAGGTCTTGTTCCTTTGACTGCTTCCATTGATTCAGTTTTATACATAATGTATCAAATTGAATCTTGTGTATTAATTCCTCAATGCGTTGTTGTAAAAGATGATTAAAAGAGCTTTCCCATGCTTCTTCAAGCAATGGTATTGCTTCTTCTCCTACTGATAAAAGTTTATCACGCACATGCTGATAGACATCCTGATCGGTATCATCCAACAGGCTTATTAAGGCCTGAAATTCTTTTTCATTTAATTGTTCCACTTTGCAAAAATACGTTTTTTATGCCATCTCACTTTATAATTTTCATCATCCATGACCAGGATAATTCAATTTATTTAGCTTTATTAGTGACAATTAAAAAATTTTTTAGTATTTTTGAAACAATACATAGTTTATAATCGTAAAAACAATCAAAATTATTGCCTATAGAACCACGCATACGCTTTTTTTTACGTTCCAAACAATTTAAAAACCTCTGCGTATGCGTAAGCTCCAAATGAAAAACGACCATGAATTGGTAATGGATTACATTCATGGAAATCAAGCTAGTTTTGATGAACTTTTATCTCGTCATCGCTCCAAGGTTTTCTCTTACATTTTGCTGATGGTAAAAGATCAGGATGCAGCTGAAGATATTTTTCAGGATACTTTTATTAAAGTAATTAAAACTTTAAAAACAGGAAAATATACTGAAGAAGGTAAATTCCTATCATGGGTAATGCGTATTGCTCATAATTTGGTGATAGATCATTTTCGCAGAACCAAACGAATGCCATCTGTTGAAAAAGGAGACGGAGAAGATTATGATGTCTTTGCTTTTATCAAAATTCCTGATTGCAGTCCGGAAGATAAGCTGATGAAGCAACAAACATACGATCGGTTACAAAAGTTAATTGAAAAACTACCCAAAGAACAAAAAGAAGTATTATATATGCGGCATTATGCTGATATGAGTTTTCAGGAAATAGCTGATCAAACCCAAGTAAGCATAAATACAGCCTTAGGAAGAATGAGGTATGCTCTAATAAATCTTAGAAAATTAATGCATGAACACCAAATGCATTTAATGGATTAATTGTATAAAAAAATGGTTTTGCGAATACTAAAATTAAAAGGAAGACGTTTGATAGGCAAAACAGAATTGCCTATGCAAAAAGTACTTACTCAGAACTCATTTTACACCACCAAACAACCACTTCGTACTTCGACTAAATTATATTCTATGTTGATTATTAAGGGGTATGCTGCTGCCTTACAAGTTATTCCGCTTAGACAAATTTCCCCAATGGAGGTTGTATTAAATTAGGAGTTAGAGTTTTAAAATTTATTAGGGCACAAAATTTTTTTTGTGCCCTTTTTTTATACTTAGTAATTTGAAAATTTGTCATTTGTTGATAAAATAGGGTTAAAATTTTACCTATTTTTTATATAAAACCATGTTTTCGGTTTAAATTTGCCTCAAAATCTAAGGTAGATTAATAAAAAAATATCATTTATGGCAATCCAAAGGTTCGAAGCACTCTCTGAAGTGGCAAAACGAGAATATAAGGTATATGAACGCCCCTCATCACGCATTACAGATTATTTTGGCGAAAATGTGTTCGGAGAGGAGCAAATGCGTTCTCATCTATCAACCGATGTTTATGAACGCTTAATGAATTGCATAAAGAAAGGAGAAAAAATAGATCATGATACAGCCGATGCAGTGGCTACTGCCCTTAAATCGTGGGCGATAGCAAAAGGTGCTACCCATTTTACTCATTGGTTCCATCCACTACGAGGAACAACGGCCGAAAAGCATGATTCATTCTTTGAACTTCGAAATGGTGTAGCTATTGAGCGATTTAAGGGGAGCGCACTTGTTCAACAGGAGCCAGATGCTTCATCATTTCCACATGGCGGAATTCGTTCTACCTTTGAAGCCAGGGGGTATACAGCCTGGGATCCTTCTTCGCCTGCCTTCATTTATGAAATAGCCAATGCCAAAACCTTGTGTATTCCTACTATTTTTGTTGCATATACCGGAGAAGCCCTAGACAACAAAGCTCCTTTATTAAAAGCTATTCACGCCATTGACAAAGCTGCTACTGCGGTATGTCGACTTTTTGATAAAGATGTAACCAGTGTTACAGTATCATTAGGAGCAGAACAAGAGTATTTTTTGGTAGATAAGGCTTTGTATTTAGCCCGCCCGGATCTGGTGATGTGCGGACGTACGATTTTTGGGCATTCTCCATCACGTGGCCAACAATTAAGCGATCATTATTTCGGTTCTATACCACGCCGTGTAACCAATTTTATGCTCGAATTTGAAACGGAAGCCTTACGCTTAGGGATTCCTGTTCGTACCCGCCACAATGAAGTGGCACCAGGTCAGTTTGAAGTTGCGCCACAGTTTGAAGAAGTAAATTTGGCAGTTGATCATAATGTCTTATTAATGGATATTATGGAGCGTGTGGCTGAAAAACATAATTTCAAGGTGCTTTTTCATGAAAAACCATTCAAAGGGATAAATGGTAGTGGTAAACATAATAACTGGGCGTTAGCTACCAATACAGGTCGAAATCTTTTGGCCCCTACAAGTAAAGCCAAAGAAAATCTTCAGTTTTTAACCTTTTTGGTTTGTACCATTAAAGCCGTTCATGATTATGCTGATGTGTTGCGAGCCAGCATTGCATCTGCCAGTAACGATTTGCGATTGGGAGGCCATGAAGCACCTCCGGCAATTATGTCTGTATTCCTTGGAGCACAACTAACTTCTGTAATTGAAGAGTTGGAAAAAAATGCTCATATTAAAGTAGATAAAGGCGAAAATGCCTATTTAAAGCTAGGAATTAGTAAAATTCCTGAAATTATTTTAGATAATACAGACCGTAACAGAACATCTCCTTTTGCATTTACCGGAAATAAATTTGAATTTAGGGCTGTTGGGTCTTCAGCCATTTCTTCCGTACCGATGACTGTGTTGAATACTGCTGTTGCAGAAGTACTAACTCAATTTAAGCAGGATGTAGAACAAGAAATGGAAAAAGAAGAAAAGAAAGAAGTTGCTATTATTAATGTACTTCGTAAATACATTAAGCAAAGTAAAAATATATTGTTTGAAGGGGATAATTACAGTGGGGAGTGGGTGGAGGAAGCCAAAAAGCGTGGATTAAATAATTTCAAGACCACACCAGAGGCACTCGCTGTTTATCGTAAAAAAGAAGTTAAGCAGTTGTTTGTAAAGCATGGTGTATTTACAGAAGTTGAATTGGATGCCAGAACGAATTTACTGCTGGATGAATATATTATGAAGATTCAAATTGAATCACGAGTGATTGGCGATTTGGCATTGAATCATATTATTCCAACTGCAATAAAATATCAAAATAAATTGTTAGAAAATTGTAAAGGGCTAAAAGACGTAAAAGTAGATACTACCTATGTGGAAGGCTTGATCAAAGAAATTTCAGAGCACATTAGCGAAATACATAAAATGGTGAATGAAATGACAGAAGAAAGAAAAATTGCTAATGCCATTGAAGATGAAGTTACCCGGGCAGATGGATATTGCTTTAAGGTGAAACCCTATTTTGAAAAAATTAGGTATCATGTAGATAAACTTGAGTTATTGGTAGATGATGAAGATTGGCCGTTGCCAAAATACCGGGAACTGTTGTTTCTAAAATAACATAGTTAGGCTGTCGAAAAAGGCAGCCTTTTTAATTTAATAACATTTTATGTTGGTAAGATTATTTTTTAAAAAATCTTTTACCTGATTTGCAACCATCATTTGGATAATTCAATCTTATTTATAAATTAACAAAAAATTTAAACTATGAAAAGAGTAAGTCAATCATTAGTAGTCTTACTAATTGCAGTATTGTTTGTTGGTTGTACCAGCGAGCAGAATCAATATAAAATGGGTTATATAAAAGGAAAAGTTTTTAACAGTAATGGTAATCGTTCCATAGGATCAGCCAAAGTGCAGATTGATGTAAATGGGGATGTCTTCTTAACCACAACAGATCATGAAGGGAATTTTCTGCTGCAAGCCCCTGTTGGTACACATGATTTAGTAATTTATACCGGAAAAGGGAATATTTTTCGTACTGTAATTTCGGTGAATATAGAAGAAGGTAAGACAACTGACATTCCTCCTTCAGCTACTAAATTGAATCAAGTAGCTAATTTGGCATATATTCCGGGATCATTTGATAAAATAGAAACAATTATTATTGATTCTCTTGGATATAGTGCTACCCAATTATCAATAGCAGATTTGGATAATTTATCTTACTTGCAAACGTTTGATGCAATATTCTTAAATTGTGGACATTATAGCCCGTTAGATAGTGCGAAATATGCAAATTTAGCCGCATATGCATATAGTGGTGGAAGTCTGTATGCTTCTGATTGGGCTGTAGCATATTTAACAGGTGATGGTTATTACAGGCCTGGAAATAATGTTGGAACTGTTAGATCGCATACAGCCGCTGACAACCCTGATAAGTCATGTAATGATGAATTGGGAGGTTTTATTTCACCTAATGATTTGTGTACTGAAAAAATCGGTTCTGTAGGATTAGTTTCTGGCGTTTCAATTGTTGATCCAAACATCCAAAACTTATTAAATTCTAATCAATTAGATATTGATTATGATTTAGGAGGATGGGAAGTAATTCAAACAATAAATAACTGGCAAATCCTTCTCCAGGATAACACACATGGGTATGGTCCATTAGCTGCTCGTTATTTATACTATAATCCTGCTAATTATATTCAAAACGGAAACTGGGTAACTATTTGTCATATTCCTCCAGGAAACCCAAGTAATCAGCATACTATTACAGTTTCAATTAATGCTTTGCAAGCTCATCTAAATCATGGAGATTTTATTGGTCCTTGCCAGCAGGATGGAAATATATTATTTACCACGTTTCATAATCATCATCAGGGAAATCTTAGCCGCGATGTTTACAGCATTCTGGAGTACTTCATTTTGAGCCTTTGATCATAGGGATTTTTTAAGAAAGAAAGCCGGAGTTTTCTCCGGCTTTCTTTCTTAAATTTAATTGTTTATTTGTTTTTTATATTTGATAAACGTTTCTCGGCCATATCAAATACCCCATTATTCAGCTCTATAGCTTTTTCGTAATCTTCACGTGCTTTGGGGTAGTTTTTTAATAATTCATAAGCATATCCGCGGTGATAAAAGGTATTTACAGCCTTGGGATTAGCAAGGGCTGATTTATCAAACCATGGAATTGAAGCAGCAGGGTCATTTTTATAAAATAAAAATATATAGCCAATATTATGCAAGGCAGCAGCATTATTAGGTTCAATACTTAGTAAGTCATTGTAAATTTTGATAGCATCATCCGGTTTACCGTTTTCTTGCAAATAATATGCAAGGCCATAGTGGGCTTCTATCATGTATGGATTAATACGAATTGCATTGTTGTAAAATTGAATCGCTAAAGGGTTTCTTCTGGACGCATAAATGTTAGCCAATTGCATGTAAGCATCAAAATAATCTGGATCTTGTTCAATGGTAGTGTTAAAACTTGAAATAGCTAAATTGGTATCTCCCATTTCTTTAAAAGCCATGCCTTTAATAAAATAAACCTTTGCTCTGTAAGGATCCTGCTTTAATGCAACATCCAAATATTTGAACATATTGACATAATCCCCCAGATAAAAGAGTAATTCACCCATTTTGATATTACCATCTATATTATTAGGATCCAGTTTCAGGGCTTTTTGAATTGAGTTTCGGGCATCCTCAACTTTGGCATCTGCATAATAGAAATCAGCTAACAGTAAATGATATTTGGCTTCGGAAGAATCCATATCAATAGCCCGTATGATATCTTCCAAGCCTTTGTAAAGATTTTTTTGATTGTAATAAATTAAAGCTCTTTGGAATAGCAATTGTGGATTTTTAGGGTCTTCTTTTATTTTTTCGGTTAAGATTTTTAGCTTTTGTTCCAAAGTGTCAACCGATTCCGAATAGGTTGTTTTTTCTTGTTTTTTTTTATTTCCACAACTGATATGCTCAATCAGGGTAATTGACACTAAACCATAAAAAAATAAAATATAAGGAAGCTTGAAGCGCTTGTTTTTCATCTGTTGTAAATTGAGAATGATGAGACAATGCAAAATAATGAAAAAAGTCCCGTAGTTAAACATTTACGGGACCGACAAAATAAGCTGATTGTGGCAAAATTATCCGGCACTGTTTGCAACCACTGCAGCTTTTATTTTATTTTCAAGCTCTTCACATAACTCGGGATTGTCTAAAAGTAATTGACGAACAGCATCGCGTCCCTGTCCTAATTTTGAATCTCCGTAGCTGTACCACGATCCGCTCTTTTTAATAATATCCAGTTCAACACCCAAGTCGATTATTTCACCGGTCTTACTGATTCCTTCCCCGTACATGATATCAAACTCAGCAGTTTTGAATGGGGGAGCAAGTTTGTTTTTTACAACCTTTACTTTTACACGGTTACCGGTAACGTTTTCTCCTTCTTTTATTTGGCCTATCCGGCGAATATCCAAACGAAGCGAGGCGTAAAATTTAAGTGCATTTCCACCAGTAGTAGTTTCAGGGTTTCCGTAAACAACCCCAATTTTATCACGAAGCTGGTTGATAAAAATACAACAACAGCCGGTTTTACTAATGGTGGCAGTAAGTTTACGAAGAGCCTGGCTCATTAATCGGGCTTGTAATCCCATTTTTGAATCGCCCATTTCTCCTTCAAGTTCACCTTTAGGCACTAAAGCGGCCACTGAGTCAATAATAATAATATCAATGGCACCGGAGCGAATCAGATTATCGGCAATTTCCAAAGCTTGCTCTCCATTGTCTGGTTGAGAAATGAGCAGGTTTTCAGTATCTACCCCTAACTTTTCAGCATAAAAACGATCGAAAGCATGTTCGGCATCAATAAATGCCGCTATACCTCCCTTGCGCTGAGCTTCAGCTATGGCATGCAATGTTAGCGTTGTCTTACCGGATGATTCTGGTCCGTAAATTTCAATAATACGTCCTTTGGGATATCCCCCTATTCCCAAACCCAAATCTAATGTAAGAGATCCTGAAGGAATTACATCAATTGTATCCACTGCGTTGTCTCCCAAACGCATAATGGTTCCTTTACCATATGTTTTTTCAATACGGTCAATGGTTAATTTAAGAGCCTGGAGTTTTTCTTTGGCTTCTTTACTAATTTCTTTTACCTCTTCTTTTGCCATGATTTTTGTCAATTTCATCTACCCCCAATATAAATGAATCAAAGCCTATTTGCCAAGTTTTTTATCAAAAAAGATATTAACAGGCATTTATATTATTGATAAACAATAAATTATTGTTTAAGACTATCTAAAATTTGTTGAGTGTGATTTTTAGTGTCAACTTTTGTAAAAATTTTTATTATGACACCATTTTCATCAATGACAAACGTATATCGGGCGGTTCCCATATATTTTCGTCCATACATACTTTTTTCTTGCCAAGTACCGTAAAGTTCATGTACTTTTTTATCAGTATCGGCAATCAAAATAAAGGGGAGTTCATATTTTGTTATAAATTTTTGATGTGATTTTTCAGAGTCTGTACTTACACCAATTACAACAAATCCCTGTTTTGTTAACATCTGGTAATTATCTCGCAGGTTGCAAGCTTCGGCAGTACAGCCGGGGGTATCATCTTTGGGATAAAAATATAAAATCACTTTTTTCCCTTTAAAAGAAGAAAGGGTTACTGGGTTCCCATGTTGGTCGTTAGCCGTAAAATTTGGTGCTATAGCACCTTCTGTTAGCTCTTTCATTTTGGAATTTGTTTATATTATAAACAGTAATATAGTTAAAAAGTTAAAAATTAAACAAAAAGTTCATGATCACGAATGACCATAAGTATGGCAGATTGCGGAATGATAATGTATTTTTCATCATCCAATTCTATTTCCCATCCACTTTTTTGTAAATAAAGTGCCAAGTCGCCTTCTTTAACTTGTAATGGCAGATAGCGGGCTTCGTTGGAAGTATTTTTCCAATTTTCAGATTCGTCGTATAAGCTTGGAATTGGATATCCTGGTCCTGTTTTAATGACATAGCCAGAAAGTACTTGTTCTTTTTCAACCACAGTGGGAGGGAGGTATAAACCGGAACTGGTTCTGTTGTTCAGTGTTTTAGGTTTTATCAACACACGGTCACCTACCATTACTACATTTTTAAGTATTGAATAGCTCATTTTTACTTATTTTTTTAATTGATAATTACACCATGCGGCTAATCCACATGTAGCACATTGAGGGTTTCTGGCTGTACATACATATCTTCCATGTAAAATAAGCCAATGATGTGCTTTATGAATTTCATGTTGAGGGATATGTTTGACTAATTCTTTTTCTACTTTTAGAGGAGTATTGGCTGTTTGGGGGACTAATCCAATTCTTCGCGAAACCCTATACACATGGGTATCAACGGCCATGGTTGGCTTTTGATAAATTACACTGGCTATAACGTTGGCTGTTTTTCGACCTACTCCGGGAAGTTGGATTAGCTCTTCTACTTTTTCGGGCACAGTACCTCCAAATTCATGAACAAGTTTTTGAGCCATGCCCACCAAATGCTTAGCTTTATTATTAGGGTAGCTAATGCTTTTAATATATGTAAATACTTCATCCGGCGAAGCGGCTGCTAATGAAGTTGGATCCGGAAAGCGTTGAAAGAAGGCTGGTGTAGTAAGATTTACCCGTTTATCGGTACATTGGGCAGATAATATAACTGCTACTAATAATTCATATGGATTGGAATACAAAAGCTCTGTTTCGGCTACCGGCATGTTATTTCTGAACCAATTTAACACATATTCAAATCGTTCGTTACGCTTCATGCTACAAAAGTACAAAATATAGTACCTGTAAAATACCCTAAACACGGGATTGTTTGCTCATCAAGACGAAAGTAATATTGTGATTTATTTTAAAACTGTTACCCAAAATAATTTCTCTATGTATAAATATGTAGTTTTTACATCGCTTCATTTAGTTTTTCATGTAATATGGGCACAAACACCTACTGACACAGTTATTACTAAAAAAGAAATACCAGCTTATACAATAATCGGTGAAAGTGAAGGACTACTGAATCATCTTCCGGGTTCTGTAAAATTTATATCCCAACAAGAAATTCAACGTTTGCTACCTTTAAATGGAAACGAAGTATTTAGAAGAATACCTGGAGTACATGTAACGGATGAAGAGGGAATGGGGATGCGGCTAAATTTGGGTATTCGCGGGTTAGACCCAGATCGAAGCAGGGCTGTATTGGTTATGGAAGATGGAATACCGGTTTCCATTAATCCTTATGGTGAAAATGAGTTGTATTACACTCCGGTAATTGATCGCATGGAAGGTGTGGAAGTACTCAAAGGAAGCGGGCAAATTTTATACGGACCTCAAACCATTGGTGGTATTGTAAATTATATTACGGCAGAACCAAGCTTAAAACCTTCGTTACGCTTTCGTTTCATGGGAGGGCAGGGCTTGTTTATGAATGGTTTTGTAAATTATTCTACTACATTCAAAAATGCTGGAATTAGTATTAGTTATTTGCGAAAACAGGCTGAAGTAGTAGGGCCTACTTGGTTTCTAATCAATGATGTAACTACCAAGTTTGTATTAAAATTGAGTGAAAAGTCAAAATTGACATCCAAATTTTCTTATTATGATGAATATTCAAATTCAACCTACGTGGGGTTAACCCAAACCATGTATGATTCCGGAGGGCAAGATTTTGTTCAGTTAGCTCCAGATGACAGGCTTTATGTGCAACGAATACTTGGAAGTTTGCAACATGAATATTCCTTTAATAAAAAATACAAGCTAACCTCAACTGTATTTGGTTACACAACCACTCGAAATTGGCAACGCCAGGATTTTTCATTGAGTAAACCATTGGGGGAGTATGATCAGGTGTGGGGAGATACTACAATTACCAATGGGGCTTTATATATGCTGAATACAAATGCACATCGTGACCGGAGGTTTTTAGTTGCTGGAATTGAAAACCGGTTGTCCATGAATCATGCTATAGGAAAGAAGATGAGCAATAAACTGGAGGCTGGAGTTCGAATGATTTTTGAAAAGGCAGATGAAGAGTTATTGCGTGGTAATAAACCGGATGCACATTCAGGAAACATGCAAAATGATGAAGTGCGTAGAGGGTATGGTTTAGCGATATATGCACAAGATAAATTATATTTAAATTCTAACTTTCATATAACAGCAGGTGTTCGAGGAGAATTTTATTGGTTTGAACGGCATATAATTCGCTCGAATTACGTAGATACAAGCCTTTTTAACAACAGTTTTGTTGGGCAAATTATTCCGGGTATTGGATTGAGTTACACATTGAAAAATATAGTCAATATATTTGGAGGAATTCATCGGGGATTTGCACCACCGCGTATAAAAGATGCTATATCCAATTCAGGTATTGTGTACAATTTAGAGGCTGAACAAAGCTGGAATTTTGAACTGGGTACACGCATTTCAGTAAATAAATTACTTAGTGCAGAACTAACGACATTTTATATGGATTTTTCAAATCAGGTGATTCCTGTGAGCCAGTCATCTGGTGGAACGGGTTCAGGATTTGTAAATGGTGGAGCTACCCGGCATGTTGGTTGCGAAGCAGGATTTACTTTTAATCTGGCTCCACTTGTAAAACTTGATAAATATACCCTGATGGTAGATGCCGCAGTAACTTTTTTAGATGCCCGATTTAATTCAGACCGATATATAATTGGTAATGGTGATACTACCAATGTTCGTGGAAAAATGTTGCCGTATGCCCCACCTATCACTCTAACCTCGGCTTTTACCTTTGAAGCGCCATTTGGATTGGGTTTGCGCCTTACGGGAAATTATATTGGAAAACAATTTACTGACCCATTAAATACTGTAGCTCCCTCTGCTGATGGTAGGATTGGTGAACTTAGAGGATATTTTTTGCTGGATGGCTCTATGTATTGGAAAGTTCCGAAAATATTTACAACGTTTCGATTGAGCTTTAAAAATATAACGAATGAACGATACATTGCATCCCGCCGCCCACAAGGTATCAAAGTGGGCCTGCCGATGTTTATTACAGGAGGTTTTGAATTCGCTTTTTAATTGCTGTCAATAAAAAAAACAACTGATAACTTTAAAAGTTATCAGTTGTTTTAAATATAGTCTATTGTTTATTTTTTGATGATATGCCCTTCAATGGTATGATTGCTTGTTTTGATTTTAAGAATATAAATACCTGCAGTAAGATCTTCTATGGATTGAGTGAATAAATTGTCGCCTGCAACAAGCTGTACTTTAGATGATTTAATCAATTTTCCATGTAAATCATAATACTCTAATTGAACATTTTTTTCAGCCGTTAAACTGTATAGTACGAATGTTAATTGATTATCCGCTGGATTAGGATAAAGATTTTTTAGTGCAAACTCTCCGAATGGCAACGCTTGTGGAGGGATGGAAGTTTGAGAATTTGTCCATACTTCTTCCCGAGCAATGATTAAAGTAGCATCGGCATTGAACTTAAATGTATTACCTGTAACATCAGGTTGAAATACATTATTCCCCCCATCCGGATGCTGTATGTTTACGATCATGAATTTACCATCAGGCGTGAAAAAAATTCCAGTTGGTTCACTACCGGCGGGTGTACGGGCAAATAAATGAACTTTTGGATTAGAAGGAGTATGGGTGGATTCAATCATCCAGATATAATTTCCATTGGCACCGCCGCCATCCTGGCAAACCCAAAGATTTCCCTGATTGTCAAAAGCTAAATTATCCGGATTTCCAAAAGTAACATTTCTCGGACCTTCTGGTGTATTTACTGTGTAGTTTCCACCATAAACCCATGTTTCAAACTCAGATACGGTACTGCCATCATCTTTAAACCTAAAAATGCGTCCTTGTGTGGTAGATACAAAATATATTTTACCATCTGGCCCAATTTCTATGTCTTCAATTCTGTTGAACAAAGTAGCTCCGGCAAAATCAGCGTTACCTATCGTATTATTGCGCTCAGATTTGGTGGTATTGGGTATTGATATCCAGTTTCCTGTAGAACCATCAACAGATAGAGCATATAATTGTCCGTTGGATAAATTAGCTTTTTGATTTGCAATAAATTTGAAAAGAATTCCAGTGGACGAATTATCCTCGCCTTCATACACAGTGATGCTATCTGGTAAGAAAGCTACATTTTCATGTTTCATTCGGCCCATGGCCCAAAGTTTATCAGGGTTGTTATCACCATCTATATCACGAACCGATTTTGTTATTGGATCAATTTCAATATTCCATCCGTAGTCTTGATATCCATCAAAATTTAGGTCTAAACCTAAATCATTTTCTTCACAGGTTACCATGGTGCCCCAAGGTGTAATATTCCCTCCACAATTAGTTACTGTTCCACCACCTACACCAGAAAAACTCACGTTGGTACCTGAAGTAATAGTCCATCGGGAGGAAGCCGTATCATAAACTATATCTAGAATCATAACACCCCCCGGTAGAAATTCAGAATTAATGCATAAAATTCCTTGTCTGGAGCTATTATTAATGGGTAAGTACCCTGCAAAATCGAGCATGGTAGGCACATTGCCTGAACCGTTTGGAATGGCAGTACCTGATTGGGCTAATACTTGAAATTTATGGGTTTCTGGTAGATGGAAACTTGCATCTTGGGGAGCAGGAACTACCGAAATAAAGTTACCTATTTCTTGAGCATTAGAATGAAGTGAAAAATAAGAAAACCCGATAAATAATACAAAGCAGATGTTTTTAAGCATACATATTTATTTATGTTCTAAAATTAAATTATGCGTATTAATTTGTAATGTAGAGTATGTTAAATATTTGTTGTATAACCTTAGGTAACAAACATTGAAATTAATTAATATCTACTATTTGCCCTTGATCTGGTATCTCCACATGCTTGAATCCGGCTCTGCGTAAACGGGTTTTGAATTCTAATTGGGCTGCATGACTTCCATGTACCAAAAAAACCTGTTTGGTTTCATTGGGATTTTGGCACTTCAAATATTGTAGCATCTCTTGGTAATCGCCATGCCCACTATAACTTCTAATGTATTCGATACGTGCTTTTACTACATGTTCTACACCAAATATTTTTACAATTTTTCTTCCTTCAATCAATTTTCCTCCTAAAGTAGAAGGTTCACAATAACCTACAATGAGAATAGTATTGTTGGGATTTCCGATATGATTGGCTAAATGATGCCTGATTCTTCCGGCTTCCATCATTCCTGAAGCACTGATGATAATACAGGGTTCTTTCTTGTTATTTAGTTTCTTACTTTCTTCAGCAGAATCAATAAAATACAATTTAGGGAAAGAAAATGGATCCGGATCTTTTTTTAAATATTCTTGCATCCGACTATTGAACAATTCCAGGTGATTTTTATAAATAAATGTACTTTTGGTAGAAAGAGGACTATCAATATATACATCAATGGGTGGAAGTTTTAGCTCATTGTATAAATAATCCAATGCAAAAATTACTTCCTGTGTTCTACCAACACTAAATGCAGGTATGATAAGTTTTCCTTTATTATCAATGCATGTTTCTTTTATTAGTTGTATCATATCCTGCGTAGTATATTCCTCCGGATCATGCAATTTATCACCATACGTTGATTCACAAATGATGTAGTCTGATTGTGGAAAAGCTTCTGGTTCCCGAAGCATGGAAGGTTTAGAACGGCCAATATCACTGGTGTAAGTTAGTTTTTTTATTTGATTACTTTCTTTTATTTCCATATATACAGCAGCACTTCCCAGCAAATGCCCATTTTCAAGAAATCTGAACGTAAAACCTTCTGTAATGGTAATGTCTTCCCGATAATTAACTTTTTCAAAATATTTCAAACATTCATAAGCATCTTCTGCGGTATATATTGGTTGAATATCTTTTTTACCTTCCATTCTTCGACGCTTGTTGATGTGTTCAGCATCGCTTTCCTGGATGTACCCTGAATCAGGAAGCATAACGGCGCATAGGTCATATGTTGCTTGTGTGCAATAAATTTTTCCGCGAAAACCATCTTTAACGAGTTTAGGTAATAAGCCACTATGGTCAATATGTGCGTGACTCAATATTACGGCATCTATCATAAGAGGGTCAAACCCCCAGTGTCGATTCTGAGGTTCAGCCTCTTTTCTTCTTCCCTGAAACATTCCGCAATCAAGAAGGATATTTTTACCACTTTCCAATAATAAAAGGTGTTTACTGCCAGTTACTTGTTTAGCAGCACCATAAAATCCAATTTTCATCTGTATTAAATTGCTTAAATTTTAAACCCAAATGTCGTAATATTGTTAGTTAAAGCATAGTTAATCAATATTTCCATGAAAACATTAACATCTATGGTAATTTTATCTGCATTTTTTTCAGCTTGCGGATTTGCACAAAAAAATCAACAAAAAAACTCATCAACTCAGGAAAAAGTAACCGGTATGAAAACATTACATGATTTTAAAGCCACTACAATTGATGGTGAAGTCTTTGATATGGCACAACTTAAAGGGAAAAAAGTAATGATAGTGAATGTAGCATCCAAATGCGGATATACTCCGCAGTATAAACAATTGCAAGAATTGTATGATAATTACAAAGGTAAAGGTTTGGTAATTCTTGGTTTTCCTTGTAACCAGTTTATGGGGCAGGAACCAGGTTCAGAAGAAGAGATTAAGGCTTTCTGTGAAAAAAATTATGGTGTAACATTTCCTTTATTTTCAAAGATTGATGTAAAGGGTAAAGACCAACATCCCATTTATCAGTGGTTAACTAATAAAACGTTGAATGGGGTTGAAGATTCTGAAGTTTCCTGGAATTTTAATAAATATTTAGTAGATGAGCATGGTAAGTATGTGATGCATCTGAAAAGTGGCGCTGATCCATTTGATGAAAAAATAATTAATTGGCTGGAAGGAAAGTAGTTTGAAATTATTCTGAGCAAATAAAAAAAGCCCGTTTCATGCGGGCTTTTTTTATTAAAACGAATTTAATAGGTCAATTGCACTTATTCTTACTTTTTCTTCTTATCATCATTACTCCCCAAATCAATACCGCTCATATCTTTAAATACTTTTTCGGCTTTGAATTTTTTGGCCTTACTACCCATACGAATAATTTTTATAGAGTTCATGGTATCTCCTTGTTCAATTGCATCTACTACATTTTGTCCTTCAACTACTTTACCAAACACAGAATGCTTGTTATCCAGCCATGGGGTAGCTTTATGGGTAATAAAGAACTGGCTTCCGTTAGTATTCGGACCGGCGTTTGCCATAGATAAAATACCAGGACCGTTATGTTTTAAATCAGGGTCAAACTCATCTTTAAATGCGTAACCAGGGCCACCTGTACCGTTTCCGGAAGGATCGCCTCCCTGTATCATAAAATCTTTAATCACACGATGAAACTTTAATCCATCATAATAAGGCGTACCTAATGGCTTTGCTTTGTTTGGAATTTTTCCTTCAGCTAAACCTACAAAATTGGCAACTGTCATGGGAACTTTTTCGTAATGCAAACGAATGAGAATATCGCCTTTGGAGGTGCTTATTTTAGCATATAATCCATCAGCAAGTTTTGCTTTTTTTTCTTTCTGCGCTTGTAGTGTACCTGCTATGAGCACACACATCATAAACCAAGTAATTTTTTTCATACGTGTTTTTTTGAAAATTCAAAGCGAATGTAAAAAAACTATAACCATTTAGCCAGAAAGCAAGTGAATTTCTTAACGGCCTATGGCGAAAAAATTTGTAGGTTTGTGGATCTTGCAGAATGAGAGGTATGGAAACCATGACACAAAAATTATATAAAAATAGATATACTATTCCTTCGGATGAGGTACTCCTTAAAGCCTGGCGTTTAATGTGTACCGCCGAAAGTATGGCCGTTGTATATGAGAAAAATAGTGCAGTTACATCCAAATATGTTCATGCAACCAGTCGAGGACATGAGGCTATTCAATTAGCAACTTCTATGCAATTGCTTCCTCAAGATTATGTAGCTCCATATTATCGGGATGATTCGATTTTACTTGGTATTGGAATGACACCATTTGATTGTATGTTGCAGTTGCTGGCTAAACGAAATGATCCTTTTTCGGGAGGAAGAACTTATTATAGTCATCCATCGCTTCGCGATACAGATAAACCCAAAATTCCTCATCAATCATCAGCAACAGGTATGCAAGCCATACCAACCACCGGTGTAGCCATGGGAATTCAATACTTAGAAAAACGAGGGATGTTGCCCGATTACGGAAATAATTTACCCATTGCTGTATGCTCACTAGGCGATGCCAGTATTACAGAAGGTGAAGTGGCTGAAGCATTTCAGATGGCAGTATTGAAAAAACTTCCCATATTATATTTAGTACAGGATAATGAATGGGATATTTCAGCTCATGCTGAAGAAATACGTGCCATGGATGCAACATGGTATGCCCGTGGTTTTAAAGGATTGGAAGTTAGAACGATTAATGGTGCAGACTTTATTGAATGCTATGCTACTTTGGAGGAAGTAATAAGCACTATTCGCAAGGAGCGTCGTCCATTTTTGGTACATGCCAAAGTTCCGTTGTTAAATCATCATACATCCGGTGTGCGTAAAGAATGGTATCGGCATGACCTCGAAGTACAACAACTTCGAGATCCAATTCCTGCTTATCGCAGGGTTTTGGAAGAATTAGGGTTTTCTTCCGACGAATTAAGCCGGATTCGGGATGAAGCCATGCAACAAGTTGAAGCTGATTATCTTCGGGCTTTGCAAGAAGAAGATCCACGTCCTGAAGATTTATTTACGCATGTATTTGCACCTACTCCTATTACCGAAGAAAAAGGAAATCGTACTCCAGCCGGTAAGCAGCCTACGGTGATGGTAGATAGTGCATTGTTTGCTATTCGTGAACTAATGGAAAAACATCCGGAGTGCCTTTTTTATGGGCAGGATGTGGGCAGACGGCTGGGAGGTGTGTTTAGAGAAGCCGCTACATTAGCTGCACAATTTGGCGATGATCGTGTATTCAATACACCCATTCAAGAAGCTTTTATTATAGGCAGTACTGTAGGGATGAGTGCTGTTGGCTTAAAACCTATTGTTGAAGTTCAATTTGCAGATTATATATGGCCCGGGCTCAATCAATTATTTACAGAAGTAAGCCGATCTAATTATTTATCTAATGGTAAATGGCCGGTGAGTATGATTTTACGGGTTCCCATTGGCGCATACGGTAGTGGTGGGCCTTATCATTCATCGAGTGTAGAATCGGTAGTACTGAATATCCATGGGGTGAAAGTAGCCTATCCTAGTACCGGTGCTGATTTGAAAGGATTACTTAAATCAGCTTATTACGACCCAAATCCGGTTGTGATTTTTGAGCATAAAGGATTATACTGGAGTAAAATAAAAGGAACCGAAGAGGCTAAAACCATTGAGCCTGACGAGGATTATGTAATTCCATTTGGTAAAGCGCGAATTGCTTTGGAAGCTGAAGAAAATAAAGTTAATGCAGGCCAAACCATAACTGTGATAACGTACGGTATGGGAGTATATTGGGCTAAAAATGCAGCGAAGAATTTTAATGGCAGGGTAGAGGTGATTGATTTAAGAACCCTGAATCCATGGGACGAAGAAACAGTTTTTACTTCAGTGAAAAAGCATGGGAAATGCATGGTTATTACCGAAGAAGTTTTAAGAAACTCATTTGCAGAAGCATTGGCCGGAAGAATACAACGTGAATGTTTTGAATACCTTGACGCTCCGGTAGAATTGGTAGGTTCTGAAAAACTTCCGGCCATTCCGCTAAATTCTACGTTGGAACAAACCATGCTTCCAAATGCAGAAAAAGTGGCAGCACGTATGGCGTGGTTGCTCAATTATTAATGTAAAATTATCCTTTAAAATCCAAAGGAATATAAATTGTAACTTCTGTGCCACCGGTTTTTATATTTGAGTATTCAATGCTAAAATAACCCGGATATCGTTCGTTGTATAATTGCAACCTTGCTTGATTAGCCTTTGAGCTAAATGATTTATGCGTGGATGATTTTTGGTTTATTTGAGCTGAGGCTTCCATCCCGATACCATTGTCTTTAATAATACATTGCAGGGTATTCGTAGTTTCGTTTTTAATAAATTCCATTGAGAGTATTTTATCTCCAAGTTTATGTAATAAACCATGCCGAATAGCATTTTCTACATAAGGTTGTAATAACAAGGGAGGAATTAGTGTGGTTTCTTTTCTAATTCCTTCTCCTATTTTTATATCATAACTAAAGTTATCGCCTATGCGTAATTTTTCTAAGTCTAAATACAACTCTAAAATTTGAATTTCATCACTGAGATGAATGGCTGGAAGTTCGCTCATTTCTAAAACCTGACGCATTAACTTACTAAACTTGCCAAGATAGGTATTGGCATTTTTTATTTCACCACGCAATACCAAGTATTGTATTGAACCCAACGCATTAAATATAAAATGAGGATTCATTTGTGCTTTAATGGAAGTAAGCCGCGATTCTAACGCTTGGGTTTCTAAACGATTTCGGCGACGAACGTTGCTTACATAATAATAACCAATGATGTATGCAATAATGGCTACTAAAATAATTAACGTGAAATAAAACCACCATCGTTGCCAAAAAGGAGCCTGAATAGTAAAATTATATCTAAATATATTGCTCTTATAGCCATCTGAATTTTCTGCATAAATTGATAATTCATAATCGCCGGGAGGCAATAAACGATATGTAAGAGAAGGTGTAGTTGCCGGAATGAACACTTCTTTTGGGTCATATCCTTTTAAAAAAGATTTGTAAAAAAAATTTCCTCTGTTTCGGAAATTTGTGGCTTCCATCTGAATGTTCAACTCATTGTTTTTGTATGGAAAAACTCCATGTTTGAGTACATCAATGGGTTGCCCATTATGCATAACACCAAAATAATTCATTAATGGGGCAACTTTTTGTTCTGTTTCTATATTCAATGGAAGGGAAATAATACTTGCATTGGTAGCTATATAAAGTTTGTCATCATGCAAGGCTATATCTCGAAATTCATAATTCCCTAATCCATCTTTGCTACTAATTTCACTTAAAACATGAGTATTTCGGTTTAATTTTATTATTTGATTAGGAGTTAATAGCCAATAATTATCATAATGAGGAATTATCTTATGAACAACTGAATTTGTTATAAGGGGAGAATTTGATATTAATTCAGGCTTTTGGTGTTTGTTTAATTTAAATATACCCTTTTGTTTTATAGAAAAAATTAATGAACCATCTGTATCAAAATCCATGGCTGTTATTACAACATTAGTTTTATCTATCAATACCGGTAATATTCCATGTTTTGTTAATTTAATTAATTCATCGCTAAAGGCTAAATAAAGCGTTTCTAAGGAATCGTTAAAGCAAATAAAACGGGCATTTAAATTTTCTCTTTTCAAATGTGTAAAAATAAATTCTTCATAACCGCCGGCAATTTTTTCACCGGGTTTTAAATAGTCTGCTAACCAATGTTGTTGTATCTTCTCAACGTCACGAACAGGTACCAGTAATCCAAAGTAATTCCACCCCCTGAAGAAAATCCCAAGCTTTGATTGAAACATGGTTTTTATGTTACCTCGGCCTATATATTTTGGTTTATTAAAAGGTTTTTTAGTATTCCAAGCATAAAGTCCGCCACTTTCAAATAATAGTCGTTTATTGTCTTTGTCATAAAATACCGTTTGACACTCTTTTTTAGAAGGCATTTCATGTGAATAAATAATTTTACCCGATTTGCCATCTATATAATATACTTGCCCTACACCCATTACAAATACATTTCCGTTTTCATCGGAATATAGTTTATCGGGCCTGGAATTTAAAGCACTATATTTAAGTTTATACTCAATGGCTTCTGGAAAAGGCACCAGAATTAAGCCGTTTCCAAGGGTTGAAAACCAATAGTTGCCTTCACGATCTTTTTCTACATCTGTAATTACTTTATCATTGAATAGAATGCGATTCTGTTTTATGTCCAATGTTCCGCAAAACGAATTAATAAATCCACCATTATCAGGAAACGAACAGGTACTGATAAAACATAAATGATTTAATTGATTGCTATTTATATTTATTTGCTCTAATTGATTAAATTGATTGATATTATAAATTTTATTATCAGACCTATCAATTATAGCAACTCCTTTTTTCCAGTTAATTCTGTATAACGTATGGTTTAATTTTATTGTTTGAAGAGTTATTATATTTAATAATTTATTATTTGCTAATATCCATTCTTTATTTATAAAAAATCTACCACCTCCTTCATTAAAAAAATTATTCTTAATGCTAAAACTTTTTCCAAAAAGATCTGAAATGATAAAATTATTATCTTGTATAATGTATATTGAATCTTCTACAATCAGATAATCTGCAATGAATTTTTTATCAGGCATAATTTGTTGCATCACATGGTTATGATACAGAAAAATTCTTCCGTCAAAGGTTAGTCCGTAAATACCTGATTTCGGGTGTTTATGTATATGTGTAATTCCAAATATTTCACCATTTGCAGGAAGGCATTGAGTAAAATGAGTTCCGTTAAATTTTACTAAACCTGCATCAGTACCTAGGAATAAATTTTCATCATCCGAAATAATCATGTCGTAAATTTCGGTGGATGGTAAACCATCTTCAATTCCAAAGTTATAATGTGGTGGGTCCTGCGCCCAATGCTTTGCAGGATAGCAAATAATTAGAAATATTAAACATAAGGCCTTTGTGCAGCAAAAATTCATAGTATAAACATACAAAACAAGAATGAGCCTAAAAACAAGTTACCTGCCAATTCGTAATGAATTGATGGCATCTTCAAATTCTTGTTTTTTATCCCTTGAAATTTTTAGTAATGTACCCGATTGCATTCTCAATATACCTTCACCCTTATTGTAATGCTGAAAAAAATGCACATTAACAATGTTCGAGCGGTGTATTCGAATAAATCGCTCATCTTTACAAAGAATTTCTTCAAAAATTTTAATGTTTTTGCTTACAAATAATTGCGATTTATCTTTTAAATAGATACGGGTATATGCACCTTCAGCTTCAATATATTCTATAGTTTCGGTTTCTACAAAAGCTAATCCATCTGAAATTGGAAGCGCAATCTTTTTTATGTGATTAGATAATGAATTCTCTTTGAGGGTTTGAATTTTTTTTAGTAAAAGTTCTTTATCCTGCCTGATTTTGGCTTTTTCCACAGCCGACTTAAGGGCATCTTCTTCTATCGGTTTTAATAAATAATCTACTGCACTAACTTCAAAGGCCTTCAATGCATATTGACTGTATGCTGTGGTAAATATGACGCTAAATTCAGGTTCAGTAATGAATTTAAATAAATCGAAACCTGAATAAACAGGCATTTCAATATCTAAAAATACTATATCCGGCTTGTGTTTGTTGATGGCTAATACCCCATCAGGCACTGATGTGCATTTCTCAAGTACATGAATATCCGGACAGTGGTTTTTTAATAAAAATTCCAAAGCCAGGGCCGCATTCAGTTCATCTTCGATGATTATGGCTTTATACATGTTTTTTTTACAATTCTAAGTTAACTATTTGTTACCTCATTACACAATTTTACGAATGGTTGTTTTTATTTAATAAATGGTTAACTACGATAGTTCCAATCGCTTTATTAATAAAACAAACCACTTGTTAACCCAAAACAACCATTCATTAAATACTGCTTGTCCGAATTTCTTACAGAACATACTTTCGTGTAGTTAATTAAAGTTTTAGAGATGAAAATTTTTCTATTTATTTTTAATTTTCTCGTATTAACTCAGCTGTTTGTTATTGCTCAAAGCCAATCGGCATTGCTCAAAGACCTTAATGCTACAGATATATATGTACTGAAAATTGAATATAATTCAAGTAGTTATGGCAATAGATACTTTACCTCATTATTGGAAAAAAAATGGCCATTTTCAATACAACGAGATGAAAAAGGATGGATTGAAAAAATTATTCTGGTAAGGTCTGGTGTACTAGAAGAGGTTTTTTTGCCAGATATTAAAGCCCACCCCATTTATTTTACCGACAATAAAAATCGTTTAGGATATATTCAGGGAATCTTTATTTATTATACTAGTTCAGATGATGTAAGCAATATTAAGTATTTTTTTAGTACCGATAAAGATAAGCTAACCAAGTTAACCGATGATGGAATAACAAAATTAAAAGAGGATTTTATATACTATTTATTAAAAGAGCGAGAAGTGCAAGCCAATGCTAAAACTGAGTTAATTGCTAACAAAGAAAAAGAATTAGAAGCTGAAAAAGCTAAAAATTCAATCAAAGGCAAAAACATTACAAAGCTCGAAGTAGTTTGGGAAACAAAGGAAAGTGAAACAGGGCTGGATAGTAAAATTTTTTATGGAATTAAAGCGTATGATGCCAACGGTTCAGTGTATTCAACAAGTAATTTAGGCGGTAAATTACCATGGGATGATTTTGAAATTACGTGTAAAGGAGCTGGCCCTGGACATGAATTTTTAATGGTGCCTGCTAATTGCGAAAATTTAAGTAATGACTATGTTACTTTAACTGTAAAAAGTAAACATCATACAAACTTAATTACATCAAGCAAGATTAAATTGTCATATGTAACTCCTGTCAATATTGTGTATTCAGGAAATGGTTCTATCCCTGGTAATTCAGATAGGGCTTGCAGTGGTAAATCAGGCATGGATTTATTTTTATGGACTACTGTATCGGCAGATGGAAGTTTAAACCTGGTACAAGTGAAAGATGCAGCCGGCAATGTGTTGCATAAAATAAAAGTTAAACCGGGAGTTCCGGTCAATGTATTCACAAGAGGAGCAGGGGGGTGCAGCGGTGCAAATAAAGTACCCGGGCATGGAGGAGATGGAGGAGATGTAACAATTTATAAATCGCCGGGCATGGATATTTCGTTTATACAAATTTTTAATAATGGCGGTAAGGCCGGTAAAGGAAGCGGATATGCTAAGGATGGGGAAGATGGTAACATTATTGAAAAAGTACAACAAGTCAGTTTAAATTTTTAAAACAATCAATAAATTTTAAATCACAATCAAATGAAAACTAAGCAATTTTCACTAGCTGCAGCTATTGTTTTATTTTCAGTAAGCACTGTAACTTCGCAAGGAATTTTAGGTGGCCTTTTTGGTGGTAACAATAAAAACAACAAAGGAACGAAAGAAGAAAGTAAAATTAAACCCGTACAGGTGCCACTACCAACTACTGAATTTTCTGACCCTACGGGCTTTTCGGGCACATATCATATTAAAGACACCCTTTGGTTTGATAAAGATGGACGAAATTGTGAAATTTTTACTAATGGCTGTACCTATAAATGGACAGATGAAAAAGGTAATCCCTATTTTTCCAATATCGTAAAATTTCATTATATAAAAGAAGAGAATGATAATTTGGTTAATAAGATAGTTGTTTATTTGAATAATAAGATAAGTAAAGATGCCTATAAATTAGATGAAACATTTTTAAAAAATACGGGCCTTTATAGTTTTGTTGAATATTATGGTTCTGATGTAAGAGCATATATTCAAATTGCAGAAGGAATTGTAGTTTATACCTATGGCTCAAATAAAGATTATTCTGATGCAAATATTTTCCGTGTTTTTGCTAAAGACAGAAGTAAATTAGATGAGTTTGATAAAGAAACTTGTTTAGCTCTTTTACAAAAGAAACTTAATGAAGGAAAGACTAAAGAAGCAGAAGCAACCAAAGCAAAGCTTATGGGAAATGATGTATATAAACAAATGAAAGGTAAAATAGGTTTTGTAAACCATCATGGTAACACCGGAGCCTTGTATGGTACTATATCTGAAAAAATGGATGTGTTTATTTCATCTGTTGAAATTGGTAAACCGGTGTATTATCGTGCTTATTATAACGATATTCCTTCATTAAAATGTGCTGATTGTAAAAAGAATGTTATATTTGAAATTGAAGGTAATAAAATTTCATTGGCTGAACTCAGAAAAAAATCTTCAGCTTGGCAAAGCAAAATTGGAAATTTAGATAAAGCTGACAATGATTTTTATTCCATGTGTCCTACTTTGCTGAATAGAAGCTATAGTAATTATGCTGTGTTGTATTTATTATATCAAATCAAATCAAAATTTGCTGACGGTAAATCATTCAAATGTAAAGTAACCATTACCAATTATCGCGATGGAGTGGATGTGGAAGAGTTAGCAACCGGAACAATAAATTTAGTATATAAAAGTGCAAATAGTGCCGATGTTGATGCTTTAATGGAATTGGTTGAAAAGGTTGAAAATTAATATAGATTGCAAGGAAGGGAAAGGGAATCGGATACCGGTTCCCTTTTTTGTTTCATCCGGCCCAGCCTTCACGGTCTAAGCTGCGGTATTGAATAGCTTCTGCAACGTGTTCTGGTTTTATTTCTTCGCTTTGTGCCAAATCAGCTATAGTACGCGAAACTTTAAGAATTCGGTCATAAGCACGAGCTGAAAGTTTGAGTCGTTGCATGGCTGTTTTTAATAAATTTTGAGCAAGTGGACTTATGACACATATCTCTTGCAAAAGCTTGGCATTCATTTGTGCATTGGCATAAATACCTGGGAATTTTGAAAATCGTTGTTTTTGAATTTCACGGGCCTTCATTACACGTTCGCGAATTTGTAAACTACTTTCAGCTGAACGTTGCCGGCTCAGCTCTTCAAAGGGAACCGGAGTTACTTCAACGTGTAAATCTATACGATCTAATAGCGGTCCAGATATTTTATTCAAATAGCGTTGTACAGCACCCGGAGGACATACACATTCTTTTTCCGGATGATTATAGTTACCGCAAGGGCAAGGATTCATAGACGCAATAAGCATAAAGCTGGCAGGATATTCTACCGAAAATTTAGCCCTGGAAATTGTTACTACGCGATCTTCTAATGGTTGGCGCAATACTTCGAGTACAGAGCGTTTAAACTCTGGTAGTTCGTCCAAAAACAATACCCCATTGTGGGCCAATGAAATTTCACCAGGCTGTGGATTGGCACCACCACCTACCAAAGCTACATCGCTTATTGTATGGTGCGGCGATCGAAATGGCCGCATGCTGATTAGCCCTTTGTGTTTGCCTAGTTTTCCAGCAACAGAATGAATTTTGGTTGTTTCCAATGCTTCATGCAGCGTCATGGGTGGCAGTATCGAAGGAATCCGTTTTGCCAACATAGTCTTTCCTGCTCCCGGTGGTCCAATCAAAATAGCGTTATGACTTCCGGCTGCTGCAATTTCCAGTGCTCGCTTAATGTTTTCTTGTCCTTTTACTTCGTTAAAATCAAAGGGGAGTTGTTCTAAGCTATGAAAAAATTCTTCCCGGGTATCAAAGGTTATAGGCGTAAGTGTTTTATTACCATTGAGAAATTCTACAACCTCTTTCAAATTTTTTACTCCATATACTTCAATACCTTGTACAATGGCTGCTTCATGCGAATTTTGTTCAGGTAGTAAGATGCCTCTCATTTTATCTTGCCGAGCCTGAATAGCAATGGGCAATGCACCTTTTATCGGGCGAATTTCCCCATCAAGCGATAATTCTCCCATCAAAATGTATTCTCCCAGCCGTTGGGTTTGCATTTGCTCTGTGGCCGCAATAATTCCAATTGCTATAGGTAAATCATACGCAGATCCTTCTTTTCGAATATCGGCCGGAGCTAAGTTGATGGTGATTTTTTTTCCGGGTATTCTAAATCCATTGTTTTTTAATGCAGCTTCAACTCGTTGCTGACTTTCTTTTACGGCATTATCGGGTAGGCCAACCATAAAAAATTTGGTTCCTGTTGATACATTAGTTTCAACAGTAATTTGAATGGCATTAACTCCAAATACGGCTGACCCAAAAGTTTTTACCAGCATGAGCCCTTAAATTGCATCTTATCAAAAATAGAAAAAATAAGAACGGCTTTATTTACTCTGAATAAAACTAAAATAAGATAAAAATTCTTATTTTTTATTACCTCCGCCATAGCGCTGGCGTGCTTGTTCCTGACGGATTTTTTGCATTTCTTCTACCCGCTGCTGCCACTTGGATTTTTTCATGGGCCTTTTCTTATTCTCTTCAATGATTAAGCGGAGCTTTTCTTCATTGATAAAGAACTTACGAATAATTAAAGTAAGTAAAATGCTGATGATGTTTGATAAAAAGTAATAATAACTCAGGGCAGCACTGTAATTGTTTAATATACCTAAGAATAAAATGGGCATGATAAACATCATAATTTTCATTTGTTGTGCCTGAATCCCTCCGGTATTCATCTGTGCACTGCTCATCCAGGTATATATCATGGTAGTAGCTGTCATCAATAAAGTAAATAAGCTTACATGGCTACCGTAAAAAGGTATATGGAAAGGAAGTTGTAGGATAGAATCATACGTAGAAAGGTCATTGGCCCATAAAAAACCTTGTTGGCGAAGTTCAATGGCAGCGGGAAAGAAGCTGAACATAGCCAGTAGAATTGGCATTTGTAGTAATGCAGGAATACAACCGGAAAGCGGGCTTACTCCGGCGCGGCGATAAAGTTGCATGATTGCCTGCTGTTTTTCCAATGCCTGTTCCGGCTTAAATTTGGCTGAAATTTCGTCAATATCCGGTTTAAGAATTCGCATCTTGGCGCTGGATACAAAGGTTTTGTATGTAATAGGAGAGAGAAGTAATTTAATGATAATGGTAAGCAACAAAATGATTAATCCATATCCCAGGTGCATTTTATCAAAGAAATTAAACACCGGTATAATCAGGTATTTGTTTACCCAGCTAAAAATAAATATAACACCTAAATCGATTTGGTCTTCCAAATCCATTTTATATTTCTTAAGCGTATTGTAATGATTAGGACCTAAATACATTTGCATGACAAATGTTTCCTGAGGCTGATAATTGTATGGAATGGACAATTCTGCATGATATGCCAGGTTTATGAACGGGTTATTGTCTGAAGGAGCAACTGATTCAGCCGGAAACGGATAATCTTTAAAACCATCTTTAGCAATTAGTGCTGTGGAGAAAAATTGTTGTTTAAAAGAAATCCATTGAATTTCACGTTCGATTTTCTTTTTACCCGGCCCTCCACCGCGTTTTACACGGTATATATCACCGTCTGTTCCTTTATAGAAAATATTGCTACGGTCGCGTTCATTGGTAACATCTCGTTCCTGCGAAGGGGTAACTTGAGTCCAGCTAAATGGCAAATCACCTTGATTGGCATCCAATACTTTTTCTAAATTCACAAAATTTATATCAAAGTCAATCATATAGTCATTGCCTTTGATGGTATATTGAAATTCGATGTATTTATTGGGGTCGTTATTAGCAAAAGCTTTCATACTTACTACAGCCAATTGCTCGCCCCGGATGGTTTGTGAAGGTGTTTCAGTTGTAAAGAAAAGGTCGGCAGTGTTGATTTGCCGGTTCCCACTAAATAGGGTTAAATTATAACCCGAAAGTTCTTCTAAAAATAGCTTTAATGTATCAGGTTGTAGTTCAATATATTTTTTCTTGTAGGTTTGATATCCAAGCAGTTGTACACGGTAAATTTTACCACCTTTTGGACTGAAGAATAAAACAAATTTTTCAGTTTCAATACGAACTAAATCATCATTACCATTGGCATGGGCTGCAAACGGACCAAATAATTGTGCTGCCTGTGCTTTATGAATTGAGTCTATTACAGCCTGTTTTACAGAATCAGGGAGCGCTGCTAACAAAGTATCTGGAACTAATGGCTCAGCTTCCGCTGCTTTAATCTTAGCTGCTTCTTCAGCCAAACGAATCGAATCTTGCACTGCTTTTTCACGCTCTACTAATGCAATTGAATCACGTATATGCTGGGCACGCTGCCTTTCTTTTTCAATTTCTTCAGCCGAAGGCTTCATCACTAACCACCATCCTACCAGAATTACTCCAATCAATAATAAGCCAACTAATGTTTTTCTATCCATTTTTTATTCAATTGAGGGTCGCAAACCTACATAAAATTTCGCTATCTATGTTTTTTCGTTTCGAACAAACAATACTTAAAACAGTATGATGAATAAAAACACTTTCTTTTTCTAACTGGCTGACAGCATACCTTATAGTAAAACTTAGTGATAAATCGTAAAAAATGTTATTTCATCCTTTACTTATTCAGATATATTTGTACCCGAATTTGAATGTATGAATAAAATATTCCGTTTGACAGCCATTATTGCTGTTTTTTTATCGGCAAACCTACCCATTAAAGCACAAGATAAATTTGGAAGTATCAAAGGAACGGTGTATGATAAAGCCACCGGCGACCCTGTGCCTTTGGCCAATATTGTTTTAGAAGGGACAAAAATTGGTACAACGACCGATAATAATGGCTTTTTCAGTATTACCCGCCTTTCACCGGGTGATTACACGGTAATAATCAAAGTTTTGGGATATAATAAGTTTACGAAAAACATCAAAATTACTGAAGGTAAAGCATTGATAGAAAAGTTTTTCCTTGAAGAAACTGCCATTGAATTGGGTGGGGTAGAGATTACCCAAGAAAAACAAGAAGCCCGGGAAGAAGTGAAAGTATCGCAGGTAAGTGTAACAGCCGAAACTATACGAAAAATGCCCAGTGTGGGTGGCGAACCGGATATTGCGCAATATTTACAAGTATTACCCGGAGTGGTAAGTACAGGAGATCAGGGTGGGCAATTATACATTCGTGGTGGACCACCCGTACAAAACAAAGTATTATTGGATGGTGCAATTATTTATAACCCATTTCATTCGCTAGGTTTATTTTCAGTATTTGAAACAGACATTATTCGAAATGCCGATGTATATACCGGAGGATTTGGTGCACAGTATGGGGGCCTGTCTCTTATACACATCTCCGAGCCCACGAGACCAG